>SVQO01000024.1 GCA_015065325.1 Oscillospiraceae bacterium | reverse complement strand
CGGCTAAGGGCGCCGAAACAAAACTAAAGAATAAGTTAAGTAAGGTTTTAGCATTTATCGATTTGGTAAAACATAAGCGCTTTAAAACAGGTTGTACTGTTATGCCCATAAGTGTAACTAATAAAGACAATCTGGCTATATGGCAAAATGAAAAAGGTGTTTCAAGAGCTATTGACTTTATGATAGAAATTGGATTAATCAGTGTTGAAAGTGATAAATATCAGTTCGGTGCTTATTATGAAAAGGATAATAAAAGTAAGACTTACCGTTACTATAAAGAAAATGAAGATAAGTTAAAAGAATATTGTGAAGACCACGACATTCAAATGTTCATAGTCAAAAACAAGGTTTACAATATGTCTGAACTTAAAAAGTTACATACAGGTATTGATAAGTCAAAGGTTCGATTTGCTTCAAGACTTAAACTGATAAAACCTATTGAACTAAGCAGGGCAGAATTTGAAAAACAACTCACTTTATGTTTATATGAGAACTATCCAGCACTAAGATTTCATATTGTAAAAGCTAATGAAATTAATGAAAAATATTATAAAGACTATCCTGAATTTCGTATTCGCTTTCAGCCCAATTTTACTTGGTCTGAAGATGAATTATATGTAAGTGGTATTGGTATCCGGGCAACAAATTCTTTAACTAATTTAAAAAAGGAAAATCGTAAAGAAGTTTTAAAAGAATATGGTTTCATACTTGAAAAGGATATAAATGCTTCCGTTCCCCGTATGACATTATCTTTAAATTCAGGTCATTGGATTGATGAATCACAAGATATGTATGAGCTTATATATCGTGTTATAGAGCCCACCGGTTTGTTTACTAAGGAGAAACGTGAGGCAATTAAAAAACTTCATATGAGAGCTTATTTTGATTCTGGAGATAAGTCTGTGGGACATCATACTTGGCTTACTATGGAACAAAATGGTATAGATAGAGAAGATGTTTGTGATAAGATGTCAGAATTCAGAAATGCCATTATCTCAGCCGAGGGTGGAAAGCTTTATGGTAGTGATATTTTTTATGTTGAGTCTTGTGTGTATCTTATGACACTCTATGATTTATTATCTGCGGGGCATAAGGTATGGCAAGTGTATGATTGTTTCTATTCTTCTGGTTCAGATAGTCAGGAATGGGGACAGGGGGCTGATAGTGAAAAGTTATTTACGGAAATGATTTCAAAAGGTGTAAAATTAAATTTTGAATATTTTTTAAAAACCTATTGTGGGTAAAAAATTTAAAAATAATTATTTTTTGAAAATTTATATAATAAAAAAATTTATAAAAAAAATAATAAATAAATTATTATATATACAATAGCTGACACTTGCAAACACATAAAAATCATAATAATTTACACTAAAAAAGAACTGACGATCTTAAAAAATCATCAGTTCTTTTTATCTTCAATGCACGCCCCGAAATATCAAATTATTTCTTTAACGAAATATGTGTCCGACTGTAAAACTTATCTAACACATTAATTTCATCCACCTGTTTTGCCACATCACTTACTAATAAATGAATATAATTCTGAGTGATTTCCAAGCTTGAATGTCCCAACAACTGAGACAAAGAAACTACATTACCACCACTTAAAATCCATTGTTTAGCAAACGTATGTCTATATCTATGAATCCCCGTTGTCTCTACGCCCCGACGTTTATTATATTCATAAAGCATATGATAACAAGTGCTTTTTACAAGCTGCTGACCGAATACATTACAGAACAAGTAATCATCATCAGTCTTATGATTTCTATACTTTAAATACTCCCTTAAAATATTAACCATAGTCTGATTCAGCGGCACTATCAAAGGCTTTCTATTCTTAGTAACATTTACATACACAACATTATTATCAAAATCAATATCCTTCACTTTTATAAACATCAGGCTTCTTTGTCTCACCGCCGTCGAGAACAAGAAATTAGTCATAACCCAAGCCTGATATTCTATAAAGGAACACTTCTTAATATTAGGTTTTTTCAGTAGCAGTTGTAACTCTTGTTCATTGTAAGTCTCAATATGACTTTTATCAACCTTGATCGCCTGCATCTTGTAACTTTGAATATAGCCCTCGTTCATCAAGTAATGCATTGTAGTTATAAAGTCACGCAGATATGAATTTATACTGACATCATTGTTAAGAGTAGAGCGCAGGTACAACACATATCTTTTGTAAGCATCCTCGTCAATTTCTTCTATGGGCGTATCGGGCTCAAAGAACTTAAAGAACTGAACATAGCTTTGTCTGTAATGATTTATAGTCCCTTGCCTTAAATTCCTCTGCCGACAGTATTCAAGATACTTATTACAACCCTCCTCAAAAGTAAGACCTCTCGTAGCTTTCATTTTCAGTTTGTGCATAGTAAAATACCTCTCTTTTAATACAAAAAAATATGGACACATCATTTAAGAAAACTCAAAAATGATGTGTCCAACTTTTTAAGTGTTAAATTTTTGAATCAGGTCTTTTACATTTGCCCGAAAGTCTCAGAAAGCCTTACAAATCCTTATTTGTTGAGCGCCTGATACACGGCAACGGCACATGCAACAGTCATACCAACCATGGGGTTGTTACCTGCACCGATAAGACCCATCATTTCCACGTGAGCGGGAACGGAGGAGGAGCCTGCGAACTGAGCGTCGCCGTGCATACGGCCCATGGTATCGGTCATACCGTAGGAAGCGGGGCCTGCAGCCATGTTATCGGGATGCAGAGTTCTGCCCGTTCCGCCGCCGGAAGCAACGGAGAAGTACTTCTTACCGTTTTCGATCGCCCACTTCTTGTAGGTGCCTGCAACGGGATGCTGGAATCTGGTGGGGTTGGTGGAGTTACCGGTGATGGAAACGTCAACGGACTCGTGCTGCATGATAGCAACGCCTTCCAGAACGTCGTTGGAACCGTAGCAACGAACCTTTGCTCTTTCGCCGTCGGAGTAAGCCTTGGTCTTGATGACGTTCAGCTTGTTCTCGGTGAAATCAAACTCGGTCTGCACGTAGGTAAAGCCGTTGATTCTGGAGATGATGTGAGCAGCGTCCTTGCCCAGACCGTTCAGGATGATCTGGAGGGGCTCTTTACGAACCTTGTTAGCGGTCTTAGCGATACCGATGGCACCCTCTGCAGCTGCGAAGGACTCGTGGCCTGCCAGGAAGCAGAAGCACTTGGTCTCCTCGCGGAGCAGCATAGCAGCCAAATTACCGTGGCCCAGACCTACGTCGCGGGTCTCGGCAACGGAGCCGTGAATGCAAAATGCCTGCAAGCCGATACCGATTGCTTCAGCAGCCTCGGCGGCGGTCTTGACACCCTTCTTTACTGCGATGGCAGCACCGAGGGTATATGCCCAGGAAGCATTTTCAAATGCGATGGGCTGTACGCCCTTCACCAGAGCGTCAACGTCAACGCCCAGATCCAGACAGATCTTCTGAGCTTCTTCCAGAGAAGCGATGCCGTACTCTTTAAGGCACTCGTTGATCTTGTCAATTCTTCTTTCGTAACCTTCAAACTTAACCATTTTCGTGCCTCCTTACTCTTCGCGGGGATCGATGTACTTCACAGCGGCATCGTATCTGCCGTAGCTCTTTACATTGCTCTCGTAAGCTTCCTTGGGATCCTTGCCGTGACGGATCGCTTCCATCATCTTGCCAAGGTGAACGAATTTGTAACCGATGATCTCGTTGTCTTCGTCCAGACCGAGGGACAGAATGTAGCCCTCTGCCATTTCCAGATAGCGAACGCCCTTTTCATTGGTAGCGAAAATGGTACCAACCTGGCTTCTCAGACCCTTACCAAGGTCGTCGAGGGTGGAACCGATGGGAAGACCGTCCTCGGAGAATGCGGTCTGGGTACGACCGTAAACCAGCTGCAGGAAGATCTCGCGCATAGCAACGTTGATCGCGTCGCAAACAAGGTCGGTGTTGAGAGCTTCCAGAATGGTCTTGCCCTGGAGGATCTCAGCAGCCATTGCTGCGGAGTGGGTCATACCGGAGCAGCCGCTGGTCTCGACCAGAGCTTCCTCGATGATACCCTTCTTAACGTTCAGAGTCAGCTTGCACATACCCTGCTGAGGTGCGCACCAGCCGATACCGTGGGACAGACCGGAAATGTCGGTCACGTCATAAGCCTTGACCCATCTGCCTTCTTCGGGAATGGGAGCAGGGCCGTGCTTGGGGCCTTTTGCCACAACGCACATGTTTTCTACGTCTTCGGTAAACATGTTCATTTCAAAAAATCCTTTCTGATAATTTGTTCTTTAGTCAACCAAAACGCCCATGGTACCGGGAGCGGCACAGGCGGCATTGGATTCGTCGGTATCGATGTGCATTGCAGCTGCGAACTTGTCGCTGACTCTAACTACAACCTCATCGAAAATGAGAGCTCTCTCGCCCTCTACGCGAACCTTCACGATCTGCTTGTCGGCTACGCCGAAAGCGGCAGCATCAGCAGTGGTGAAGTGGATGTGACGCTTTGCAACGATCACGCCCTCTGCACACTCTACGCTCTTGTCGCCTACGCTGATGGTGCAAGCACCGGAGCCTGCAACGTCGCCGGACTCACGGATGGGAGCTTTGATGCCCAGAGTTCTGGCATCGGTAGCGGAAACTTCAACCTGAGAAGCGGGACGGGCGGGTCCGAGGATGATTACGTTTTTAATGGTACCCTTGGGGCCGGTGATGTCAACTCTTTCCTCGCAAGCGAACTGACCGGGCTGGGACAGATCTTTCTTGTGGGTGAGCTGGTATCCCTTGCCGAAGAGAGCTTCGATGTGCTCCTGGGTCAAGTGAACGTGGCGTGCGGAAGTTTCAACAAGTACTTTCTTTTCCATGCTTTATATCTCCTATCGTTTGTTTTTAATGGCTTAACCGCTTTATTATACAACAATTTTCGCTTGTTTGTAAAGAGGGCGTGGAATTTTTTTTGCAAAAAACTACTTTCTTTTTGCAGTGACTTTTAGCTTGGACGCTACGAAAAGGGTCAGGGCAAGGTCTGCCAGCAGGGCGGTGGAGGTGAAAAGATCGGTATTGATCCTCTCTCCCATAATGGCGATCAGATGGGGAAGGCGGGCAGTCAGTCCGAAGAAAACGGTGCTCAGTCCCGAGAATACGTAGCCGTTGGGGCGGGAAAGATTGTCCTCGCCCAAAAGGATCTGCGCCTGGTGCAAAAGAAATACCATAGCGGAAATGATAAACAGGAACTGTCCCACGTAAAGAGATTTATTGATAAAGTGGGTCAGATCGCGGTATTCAACGATCATTCGGAAGGTGCACCAGAAAGAGGGAACCAGGGAGAAAAAGGCGAGAAAGCGGCTTCTTTCGCAGGAGTTTCGAATGGCATAATACAGGAAGAAGGCACCGCTTGCCGCGGAAAGCAAAAGGTAGATCTTATTGTAGGGATCGGAAAAATCCTCGTTTACCACGTAGGAAAGGGCGTGGCAGATCAGGGCAAAGCCGGGGAGCAACGCGGCAAAGGCGGAGAAGGTTCCGTACCAGATCGCACATTTTTTGGCGAAGCCCTGCAGAAAATACTGGGGAAAATCCTGCTCCTCTGCGTACAGGTTCTCCTCCTGCATCAAAAGAGAATCGTCCTCTTGAGCCGTGGGAGTCGGGGCGGCGGAGGTTGCGCTTCCCACGGAGCTTCCGCTTTTGCGCAAGGTAAGCATCAGACACAGGAAGAAAACGATAAAGCCGATCAGATTGTAAACGAAGCATCCGGCACCGTTTCCGCTGAAAAAGCCGCTGGGGATCTCCAGCTCCTTCCAATAGGTATAAATGCGCAGGCCGAAGCACAGCAGGGAAAGGATCCCGATGGGTAACACCATCTTTTTAAACAGTTTATAATCGAGTTTCATAAAAGCCTCTTTCGCGTTTAGTGTTTCTTTTCTTCTCTTAAAACGTAGCAGATCGCAAGAGCGCCGGATAATACGCTCAAAACTGCCAGCAGGTATTTTGTGATGCTGTTATTCAGAAATGCCATGGCGGGATTGATCAGGTCAATGACGAAAAAGACCAGCATCATAACGGAAAGGATCAGAACGGCGTGGGGCAAAATGCGGCACAGCACCGAGAAAAAGCGTTTCATTCTTCCTCCTTTCGGGGCGGGGTGGCGGTAAGGTAAACGATATCGCTGATATTTCTTCCGTTTTCCTTGGAGGGGGAGGAGAAAAGCTCTCCCTCGACCACCATTGCGGCGGAATGTCCGCCATCCAGATTATAGGCTCGTTTGCAGCCAAGCTTTTCAAAAAGGGCAGCCATTTCTTTCAGCGTCATCCCTCGGGAATGGGCTTGTCTGCCGTCAACGGTAATGAAGCAATAATGTCCCGGCTCGTAATAGCCGATGGCAACTCTCGGATTTTCACCGGCAATGCCCGGATGAAAGCTCGTGACGGCTTTCCCGTTCCGATCCAAAAGCGCGGGACCGAAGTCCCATGCCTGCCAGGCGCCGCCCGCGATGGCCCGTTCCACGTCGAATTCCTCGAAGGAATAGGTCTCCATGGTTCCGTCGTAGTAGAGCACGCAGATCTGGTGCGCCTTGGTCTTGCGGTAGATCTGACCGTTGCGGATAACGATCCCTCTTTGACGAATGCCGAAATAGTCGCCGGAAACGGCAACCAGAGCGTCGCTTTTCTTTGCGATATTCAGAACGGAGTCCGATACTCCCGTGGCAAATTCCTCCGACGCCATGGCAGTCCGCAGAC
The DNA here is from genome assembly GCA_015065325.1 of Oscillospiraceae bacterium. Lineage (GTDB taxonomy): Bacteria > Bacillota > Clostridia > Oscillospirales > SIG627 > RGIG5579. Next base: position 21,253 of record SVQO01000024.1, on the reverse strand, counting down.
TTGTGATATGGCGTACGTAAAAGTCCGCTACGTAGTAGGTAACGCCGTTTTCCGCGTGGGTGGTAACGGTCAGAGAAACGTTTTCATCACGGTAAACACCGTCTTCACGGATCACCTGACCCTCTTGGGCGAATACGTCGGGAAATTTTTCGGAAAAATCCAGCAGCTCTCCCGACCGGGTGGATCCGTAAAGGTTTCCGATGCTATGCGGAAGAACGTGGTGAAACAAGGCGAAAATGCAAAGGGAAACTCCCAGAACCACAAGGTCGATGGAGAAGAGGATCAAAACGCGCCTTGTTTGTTTTTGGGTCATTTTGCTTTTTTTCCTTTCGGGAAAACGACGTACTTCTGTGCCAGAAAGCTAACGGGGAAGCAGATCACCTGAGACAGAAGATGGGCAAGAACGGAATGAAACTTGGAGGAAGCACTGAGCCAGCCGGAATCGTAGCGGAGCCAGTCGATGATGAAGTCGTTGCCGAAGAAGATCAGCACCACCAGGGCAAAGTAAAGGATCAGACTTTTCGTAGGCTTTTCGGTATTGCGGAATACCACCTTGCCGTTCACGGCGAAATTGAACATGGAGGACAAAACGCGGGCGATCAGCAGAGAGGTGAAGTTGACGGCGTCGGTGCTGTCCAAAAGAAGGGGCATCAGATAATGGAGAAGCAGGAAAAACGCCAGAGAGTCCACCACGAAGGCGAGGACCGAGGAAAAGGCAAAGGAGATCATCTCGAAAAACGGTCCCCAAGCACAGCGGAGCAAAAGTCCGTATACCCGCAGGGCATCCTTGAAGGGGTTGAAGTGGCTGGACTTGTTCTCGTCAATATAAACGGTTTCGATCTCCACTTCCTTAATGGGCGTTTTTTTGCGTACCGCGTTGCATAGCATACGCATTTCGTATTCGTAACGGTTTTCGGTAATTTCCAGCATCTGCGGAAGCAGCTCGGGAGTGAAGGCGCGCAGACCCGTCTGGGTGTCGTAAACGCGCTTGCCCATCAGAACGTGGAAGGTGAAGCGGGTAATGGTATTCCCCAAAAGGCTGGTGACGGGAACGTTTCCGCGGAATTTACGGGAGCCCAAGATCAATGCGCCGGGGTTTTCCTCGGCACATTCCAGACAGCGTACGATGTCCTTGGGCAAGTGCTGTCCGTCGGCATCTGCCGTACAGACGGCACCCTTCTCCTCACCCTCCTCCAGAAGATAAGCAAAAGCGGTCTTCATCGCCGCGCCCTTGCCCTGATTCTTCTCGTGGACCAGGAGAATGTGGCAAAGCTTCTTTGCTTCTTCAAAAACAGTGTCAAATTCCTTGCCCGAACCATCGTTGACTACGAGGATGCGGGCAGAGGTAATCTCTTTCAGGTCGCGAAGCAGGTGGATAAGTTTTTCGTCCGGCTTATATGCGGGAATGATGATGGTCACGGAAACCTCCAAAGCTGTTATTTTCAAGCGGGCATAATAACACATTCTACAATTATCAATATAATAGCAAACAAAAGCAAGATTTGCAATAGTTTTAACGATATTCTCAATGGAACTTTTTCAATTTTCCTCCTATAATGTATGGTGAAATAATAATGAGAAGAAAAGGAGTCTTCTATGAAAATCGGAGCACAAATGTATTCTCTCCGCCTCCAGGTCAAAACTCCCGAGGATATGAGAGAAACTCTCACGCAAATCAAAGGTATGGGTTACCATATGATCCAGGCAAGCGGTGCAGGCTTTGTGGAAAGCGATCCCGTGTATCTGCGCGACCTGTCTCAGGAGCTGGAGCTTCCCATTCCTCTGACTCACTTCCCCAACACCATGCTGGAGGAAAAATTGGATGAGGTTATCCGTTTCCACAAGACCGCAGGAATTCCCGTCGTTGGTTTGGGTGCTATGCACAAGTCTTTGCGTGACGGCAAGGTCGAGACCCTTAAGGGCTTTATGAACCGTTACAACGAGATTTCCGAGAGATTGAAGGACGCGGGGCTTCGCTTTGCATACCACAATCACAACTTCGAGTTTGATCCTCTGGACAACGGAAGATGTATCTTCGACTACCTGGCAGAGGAATGCGATTGGGATATAATCGCAGACGTATGCTGGATCCACGTAGGCGGCAGAGACATCACCACCGAGTTGAACCGTCTGAACGGAAGACTTTACAACGCTCACCTGAAAGATATGTACGCTCCCAACGAGGAGCAGAAGGCAAGAGCTCTTGCCGATCCCTCCAAGAGCATTTCTGTAGCACAGGAGAACTTCTGTCCTCTGGGTGAGGGAATTATCGATCTGAAGGCTGCCGTGAAGGCGCTGGAGGCAAACGGATGTGTCAATGCCTTCGTTGAGCAGGATAACGCGACCAATAAGCCCGATCCTTTGGGACAGATGCGCGGCAGTGCCGAGTATCTCAAGGCACAGGGCTGGCTGTAAGCCGAGGAGGAGACGATGGCAAAGTATTATCTTTCCGCATTTGCGGATGAGGCGGGCAAGGATCTGGACGTTCAGATCGCCGCGCTGAAAAGAAACCGCATTCGCTTTATCGAGCTGAGAGGATTGGCAACCGGACCCATCGATGCTCAGTCTGATACCACCGCGAAAGAGGTCAAGGCAAAGCTGGATGCCAACGGTATCGGCATTTCCGCCTTGGGAAGCCGTTTGGGTAAGACCGATATCACTGCTTCCTTCGATCATTCGCTGGAATCCCTGCGCCGTCTGTGTGAGATTTGTCACATTTTGGGTGCCGAGCGGATCCGTATGTTCTCTTACTTCATTCCCGAAGGAGAAAATCCCCGCGATTACCGCGAGGAGGTAATGGCAAGACTGCAGAAGCTTTGCGATTACGCCAAGACCCAGAATATTCGGCTGATGCACGAGAACGAAGCCCGCATCTACGGTGAGAAGATGGAAGAGGTTATCGACATTCACGAAAGCGTTTCTGATCTGGGCGGCATCTTCGATCCCTCCAACTACCGTATGGCAGACGTAGATCAGGCGCTGACCATTCAGAAGCATATGCCCTACGTGCAGTATCTCCATATCAAGGACTGCACCAAGGAGCACGTGATCGTTCCCGCAGGCTACGGTGACGGTATGATCGCGGAGGCAATCAACCATCACGATTCTCTCTTTGCGGGAGATTCCTTCCTGACCTTGGAGCCCCATTTGAAGAAGTTCCAGGGTTACGGCGATATCGACAAGCACGAGTTGAAGACCAAGTTTTCCTTTAAGGACAGCAACGAGTCCTTTGACTTTGCGGTAAAGAGCCTGAAAGAGGTTCTTATGAAAAACGGATTTAAAGAAAGCGAGGATATGGCATGGAGCAAGTAAGATTCGGTATGATCGGTGCGGGTAACATCGGTAATACCCACATTAAGAACTTTATGGAAGGGAAGATCGAATGCGGCGTTCTCACCGCCATTGCGGATCTCAATCCCAAGAAGCTTGAGGCTGTAAAGGAAAAGTATGCCGAGAATCCTTTGATGAAGGACGTACAGTTCTTCGATAGCGACGAGTCCCTGATCGCTTCCGGCGCTTGTGACGTCGTGATCGTTGGCATTCCCCATTACGACCACCCCACCGTTGCCATCAAGGCGCTTAAGGCAGGTCTGCACATCGTGGTAGAAAAGCCCGCAGGCGTTTATACGAAGCAGGTTAAGGAAATGATCGAGGAAGCCAAGAAGCATCCCGATCAGCTCTTCGGTATTATGTTCAACCAGCGTACCAACCCCTACTTCAAGAAAATGAAGGAAATGATCGAAAACGGTGACCTGGGCGAGATCAAGCGTACCAACTGGCTCATTACCGACTGGTACCGCACCCAGACCTATTACGATTCCGGTGACTGGCGTGCTACCTGGTCCGGTGAGGGCGGCGGCGTTCTGATGAACCAGGCCCCCCACAACATCGACCTGTTCTGGTGGATCGCAGGAATGGTTCCCACCAAGGTTCGCGCATTCTGCCATGCAGGTAAGTGGCACGATATCGAGGTTGAGGACGACGTTACCGCATACTTTGAATATGAAAACGGTGCAACCGGTTGCTTCATCACCACCACCGGCGACTGCCCCGGTACCAATCGCTTCGAGATCTGCGGTACCCGCGGCAAACTGGTTTACGAGAACGTGGTGACCGGCTCCGGCAAGGATCAGAAGAAGAATACGCTGACCTTCCACAAGCTTTCCGTAGACGAGAGAGAGTACAACGTTTCCGGTGATAGCGGCAACGGTATGAAGAAGCCTTCCTTCGAGGTTGAGGAGATCGAGATCGATGCTCCCAATCCTCAGCACGCAGGCATTCTTTCCAACGTTGCAAAAGCGGCGCTTGGTATCGAGCCTCTCTACGCTCGTGCCGAGGAGGGTCTGTACGGTGTTCAGCTTGCCAACGCCATGATCCTTTCCTCCTGGCTTGGAGAAACCGTAGAGCTTCCTCTGAATGACGACCTCTACTATGAGGAACTGATGAAGAGAGTGAAGACCAGCCGTCGCAAGGCACCCGTGAAGGATAGCGGAGCCGCTGTTGATTTGGACGGAACCTATTGATTTTTATTAGAATCTGATTTATAATGCAATCGCTGGGCTGTCGTGGTAGCACGGCAGCCCGTTCTATGAAAAAAAGAGGACTGAACAATGAAAAAAGCAGTTTTAATCGGATGCGGTGCTATCAGCACCAACCACGCAGGGGCGCTCAAGTCTCTTGAGAACGTGAATTTTGCCGCCGTTTGCGATCCTGATGAGCAAGCGGCAAAGGCACTTTTGGAGCTTCACGGTCTGGATCTTCCCATCTATGCGGACTACAAAGAAATGATCGAAGTGGAGAAGCCTGACTCGGTACATATTTGTACCCCCCATTTTCTCCACGCCGAAATGGCAATCTACGCGCTGGATCACGGAGTAAACGTATTTTTGGAAAAGCCCGCTTGTATGACCCGTGAGGAACTGGCGCCCTTGATGGAGGCGGAAAAGCGTTCCTCCGCCATTCTTTGCGTGTGCTTCCAGAACCGTTTTTTGACCTGTGTGGAAAAGGCAAGAGAGGTTTTGGCGGAAGAAAAAACGGGCGAGATCCTGGGAGCCCGTGCCTTCGTTACCTGGAAGCGCGGCGGTGCATATTACACCGAAAGCCCCTGGCGGGGAAAGATCGCCACCGAGGGCGGCAGTATTCTGATCAACCAGTCTATTCATACGCTGGATCTTTTGTTGCAGTTTATGGGCAAGCCGGAAACGGTGCAGGGAGCCATCGGCAATTATACCGCTCCCTATAACGATACCGAGGATACGGCTCATATCTATATGACCTTCCCCAATGGGAAAATGGGCGTGTTCTTTGCAACCAACGGCTACTGCAAGTCCAGAAAGATCGAGCTGGAGCTGACCTGTGAAAACCGACTGATCCGCTTTGTGGGCGATAAGCTCTACGTGGATGATGAACTCTACTATGAGGGCCAGTCCGGTGAAAATCGCGGCAAGGACGTTTGGGGCAAGGGCCACGGCATCCTCATCCGTCGCTTCTACGATGCTTTGGAAAAGGGAGAAGCCTCTCCCGTTCCGCTGGAAAGCGCGGCAGAGAGCCTTGACGTTCTTTGGAAGCTGTTCGATCAGACCCGTGCATAAAAACAGACAAAAAAAGAAGACTCGAATTCGAGTCTTCTTTTTTTGTTTATTTCCAGAGGGTGATCTCTGCAAGAGTCAAGGTGGCGTCTGCGGTCTGCGCGCGTCCCCATTCCTTTCCTACCGAGGAAAGGATCTCCAGTCGCAGGTATCTGGCGTTTTGCTTTCCAAAGCGAACGGTCTCCTCCCAACCGAAAATACGGAAATGACCGGAAGCGATGGGGGTATAGTTCGCGTTGTCATCGCTTACCGAGATTCGGTACTTGGAGGGGTAGCGCTTGAGCACCGCGTCCTCGTGATTTTTTTCGGTATCCGCTACGCGATTGATCCAGAATGGGTAGTGGCTTACGGCGCAGAATTCCGTTTTTTTCCCCAGATCAAAGATCAGATCCGCGGTTCCGTTTTCGGAATTCCAGGGAGTCATAGCCTCGTCGTTTATCAGCTCGGGGATCTGTTTTTCGCTGACGCGGTCGTAAACGGTAATTCCTTCCTTGGAGAGGGGTGTAAGCTTCTTTTCCTTTTTCTTTTCAAAGGGCTTTCCCGTCCATACGGGACAGGACCAGGTCTTTCTGCTTTCCTCGTCCATCAGACAAAGATAGAAGTAGTGGGAATCGGGCGCGGTAAGGGTGAAATCAAAGATGTCGCCCATGTTTTCGAGCTCCAGCAGAGTGATGCCGCGGTCGGTGATCACCTTGCATTTTTTGATATGGGTATCGGGCTCGTTCATACGGAAATAACCCAGCTCTACGTGGAAGCGGTATTCCCCCTCATTTTCCAGGGTAACGGGAGCTGCTTTCCCGTTGACTGTGTAAAAAAGCTTTACGTTGCCCGAGGAGGTGGCGTACATACGGTTTGACAAAATGGCGTCGTGGAAGGCTTCGCGGCTTTTCTCCTGTGCCATAATGACGGTTTTTCCGGGAAATTTATCGTAGCCCCAATGTCCGGGACCGTGTCCGTCGCCGGAGCAGGTGGGGGACAGGTGAAAGCCCTCGTCCAGAGCCACGGAATAAATATATTCATTGATCACGTTGGAGGAACGGCTGGAGCCGTCACCCATTTCCACGAAGCGGAACAGATTTTTGAAGCGGGGCGAATTGTTCTCTCTGTGACGAAAATCCCAGACGCCCTTGACGGAAAAGCCAATGATCTGAGGATGGGGATAGCCGCAGAAGGCAAAGGGACTGTTTTTCAAAAGTGCGAAAAATTGATCCCAGGAGCCTGTGGTGAATGCAAGATCCGCGTTGAAGGTCAAAACCTCACCGCCGTGCATACGAACCAAGCCGTAACGATCCTCCTCACGGATGGTTACCTGTCCCTCGGAGCCGGGGAAGAAGACCACGCTCTCCTCAAAGCCTTCGGCATCTGCGTAGCCACGGAAAAAGTCACGGGCGTTCAGGACTCCGGAGTGGTCGGAGACCGCACCGAAATCCATCCTGCCGTCATCCTTCATTTTTTTCATATAGTGATTGGCGGGGTAAAGCTCGGGGTCGCGCTGAGAAAATTCCGACAGCTTATGCTTATTCCAGGTGTGGTCGTGCATATCGCCCACGAAATACCGCAGCTTATCCGAGGAACTTGCTCGGCGCATTTCCCGCACCTCGATCTTACAGGTGTAGGTCTTTCTGCCGTATTTTGCGGTGACCACCGCCTCTCCCACCTCCAAAAAGGTCAGGAGCACTCCGTTGGTAAATTCCCCACCGTAGCGATAATTCTTCGAATACTCCGAAATTTGGACAACCGTCTTGTTATCCGTGCTCCAACGGATCTTGTCCGTATTGTAGTCCTCTCCGCCCAGAAGACGCAGCGGAAGAACGTTTCCCTTATAGGTGGAAATGGTTTCCCGAGATAAGTAGCGCATCGTTTTACCCCTTTTTTCGTTTTTAACAGTTTAGCACCCTTTTCATTCACTGTCAATTTAAAACGGGGAGAGTTGTTGAAATATCGGATACGAACATTCGTGCGTTCTTTTTGCCTCGCTTTTCTAAAAAAAGAACGAAAATTCGTATTTTGTATTGGCAATTACGAAATTTCGCGATATAATCCTGCCGATCGATGGGGAATATAACGAAAAGGAGTAATTCTATGAATCAAGAAATAATGTCGGCAAAGGAGAGAGCGATCCACTACTTTCATTACATCAGACCTGTTCGTAAGCTTAACAGAAAACCACCAGTCCAATTTCGCATTGAACCGGCGGCTTAACTTTTTCTTTTTTGTGTCTACTTACTATTGACTAGTTCAAATTCGAGTCTTCTTTTTTTGAAAACGCATCAATATTCTTCGCGGATGCCTGCGTATCGATGTATGAGGGAGATTTCGTCCTTATACAGGTGGGCGTCGTTGGACAGGGTCAAAACCTGCGCGCGGATGTAGGGGCATTTGCTTGCGGGAGAGTGACCGTCCCCCAGTCGGATGACCGTAAGGGCAGAGGTATGCATCTCAAAATGCGCGGCGTAGTACGGAAACGGAATGTCCAAAAGACGGCTCATTACGATCTTGCCCATACATTCGTGGGCAAAGATCGCGATCCTCTTTTCTTGAGGCTCGCGGATTACACGGTATTGCCCTTTGTCGGGATCGTGCTCGTAGCCCAGAGAAAACAGGAAGGCGTCCAGATGCTGATAGACGGGGGGCAGCGTCTTCTCAAAATGAAAGGGTTCAAGCTTTGGATGCTCGTACCACCGATCTCCTAATTCGCGCACTTCCCGTTCTGCCAAAAGAGGCGCGTACAAGGGATGAGACCATACCCATGCGTTTTTTTCTTCCGTAAGGGGGATCTGCAAGCCCTTCAGATCGTTTTCATTCAAAAAGTCCAGGGTATGCATCTCTTTTCCCAAAAGCCTGCAGGTGGCATCTGCCGTTCTCATTGCACGGTTGGAGGGGGAAGAATAGATCTCGTCCACGCCGAAACGGGACAGACGTCGGGCTACCGACTCGGCCTGCTCTTCTCCCAAGGGGGTGAGAGAGTCGGGGGAATAAATCGGATCTCCGTGTCGGATATAATATAGCAGCATCTGACGTTTACCTCGTGTTCTATGTTTTTTCAGAAATTTTCCAGCATATATTTGCCCAGCTTTACCGAATACTTGATGAATTCCTTGCGGAGAAGGTCGTCTTCCGGCAAGTGCTTGGTGGGCTGTGCTGATTCGTATACGAAGTCCCCTTCGTAACCGATCTCTCTGAGGGCGGCGATCAGTTTTCTCCAATCCACCGTTCCCATCATCGGCAGAAGATGCTCGTCAAATCTTCCGTGGTTGTCGTGTGCATGCAGGCACTTGAGACGGTTTCCGAGCGCTCGGATGCTCTCTGCCTGATCCACGCCCTCGGAAAGATTGGCGTGTCCCGTGTCCCAACAAACGCCTGCCTTTCCGTATTTGCAAGCTTCGTCGCAGATGGCGATCAGCACGTCAGCGCTTGCAAAATCGCATCCCATAATGTTTTCAAAGGCAAGACCCGTCGTTTTCGGTTTGACTTTTTCCTGGAGTCTCCGAAAATACGCCACGTTGAGTCGGATGCTTTCTTCGGTGGATACGCCGTAAAGTCCGCGGTAATCGATGGGGTGGATCACGCCCCAGCCGATCCCCATTCTGTCGGCAATTTCAAAACTTTTGACCACCTTATTTTCGTATTCCTCCAAAGAATCACGTTCGACCTTCCCGAAATACAGATGGCACTGGCTTACGCTTACGCCGCATTGGCGGATCGCCCTTTCCATCCGCGTTATCCACTCCTCCAGTTCCTTTGGAGGAAGATGGATGACGCCCTTGAGATAAACGTCAATGTCCTCGTAGCCGAGGCTTGAGCATACTTTTACCGCCTCGATCATACGTTCGGGGCTGTGCGAGCTTTCCAGCAGACTGTACAGGTTCAGTGTTGTTGACAGTTTCATATTTCATCCTCGGTTTATGGTAGTTACGGGCAAAAAGATTTCAGAAAGGTTCAAAGTTAAAGACGTGCGCCGTAGAAGAGCCGTAATCCTCGGTCTTTTGCTCACTGTGGTAGGTGCTGAGGGGAAGCAGACGGATGGCTTTGGCGGTCAGGTTCAAGGGGTGGATAACGAAACGCTGATGATTGGAGTCAATTTCCAGTGCTGTGTTCCAGATTCCGTCCGCGTCCATCCATTCGATTTTATACCGCTTGATCAGGCATCTGGGGAAACCGAAGCTGGTCTGACCGTAGCTTCTCGGATAAAACAGGGTGGAAGAGGTGTGCAGTGCGTCGGGATTTCCGTCGGTATATTCACGGTCCAGATCGCTGTCAAAGACCAGCCTGACTCCGCTGACTTGCTCGGGAGAGGGAAAGGTGTAGGTGATGGCCCGATTGGTTTTTCCAAAGTAGCCGTTGTCGTTTCCCCAAATGCGCCGATCCATACCGTTCAGCAACGCCGAGGGATCTCCGTAATCTGCGGAAAGGGTGGCTTTTTTGGCAAGGCTTGAGGGCTCCCGACGGAACCCGGGCAGGAAACAGTCGTCATCCATCAAACGCTTTTGAATTTCCGCGATTTTTTCTTTTCCCGCCTCACGTGGGAGAAGTCCGTATTTTACGGCGACTGCCGCTGCGGTGCCAACCGCCTGTCCGATCACGCCGATGGTTCCCATCACGCGGGTCGAGCTGAAGGCCACGTGAGAAGCGCTGATATTTCTGCCCGCAAACATCAGATTGTCAACGTTTTTGGAGTAAAGGGCACGCAGGGGGATGGAATACGGCTCGGAAAGTCTGCGCTTTTGCAAATGAGCGCCTCCTTTTGCGTCCATATAAAAGCCGCCCGGAAGATGGTTGTCGATCTGCCAACCGCCGTAAGCCACCGTATCTTCAAAGCGGGGACAGGTTTCCACGTCGTGTTGGGTCAGAACGTAGTCCCCCACGTATCGGCGGCTTTCCCGTTTGCCCGGTAAAAAGCCGATCCATTCCAGTTCCCAGTTCTCAGCCCCGTGGTCTCCGTGATTTTTCATATGATCCCAGACGCCGAAGGCGATCTTCAAAAGCTCGTCACGGATCTCCTCCGTATCGTCGATGCTGTTCTGCATTCCCCCCAGCTCGATCCAATAAAAATTGGTATTGATCGCATAGAGGTTGTGGGGCTTGTTGTTCATGGCATCGTCATCGGGAAAATCGTATGCCCAGTCGGGAGGCGTGAAGGAGACGGGGTGATCGGTTTCACGGCACTGCAGTAAAATACTCATTCCCATGGTGTGTGGGTCAGTCTTTTCCAGACCGAATTCCTCGCCGAATTCCTCTTTTGCTTCCCGTCCCACCTTGAATTCCGCCCCCGTCAAGGGTGCTAAAATGCTGTCCCCAGAGCTATCCACGAATATTTTTGCTTCCACCTCGTGGTAGGTGTAGGTGGTTGTTTGAAAGCCTCTCACGCTTTTGATCATACCGTTTTCCGTGGTTGCATCCATGCAGGTGCAATTGAGGATCAGATCGATGTTCGGCTCAAAGCGTACCTTTTCGTAAAGAAGTGCATCCCAAAGGCTCCAATTTCTTTTTGGATTGCGGTACATATTTTCCAACTGTAATTCTTCCATTATGCCCGTTTCCTGAAGATCGCGGACACGCGTTCCCGCACCGGAGATCCACATTCTGATCTCGCTGCTGGCGTTTCCTCCGAGAACGGGGCGATCGTGCATCAATGCGACCTTGGCACCCTGTCTGGCTGCGGAGATGGCGGTAAACATACCGCCGATGCCTCCGCCGATCACACAAATATCGGCGGTGTGACGTTTGATTTTTAATCGTTCGCTCATCTTATCTCCTTTACGTCAGATCGTGTAATTGGTTTGTGGGGAAGTAGTCAAGCCCCAGCTTCTTCATGCGATCCAAGCTGCTTTTATCGTCCGCGGCGCGCAGACAAACCTTGAGACCTCTTTCGTGGGCAAGGTCGATCTTCCCTTCATCGCAGGCAAAAGGACCGGAAATGCGCCAGGAAAGCCCTGCGTTTCCAAGGGATGAAAGTGTCGGTAATTCGTTTTCCTCGGCAAAGATCAGGTGCAGAAACAGATTCGGCGCGCAGCGTCTGGATTCCTCAAGACGCGACAGCACGGTGGCGCTCATAATTACTTCATCTTCTGAAAATCCGTTTTTTTGCAAGGCGTGGATCACGCGTTCCGCATCGTCGGTTTTCAGTTCGATAAAGGGAATACTCCCAAAGCGTCTGCAGATAGAAAGGTATTCGGAAAACAGCGGGATTTTCCGTTCTTCCTCCGTAAAGCACTTCACGCGGTTTCCCGTGACGATGGTGAAACCTCTGATCTGCTCGCAGGTCATTTCCGAAATCGTTCCTTCTCCGTTACAGTATTTGTCAACGGTTTCGTTGTGGCAACACAGGATCTGCCCGTCTCGGGTGACGTGAACGTCCGTCTCGATGGCCCATTGTCCCAAAAGTCCCGCATAGTAGAAGGAGGGGAGGGAATTTTCGGGCGCCATGGGTGTGAAACCGCGATGGCTGATAAAAGGTGTTTTTGGACTTTCAAATATACTCATCGATTTTCTCCGCTTGACGAATTGTGTTTCTTTGCTATAATAACAATATAACATATCACAATTTAAAAATCTTTTTGAATTGTGATGAATAATTATCGAATTGTGACATCGAGTAGAAATTATGAAACTGTTTTCTCATTACATTGAGCATCAAAGAAAAAGAGATCCGGAAATTATGAATTGGAAAAACCACATCGTTACGGACCGACTTTCTTATTCCTTCAGGGATACTCTATACGACCGAAGCACCTTTCCATCCGATTTTCATTATCACGACTACTACGAACTGGTCATTTTCGAAGAGGGGGAGATCCGATACCTTTGCGACGGCGCCGTTTACGAGCCGAAATACGGAGATATCGTTTTGATCCCGCCCGGCCAGTTTCATATGTCCGTCATCCAAAGCGAAAGCACCCGTTACAAACGCCACGTCTTTTATTTGTATCCCTCGGCCTTCGACGCCATCGGGCACGGGGCGTTGTCCTCCTTTTTGTTGCAGCACCGAAAAGGAATCCTTCTGGCAACGGATTCTTCAAAGTCGAAGCGGAAACTTTCGGATCTGCTATGGGATTTGAAAACAACTGCGGAAAAAATGCCCGATCCCATCGAGCACGCGCGGATGCTTTCCTACGTCATTCAGGTTTTTTGTTTGCTTGGACGGGAAACCGATCGCCCGAAACACGAAACCTTAGCCTTACCCGAAAACGTTTTGGCATTGCAGCGTTATATTGATGAAAATTTTGCCGCGATCTCTTCAGTCTCGCAGCTTGCAAAGCACTTCTTTTACAGCAGAGAATACGTTTCCAGACTGTTTCGAAAGTATTTTGACACTACGGTATCGGATTACGTTACGAAACGGCGGGTGGCGGAAAGTCAAAGACTTCTGATGGAGGATCTGTCTATCATTGAGATAGCCGATCGGGTCGGATTCGGCTCTCTTTCCACCTTTATAAGATCTTTTCGCTCGGTTACGAATATGACGCCCTCGGAATACCGCAAATTGCGCAAGGATCTTTGAATCGGGCGCGGTAAAAAACGGTACGGAACCGCAAAACGCGGTTCCGTACCGTTTTCTTTTATTTCCAAAACGTAAATTCCGCCATGGCAAGAGGGGAGTCTACGCTGTCCTTTCTGCCCCATTCTTTTCCTGCGGTGGAAAGGATCTCCAAACGAAGATACCTTGCTTTTTGTTTATCGAAACGGATGGTTTCCTCGCCACCGAAAATGCGGAAGTGGCCCATGGCGATACGCTCAAAGGTCTTTCCGTCGCGACTTGTTGAAATGCGATACTTGGAGGGAACTCTTTGAATATAGAGATGATCCTCCACCCATTTTTTCGTCATCATGGCGTGTTCGACCCAGTAGGGGTAATGGCTTAGAGCGGAGAATTCCGCTTCCTCGCCCAGATCGAAGATCAGGTCCGCTTTGCCGTGCTCGGTGATCCAGGGATCCATAGGATCGTCGTTTACCAAGGTGGGAATCTCCTGCCCGCTGATCCGATCGTAAACGGAAAGTTTCTCTTTTGCGAGGGGGATGAGAGGCTTTTCTTTTTTCTTTGCAAAAGGCTTTCCCGTCCAAACGGGGCAGGACCAGGTCTTTCTGTTTTCCTCATCCTGCAAGCAAAGATAGAAGTAATGGGAATCGGGGGCGTTGACGGTAAAGTCAAACACGTCACCCATGTTTTTTAGCTCCATCAGGGTGATGCCGCGGTCGGTGATCACCTTGCATTTTTTGATATGGGTATCGGGCTCACCCATGCGGAAATAGGCGATTTCTACGTGGAAGCGGTATTCACCCTCGTTTTCCAAGGTAACGGGAGCCGCTTTTTCGTTGACCGTGTAAAAAAGCTTTACGTTGCCCGAGGAGGTGGCGTACATCCGATTGTTCAAAATGGCATCGTGAAAGGCTTCTTTGCTCTTTTCGGGTGCCATAATAACGGTTTTCCCGGGGAAAATGTCATAGCCCCATTTGGGTCCGTGACAGTCGCTGGCGCAGGTGGGGGAAACATGGAAGCCCTCGTCCAAAGCAACGGAATATATGTATTCATTGATGGTGTTGGAGTACATTCCGTTTCCGCTTCCCATTTCCACAAAGCGAAACAGATTTTTAAAAGCGGGAGAATTGTTTTCCCTGTGACGGAAGTCCCAGATGCCCTTGACGGAGGAGCCGATGGTCTGAGGATGCGGATAACCGCAAAAGGCATAGGGGCTTGTTTTCAGCTTTTGGAAAAACATTTCCCAGGAGGAGGCCGTGAAGGCCAGATCTGCATTGAAGGTCAGAATTTCTCCGCCGTGCATGTGTTCCACACCGTAGCGGTCGTTTTCACGGATGGTGACCTGCCCCTCAGAGCCGGGGAAGAAGACCACGCTCTCCTCAAAGCCTTCGGCATCTGCGTAGCCACGGAAAAAGTCACGGGCGCAAAGACAGCTGGAATGATCGGATACCACGGCAAAATCCATTCTGCCGTCTTCCTTCATTTGCTTCATATAGTGGTTTTTGGGGTAGAGTTCCGGATCACGCTGAGCAAAGGCATCCAGCTTGTGCATATTTGCCGTGTGGTCGTGCATATCGCCCACGAAATACTGCAGCTTATCCGAGGAACTTGCTCGGCGCATTTCCCGCACCTCGATCTTGCAGGTGTAGGTCTTTCTGCCGTATTTTGCGGTGACCACCGCCTCTCCTACCTCCAAAAAGGTCAGGAGCACTCCGTTGGTAAATTCCCCACCATAGCGATAATTCTTCGAATACTCCGAAATTTGGATAACCGTCTTGTTATCCGTGCTCCAACGGATCTTGTCCGTATTGTAGTCCTCTCCGCCCAGAAGACGCAGCGGAAGAACGTTTCCCTTATAGGTGAAAATGCTTTCCCGAGATAAGTAGCGCATCGTTTTACCCCTTTTTTCGTTTTTAACAGTTTAGCACCCTTTTCATTCACTGTCAATTTAAAACGGGGAAAGTTGTTGAAATATCGGATACGAATATTCGTGCGTTCTTTTTGTCTCGTTTTTCTAAAAAAACGAACGAAAATTCGTATTTTGTATTGACAATTACGAAATTTCGTGATATAATCCTGCCGATCGAGGGGGAATATAACGAAAAGGAGTAATTCTATGAATCAAGAAATAATGTCGGCAAAGGAGAGAGCGATCCTCCTTGCCAAGGATAAAGTGGAAGAAGCGGCAGAAGCCATTTCGGAATTCTTGCCCGACGCGGCGGAGGAGCTGAATTGGTTTCTGGAGGAAATGGGAAATCAGCTGACGCTTTTGCGCTCCGACCGTCTTTCTATGATGGAGAGCCGTTTGTATTCGGGGGAGGCAGGCGTATGACCTTAGAGGAATATATCGGGAGATTTCGTCTGCTTCAGCACAGTGCGGAAAAGGCACAAAGGCGGCTGGAGCTGTATTCTACGGGAGCGTATCAAGGCTTTTTGCGCCGCTTCGAAGGATGCCGCCATCCCGAGCTTTCCTCGGTTCTTTTTTCCACGGAGAGCTTGAAGCGGGATCTGGAAAAAAAACAGCGTCTGTGCGAGCGCTACGCCATCCGTCTTTCCCGAGCCATTTCTCTGATGGAGGCGGGGGAGCTGAGGGATTACGCTTTGTATCACTACCTCTACGGGCTGACTCACGAGCAGATTGCGGAGCAAAGCTTTTTCTGCGTTCGAACCATTTACCGCTATGCCCGTTATGCGCGGGCGGCACTGGTCGAGGCAATGCTTCAGATCAAACCGAAGGCGGTGCGTACAGAGTCGCACCGTTATCGGGTCAGGGGGCGCCTGAGGAGAAAGAAAACGGATCTTGACCGCATCGCCCGTGCGGTGGTAGCCTGCACAGCCTTGCGGCGCAGAGACAGCTATAACAGCCAGTCCGTGTTTGCTTGACAAAATGAAAGAAAGAGGATAGAATAAGGGTAACGAAAACGAAGAAGGTGAAGATTTGAAACGTTTTTTTCTGATACTTTTGCTTGCTCTGGCTTTCTTGGCGGTGTTTCCCGATCAAGCTGCTTTGGCACAAACGGAAAAGAAAATGATGGTCAGCGTTTCTCCGACCTATCAGATGAACAGTGGGCCTGCTCGCGAGGAATTGGAGGAATACGTCAATATGACGGAATTTCGCACCTATCTGGATGCAAATTTAAAAGCCTGCAATGAAAGCATTGATATTTCTTCTTACCGGATCCCCTTGGATGAGTACCAGGCTTTATCCGATTACGTTTACAAGGAGATCCCCGAGGCTTTTCACGTGGGACTTTTGAGTTTTTCCTATTATTCGAACTCGAGCGACATCGCTGAGATCGACGTGGATTATTCTATGTCAAAGAGTAGCTACGACACTTATTTGAAGGAGTGCCGGGAGATTGCAGACGAAATGCTGGAGGGACTGGATCACCCCTCACTGACCGATGAGGACAAGGCGCTGATCCTCCACGACCGCTTGGCACTTCACAATTCTTATGACTATACCTTCAATGCACCTTATGCCCATGAAATGCTCGGTGCTTTGGTGTTTCGCAGTTCCGTCTGTGAGGGGTATGCCATGGCGTATTCCTATCTTTTGGATCAGGTGGGGATCCGCAATTATTACGTTTCCTCCACACTTTTAAATCACGGTTGGAATATGGTCTATATCGACGGGGTTCCTTATCACGTGGACGTGACCTGGGACGATCCGTATTACGGACAAGCAGGCTCCGTGGAGCACGATAATTTTCTGCGCTCTACCGAAGGCTTTATTGCAACGGGACACCATGTAAACGGTGCCTATGACTATGACTCCTCTGCCGTTGATACCCGTTATGACAGTGCCTTTTGGCAAACGGTTTGTACTGCCTATCAAGTGATAGACGGCGAGCTCTACTACGTTTACGCCGGCGGAGTTTTCAATCCCGGGATCGGTGGTACCAAGCTGATGCGGGTGCGCGACGGTGGGGATGAGGTCGTAGCGGAAATTTTTGATAATTTTGAAACTGATGGTTATTGGTACGGAGACGGATATCAAAAGCTGGCCTCCGATGGCAGAGATCTCATTTATTCTACAGGCCACGCCGTGTACCGGTATTGCACAATGACAAAGAGTCTTCAGCAGATATGGACTCCCGTTCTTCCGTCGGAAACCTTAATTTTCGGTTTGCTTTACGAGGGCGGAGAGCTGATTTGCGTGCCGTCCGATACGCCCTATTACGAGCCGGATTACATGGAAGATAACCTCATAAGAATGGCATACTTACCGCACGCTCACGTGCACGATCACGTTTATACGGATGCCTGCGACGCTACCTGCAACGTCTGTGAGGAGGAGAGAGTTCCGCCACACAGCTATGACGATGCGCAGGATCTGATCTGTAATGGTTGCGGCCACGATAAGAGTGCCTATACCCCGGGAGACTTGGACGGGAAGCCGGGCGTAGATACGGATGACGCCATCTACCTTTTGTTCTATATCAATTTTGAGGAGACGTACCCCGTTTATCAGCCCGTGGATTTTGACGGCAGCGGAGTCGTGGACACGGGCGACGCCATTTATCTCCTGTTCCATATCAACTTCTCCGATAGCTATCCTTTATTATGAAAAAAGACCCGAAAGGGTCTTTTTTTACTTCTATTATGCAATGAAATCGCGGGAATTCTGCAGGATCAAGTCTTGCCGACCGTTTCACATGAGCTGGTGCATCTCTTACCGACAAACTGGAGGCCATCCAGGCGCAATACGACGCCCTTTTGGAACGCCGCACCGCCGAGCCGTCCTCAACTGACGCCGCGCAACAAAAAAACACCTCCGAACGAGGTGTGATGAGTGCTGAGAGGGAATCTGGAGAAGAGGAGTTTAAACAATACGCGTCCTTTGAAGAGCAAATCAAATATATTGTTGCGCCAGAAAGCAAAGGAAAGCGTATTGATCAAAGTCTATTGTTAGGCAGAACCCCAAAGATTTGGCGTGATATTGGACTTTCTGATGTTCCGGTTATGATGTCGGTATCTCATACGAGAGAAAATTATTTTCCCAGAAGTGAACAATATCCAGAAGGTAAAGGTATGGGAAAAAAACTATATCAGTTGCCGGAAAAGATTCAAGATCCTATTGCAATCTTTGCGTCAAAAACTCACCCAAGGGATTCAGTTGTTGCTTTAATCGAACTTAAGGATAAAAACGGAAAACCCGTAGTTACCCCGATTGAGATCAATGGACTATCGCAAAATTCGGGCTATCTAATTGACGTAAATCGAATCAAAACTGCTTTCGGAAAAGAAAATGCTTGGAAGCTTTTAAGAGATGCTATAAATGATGAAATCCTTGACGGAAATACGCTTTTTTATTGGCAAAAAAACAAAGCCATGTCGCTAGCTCATGCCGCTGGGGTCCAATTCCCCAGAAACGTACCTAACATCGATGGCTTCGTACATAGTATATCCGAAAACAAAGATCTTGTCAATACCAAAGTTTTACAGCAAACCGAAACGAAACAATTCAAAAACAATGAAAGCATCGAAACGCTTCTCGACCGACGGCGACAATTGCCGAAGACGATGGCATCTGATGCTTCCAATAAAGTTATAAAGCAATATGAGAAATCTGTCAACCACCAAATTTCGCCAACGGAAAAAGTCAAAATGAAAGCCGACCGAGAGACCTATGAGACCGCGCGGGAGCTGCTTTTGCAGGCGGCATCGGACGAGGAATTGAAAAAATCGGAAATTTACAGCCCGCTTCTTCGGGAATACGTCAGAGTTTTAAGAAAAAGCTTTCCGAATAGCGGAAAAGTCGGGATGGCCGAACAGGGAAACATATTCGTCGCAGAGACTGCAGGCAAAGGAGGACGTCCGTTCAAAGCCAAGGCTTTTGTAAAATGCAAGGTCGGCTCGGATCTGTTCGTTGTTAGGCGTAAAGGGAACCAGCTTTTTGCCCGCTCTGCGGTAATAAATGGAGTTATCGTACCAATATTCCAGCACCTTGGAGTTTTCCGTGCCGAAGAAGGCAAGGATATCCTTTACAAGCTGTAGGTATTCTCCCTCAAAGGCAAAGGTGTCGGGCTTGGTATAGCGCTCGAAAGGAGCGTATTCCACGAAGACTCCTTTTGCGGGGCGGATGGCACCGTCAGGCACCGCAACTCCTTCGTAGTAGGCAAGGTAGCATACCTTGGCGTTGGGCTTTTTCTTTTGCAAGGCGTGGGCGATCTCGTTCATCAGGGTCAGCTGATGGTAGGCGAAATTATGCTTTTTGCATTCCTCACAGTGGCAGGTGAGACGGGTGGCGTCGTCCAGCCAAAAATAATATTCCTCATCGCTTCCGTAAAGCTTGTCCGCCAGTGTGACCGCATTTTTGCAAATGATCCTTCTGGCTTCTTTGCTGGAAAAACAGAAATTCCCCTTGGTGACCCGATTTCCCTCTGCGTCCATTCTGAAATATTCGGGGTGGGTGTCGAACAGACTGCGGGGGAGAAGATAGCTCAGAGCGTGAAATTCGTAGCCGATCCCGATCCCGGCACTGCGGACGCGGTCGATCTTTTGGCGAAAGGCGGGATCTTCCAGGGTCTCCAAAAGCTTTTGCAGGGTTTCGTGGGCGCTCATTCCGCCGACGGGGTGAAGGCTCAGGCGTTCCAGCTTCAGCTCCTTGGCAAGCTCAATCCAGCGATCGGTCAATTCGTGGGGGTGGATGATCAGTTCCATAATATCCCTCCTTTGATTTCTGATTGTATCATACAAAAAAAGGATCCGTTTGTCACGAAAAAAATCGCTTTTTACAAATAAAGTTAAGAAAAAAACGATTTCGTGAAAATATTCTCCCCAAGCATTGACTCCGTCTTTACTTTTTTCTATAATTGTAACAGCAAGTAGAGGGGAGGTTCTTCCATGAACTGTATTGAAAATACCGAAGTCCACGCACGGGTAGTCAGCCCCGAGGACGGCGGACACTACTTTTTCGGCTATTACGATCTTCAGCCCTTTGATACTACGGGCAGATACCATCTATGCCACAAGGCCCCTTTTGAGGATCACGTTCCTCTGCCGGAGGAGGTTTGTGAATTGGGTGTTATCGATCTGAAGGACGGTAGCTTTATCAAGCTTGCGGAAACCACTGCCTGGAATTTTCAGCAGGGAGCGCTTCTGCAGTGGTACGGCGGTAATGAGCATATTATTTACAACGTAAGGCAAAGCGGAGCGTTCCGCGCTTGCGTGCAGAACATCCGCAGCGGAGAAAGGCGCTTTTTGCCCCGCGCTTATACCTGTCTGTCTCCGGACGGAAAAAGAGCGCTTTGCATCAATTTTTCCCGTATGTTCGATTTTCGTCCCGGCTACGGCTACTCGGGGATTGCCGATCCGTGGAAGGAGGAAAAAGCACCCGTCGACGACGGCGTCTTTTTGATGGACACGGTGACGGGAGAGGAAAAAATGCTGTTTTCTCTTGCCGATCTGCGCGATTTTCACAGAGAGGAGCCTTGCTCCGACGGGAAACTTTTGATCAATCATATTACCTTTGCTCCCGACGGGAAGCACTTCGTGATGCTTCTGCGGAATTTTAAGGAGCCGGAAAAGGGACTGAAATGGAAGACCCAGCTTCTGACCTCTGACCTTGAAGGAAATTTGTCCCTGTGGGCACCCTTCAGCTATCAGTCCCATTACCACTGGAAAAACGAAAGACAAATGGTGATGTATGGCGGGAATTTTTCCAATGACCGAGCCGACGGAGCCCTGTGGCTCTTTACCCTTGGCTCTGTGGGAGGAGAACGCTTGCCTGAGCCCAATCCGAAAAAGGACGTGCATTGTCTGTATTCCCCCAACCGCAGATATATCTCCGGGGACGATTACCCCAAGGAGGACGATTACCGTACCCTGCATCTGTTTGATACCCAAACGAATACCGATACGGTTTTGGGCAGATATCTTTCCTACGTCAGCAGTGATGCCGATCGGGATTACCGCTGTGATCTTCACGCCCGTTTTGACCGCAGCGGCAGATGGATGAGCTTTGACAGCATTCACACGGGGCATCGCGCCCTTTGTCTGCTGGATCTGTCTCTGCTTCCGGGTTACCGATACTAGAAGAAAAAAAGAGCCGAATTTTGAAATGATATAATGTTGGTAGACACAAAAAAAGTGTCTACCAACATTTTTGTATAGGAGGAAAAAAGAGATGGGACGGCCCAAGGGAGGAAAGAACCGAAGTCATAGCAAGGCAGAGAAGTTGGCG
>SVQO01000023.1 GCA_015065325.1 Oscillospiraceae bacterium | reverse complement strand
AAAGGTGTTCACAACAAGCTTTTCGGGCATTTTCTTTATTCAAGCGGAGCGGCAGCATTATCCGGTGAGTGCATCATGGATCATCACCAAAACGGCAAGATGTATCTCACAAACAACAAGACCGAGCTTGCCTATTACAGAAAAAGAGCGCTCGATCTCCTGTCAAATGCATCTCCTCTTATGGATATTTACCGGGTTGAATCTGAGAGTGCTTTCAGCGCATTTGTAAAAAAAGACTGCATGACTTTCGGCAAAAGAAGATCGATCCTTTCTGCATTGCCCATCCACACGCTTTCCGAAGAACTGCTTTCGCAGATTCTGGAACATAATTCTGTTGATGAGGCAGACAAGAATCGTATTCTTGCTTATGCGGCAGAACAACGGCAGCTGTATAAAACCGTTTTGGAAGAAGATAGTATAACCGATGAGATTCCTGTCATCAGCAAATCGGAATTTAAAGAGCATCCCATGCTGTTGCCTCTTTCGGAGATCTTCTACGAAAAGGATATTGCGTATACCTACGAAGAGTATTTACTGCATATGGATCAAACCCTTCGCTACAGTCAGGAGCAAGAAAACTATATCATCAAGCAAAACAGCAACTATCCGTTTAGAAATATACAAATTCGTATTCTTGAAGGGAAATGGGTGGTCATATCTAAGAACAAAGCACCGGCAATTCACTTTGTCATTCACAATCCACAGCTCCGGAATGCTTTGGAAAATATGTCCATTCCGATTTCCGAAGAAAACGATGAAGAATAAGAAAATTGCTATATCTTACAAAAAGTTATCATATGAGAAAGGCGGTAGTGCTCAAATCACTACCGCCTCTTATCATCCGTATATGAAGTCTGTGTTCACCAATTCTGCGGTTCTTTGGCAAATGTTATTCATTCTGCCAACCCACGCCGATTGATTATCTGCTTTAAGCTGTTCGGTAACACCTTCGCACTCTGCCATCTGCTTTACAAGCCGAGAAAACATATCTTCTGCCTGTTTGTCGAGGTCAGCAAGGTATCCGTTCAGTTTGCCACTTGTCAGCAGATTGAGATATAAAATCTTTCGGTGGTGTTTACTGTACCAACCGCGATATGGATAAATTGGACTTCGTTTTGAAAAAAGATCCGTACTCTTACTATATGATGAACATTTTGGATTATCTTGTGGGAAATACCGATCGCCACTGGGGCAACTGGGGATTTTACGTCGATAACGATACCAATAATTTACAGAATAAAAGCAAAACAAGCTATAATAGCAAGAATCACACCACCCAAAGCAAGCCAAGCTATGGTGATGGATTTTCGTTCAAAACGTTCTTGTTCTGCAATTTCTTTTCTGCATTGGAGGAGCTTTTCGTCAGCATCCTTCCAGCCGGGGATTCTTTCGAAACAGTTGATCGCATCGTTATAGCAATCCGAGGTATCCTCCCGCATTTTGGCAACTCCCGCTTCGTAAATGGCATCTTTTCTCGCGATCTCCGCCATTTCACGGCATTTATCTGCAAGCTCGGCAGAGTCCTTGTATTGAGAGATTGAATCGAATAACCTCGCTGCATCCAGAAAAGCCTTTTGCGTGCAAGCATGCTTCATCTCACCCGCGGCTTTTGAATAGACGCCCTCCAGACGCGCTTTCTCGTTGCGCGTTTTGATATACTCGTTGATCTCGGCGAGTTCTGCCTTCAAAGCATCGTCGGCAAAGCGAAGCACTTTTTGATAACTGATTCTGCCGTCAAAGGGATACTCCAGGTCCTTCATAGCCTCTTTCTTATGAACCTGTAATTCCGCCAAAAGCTTGCCAAAATAAGCCTGAGTCAGCTTTGCATTCTGATTCAAAGCCTGTTCGAAAAATTCGTCCGCACGTTTCCATTCCCCATCCTCCAACGCAAGAAAACCGCGCTCCAGCAAAGCGGAAGTATTCGTGCCGATCCCATCGCTCATAGCGGAATTTTCCTGCGTGACAGCCACGCTTCGAGCATCACCCCGCACCAGCTTTTTAATGCCGCGAACCAAGTCGTTGATAAAGCCGATCTTCGCCATATCCTGCGCCTGCAGATGAGAAAATTCTTCGGGGAGTTCGTAGGCATCTACGTCCTTATAGCAAGGGATGAGTGTTTTGCTTCGGTCGTTTTTCATCATTTTCAAGAAGCGACCCCACTCGTTTTTCACCCAAACGGCTTCAAAATACTCCGGCTTCGTGCCCACCACCAGCATCACCTTTGCAGAATAAAGTGCTGCGAAAATACAGGGCTCGTATGCCGATCCCAATTTATCCTCCAGAGAAATTGCGGAGTAAAAGACCTTAAAGCCCTCTTGAGTCAGCTGGTGATAAATATCGTTGGCGATCGCACTGTCCTGGGTACGCTTCCCCTCCGCGTCCGTTTCCTTGTAGCAGATAAAAACGTCGTAGGGCTCCTCCTTTTGGGAAAGAGCAAGGATCTCCTTCTGCAAACGATCGATCTCTGCCGCCTCTGCCTCGTAAATGCCGCGCTGAATTGCATCTGCATATTGCAAGGCCGCCTTATAATCTTCGTCAGAAATGACGGAGTCAAAGGAGGTTCTGTGACAGGTGGGCACCCGCTTAAAGGTTACGGGGTCCTCCACGTATTCAATACCGTATTTACAAAGAATCAGACCCCAATGCGCCTCCGCCTGACCTTCATCGGCTTGTAGGATTCTTTCGTAAATCTGCTCCGCTTTGTCAAATTCGCTTTTCATTCGCAAAAGATTTGCCCGATTGAACAGCCCTTGCAAATTTTCATCCTTAGCAGTAGGGAGAGTCTGGCGAGTCCCACAGAATTCGCATACCGCAGTACTTTCCCCGTTGATCTCAAGCGTGCCTCCGCACATTTTACATCTAAATACCGCCATAATTTACCTCACCTTCATTACTTCTTCCATCTGCCTACGTCGCAGGTGCCGTCACTCTCGGAGCCTACGGCAACCACGGTGCCGTCTTCCTTTACGCCAAGGGTATGGTTCAATCCCGCGCCGATGGCAACGATATCCTCCCATTCATCTACTTCCTGCATACCGGATATGTCGGCGCCCGTAGTAACTACGGTGCCGTCTTCCTTCAAGCCTACCGTATGGTTGCTTCCGGCACAGATCTCGGTGATATCCTCCCAATCGGAAACGTTACACTGACCGGTTCCATCCTCGTTTCGTCCGGCGGCAACTACGGTTCCGTCCTTTTTCAAGCCTACCGTATGGTTGCTTCCGGCACTGACGGAAACAATGTCCTCCCAGCCGTCCACGTTACACTGACGCCATGTATTGGATCCCGTGGCAACCACGGTGCCGTCCTCCTTCACGCCCACGGTATGGTACTCGCCCGCGGCAATGGCAACGATATCTTCCCATTCATCCACGTTGCACTGACCGGCGGTATTGACACCTACTGCCAAAACCGTACCGTCCTCCTTCAAGCCTACCGTATGACTGCCCCCTGCGCTGACGGCGATCATATCCTCCCAATCGGAAACGTTACACTGACCGGAATAATCCCGTCCCACGGCAACCACGGTACCGTTCTCCTTCAGTCCCACGATATGAGAGCCGCTGACGCTGACGGCAGTGATGTCCTCCCATTCGGCGACCTTTTTCTGATCGTAAACGTTGGGACCGGTGTACATAACCGTTCCGTCGCTTCTCAACCCCACCGTATGACTGCCGCCAGCACTGACGGCAACGATATCCGTAAACATATTGGGATTATAAAGCGTGCTGACGGTAACGATCGCCACCACCAAAAGTAAGACCAAGAAAAGAGCAAGGACCGCCCCTTTCCGTTTCTTTTTTTGCTCCTCCTGCTCCGCTAGTTTTTGCTGAGCAAGGCGCTGATTCTCCTCCTGCTGCTGACGGGCAAACTGCTCCTGCTCCAACCGCATTTGCATCGCCAGTTGTTCCTGCGCAAGGCGCTGCTGCTCGGCAAGACGCTCCCGCGACAGGCGCTGCTGCTCCTGTCTTTCCCGAATTTCCGTCAGATCCGAGGCTAGCTGAGCCTTCAGCACGTCGTCTCCGAAGCGGAGAATTTTTTGATAATTGACGCTTGTATCAAAGGGAACAGATAAATTTTTCAGTTCCTCCCGCTTGCTGACCTTCAGCTCTGCCATAAGCTTACCCAGGTATGCCTTGGCATTGGTCACGTCCATATCCAAAAGCTTTTCGCAGTATTCATCCGCGCTTTTCCAGTTTTTATCCTCCAGAAATACAAATACGCGGTTGAGGAGAGACTCTGCGGTGGGAGAAGCTCCCGCCCCCGCAGGAGTCGCTTCGGTGCTTCCGACGATCTTTCTCACGCCGCGGGCAAGATCCTGGATAAAGCCAAGCTTTGACATATCCTGGGCTTGCAGATGAGAAAACTCCTCGGGAAGCTCATAGGCATCCATATCCTTATAGCAGGGGATCAAAACCTTCTTTTCATCGGTACGGATCAAGGCCAGAAAACGGTTCCACTCGTTTTTCACCCAGGCAGCGTTAAAATGCTCCTTTTTCGTACCCACCGCCAGCATTACCTTCGCGGAATGGAGCGCAGAGAAAATATAAGGCTCGTACGCCGATCCCAGCTTATCCTCCAGGGTAATGCGGGCAAAGAACACCTTCAAGCCCTCTGCGGTCAAGGCTTTGTAAATATCCTGAGCAATAACGCTGTCGGGCGTTCTTCTGCCGTGGTCATCGGTTTCCTTGTAGCAGATGAACACGTCAAAGGGCTCCTCCTTACCGGAAATGGCAAGAATATTTTTCTGTATTTCATTGATCGCCGCCGCTTCCCGCTCATAGACGGCCTTTTGCACCACGTCGGCATAATACAGGGCAGATTTATAATTCTCGTCGTCGTAGATCGAGGTGAATTGAGCACGGTTGACCGTGGGAATTCTCTTGCGCGTAGCAGGATCCTCCACGTATTCGATGCCGTACTTGCAAAGGATCAGAGACCAATAGCTTTCCGCGTCGGTCTTATCCTCGTTGAGAATTTGCTCGTAAAGCCCCATTGCCTTATCAAATTCATTATTACGGCGAAAATGGTTGGCTCGGTCAATCAGCGTCGCCTTACGCTCGTCGTCCAGTCTGGGGAGGGTCTGCTGGGTTCCGCAATACGCACAAAAAACCACGCTTTCCCCATTGATCTCAAGCGTTCCGCCGCACATTTTACATCTAAATACCGCCATATTAAAAGCCTTTCCTTCGTTCATCTTTCCATTAAAAGGGTGTCACACAATTACTCTAGATTATACTATACGTATATTCGGTTTGTCAATTTTTGTTGCATTTTTGTTGAAAAAAAGCCATCTGCTCTCGCAAATGGCTTTTTGACGTTTTTTACAGTATATTTTTGATCTCTTGTAAGGTGAAAACACTGTGCTCCGGCATAATTTGCGGAGGGATCTCCCGCTTATTCGGATTGTAAAAAAGAGTCTGCATTCCAAACGAGATGCCCCCCGCGATATCGGAGGAGAGAGAGTCACCGATGATCATCAGATCCTGCGGGAAAAAGGGCTCGGGACGATCCTTGTTCAAGCGCTCCAAACACAGCTCAAAAAAAGCCTTTGAGGGCTTGGAACAGCCGAGCTCCTCGGAAATAAACAGATGGGAAAAAAAGTCCAGCATTTTCCCCTTTTTCAGTCGGTTGATCTGCTGAAGATAGGGACCGTTGCTGGCGGCGCAAAGAATATATCTTCCGCGCAGGTATTCCAGCAGCTCCATTGCCCCCTCTACGGGAATGGCACTGTCAAACAGGCAATCGCGGAAATACTCCTCGAATTTGAGTCCGTCCGCCCGAATTCCCAAAGCATCGAAGATCCGATTCCAGCGGATCCTTTTCAGTTCCTCAAAGCTGAGCGTCCCCTGCTCCAAGCGTTGCCAAAGCTCGCGGTTGATCCGATGAAAAACCGAGAGCATCTCCTTTTTGAAGGGTCCGATGCCAAACAGAGAAAATCCGCTTCTCATAGACTCCTCCACGTATTGCTCAAAGCTCAAAAGCGTATCGTCAACGTCGATCAAAAGCACCTTCGGCACAGAAAAACACCTCCTTTTTTCTCCATTATACATAAATTCAGAGGAAATGCAATTCTTCCCCGCGTGCCTGCGGGTTCATGGCTATGGGCTACAAAAAATTTTTCGTCACTTTTGCGTATGGATTCGGGCTCTTACATAAATCACGGCGAAAGCCGTGTATATCATCCGCAACTTGTTGCGGTATATCATCAAAACGAAGTTTTGTATATCATCAAGCCGCAGGAAATGCACGCTGGCGCGTGATGAGATACAAGGGCGCAATGCGCCCTTGATGATATACACGACTGCGTCGTGATGATATACCAAGCCTGCGGCTTGGATAAAAAAATTCGACAAGTTGAAACTTGTCGAATTTTTTGGCAGGGGCACAAGGACTTGAACCCTGGGCACGCGGTTTTGGAGACCGCTGCTCTACCAACTGAGCTATACCCCTATATTGTTTTTTTCAAAAGGCATTCATTCTGCCGAGGCAACAGCGGAACCGCTGCTCTTCCTGTTGCAACATCACCTCTGTCTTCGCCTATTCGGCTCGCCAATCGCTGTATTGCTGCAACTCCTTATTGCTCGCTTACTCCGCTCTGCGGCGCTCGCAACCGTCCCCAACTGAGCTATACCCCTATATGAGCTTTTCTCTTGGTGGTGGGCCTTCAGGGACTTGAACCCCGGACCGACCGGTTATGAGCCGGCTGCTCTGACCAGCTGAGCTAAAGGCCCATATACTCGAAAATTGCAACAAAGATTTTAACAAAAAAAAGCCCTTTTGTCAAGGGCTTTTTTGAAAAAGCAAATTATTTTTTCCCGGTCGTGGGACCGTTGCGGGGATCTCTGCGCACGGGACGGGGAGCATTTTTGTTTTGGGGTGCTCGGACGGCGGGGCGAGCATTGTTTTTTTGCGCCGCTCTCCCGTTGGGGCGGACGGCACCGGAATTTTGCGGTGCTTTGCCGGCGGGACGGGAACTGCCCACAGTGCTCTGTGAAGATGGACGGGAGGGTCTTCCGGTGCGATACACCTCGGGCTTTCGCTGCGGTGCTCCGTTTTTCGCAGAAGGTCGCTCGCTTCTTCGAGCAGAGGTCTGCGCTCCGGCGGGACGGCGGGAGGCGTTTGCCGCAGGCTGTACCGCGCGGTTGGAATTGCGGTACTTCTCGGGAACCTTTGCCACCGCCTTAGACGGTGCAGGCTTTTTCTTACCAGATTGCACCTGGGGATCGGCTTCGGATTCACCCTGCAATACACGGAAGCCTGCACGAAGAGCGCTTCTCATTTTGCGCATACGCGCCTGATTGGCTTTCCGCTCCTCTTGTCGAACCTTTTTCAGACGTTGATCCTCGATCTGCATCATTTCCTTGATCGCCTGCTTTTTCTCGCGGTTGCGGCGGTTGTACTGCACGATGACCACTACGATCAGAGAAATAATATAGAAAACGACGGCGCAGATCACCATAATCAAGATCACTCTGGCAGGTCCCTGAGAGAAGAAGCTTTCCACCGCGTCCCAAGCCACCAGCCAGCGCGACAGACCGATATTGGACTTTGCCACCAAAGGCAGTGTCCCGATCAGCTCACCGCGGTAATAAACGTCCAGATTGCCGTAGGTGGTACCTTCTATAATGGGAGCGGTAAATACCTCCTGCTCCACGCGAACCTTGGACGTAACGTCCTTGGCAAGATCTGCATTCAGAGGAAGAAGCTTTTCCAGTCCCTCTCCCGTAACCAGGATCATATGATCCACGCCGGAGGCAAGGCGCACCTTCTGCTCCGTCGCAACGGTTCCCTGCTCCATTACACGACGGATCCCGAAATTTGCCTCCGCCCACTCCATAAGCGCCTTTGCTTCGCGGTAAGAGGAGATATCGGTACCGTTTTTCTGCTCACTGCGGTCAACGCCGCCGGAAACGATCACCAGATTTTTATTGCCGTTATGCTCCCGCACCGTTGCTACACAGTAGCCAGCACGGGGCGTATAGCCCGCGATCATACCGCGAACACCTTCCATATAGTAGTCGGTAACGTAGGAATAAGGCACCAGCGCGTTTTTATTGGTATAGGCGCGCTGAATGGACAGATTGGTAGCGGGAATGCTGATCTTGGGATTTTCCGCAAGAAGCATGAAATCGTTGACCCGATACAACGCCTTGCAAAGGGTCAGAATATCCCTCATCGTAGTAAACATTGCGGCGGAATCCACACCCGTCGGGTTGGCATAATAGGTATTATTCATACCGAGCTGCTTTGCCTTCGCATTCATCTGCTCTACAAAGCTCATAATATTTCCGCCTACCGTGGAAGCGATGACCAAAGCCGCATCGTTGGCGTTCTGCACCACAAGACCTGCCAAGAGGGAGTCAAAGGGGATCACCTCTCCCACCTTCAAGCGCATAGAGGTTCCTCCAGCGGCGGAAAGCATTTCCTCGGTAACGGTGACGGTAACGTTTCCGTTTTTGGCTCTGTATTCAAAGGCAAGCAGTGCCGTCATCAGCTTCGTAAAGGTGGCGGGATCCAGTCTTCCGTCCAGATTTTTGGTATAAAGAGCTTCCTCTGCCCCCAAATTATAAACGACGGCGGCGGTAGAGCCTACCTCCGGTGCCCCTTCGTAAGAAACCGCAGACACGGGAAAAAGCGACAGAATAAACACTGCCGCCAAAAGGCCGGAAAGTATTCCCGCAAGCCTCTTTCTCATTGCTGCTCCTTCCAGAAAAGTCGGGCGTTCTCCCGATCCTTTCCGATCTGTATTTTCAATTCCTCCAAGGAGGAAAACTTGGTCTCCGCGCGCAAAAAGTGATGGAATTCCACGCGAACCTCTTTGCCGTACAGCTCTTCAGCGAAGTCCAAAAGATGGGTTTCGGCGATCACCCGATCGTCGCTGTCCACCGTCGGACGGCTTCCCACGTTGCACACACCGAAAAGCTCTCTGCCGTCAAAGCCTACGCGCACGGCATAGACGCCCTTTTTCGGAGTCACGTATTCCTCGGGAAACACTTGGTTGAGCGTAGGAAATCCGATGCGGGTCCCCAATCGCTTGCCGTGCAGTACGGGAAATCGAATGGAATAGGGGCGCCCCAAAAGACGCTTTACCTGCTCCATTTCCCCTTCAGCCAAAAGCTTTCGGATCCGCGTGGAGGATACCGTGCCGCCATCCAGACAAACGGGATCCTCGGCAATGACGCATACTCCCTTCGGCTCCAGATATGCTTTCAAAAATTCCGCATCGCCTGCACCGAATCTGCCAAAGCGGAAATTGAAGCCGCAAAAGACAAAGCGAGCGGAAAGCTGACGGATCAGAATTCTGTCGCAGAACTCCTCGGGAGACAGGTCTCTGACCATTTCAAAATCCTCCAGGAACAAATGATGGATGCCGATCTCCTTAAGGATGGCCTCCTTGTCCTTGAGGGAAATAATATTACCGGAGGAGAAATTTCCCTTTAGAATATGCTCGGGATGACGGCGAAAGCTCCAGACGAGGGACACGAGTCCCTCCTCCCGAGCCTTTTGAACGCAGTTTTCCACGATCTTGCGGTGACCCAGATGGATCCCGTCAAAATTTCCCAAAGCAACGCAGGTGCCCGTTTTTTCCGTTCCGGCAGAAAAAGGCATTTTTTATGCTTCCTTTACGAAATATACTTCTTTCATTCTCTGATCTTCCACGGGTCGATCCGCAAAATCGGTCATAACCTCGCAGATCTCGTCCACGACCTCAATGCCCTCCAAAAGCTTACCAAAGGCGGCATAATTTCCATCCAGGTGAGGAGCGTCGTCGTGCATAATAAAGAACTGGCTTCCCGCGGAATCGGGTGCCATAGAACGAGCCATGGAAAGCACGCCGCGGGTATGCTTCAGGTCGTTTTTCACACCGTTGCGGGCAAACTCGCCCTTGATGGTCCAGCCGGGGCCGCCGGTTCCCTTGCCTTGGGGACAACCGCCCTGGATCATAAAGCCGGGGATCACGCGGTGGAAGATGAGCCCGTTATAAAAGCCTCCGTCCACCAGCTTCTGAAAATTCTTTACGGAGATGGGAGCGATCTCGGGATACAGCTCAGCGATCATTTCCTTTCCGTTTTCCATAACGAATTTCACAAAATTCGTCTTTTCCTCACTTTTTACAAATGCCATTTTCTTTCTCCTTCGTTTTACATCAAATTTTCTTTGATGAGATCTTCTAACCAATTCCGTTCGTTGCTTTTCAGCCTTTCATTCAATACGTAGATCGGTCCGTTCCTCAGCATTTTCTTTCGATTCTTTCGGATCCTTCGCTTCTTCCGCACCGCAGGAAACGAGACCGGTCAAGGTCAGCAGTGAAAGCAAAAGTGCCAAAAAACGAATTCCTTTTTTCATCGTCATATTCTCCTATTTAGTTTTCAGCCGATACGAAGTAAACCTTTTCCATTACAGGCTTTACGACGGGGGTTTCTCCGCTGCACTTTGTCTCGGCAAGCTCATCCACCACGTTCATTCCGACAATCACCTTGCCGAAGGCGGCGTAGCTTCCGTCCAAATGGGGAGAATCCTGATGCACGATAAAGAACTGACTTCCCGCGGTATCGGGGGCAGTTTTACGAGCCATAGACAAAATACCACGGGTATGCTTCAAGTCATTTTGCACGCCGTTGGCAGCAAATTCACCCTTGATGGTCCAGCCGGGTCCGCCCGTGCCGTTGCCCGCGGGGTCACCGCCTTGGATCATAAAGCCCTTCATGATACGGTGGAAGGTCAGTCCGTCGTAAAAGCCCGAGCCCACCAGCTTTTTGAAATTGGCAACGGTAAGGGGAGCGATCTCGGGATACAGCTCCACGACGATCGCCTTTTCATCGGAGATACGGATACAAACCAGATCGGTCTCCTTCTCGCTCGCCTTGTAGGTCACGCCCTCCGACGTTACGTCAGACACTTGCGCATCCTTTTTGGGTTCCTCTTTTTTGGTTTCAGCCTTGGTCTGCGCACCGTTTTCGGGCGTTACAAAATAGACCTTTTTCATCACGGGAGGATCCACGGGCGCATCGCCGTTGCACGCAACCCCTGCAAGCTCGTCCACCACGTCCATTCCGGAAACCACCTTGCCGAAGGCGGCGTAGTTCCCGTCCAGATGGGGAGAATCCTTATGCATGATAAAAAACTGGCTTCCCGCAGAATCGGGATCGTTGGAACGCGCCATGGAAAGCACGCCGCGGGTATGCTTCAGATCATTTTTCACGCCGTTGGCGGCAAATTCACCCTTGATCTCCCAGCCGGGACCGCCGAAGCCGGTTCCCTCGGGGTCACCGCCTTGGATCATAAAGCCCTTCATGATACGGTGGAAGGTCAGTCCGTCGTAAAAGCCCGAGCCCACCAGCTTCTGGAAATTGGCAACGGTAATGGGAGCGATCTCGGGATACAGCTCCACGACGATCTGCTTTCCGGAATCCAATTCAATGCAAACGTAATTGGTTTTTTCAGCGCTTTTCGCGTAGTTGCCATCGGCAACGGCATCCTCCTCGCCACAGGAGGCAAAGCTCATCACGGAGAGAACGGCAAGCAATAATGCCAAAAAACGAAATCCTTTTTTCATCGGTAATATTTGAAGTAACAGACGATACTTCTTTCCTTTCCCTGTATTTCATCGTATCCGGTGAAGATCACACCGTCGTGACTCATCAGTTCACCGGACTGAACCTGATCGTCGGCGCATTTGAAGATGGACTCGGTCTCGCTGTTGACGAAGACCCATCCCGATTTGACGCAGATATACGCGTCCTTGCAGAGCACCACGTCCCCCGTTTCCAGGCGCTCGGTCACGTATTTGAGGATCTTGCTGTCGAAACGCGCAGACGCCTCCTTACGATATGCGGGAGAGGCGTAATAACGGTCGGGGAACAGCTTTTTATACAATTTTTTAAACATATTTCCATTATAAATTCTTTCCTCTGCTCTGTCAAGGAAAAGCCGCAAAAAAAGGAGGAAGAATAAAAGAAAAAAAGCACGCATTTTTTCGTGGAAAAATCCCTTGATTTTATTGACATTTTTAGCAAAAGAATGTATGATTATCTTGATATTTTATGCGGTGCATTTTTCCGTAAAAAAACGGACAAGCACAAAAGCAAGGAGGTAGATAAATGGAAAACCGCGTCTCCGGATCGGACGTACTCATTCGTCTGGAAGACCTATGCAAATCGTTTGATAACGAGCAAATTCTGAAAAGCGTCAATCTCTCTATCCGGGATAAGGAATTCGTGACGCTTCTGGGACCTTCGGGTTGCGGAAAGACCACGATCCTGCGCTGTATTGCAGGCTTTGAGACCCCGGACGAGGGAAAGATCACTTTTGAAGGAAAGAATCTTTTAAAGACCCCTGCGCACATGCGCCCCATCAACACCGTTTTTCAGAAATACGCGCTCTTTCCGCATCTGAATGTTTTCGACAACGTGGCATTCGGCTTGCGCATAAAAAAAGTTCCCGAAAAAACGATCCGTCAGCAGGTGAGAAAAATGCTTGCTATGGTGGATCTGAAGGGCTACGAAAGAAGACCGATCTCCAAGCTTTCCGGCGGCCAGCAGCAGAGAGTCGCTATTGCGCGCGCTCTGGTGAATATGCCCCGTCTGCTCCTTTTGGACGAGCCGCTCGGTGCTCTGGACTTAAAGCTTCGCAAGGATATGCAACTTGAGCTGAAAAATCTGCACCGTCAGTCGGGCATTACCTTTCTGTACGTGACCCACGATCAGGAGGAGGCTCTGACCATGAGTGACACCATCGTGGTTATGAAGTCGGGCACCATTCAGCAGATCGGCTCTCCCCAAGATATTTACAACGAGCCTGCCAACGCCTTCGTTGCAGACTTTATCGGCGAAAGCAATATTTTCAACGCCCGTATGAACGAGGACTGCAAGGTCCTTCTCTGCGGTGCGGAGTTCGTCTGCGTTGACCCCAAACCCGCCGAGCTGGTGGACGTGGTCATCCGTCCCGAGGACGTAGAGATCGTCCCCCCCGAAAAGGGCATCGTAACGGGACACGTGGAAGCAAGCCTGTTCAAGGGCGTTCATTACGAGATGACCGTTTCCTGCCAAAACGAGACCTGGATCATTCATTCCACCCGTTCCGCCGAGGTGGGCGACACCATCGGAATGTACGTTTCTCCCGAAAACATCCACATTATGAAGCGAATGTTTCCCGACGAGGAAAACCGCATCGAAGCCGTAGTAACCGCCGAAGCAAACGAGGAGGGCATGTACGAGATCAGCTTCGACGGAAAGAGCCTTTTACTCCCCTCTCGGGAAAGCCTTGCGGCAGAAGAAAAGGTCCTTCTCACCGTGGCCGGTGAAGACGTGGAGCTTTGCGAGCCCGAGGACAGCGTATTCTCCGGCGTGCTGGACAGCGTTGTCTGGAAGGGCAGCCATTACGAAATGATCCTGACCTCCGAGCATCGCCGCTGGCTCATCCGCAGTCAGATGGACGAGCAGGCGGGCAGTGAGGTATCCTTCCGTTTCCGTCCCGATTCCATTAAGGTCGTGAAGGGAGAGGAGCAATGAAGTCGAAGAAGCCCTTGACCCCCTATCTGTTTTGGATGGCGGCCTTCGTCATCATTCCGCTCGGGATGGTGGCTTACTACGCCTTTACGGGAGAGGACGGCTCTTTCACCCTTGAGAATTTCAAGTATATCGCGCAGAACAAACAGGTTTATCTGGATTCCTTTGCCATCGCTTTTATCTCTACGGTGATCTGTCTTCTCATCGCGTATCCTCTCGCCCTTTTGATGGCGCGGATGAATCCCCGCGGACAGAGAATGATGAATATTCTCATTATGCTTCCCATGTGGATGAATTTCGTCCTGCGCATCTGCTCACTGGAGGTCATTCTCCGCCCCGGCGGAGTACTGGATAACTTTTTCGGTATCAATACCGAGGCGGTGTTCCAGACCACTGCGGGCGTCGTCATTGGCATCGTATATAACTATCTGCCCTTTATGGTGCTGCCCATATACACCGTGCTTGCCAAGATCTCCAAGCCGATCCTGGAAGCGGGCAGAGACCTGGGCTGCAACGGATGGACCCTGCTTTGGAAGGTAATTTTTCCCCTATCCGTTCCCGGTGTGATCTCCGGGATCACCATGGTCTTCGTTCCCGCCGCCTCCAGCTTTTTCATCGCATCCCGTCTGGGCGGCTTTAACCTGATCGGTGATACCATTGACACCTACTACAATAAGAGCTTCAATCCCAACGCCGCCAATATGCTTTCCTTCGTCCTGATGATCGTGATCGTGATCTCCATCGTGATCATGAACCATTTCGACAAGGACGACGACATCGTTTTGGTTTAAGGAGGGCAATATGAAAAAAAGTATTTCCTCCTTTTACATCGCGCTGGTCTTCTTTTTCCTGTACGCACCGATCCTGGTGATGATCGCGCTGTCCTTTAACAGTGCAGATCACAGCATTTCCGTTTGGGATGGCTTTACGCTGAACAACTACCGCGTACTGCTGGAAAACGATAAGCTCATCGACGCTCTCATCAATTCCCTGGTTATCGCTCTTTTCTCCGCGGTAGGCGCCAGTATTTTGGGTACCGTAGGCGCACTGGGGCTGAACAACGTGAAAAAAGGCAGAGGGATTCTGATGAACCTTTCCAACCTGCCCATCATCAACCCCGAGATCGTCACGGGCGTTTCCCTGATGCTGCTGTTCGTGGTGCTGTTCTCCATGAAGCTTGGCTTTTTCACCGTACTTCTGTCCCATATCGTATTCAATACCCCCTACGTGATCCTGAACGTTCTGCCCAGACTGCGCAGAATGGATAAAAATCTTTACGAGGCCGCCCTTGACTTGGGCTGTCCCCCTGCAAAGGCATTTACCAAGGTGGTTCTTCCCGAGATCATGCCCGGCGTCTTCGCGGGCTTTTTGATCTCCCTGACCTATTCCTTCGACGACTTTATCATCAGCTACTTTACGGGAGACACCTTCCAGACCCTGTCCGTTTTCATCAACAACAGTATGAAAAAGGGCATTCAGCCCTGGATGGCATCCGTTACCGGCGTGATCTTCGTCGCGGTGCTTTTGATCCTTCTGGCAATGAATATTCACGATGCCAGACAGGAGGCCATCGAAAAAGGAAAGATTCAGCAGAAGCCCCCCAGAAAAGGCAGTATGTGGATCAAGCTGATTGCCGCCGTCTCCGCCATTGCACTGGTCCTCGGGCTGTGTCTGCCGAGAATGTTTCGCAGCTATCAAAATACCATCGTAGTATGCAACTGGGGCGAGTATATGTCCACGGGCGAGGATGACATCTACGACGTGATCGAGGAATTCGAAAAGAAAACGGGCATCCACGTCAATTACGTGACCGCCGAATCCAACGAAGCCCTGTACGCAAAAATGAAATTCGGCTCGGGCAATTACGACGTGATCTTCCCCTCCGACTATATGGCGGAGCGAATGATCGCTGAGGGAATGCTGGCAGAGCTGAACTACGACAACATTCCCAATTACTCCAGCATTATGGAGGATTTCAAGGGTCTGCCTTACGACCCCGAGCAAAAATACACCGTCCCCTACTTCTGGGGAACCGTGGGAATTCTCTACAACGAAAAAATGCTCACCGAGGAGGATCTTGCCAAAATGCAGGATTGCAAGGATTGGAGCATCCTCTGGAGCAAGAATTATCCCAATCAGATCATGATGATGGATAATCCCCGCGACGCCTTCGGCATAGCTTTAAAGCAGCTGGGCTATTCACAGAATTCCACCAGCGAAAAGGAATGGAAAGAGGCGGCAGAGAAGCTGATGGAGCAGAAGTTCTACTACGCCATGGACCAGTTCTACGAGATGATGCCCGCAGGCTCCCTTGCCATCGCACCCTATTACGCGGGAGACTGTATGGTAGTGATGGAGGAAAATCCAGATCTGAAATTTGTTATTCCCGATTGCGGAACCAACCTGTTCAACGACGCAATGTGCGTCCCCGCCACCAGCGAAAAGAAGGATCTGGCAGAAAAATTCATCAACTTTATGCTCACCCGAGAGGCCGGCAAGGCAAATACCGAGTACGTTTACTACTCCACGCCAAACCAAGCGGTTTACGACGCGCTGGAGGAGGAAATGCAAAACAATATCGTAGCATACCCCAACCTGCGCGAGGACTGGGACAGCTTCAGCAAGAAGTGCGAGTCCTTCCGCTACCTTCCCAAGAAGATCCGTGATCTGCAAACGGATCTTTGGAACACCATCAAGACCAATAACAAATAAGAGAATAGAGGAATATCTATGAAGTACACCGGCTTAAACGAGCTGAGAGAAAAATATCTCTCCTATTTTGAATCCAAGGGGCACCTTCGTCTGCCCTCCTTCTCCCTGGTTCCCCAGGGGGATAAGTCCCTGCTGCTGATCAACAGCGGTATGGCACCGATGAAAAAATACTTTACCGGAGAGGAGGAGCCTCCCAGAAGAAGAGTCTGCACCTGTCAAAAGTGCATCCGTACTCCCGACCTGGAGCGCGTAGGTAAAACTGCCCGTCACGGCACGTATTTCGAAATGCTGGGTAACTTCTCCTTCGGCGACTATTTCAAGAACGAAGCCATCCCCTTTGCCTGGGAATTTCTCACCAAGGTTTTGGAGATCCCCGAAAATCTTCTCTGGCCCTCCATTTACGAGAAGGACGAGGAGGCATATCACATCTGGAAGGACGTGATCGGCGTTCCCGAGGAGCGTATCGTCCGTTTGGGTAAGGCAGATAACTTCTGGGAGCACGGTACCGGTCCTTGCGGCCCCTGCTCCGAGATCTATTTCGACCGCGGTGAAAAGTACGGTTGCGGATCCCCCGACTGCAAACCCGGATGCGAATGCGACCGCTATATGGAGATCTGGAACAACGTATTCACCCAGTTTGATAACGACGGAAACGGAAATTACACCGAGCTGAGCCAGAAGAATATCGATACCGGCATGGGTCTGGAGCGTCTGGCTTGCGTAATGCAGGGCGTGGACAATATGTTCGAGGTGGATACCGTCCGCAAGATCCTGGATGCAGTTTGCACCGTTTCCGGCAAGGAATACGGAAAGGATAACGATACCGACGTATCGATCCGTATCATTACCGACCATATCCGTTCCTCTACCTTTATGATCTCCGACGGCGTTTCTCCTTCCAACGAGGGCAGAGGCTACGTGCTCCGCAGAATTCTGCGCCGTGCCGCTCGCCACGGAAAGCTTTTGGGAATCAAGGGCGCCTTTTTGACCGGTCTTTGCGACGTGGTCATCGGTGAAAACGAGGCAGGCTATCCCGAGCTTCGCGAAAAGGAAGAATACATCAAGAAGATCATTTCCATTGAAGAAGAAAAGTTTAACGCTACCATCGACTCCGGCCTTGCCATTCTTTCCGATCTGACCGCTAAGGCTAAGGAAAGCGGCGAAAAGACCCTGGCGGGCGAGGACGTGTTCAAGCTTTACGATACCTTCGGCTTCCCCATCGACCTTACTCGCGAAATCGCCGAGGAAGCAGGTCTTGCCATCGATGAAGAAAAGTTTACGGCTCTGATGCAGGAGCAGAAGCAGAGAGCAAGAGATGCCCGCGCCAATATTTCCGGCTGGTCCGACGCGGCAAAGAGCCTTGCCGACGGTTTGGAGGCCACCGAATTCTGCGGCTATGAAAAGACCTCCTGCAAGGCAAAGGTGCTTGCGATCTTCGCAGAGGATGAAGCGCTTTCCACTCTGACCGAGGGTGAAGCCACTCTGATTCTGGATACCACTCCCTTCTACGGAGAATCCGGCGGTCAGGTAGGCGATACCGGCGTGATCACCGCTGAAAACGGCGGTGCGGCAGTTCTGGATACCAAGAAGACCGACGGGATCTTCTTGCATATGATCCGTATGGAAAACGGTGCCATTTCCGTGGGAGACGAGGTGCTTTGCCTGGTTGATACCGAAAAGCGTGCCGCCATTGCCAGAAACCACTCCACCGTTCATTTGCTCCAGGCAGCCCTCCGCAATATTCTGGGCAGCCACGTAGAGCAGGCGGGAAGCTACGTAGATGCCGACCGTCTCCG
Organism: Oscillospiraceae bacterium; assembly: GCA_015065325.1. Taxonomy (GTDB): domain Bacteria; phylum Bacillota; class Clostridia; order Oscillospirales; family SIG627; genus RGIG5579. Next base: position 11,644 of record SVQO01000023.1, on the reverse strand, counting down.
TTTTGACTTTAAGCACTTCCAGGCTATGACCGCAGAGGAGCTGAGCCGCGTAGAAGCGACCGTCAACGAGATGATCCTGCGCGCCCTGCCCGTTGAGACCGTCGTTACCGACATTGAGAAGGCAAAAGAAATGGGTGCTATGGCTCTGTTCGGCGAAAAGTACGGCAGCACGGTTCGTCTGGTCACCATGGGCGACTTCTCCCGCGAGCTTTGCGGCGGTACCCACCTGAAGAACAGCTCCGAAGCAGGCCTGTTCCGCATTCTGTCCGAAAGCGGCGTTGCCGCAGGCGTTCGCCGAATCGAGGGCGTTACCGGTAAAAATCTGCTCAAATATCTCTACGATAAGGAAGCACTTCTGGCAGAGGGTGCGGAGATTCTGAAAACCACCGCTTTCCTGCTCCCCGAAAAGATCCGCGGCATGAAGTCCGAGTTGAAGGAAGCAAAGGATAAGATCGACGCGTTGAATGCAAAGCTTGCCGCCGCTTCTATGGGTTCTCTCTTTGACGGTGCGGTGGAAAAGGACGGAATGAAGCTGATCTTCAAGGAGCTGGCTCCCGACGCCGATGCCAGAAAGACCGGCGATATGATCCGCGACAGTCATCCCGACGCCGTTGCCGTGTTCTATCAGCTTCGCGGCGAAAAGGTTCAGCTTCTCACCGTTTGCGGCAAGGATGCCGTTGCCAAGGGTGCACACGCAGGCAACATCGTAAAGGCCATTGCTCCCATTTTGGGTGGCGGTGGCGGCGGCAGACCCGATTCCGCTCAGTCCGGCGGCAAATGCCCCGAGAAGATCGGTGACGCCAAGGAAGCATTTTTCAAACTGTTTTAAGGAGAAACGATATGGACTGCCTATTTTGTTCTATTTTAAAGGGTGAAATCCCCTCTACCAAGGTTTATGAGGACGAGGCGGTATACGCCTTCCGCGACATCAATCCCCAGGCCCCCACCCACGTTCTGGTGATCCCCAAGACCCATATTCCTTCCGCTGACGCTGTCAGCGCCGAGAACAGCGCAGCCGTTGCCGCTGTTTTTGAAGCGATCCCCAAGATCGCAAAGCTGGAGGGTCTGGAACAGGGTTACCGCGTCATTACCAATATCGGCGAGCACGGATGCCAATCCGTCAAGCACCTGCATTTCCACGTGCTGGGCGGTAAGCAGCTCTCCGAAACCATGGACTGATGGCAGCACAGACTGCCCTCGGGATCTCCGTATCTCAACTGAAAGCGCGCCTACGGGATAACCCCATAGGCGCTTTCGCCTTTTACGGACCGGAGGAGCTTTTAAAGCAATTTTACCTGCAAAAATTCATCGCCCTCATCGAGAAGGAGGGAACGGCAGATTTCAATATTGCCCGTTTGGACTTCACGCGGGATCACACCATGGACGACCTTTTGGGCGAAGCGGAAATCCTCCCCTTCTGCGGAGAAAAGCGCCTTGTGATCTGTCGGGGACTGTCCCCGGCAAAGATCTCCGATTCCGACGGAAAACGCTTTGCAGAGCTTTTGAAAAGCTTCCCCTCTTATCTGATCCTGGTAATCTATACCAACCACGAGGAATTCGGATCGGACAAGAAGGAGCTAAAAAAGAAAAGCGTTTTGAATTTAAGCGAGAACCTGACCTTCGTCAATTTCTGCTTGCAGGATGAACGGGTTCTTTTGCCCTGGGCAAAGAAAATTCTCGCCGCAGATTCCCTGACCGCCTCCGACCGTGCTCTGCGCACGCTGTTCCGCCTTGCAGGCTCCCGTATGCAAATCATTCGCAGTGAGCTGGAAAAGCTTTCCGCCTACGCAAACGCAAAAAAGAAAAGCGAGGTAACGGAGGAGGACGTGCTCCTTTTTGCCGAGGATACCACGGAGTTTGCCACCTACAATCTGTGCGATGCAGTGCTGGAGGGAGCAGTGAACGCAGTGGAAAAGATCCTGACCAACCTGAAAAAGCAGGACGTACATCCCGTTATGATCGCAGGTGCTCTCGCAACCATGCTGACGGGAGCAATGCTGGTGGCAGAGGGTGCCTCCGCAGCCGACTGCCAGAAGGCGGCAAAGGTGCTTCCCTGGCAATACGATAAATACCGCAGAAGCCTATACGGCAAGAAAAAGGAAAACGTGGAAAAGGCACTCTTTCTCTGTCTGGAGCTGGACGGAAAGCTGAAGGGCGCCCGCAGTGATATTTGGATCGTGACGGAGATCTACGTTTTGCAAATGGCGCGTATTCTGGGCGGTGCGGTATGAAGCCTCGCTGCAGTAAGGTCATCGTAGTTGAAGGAAAATATGACAAGATCCGCATCGAATCCCTGCTGGACGCCACGGTCATAACTACCGAAGGCTTCGGAATTTTCAAGAATGAAGAAAAACGCGCGTTGTTCAAACGCCTTGCTGAGAAACGCGGGCTCGTGATCCTGTCCGATCCCGACGGAGCTGGCAAGGTCATCCGCGGCCACCTTCACACCCTGACGGGTGGGAGGGGCATTACCGATCTTTACGTCCCTCCCACTGTGGGAAAGGAGCGCCGAAAAAGCCAAAGCTCTAAGGAAGGACTGCTTGGCGTAGAGGGAATCGACAACGAGACTCTTTTGGCTCTGTTTGAGAAAAGCGGTCTTCTGGAGGACGGTCAAGAGCGTGCTCCCGCCTATACCAAAACGGACCTGTACCGACTGGGCTACTTCGGGAAGGACGACTCCAAAAGCCGTCGGGAGGCAGTTCTGTCGGCAAACGCCTTACCGAAGAATCTGTCCTCCACTGCCTTTCTGGACATTATCAATTTACTGGAGATCCCCTTATGAGAAACTACTTATGCAGACCGAAACGGAAAGACAGGCAAACTAAGATCCTTGTAATTCTCCTCGGGATCCTTGCACTTTTTCTGTTTCTTCTCTCCACCCGTTTCAACGCCGCAAAGGGTGTGCTTCAGCTTTGTTCGGCTCTGCTTTTTTTGGTAGTCGTTCAGTTTACCACCCGCTTTCTTTTAACGGATTACCGTTACGGACTGGAGGACGGGACACTCTTCCTTTCCTCTCGGCAAGGAAGGCGGGAAAAGCACCTGGGAGGGCTTCCCATCACCTCGGAAACGGCAATTCTAAGCCGAGAGGAATGGAAAGCGCGAAAAAAAGAATTTCCCCTCAGCGCCCGCTTTTCCTACTGTCAAAACCTTGCCCCGGAGCAGCCTTATTACCTGCTTGCACCGGAGGAGGAAAAGGGGTTCGTTCTCCTTACTTTTGAGCCGGACGAGACCCTGCTTTCCCTTTTAAACGAAGAAATCAAGTCCCGCAAAGGAGCCCGCTATGATTGAAAAGCAATTAGGACCCATCGGTGTTATGGACTCCGGAGTAGGAGGGATCAGCGTCCTTCGGGAGCTGGTAAAGCTTTTACCCGGGGAGGATTTTCTCTATTACGGAGATTCCGCACACGCTCCCTACGGCACCAAAGAGGTCGCCGAGGTAGTAAAGCTGACCGAGAGGATCGCAGAGCTTCTTTTGGAAAAAGGGAGCAAGGCTCTGGTGGTCGCCTGCAATACCGCAACCAGTGTGGCCATCCCCGTTTTACGCAAAACGTACAGCCACGTTCCCGTGATCGGGATCGAGCCCGCTCTGAAGCCTGCGGTGCTTGCCAAGGATCATCCCCGCGTTTTGGTGATGGCAACTCCCATGACCCTGGAGCAGGAAAAATTTTCCAATATGATGCATTTTTACGAAAACGACGCCAACATCGTCAAGGTTCCCTGCCCGGGACTCGTGGAGCTGATCGAGGACGGTATTCTGGACGGGCCCGAGCTGGAAGCCTATCTGGAGGCTCGCTTCGCCCCCTTTGAGCCGGAAACGGCAGACGGGATCGTCCTGGGCTGCACCCATTATCCCCTGATCCGCCCAAAGATCGCTTCTCTCTTTCCCCGTGCCACCATTTACGACGGCGGCTACGGAACGGCAAAGCAGACCCGCCGCCGTCTGGAGGAATGTGGGCTTCTCTCCCCCAAGCAGTCGGGCGGAAAGGTCACCTTCCTCAACAGTAAAAACGACCCTCGCATCCTCGCTCTCTCGAGAAAATTACTGGAGCTGTAAAGAAACGCTCTGCATACAAAAGCACCGCTTGGAAAAAACCAAGCGGTGCTCTTTTTATTTGGGGAATTTTACAATGACGTAAGCAGTATTCGGGGGAAGGTGCACGGTACAGACTCCGTCCGTTGCATTCACGCTCGCCACTCCCTCGTCGAAGGGCAGGTATACCTCGGGAACGCGGTCGGTGCGGAACACCAGGTTCTCGGTAACGCCGATGGCAGTGACCTTGTTGACGAAATTTACGCGGCTGCGGTGGAACCGCATTTCATCCAGCTCCCGATCGATATCCGTATCGTAATCTGCCGCAAGAAAGTGCATGGTGTAGCCGTCCTCCGTTTCAAACAGAGAGGTCAGATACCCCGTGCATTCCACCGTTTCCAGCGGAAGTTGCTTAGCATATCGCTTCACAAGATCCAGAAAGCCTTTTTCGATCTTTCCGTCTCTCAGGCGATGAGGATTGTAAAACAGTCCCGTTTCCCTTTCGCGCCAGACGTTCTCCTCGCGGCTTTCGGGAAGGGTGGTCTGTGCCACCCAATCGGGAACCTTGATCCAGACGCCGTTTGCAATGGTAGCAAAGAAATCATCGGAAGATCCGATCTCGGGTCGGGTGGGCAATTTCCAGTCATTTTCACAAAAAGCCGGATCGGAGGGACCGCAGACGATGACCTTACCGCCGGAAGCAAGATAAGCGGAAAGATCCTTTCTCTCTCCGTCGGTCATTTTGGCAACGCTTGCCAGAACGAGGACGGGATAGGTGCTCGGATCCTTGGGCAAATGCAATACGGTATGGGCACCAATGCCTGCGGAGAACAAAATCTTCAAAGCGGTAGAGTAATCGGAGTAATACCCTTTATTCATGCTGCCGAAGCAGGTATTGTTACGGGTCTCGTAGGAGAAATATACGCCAACCTGTGCTACCTGCTCGCCGCAGAACAGTTCGGGGTGATCCTTTTCAAAGGTATAAACCCCTTCCACCAATTCAGGCTCCTCGGGAAGCGTCTTTAAAATATGATCGGGCAAGCCCAATCTCGCTTTCAACGTAGAGAAGCAGCAATCCGTATCCAAAAGCTTGTTGACCGCCCAGATAATATTTGCCGAAGGTGTGGTAAAGCCGTAGCCGGTAGAAAAGGATCGGATCCCATTCTCCCTTGCCACCGCCTGATGGTGAGAAAAGCCAACGGCAACCCCCGAAACGGGGCGGTTGACGGTGACGGGGTCATTCTTGTACGGCGGCGTATTGCCGCTGAGCTCCATATGAACGTAATTGCTTCCACCTGCCACGAAGCGAGAAGCGTCAGAAGCGGAGGCGGTGGTGGTTGCGGCGGCGGAATTTGCCCCGCAGGTGGTGACGGTAAAGCCCTCGGGAAGCACGGGCATCAGCTTTTCAAAAAATTCCTTGCCCGCTTCGTAGCGAAGATCGATCCACTCGCGCCAGGCGGGATTTTCCCAGTTGCCCCAAAAGTTTCGATCCTCGGCAGGCGGAAGCTCCAGACCCGTTCGTCTTTTCAGTTCTCCGCGGCAATGCTCGCACCCGCAGGAATTCAGGTGCATATAATGAACGGGATCCTCGGCAGCCAAGCCGTCAATGCCCGTATCCGCCACCAGCTTCTTGGCGTAATCGCAGTACGCCTCCACAAAATCGGGATTGCGGTAGCAAAAGCCCTCGGAGGCGTATTGGGGATAGTAAAGCGGCTTGCCCGTGCGCACGTCGATCATACGCCAATCATTCAGCCTTTTGCCGTGATACTCCCAGCTCGCCGCCGCTTCACGGGAAGGAGAAAAGGGGATGTGCGGGCCGCTGTGCAGCATCACGTGACGCATTTGATCTACCGTATCGTAGCGATGGATCAGATTGATGGAATGGCGGTCGTAAAGCTCGATTCCCACCTTGTGCAATTCCTCGCAGGTGGTGGCAATATGGTCGTGAAGCAGGGTAAAATAGGGCAAATAGTCCCATCGGAAATGGCAACCGAAGAGGACTGCCGCGGTTACGTTCGCCTTGGCAGCAGCCTCGGCACGACGGCGGATCTTATCCATCATATCCACACTTGGCCAATTCAAATCCTCCCAGGTCAGCCACCAATTCACAAGGCGTTTCGGATTTTTCTTTTCCATTGTTTTCTCCCGATCAGTTTTTTTCGATGCGGTAGTGTGTGGAAGCGCGCCAGGTCTCCCCTTCTGCGACTGCCTCCTTTTCCCCGCCGGCAAAAGCAATATACATTTTATGGTAATTCAAATTTCCATTGTCCGTTAAGAGGGCAAGGTAGCTGTTCGGATACAGGGGCTCGTATTCCCCTACAGACATAACAAAGCGGTATCCGCTTTCCGTTCCCTCCACCGTAATTTTTTTCACGCCCTTGCGTCTGACGGGAAGGGTCGCGATGCCCTGCACCTGATCCTCCCCAAAGGAAAACGAGTCGGTGAGAATCTTTTCGGGAGCGGAGGGCTCGCGCTTCATAGGAGGCATCATGGCAAGGTAACTGTTCAGCTTGCCGTCCAAAACAACGTCCCGAAGCCAGGTTACCTCCTGAGATAAATGCACCCCTTCTTCGTCAAAAAGGTATCGCTTACAGTGGGACAGAACGGCATCGGCAGGGCTTGCGGGGTCGTACCCCACGGACTCCATAACGATCTCCAATTTTGAAAATTCCCGAAAATCGGAAAGCTCCTTTTCGGAAACAGACACACCGTCCAGCATAAGGCGCGGTGCCTTGCCGATCTCGTCACCGTGATTATAGCCGCCGATAAAATCGGGACGGTCCAAAAGACGCACAGCCATTTCCCACTCGGCGTGTGCCTTGGTCAGCCTGCGCAAAGACTCCCCTTTTTCATTTAAGACGCTGACTACGCTCATTCGCCAAATATCGCAGTTCTTCTCGGGAACCACGGAATGCACGAAGGTATATTCGATAAAGCCGTCCGCGACGGGATAAAGGATGCGATAGCCGCCCCTGCTTTCATCGCAAGACAAGGTCGCGTCAAAACGTATTTTCATCGGAAACCTCCCTATTTTTTAATAAAGGCATCCAAGGGCTTTTGCAAAAGAGGACGAAAAATCTTTACGCAAATCCCCACCAAAAGCGCAGTAATGACCGTTCCCTCCCGAATACCCTCGATCCTTCCGAAAAAGATCAGAGACAGGGTCAGAGCAATGACCACCATCGCCACGTCCAGTGCCACCTTCAAAAAGCCGAATTCCTTTTTCGAGGTATCCGATACCGCCTTCACGAAAGCTTCGGGGGAATTGAGCATAACGCCGGCGATCACCCCAAGCGCAATACCAAAGCCCAAGGTTGCAACGCCGCCAAGCTGGATCAAAAGCTTCAGCAGATAGGAATTCGTGGGGAGCCAGCCAACCAAAATCAATCCAAGGTCGGTAAACCACCCGAAAATAAAGGACAACGGGATCTGCAAGAACTGCACCGGCTTGAAATTCTTACGCAAAACCAAGATCTGCAACAAAATAAAGACACAATTCATCACCGTCATCCAATTTCCCAGGGAAAGCGCCTTCCACTTCAAGCTCAGAACGTTTGCCACCGAGGAAATGGGTGAGATTCCCAGATCACTATGCTTTGCCAAAGCGATCCCCAGGCCAATAAAAAACAAACAAAAGATAAAAAGCAAGTAACGCTTGATCAATTCACTTTTTTTCAAAAAAATATCACCTTTCTCCGTAATCTACTCAATATTTCTTATACTCTTTCATTGTATCAAAAAAAAGCCGGGATTTCAACTCTATTTAAAAAAAACGACCCCTTCTCACAAAATAATAACACCGCTTTTCCCTTGACAAACAGCAAAAAAATGATATAATGAGTAGGCTAACTTTTTTCTAAGCTTTCGAGATGTGGCTCAGTTTGGTAGAGCGCTGCGTTCGGGATGGAAGAAACGAGAAAAAGACACGAGTGTCTTTTTCGACAGTTCTTCACCGCCGACACCCGCTTGTGCCCAGCCGAACGGCGACGGCAGAAGCACGGTGTCAAGGAGTTAGAAGTTGCAGACTTCTGCGATCTTCTTCGTACAAATTATTCAATTTCATATTTTATCGAGATGTGGCTCAGTTTGGTAGAGCGCTGCGTTCGGGATGGAAGAAACGAGAAAAAGACACGGGTGTCTTTTTCGACAGTTCTTCACCGCCGACACCCGCTTGTGCCCAGCCGAATGGCGACGGCAGAAGCACGGTGTCAAGGAGTTAGAAGTCGCAGACTTCTGCGATCTTCTTCGTGCAAATTATTCAATTTCATATTTTATCGAGATGTGGCTCAGTTTGGTAGAGCGCTGCGTTCGGGACGCAGAAGTCGCAGGTTCGAATCCTGTCATCTCGACCAAAAGAAAAAGGCCCAACCGGGTCTTTTTTCTTTTGCTTGTAATTATTGGCGTGAGCCTGCGTTTTCTGCGTTTCGTTGCAAAGCGCTCTGCGCTGCGTTCGGGATGGAAGAACCGAGAAAAAGCCATGTTATGGCTTTTTCGACGGTTCTTTACCGCCGACACCAGCTTGTGCCAAGCCGAATGGCGCCGGCAGAAGCCCGGTGTCAAGGAGTAGTCGCAGGTTCGAATCCTGTCATCTCGACCAAATGAAAAAGACCCAATTGGGTCTTTTTTCTTTTGCCTATAATTGCGGGAGCGAATCTGAGGCCTCTGCTTCTCGATGCAAAGCCTTTCGGGGATTGCAATCTTTTTTTCTTTATGATAGAATAGGGGTGAATTTGAAGGAAGGGCATAAGAAAATGACGAAGGAATTTTTGGATACAAGCCTGACGGGATTTATAAAAGCCGGCTATCTGAAAGAGCGCTACTCCGACAAGCAGATCTCCGTTTTTCTTTTTTTGGAATGCGTGAGCGTAGGATTTTTCCACGATTCGGCAGATGATGCACCGAGCGGAGCTCCGAAGGGGGCTTTATTGACGGAGGGTGAGGTACAGGTCATTCTTCGTTCCGGCTCTTTGGAAGCCCTTGATTTTTTGTGCCAACAGGAGGAATGCAGTCTTGTATTTTCCGAGGAATTGCTGAAAAGATGCGGCTCCAAAAAGGATCGTGCAAAGCTCAAAAGATCCTTCAAGCCTCTTTACAATACAGCGACGAAAGGCAGTAAAACCGCTCCCCTTCCCCTTTTGACGCATTTTCCAAGCATTCTCGGCACCATCGTTATCAGGGAGCATTGGAAAATAAGAAAGAATTTTCTGAAAAAATACAAGAAGCAAATTAAAAACGTTCTTCTTTTTGGTACGATCCTTCTTTCCGCTTTTTCCCTTATGCTCGCCTCCTTTTTAACGCGGGATTTTCGCGATCAATTTAACTCCGATCAGGAAAGCATCCTTTTTGACAATAACGGCGAGGATGACTCTTACGCGCGGATCGAAATCGATTTTCTCGTCCCCTTCGCCACGCTTTTCTCTACAAGCCAAAACGTCGATAAAGACCGACTGAGGACCTACTATCTGTGGGGCAATCAGGAAAACGAAAGCTACGGCGTTCTCAGCTTTTCCGAAATCGACGAGGAAAGCGAGCTGTTCCCCGAGGGGCAGAGATCCGTCGTCTTTCCCGAACCTGTAATTCTATACGGAACACCCGCGAAAATGCCCTACAAGATCAGCGCGGTGCTAAACTCCGCCAAAGCGGATAGCGATCCACTGACGCTCCCCGGGCACACCATTACCACCCCCGACGGTGAGGAGATCTACATTCCGGGGCAAACGATCCAGCTTCCCGACGTTCCTGACGTGGACGACGGAACGGGGATAGAGGAAAGTATTTCGGAGGCAATGGATTTTCTTGCCGAGCAGGGCATTTCCATTGATAAAAATACCGATTTCGGCACAAGGTATCTGTTTGCAAGCACCGAGTGCGAGAAGGTCGTCACCCCTCTGAATCGAGTCATAAACGTTTTGGGTGCAGCAGGGTTCATATCCATCGGACTCTTTTTCATCCCCCTCCTCTTTTTTGCTTTCAAGACAGACGGTTCAAAGGAGATGCTCCGCAAAGAGGACTTGATTTTGCATATTTACGAATCCCTGATTCCCGTTCAGACTTCGGGACAATGCATCCTCCTTCATTCCGAGGCATTTCTCAAATGGTATAAGGGAACAAACGCCCCCTTTGAATGCACGGCAACCCTTCCTCTGACAAGCGCCGCTCCCTCGATCCATCTTTTGGAGGACGACCAAGCGGTAAGAGAGTACGTTTTGGAAACGGAGGGGAAGGAGGACTTTACGGACAAATTTTTCCAGTCCTCGATCCGACTGAGCGTAATGGGCTCTCCCGCCGCTCCCGTAGCACTGATCGACGGATTTATTTCCGACACGCCGGAGGATCGAAAAATGAACTACTCCGACGTAGGCTACCGTATGGAGGTTTATTTCCTTGCTTGCGGAGGAAAAAACAGCGAAACTCGCTACGAGATGAACCGCGGACAGGATCTGCCGCAGAAGGCACTGAAATACGCAGGCTACACCACCCCGAGCAACGTTCGTCTGATCGGTGTTTGCCCTTACTGCAAAAAATCCTTTGCTTTTCACGGCTACGCCTTTTATATGGCACAAAGTGACGTAGCCTACTCCGACGACGGTCTGGATTGCTGCGAGATCCGCGCACAGGGCATCGACAAGGAAAACTGGGTCTATACCGTCGAGGGAAAGACCTTCCGCTATTACAATTCCTTCAACTGCCCTCACTGCGGAACCCCTTATATCGACTACCAAAAGTTTCCGCAAAACAAGGTCTTCGGCGTTTCCGGCTGCGTTCTTTTGGGTAAAAAGCCTTATCACGATCAATAAAACTGCAAATCAAAACATTTGGGAGGTCTATAATGAAAAAAATCACCTTATTTTTCCTATCACTTTGCCTGTTGCTACCGCTTTCCTCTTGTGGAAAAAAAGGCTCCGCTTCTTCGGAAAAGGATCTTTACAAAGCAGGACTCGACTTGATCGACACGATGAGCGAGATGCTCGGAAGTGAAGAATACGCAAAAATTTCCGGCTTATCGGACAGTGTATTAAGTGTTGCTGAACGTCTCGATACCGGAGATTACGATGACCCTGTCGCTGTATATCAAATCGAACTGCCCGATATCGAAGAATATTTTGAATCCCTTGAAGATTATGATGAGGATTTGTGGGACGATCTTTCCTCAAATCTGAAAAAACAATTTGAAAATAGATTTACGTTCGGTACCATAGCATCTCAGATCAACAGTCGGACCGGAGAAAGGCAGCTTGCTTTCGGTTCCGTATATCAAGCGATTGATTCAGACGGAAACTTCAACGTAGAGGAGACAACCACCTTTCTGTACGTATTTGAGGAAGGAACTCCCATTGCAATCACGTTTTCCAAGCATGGAACGATGCAAGGGCAATTTGTATTTATGGACGACACAGATTCCCTATCTGACGTAAAAAAAATCTTCAAGCCGTATAAATGCTCCGTCAGCCGAGTGGATTACGAATAAGGCGGAAAAATCCATACTAAAAGAGTCAGGACCACCGGCCGTGCCGGTGGCTTGCACTGGCCCCCTTAGGGCCTTTCATCCGCTGAGCCTATAGGCTCGTCGAAAATCCGCCACTTGCGGAAGATGCCCTACCGCCACCAAAGCCT
>SVQO01000004.1 GCA_015065325.1 Oscillospiraceae bacterium | reverse complement strand
AAAAGCAATTAAAGATTATATTGCAAATCAGTTGAAGCATGACCAAGAGTCAGATCAATTAAGTATATTTGACCCGCGGGACCCATTTATGGGTAGTAAGTAACAGTTGCATGGCTGGCAGGCCAACTCCAAAACGCACTTGTGCGTCGCCAGTATTGTTTAGGGCTATGCCCGAAAATGAAATACCCCCCGTTATACGGGGGGATATTTATTTATGCTTGGTATTCGGTGTCCGTATCCAAAGGATATACGGGTCTCGGAAGATGCTCGAAGGGGAAGACGGAAAGATCGCTGGAGCAAAGTCCGGGGGGATCGGAAGGGATGATCTGCGCCGCACGGCTTTGGAAGTAGCCGCGAAAATGCTGTGTGGATTTCAGTCCCACGTAGCGGTAGTCGTTCAGATCTGCACCCAATACCATAAAGGGACGGTCGTCAAAGGTCTGGTTTCGGGCAGTGGCGATGATGATATCTACGTTACTTACCCGAATTCTTGCGGCTCTGCCCAGCTTTGACCGTTTCCCCAACAGATTGGGGGAGGTGTGAGTGAAGGTGCCGTTGAACAGAGAAATGAGCTCCGCATTTCGGATTTCCAGAGGCTTACCGAAAATTTTCTCGTTTCTGCCGCCCAGGCGGAAGGACACCGTGTCACCGGGGCGGTGCTTGTAAAGCTCCTCAATGGCTACGGGATCCACCATAAAACCGAAGATGGAACCGGGCAGATCTCGGCGAAGCATTTCCCGAAGCAGATGGGTTCCGTCACCGGGACAGCCGCCTCCGGGATTGTCGCTCATATCGTTGATGATAATATAGCCTTCCGTTTCGACTTTTTCCGCAAGGTCAAACGCTTCGGCGGGAGAGTTGGAATGAACCTTGAAATAGTGGCGTCTTTCCCAAACGAAGCGGGCGAGCTCTTTAGCCGCTTTTTCGGCGTCGCAACCCTTTTTGCCTACCACGCAAACGGACGCGGTGCTCCAAGGTGTGTCTGCGTAGGGGAAGCCTTGGAAGAGCGAGACGTGGATCAACCCCTTTTCGTCGCGGTAGCGGTCAAAGAAGGCATCGATCTCAGGAAAAGGAGGGAAGCCCGTCATACCGGTGGAGATGGGGATCACAAGGGGTAAATGCTCTACGTAAGTCTCCGTTTCGTATTCACCGCGCAAAATGGCACATAGGTTCTTGATTGCCAAATAACCTGCCTCATATTTGTCGGTGTGGGGATATTTGCGGATGCCGAATACGCCGTTTGTCAGCGCTACGCTTTCGGGGGAGATATTGCCGTGCAGGTCCTTGGTAACGGTAATGGGAATCTCATTGCCCAGAATTTTTCGGATCTCGGTCAGCACGTAGCCTTCCAGATCCGGAATCCCTTCGCCGACACCTGCTCCGTGCAAGGCAAAGCAAACGCCGTCGGCGTCTTTATTTGCTTCACAGACCGGGAGGATCATATCCATCATCTTTTGCACGCATTCCCGTGTCAGCACGGGAGCTGCGGCGGTGTAGCCGCAGGCGGGGATAAATTCCACTCCCTCCTCGCGGCCACCTGCAATGATTCCGCCTAAGTAGGTTCGGGTGTTTTCAAATTCCGAGATTAGATTTTCCGGAGTGGTGAAGCCGCGGGAGGTATAGGTGGCAAAATCCACGTGCTTTTCTGCGAAGGTATTGGCCTCGTGCCCGAAATGTCCGATGATAATTTTCATAGTTGCGCTCCTTCAGTTGTAATTGCGGTATGCTTTGGCGGCAAGATACTCGTCGATGAGCTGCTGGAAGCCCAAAACCTCGGTCTTGCTTTTAAGCGCCCTGTCAAAGTTGGTGATCACTTTTCCGTAAGTATAGTATTTGCTGCGGTACTTCATAAAGTCAAAGGCGGAGTTGACCGCGGGGTTGCCGGTGAAGCGGTATTCCTGTCCTACGGCGGAATCCCCGGTAACTGCGCACCAGGTCATCAGAGAGGTGATATAGCCTGCAAGCATATTCTGGTGATGACCGTCGGAGGCACTTTTGGAAATGATAAAGCTGTGTCGGTTATAGGTCATCTCGCTTCCGGGAACGGCGGTAACGCCCTTGTGTACGTCCACAACAAGTCTGCCCCAATCCACAACGGTTACTCCCATATCCTCCAGGGTGTCGAGATTTTCCATGACCTTGCGGTTTTCGGGGGTCAATTCCTTTTCGTAAAACCTGTGATGCACGAGGAAGCAGAATTTTACGTTGGGATTTGCCGCACGGAAAAAACTGATAATGCGGTTTACGTTTTCCAGAAAATCACCCTTTGCCGTACCGCCCTCCTGGATCATTACGTAATCGTAACGGCGATCGGCAAGGTCCGCACTGTGATCGTGTCCGTCACAGCCGCGATCGGCACTGCAATTTCCGCCGAAGGTATCTTGCAGCGTGTGACCGCCGTAGGTCCAGTTGGTGACCTCTATATCGGCGCCGTTTTCTTTGGCGATCTGGTAAAAATAACCCTTATCGTGGCTGCGGTCCTCTTGGGAAAAATTGGTGGTCTTTTTTTCCAACACGCATTTTCCGTAGTAGGTGTAGGAGTTTCCGATGAAGATGAATTTTTTACCGTCCAGGGGATGAGAGATGGATTCGGAATCCGTGGGTGGAGTGTAAGGCTCTTCCGGATCCTCACTTTCGTCAGGCTTTATTTCCACGGTCTTGGTCACATTCGGTTTGGGATCTTTTTTTGTTTCGGTCTGCTTTGCCGCAGGCTCAACCGGCTTGAGATCACCGCCGCAAGAAGCAAAAGGCAGGACGAAGACAAGTGTCAAAAGAACTGCAAGAATGCGTTTCATAAGCTTCTCCTTTGCTTGATTGCTTTCAGTATAGCGTAAATTTATGCACTTGTAAAGAAAAAAGACTGCATTCGCAGTCTTTTTTGTCAGTTTTCTTTTGCGATTTCTTCGTAGCGCTTTACCTTTGCGGTGCTGGTCTTGATCAGGGGCTGGGTTTGGAAGGTCAGGTGCTTGACGTGCTTGTAGGCGGGAAGAGTTTCGTTGACCTTTGCCACTTCGTTTTTCATATAGGCGGCAAAATCCGCTTCCGTTTTGTCGGGCATGGTATCGCGGAAAAATTCTTTGGAGTAAACGATCTTGGCGGAAACCAAAAGGTCGTCCTCCTTTTTCTTTCCGTAAACCATAACCTCGCTGATAAAGGGGAGCTTGGAAAGGATCTCCTCCAATTCTTCCGGGTAGATGTTTTTGCCGCTTTTCAGCACGATGACGTTTTTCTTTCTGCCGGTGATAAAGAGAAAGCCGTCCTCATCCAGCCTGCCCAGATCTCCCGTGTGGAAGACACCGTTTTTCAGAACGGCATTGGTCTCCTCGGGCATTTCGTAATAGCCCAGCATAACGTTGCCGCCTCTCGCGCAGATTTCACCGATGCCGTCCTCACCGGGATTTTCGATGGTGATGGAAACGGAGGGAAACGCTTTTCCCACCGAACCGTAGCGAATGTTTTTGGGGTTTTCGGCGGTGAGAACGGGACTTGTTTCCGTCAGACCGTAGCCTTGAACCGTCAGAATACCGAAATCGTTGAAGCCCTTGGCTACCTCACGGCTGATGGCGGATGCACCGCTGATGATAAAGCGAAGCTCGCCGCCGAGCTCTGCCAAAATGGACTTGAACAGCTTTCGGCGAACGTCGATGCCCATTTTCAGCATTCCTTCGCTGATCTTCAGAGCGTTCTTCACCAGCTTCGTTTTGCCTTGCTTTTCGATGCCGCGCCAAATGTTGCGGTACATCACCTCCAGCAGCAGGGGGACGCACACGAAGGTAGTAATTTTGTATTCCTTCAAGTTCTTCTGTACGTGGCGCAGGCCGTCGCAGAACATGTTGGTAGCGCCCGAGCAGAGAAAATAGGTCAGCCCCACCGAGCCAAAGGTGTGGTGCAGGGGAAGAAAGACCAAATTGCGATCCTCGGGATAGATCTCCTCCACACGCAGAAGGTCGTAGAGGTTGGTTGCGATATTTTTGTTGGAAAGCATGACCGCCTTTGAGGACGATGTGGTGCCGGAAGTAAAAATAATGGAGGCGATGGCATCGGGGTCAGGGGAGAAGCGGTCAAAGGAGGGATCCTCCTTCAGAGCAAGGGAGCCGAGCTCGCGGATCTCTCCGATGCTGGGAAGCTCGGGGGCCAGCTTTTTGGTGGTAATGACGTGCTCAATGGCTGAATTGTTTTCATTTTTCAAGGAGCGCATCAGCTCCAAATGCTTCTCGTCGCAGACCACGGCGCTGACTCCGCTCCTTTTTAAGGAAAGCAGGACCTCGGGCTCAGTCAGCTCCTTGTCCAGAGGAACGATTACGCCCACGCCGCAAAGCACGGAAAGGTAGGTGAGAATCCACTCGTAAGAATTCAGACCGATCACGGCAATGCGCTTTTCACCCAGACCAAGGCTTCTCAGCCCTTGCCCGAAAGCGCGAAGCTCTTCCCAAAAGCTGTTGTAGGATATATGTCGGAAAAAGTTTTTTCCCTTTGATTCCTGCTTCAGGACGAAGGCGTCCTTTTCACCGTAGGCCTCCACGGCGTCCAACAGGTAGTCGCGGATCAGATCGTGGCGGGGGGCATCCTTCAAAACCGTTAAGTAGCTCATAAACGCTCCTTTTATCTAGTGTTCAAAACTATGTTACCAGATTTTGCAAACTTTGTCAATGGTTTCCTGAGAAAAGAAAAAAAGAAAAATCCTCGGAAACACTTGTGCTTCTTCTTCTCCTATGATAAAATAAAGGGTAGTATGACAGAAGTGAGGAGACGGCATGAAAAAAGAAAACAAAAAGCGGATTTGGCTTCGCCTGGACAATGCGGCGAAGATCTTTCCTGCGTCGATGCGCTCCTCCTGGAGCAACGTATTCCGTCTTTCCGTCAGCTTTCGGGAGAACGTGGATCCCGAAGCGCTGACCCGTGCGGCGGTTCGTGTTGCAAAGCGGTTTCCTTCGGTTTGCGTTCGTTTGGGAACGGGTCTTTTTTGGTATTATCTTGAGGAAAGCAAACAGGCACCGCAAATTCGCGAAGAAGGCTGTCAGCCCTTGCTCCCGATGAGAAAGAAGGAAATGAGTCGCATAGCCGTGCGCGTCCTGTATTATGAGAATCGTCTGGCGGTGGAGTTTTTCCACGCCCTCACAGACGGAAGCGGTGCTATGGTCTTCATCAAGACCCTTGCCGCCATCTATCTGGAGGAGTGCTACGGCGTAGCCTTTTACGACGGGGAAGGCGTTTTATTCCCCGATTCTGAGCCCGATGCCGAAGAGCTGGAGGATGCGTTTCTCCGCTATGCAGGTCCGACTGCCGCCAAGAGGACGATACCCTACGCCTTTCATTTGACGGGCGAGCCCGAGCCGGATGGATTTTTGCACGTGACCTGCGGTACGCTATCCTGCGCACAAATTCTTGCCGCGGCTAAGGAAAAGGGCGTCAGCTTGACCACTTACCTTTCCGCCGCCCTGTGTCTGGCGCTGGAAAAAATTCAGCAAAGAAGAGTTGCTCCTGCCAAGGAGAAAGCCGTGAGAGTGCAGATTCCCGTCAATCTGCGCAAGCATTTTCCCTCCCGCACTCTGCGAAACTTTGTGGCGGTGTATAACGTGGGAATGGAAAAAGGGGAGACGGATGCGGAATTCGACGAGATCCTCTCGCGTATTCATCATCAGATGGCTCTGTATAATACTCCCCGCAATCTGAGAGCGGTCTTTACCGCCAACGTAAACAGTGAAAAGGGGATGGCGATCCGCCTGGTCCCTTTGTTTCTGAAAAATATTGTGATGCGTGCGGTCTTTGATCGGGTCGGAGAGAGCCTTGCCTGTCTGTGCCTGTCCAATTTAGGACCCGTCAAGCTCCCCAAGGGAATGGAAGAATACGTAACGGGCTTTGATTTTATCATCGGTCCTCAGGCGAAGGCACCGTATAACTGCGGTGTGGTCAGCTACGGAGACAAACTTCGCATTCATCTGGTCCGCAATACGGTGGAGCCTGAATTGGAGCGGGAATTTTTCACCTTTTTGTCCTCCCAAGGACTTGATGTAACTTTGGAAAGCAACGAGAGGTAATTATGTTTTGTATGAAATGCGGAGCAAAGCTGGGGGAAAGGGAGATCAAGTGTCCCCTTTGCGGCTTTGACCTGCCCCGTCTTTCTCCCGAGCAAGAGAAGAGTCTGTACCCCAGAACCGCCCGTCCACGGGAACGGGAGGACTTTAAGGGATTGCTGTTGTTTTTTACACTGCTTTTGTGCGGTGGCGGCGGTGCGGTGCTCGCTATGGATCTTTCCACCGGCGGCGGGATCAGCTTTTCCGCCTGGGTGCTGTTTGGCCTTTTGCTGTTCTATACTGCCTTCGTATTGCCCCATTGGTTCCGCAGACCCAATCCCGTGATCTTCTTGCCGGTATTCGGGGTGTGCCTTTTGGGGACTCTTTGGTATCTGGATATGCTTTACGGCTCGGGGTGGTTTTTCCCCCTGGTTCTGCCCTTGCTGGGTGGATTTTTCCTGATGCTGGAGGCGGTGGTAGCGCTGGTGCGATATCTCCGCGGAGGAAAGTTTTACGTTTACGGCGGCTTTTTTATCGGTCTTGCCTGCCTTTCCTTTGCTGCGGAATTGGGCTTCAGAGCGTTCTTTCGGCATCCTGTTTGTCTGACCTGGTCTTTGATCCCTTTGATTATGTTTTCTATCGTGGGTATCGGACTTTTGGTAATCGGTGCCGTGCCGTCCTTCCGAGCTTACGTGCAGAGAAGATTTTTTGTTTGAAACGCGAATAAAGTCGATTTTTGAAGATAGGATGCTGCGTGATGGGTGTAAATACGAAATTAAAGGAAGCGGAGCTTGTCGCGGAAAATACCGACGAGGAGGAAATCAAGCTTCCCGAAGAAATCGAATCGGAGGAGGACTCCGAGGAGACACTTGAACCTGAAGAAAACTCGCCGGAGGAGGGCGAGAAAGAAATCGGGGAGGAGAAGATAGCGGAAAGAAGCGTACTTTCCGAGCCCGAAGAAAAGCCCTTTGACTTCTTGTTTCCCTATATTGCCGCAGTTTGTCTGATCGTTTCTCTGGGACTTGGCTTTTTGATGGGAGCTCTGTTCCGTCCCGCAAAGCAGGCTCCCGCTCCCAAGGCAAAGGAAGCGGCGGCAGCCGTTTCGGAAAGCGGTTTGCCGGATTGGATCACCGAGGCATATCTGACCGTGGACGGCGAGAGCCGCAGCGGGGAAAAGCTGGAGGCAGTGCGGGATATTGCCGTGCATTACGTTGCCAATGCAGGCACGAGCGCTATGGCAAACCGCAATTATTTTGAAGGTCCGGATTCCAATACCAGCTCCCACTTTATCGTAGGTTTGGAGGGGGAGGTTTTGATTATGATCCCCACGGATGAAAGAAGCTGTGCCACCAATTCTCGCAATCCCGATACGATCTCCGTAGAAGTCTGCCACCCCGATGCCTCGGGTGTGTTTTCCGACGCCACCTATGAAAGTTTGATCCGCCTTTTGGCGTATCTTTGCGAGGAGCACGGCTTGTCAGAGGAAAACCTGATCCGCCATTACGACGTGACGGGGAAAATGTGCCCCCGCTATTACGTTGAGCATCCCGAAGCCTGGGCCAAAATGAAGGCGGACGTAAAAGAGCAGCTTGCGAAAGGGGGCAACCGTGAAACAGCGTCATAAAATTATTGCTAAGATCCTTGCCGTTTCTGTTTTGATCCTGTTTTGCGTTTTCGTTAGCGTTTTTTTGGGCAAGCCCCTGTTGACTATGGTGGAGGATCCCGAAGCGTTCCGCCAAATGGTGGAGGAGGACGGCATTCGTGCAAGGCTGCTGTTCGTCGGTCTCGTGGTCGTGCAGGTAATCGTGGCACTGATCCCGGGGGAGCCGCTTGAGATCTGCGCCGGGATCGCTTTTGGCGGCCTGGAGGGGACTTTGCTTTGTCTTCTGGGTATTTTTCTGGGAAGCACGGTGGTCTTTTTCCTGGTTCGCCGCCTGGGAGTGAAATTGGTGGAGTCCTTTTTCTCTATGGAAAAGATCCGCTCCCTTCGCTTTTTGCAAAACGAAAGGCGGCTGAATATCGTTTTGTTCCTGTTGATGGTGATCCCCGGCACACCAAAGGATCTGCTCAGCTATTTCGTGCCGCTGACCCCGATCCGTGCAGGGCATTGGCTGGCGTTGACCACCATCGCCCGCATCCCTTCGGTGGTCACCTCGACCGTAGGAGGAGACGCTTTGGGGGAGGGAGAATACCTTCTTGCCGTGATCGTTTTCGCGGTAACCTGCGCCGTGGGGATCTGCGGAGCACTGTTTTTCGATTACTATACGCGTAAGCGTAAAAAGAAAGAAAAAGGAGAATAAAAATGTTCGGATCAAAACTTGTGGTGCGTCGTTTCGACAACTACGCTGCAAAATACGAAGCAAGAGATGTAGAGGAGGTAAAGGGAAGAATTCTTTTTTACGGTCACTCCCTCTTTACCCGTTGTGCCTATGAAAACCGTTGGGGCAATCCCTCTCTGGAGGAAACCGTGCTGGGAAAGGACGGAAAGCCGGCCATTTTGAATCACGGCTTCGGAACCTCCTCCGCAGACGATCTTTTATATTACTATCCTCGTCTGGTGCGTCCCTACGAGCCCCGCGCGCTGGTGCTTTGCACTTCTAACAACGACTTCGGCTTCGGTTACAGCCCCTTTGAGGTGGTGGATATTCTGGCGAGAGTTATTGACTGGACGAAGGCAGACTTTCCCGGAATTCCCATTTACGTTTTTTCCAATTTGCCTACTCTTAAATCGGTGGATTCGGTCAGCGTGTTTACCCGCAACCGTGCCGAATACGATAAAATGGCGGAGATTATGTGCAAAGAAAAGGAGGTCCGCTTCGTTAAACTGGTGGACCAGCCCTATATGTTTGAAAATCCCGAGGACGTGGGGAATTACGATAAGATCCGTCCCGATATTTTCAGCGCAGATCGTACCCATTACCACGCTGAGGGATATATGGTATTCCACGAGTTTATCCGCAACCTTTTGGACGATATTCTGTAAGCACTCTCCGAAAAAGGCTTTTGTTGCGGCAAGGGCCTTTTTCTTTATACAAAAAATGCGACGGAAGTATTTTTCTTCCGTCGCATTTGCTATGAAAGCTTATTTTGCTTTTAAAGCACGTCGATTTTTTCCATATAGTCGAGCTCACCGTTTTCTCCCTTTTTCAGACGCAGGATAAAGGGGACGGTATTGAGCTTCAGGCAGAGATGAAAGTCCATTTCGGGGAAAATA
The DNA here is from genome assembly GCA_015065325.1 of Oscillospiraceae bacterium. Lineage (GTDB taxonomy): Bacteria > Bacillota > Clostridia > Oscillospirales > SIG627 > RGIG5579. Next base: position 112,792 of record SVQO01000004.1, on the reverse strand, counting down.
TGCTGGCGCTCGGGATCAAAGAATTTGGCTCCGCTGGTGTTTTTCAAGTCTGCCATTCTTTCTTCCATATCCGTCAGGGGATTGCCCTCCAAAAGGCTTTTGATATACTCGGCACAAAGGTTATCCTCCTCGGTCTGGGAAAGAGAATTGAGACCCATGCAGACCAAAGAGACCTCCTCGGGATTCTTTCTGCGAATGTATTCGGCGATCGCCTCTGCCGCGACCAGATTTCCGCCGATGATCTCGTCGGCGTGGATGGCGTTCGCAATACCCTGAGTACCGGCGCTGGTGGTGTGTACCACGGTCTTGCCCGTCAGATCCAGCGGAGCGATCTGAGAGGGGGAGTTGCCGTAATCAAAGCCATCGATGATGATACCCTTGCGCTCACCGCAGAGAACGGTGTTTTCGGGGTGCTCCTTTTTATAGTCAAAGGCGATCTGCATATCGCCTACAGGAATAATTTTTGCGGCATTCGCACGGGACAGGTAGGTTTCTACGGTGAATGCGCGAAATACGTCGATAACGACGGTCAGACCGCGCGCCTGCTTTGCACCTTCGATCATATGTAAGATGCGGATATTCATAGCATATTCTCCTTATAAAAAAGCGTTTTCCCGAGTATAGCACAACAGGCGAAAAAAGTCAAATAACCTTGCCGTTCTCTTGACATTATCTATGAGATTGCTATAATATTACTATGTGTAAATTGGAGGTGATCCGATGATCGGAGTATCCCTTCCCGTGGCACTTTTTGCCCCGGGAGCAGAGGAGGAGCGGCGCCCGATCCTGAATTATTTGAAGCAAGAGGGCGTTGCAAGCATTGAATTGCGCACCGTGCGTGCATCTGCCGATCCTGCTGAAATTCGGCTTGCTATGGAAACGGTCTGGAGCGAGGGCTTTCTTCTCACCGTTCACGGAGAAGTGAAAAGTGAGGAGAGTTGTGTGAGGGACGTATTCAGTCCCTTGTCCGAGGCCTTTCCTCTGAAGCAGAAAAGGCTGAACGTAACGGTCCATCCCATCGTAGGGGATAACGCGGCAGTCCTTTGTGCATTGTCCGACTACGTGCGGGAAAATGGGCTACCCGTTACCATTTCTTTGGAGAATAATCGCCGCCTTCCCGATAAAACGGAAGGGGATAGTGCCGCGCTCGTTTTGGATGCGGTCAAGCGCGCTGATCGGGATAACGTGGGAGTTTGCTTTGATATGGGGCATTACGCCTATTACGTGAAGAAAAATCTTCCCGAGGCGCCCGATACCCTTCCTCCCGACGAATTTTGGAAATACGTTACCCATACCCATATCCATGCCACCAAGGCACTTCGTACTCACTATCCTTTGGACGGCTTTGATCTGCCTCTCAAGCAGATTTTGGAAAAGCTGACCTGGGGCTATTACGGCGTGTACAATATTGAGCCGGATTTCCCCCGCTTAAAGGAGGAATTTTCTCCCGTGGAGGTGCTGAAGCGATCCGTTCCTACCCTGAAAAACGCTCTGTTCCCCACCGCACGGCTGTACGACCGAATCCGCAACGAATTTGACCGCAGCTTTTTGCAGGCTCTTTCCGTGAAGGAGAGAAAGGAGGGGACTTGTTTGGGGCTGGTTCACGCGGCGTCCTACCTCTTTTCCACAAACGGATATTTTTGGGGAATGGATCTTGCTTTTCGCGCCTGCTACGCCTTGAGCGAGACTCCGCACCAAGTGTCGGAGCTTCTGAAGGAGCTGAAACTGATGGTCGTTACCCACGGCCATCGGGATCATTTTGAGGAAAGAACCGTCCGCGCCCTCGCAGGAAACGATACCCTTTGGCTGATCCCCGATTTTCTGGAGGAAAAGGCCCTGTCCTTCGGACTGAAGAAAGAAAAGATGATCCTTGCCAAAAAAGGGGAAGCCGTTACCGTGGGGCCCTTGACCTTCCTGCCCTTTGAGAGCCGCCATTTCCGTCCCGTAACGGGAAAAGGCGTGAAGGAGTACGGGTATTACGTCACCGCCGAGGGAGAGCCCTCACTGGCGTTCCCCGGAGATATCCGTGACTATGAAGACCCCTCGTTCCCCTTTGAAAATGCGCAAGTCTGTTTTTCCCATATCTGGTACAGCGACGACAACCGCAAGACGGAAAGTGCAGAGAACGTTTTGCCTCTGGCAAAATTTGCCCTTGCCGCAACCAATAGGAAGATCCTCCTTTGCCACCTGTACGAAAACGGAAGACCCGATCACGTAATGTGGCGAATGGAGCACGCTGAACAAGCACGAAAGGAGATTTTGAATCTTTCCCCCGAAACCGAGGTAGTCATTCCCGATTGGGGAGAGGTTCTGCAGCTTTAAGATGAAAAAAACCACCGTTTATTTAATGCGCCACGGTCAGAGTGAGAGCAATCTGGCGAAATGCTTTGCAGGTCAGATGAACGTGCATTTGTCCGAGCTTGGACACAAACAAGCCGAGGTGACTTCTGAATATTTAAAGACCATCCCCGTGGACGTGATCTATTCCAGTGACTTGTATCGCGCCTACGAGACTGCTCAGCATACCGCCGAGAAGAAAGGACTGCCCATTCACACCAGTCCCAAGCTCCGCGAGATCTTTGCCGGAGAATGGGAAGGAAAAAGCACTGCTGAGCTTGCCGAAAAATACGGTGAGGGTTACGATGCCTGGAAGTATAATATCGGTGCCGTGCAGACTCCCGGAGGAGAAAGCGTCAAGCAGGTCATGGAGCGCTTCGTTCCCGAGGTGGAAAGGATTATGCGAGAGAACGAAGGGAAAACCATCTTTATCTTCTGCCACGCGACCCCGATCCGTTTGCTCCGTGCCGCTTGGGAGGGGGTTCCCCTTGAAAACGTAAAGGATATTCCCCGCGTCGCCAATTCCTCGGTGACTCACGGTGAGTACAGCGACGGGGCTTTCCGAATCGTACAGTACAGCTACGCCGATTTTCTCGGAGATCTGAAGGTCGAGCCTCCTCGCGACGGTGTGAAGGAAGGTGCAAAGTGAAAACCCATATTTACTTCATTCGCCACGGTCAGAGCGAGGGAAATCTGTACGATCTGTTTTTGGGACACACGGATATGGACTTGACTGAGCTTGGCCGCAAGCAGGCACAGCGCGTGACCTCGTATTTTGAAAGTATTCAAGTGGACGCTATTTTCTCCAGCGATTTGAGCCGCGCTTATCATACTGCCTGTCCCTTGGCGGAAATGAAAGGGCTTTCCATTACGAAAAGTGAAAAGCTTCGCGAGATCTACGCGGGAGAGTGGGAAGGGCTGGTTTTTAACGATATTCGCAAAAATTCTCCCATGGGCGATATTTGGTGGGAGGATACGGGCAATGCCCGTCCCGACGGCGGCGAAAGCGTTGCTGAGCTGCAGGTGCGCATCCTTGCGGAGGTGGAGCGTCTTGCCAAGGAGAACGAAGGAAAGACCATTTGCATTTTTACCCATTTTACCCCCATCTACGCTCTCCGCACCGCTTGGGAGGGTGTGCACGTTTCCGAAATGAAGCGGATGCCCAAGCCCTCCAACGCCTCCGTGACCCACGCGATCTATGAAAACGGAGTGTTTTCCGAACTGGTGGAATACGCCAACAACGATTATTTAGGGGATCTGGATTGCCCCAATCGCGCTTGAAAGGAGAATATCACGATGAAAACCTTACTTCTGGGAGATTTTTCTCCTACCGCTACCACGAACCCCTTGTTCCGCGAAAAGAAGATCGATACTCTTTTTACCGACACCCTTTCTCTGTTTGAGGGGAACGATATCAACCTGGTGAATTTTGAATGCGCCATCACCGACGAAGAAACGGTCATTGATAAATTCGGTCCCGGTCTCCATTGCTGTGAGGAGGTTGCAGAGGTGCTCAAAGAGGTTGGCGTCAATGCCTGCGCATTGAGCAACAACCATATTTTTGACTTCGGCAAAAAGGGCTTTTACAATACCATCCGCGTGCTGGAGCAGAACGGAATGAGTCTGACCGGCTACGGGGAAAACGAAACGGATTCCCGCCGTGATCTGGTGGTGGAAAAGGACGGCGAAAAAATCGCCTTCGTCAACGTGTGTGAGCACGAGTATTCCTATGCACTGGAAAACCGTTGCGGTTGCCGTCCCTTTGATCCCTTCGATACGATGGAGGATATCCGCAAGGCGAAGGAAAGCGCCGACCGCGTGATCGTGTTGTATCACGGCGGCAAGGAGCAGTGTGAATATCCCTCGCCCCGCCTGATGAAGGCTTGCCGTGCCATGGTGAAAAACGGCGCGGACGTGGTCCTTTGCCAGCACAGCCACTGCATCGGTGCTTACGAGTGCTACGAGGGGGCGCATATCCTTTACGGGCAGGGCAATTACCACTTCGTCCACAACTCCAAGCATGCGAACTGGTATTCCGCGCTTGCGGTCAAGTACGATACCCGTACCCACGAGATCGAATTCATTCCGCTCCAAATGCTGGACGAGGGCATCGGCTTTGCCAAGGGCGAGCTTGCCGAGAGCATTATGGACGGCTTTGCAAAACGCTCCGCCTCTCTCTCGGACGGTACTTGGATCGAGGGATGGCGCGCCTTCTGCGAAGAAAAAAGAGAGCCCTATACCAAGGTCCTGCAAAATGCCTTCAAGGAAGATTCTACCCCTAAGCAGAATCATAGATTTGCCCATTATCTGGATTGTGAAGCCCATACGGACGTGTGGCGCGAGCTGTTCAAAACCGCAAATCATACCAACGAACTGTAATCATGTGAAGGAGAGCGAATATGGCGGTATTCAAGTGTAAAATGTGCGGCGGTGCTTTGGAGGTAGGGCAGGGGGAGAGCGTTGCTGTCTGCCCCTACTGCGAGACCAAGCAAACCTTGCCCAGACTTGACGATGAGCGCCGAGTGAATTTGTACGACCGCGCCAATCATTTCCGTCGCAACAATGAATTTGATAAGGCGAGCGGGATCTACGAGCAAATTCTCACCGAGGATAAAACCGATGCGGAGGCGTATTGGTCTCTCGTGCTTTGCCGCTTTGGCATCGAGTATGTAGAGGATCCCGCTACCCATAAGCGCATTCCCACAGTCAACCGAGCCCAGTTTACCTCTGTTTTTGACGATGATAACTATAAGTCTGCCTTGGAATACGCGGATCTTATTCAGCGCGGCATTTACGAAGAAGAAGCCAAGGCGATCAATGAGATCCAAAAGGGGATCCTTGCCATCTCTCAGCAGGAAAAGCCCTTTGACGTATTTATCTGCTACAAGGAGACGGATCCGAACGGTCGCCGCACGCCCGATTCCGTGCTTGCCACCGAGCTGTATCACGAGCTTTGCCGCGAGGGCTTCAAGGTGTTCTTTTCCCGCATTACCCTGGAGGATAAGCTTGGTACTGCCTACGAGCCCTATATCTTTGCGGCACTGAACAGCTCCAAGGTGATGGTGGTTCTGGGAACGAAGGCAGAGTATTTCAACGCCGTTTGGGTCAAGAACGAATGGAGCCGTTACCTTGCGCTGATTAAAAACGGCGCCGGAAAAATGCTGATCCCGGCATATAAGGATATGGATCCCTATGATCTTCCCGAGGAATTTTCTCACCTGCAGGCGCTTGATATGTCAAAGCTCGGCTTTATGCAGGATTTGGTCCGCGGCATCAAAAAGATCGTCGGTGCAGAGACTCCCGCCGTTGTAAACGACGCAAGTCCTTCTGCTCCTGCGGCAAACGTTGCACCTCTTCTCAAGCGCGCCTTTATGTTTCTGGAGGACGGAGAGTGGCAAAAAGCGGACGATTTTTGCGAACAGGTATTAAATTCAGATCCCGAGCTTGCCGAGGCATATCTGGGAAAGCTTTTGGCAGAGCTTCACGTTAAGACTCGGGAAGGGTTGAAGGATTGTGCGAAACCCTTTGCCGGAAGCAATCACTATCAGAAAGCCATCCGCTTTGGCGACGAAGCCTTGAAAGCAGAACTGCAAGGCGCGATCGAGCATATCAATACCCGCAACGAAAACGCTCGATTGGAGGGGATTTACTCCTCTGCGAAAAATGCCATGCAAGCCTCCAAAATGGAAAGTGACTACTTGGCGGCGGCAAAGCTTTTTGCGATGATTCCCGAATACAAGGATGCCGAGGCCCTTGAAGCCGAGTGTCGGGAAAAAGCGGAGATTGCTAGAAAAGATAATATTCTTTTGGACGCAAAAGCGAAAATGATGGGCGGTATCATCTCGTATTACGAGGCTGCCATCGAGCTGTTTGAGTCCATTCCCGGCTGGGAGGATGCAGATCAAAAGTGTCTGGAATGCAAAAAGAAAATAGAAGAGATTCGCGCCCAAGAGGAAGCCGACCGTATCGAATACGAACAGCAAGTGGAGCTTGCCCGCCAAAAAGATGAGCAACTTGCGAAAAAGAAAAAGACCGTTGCTTTGATCGCAGTAGCTGTGATTGCAGTTGTAATTGTTTTTGTCATTATTTTTAATACCGTCATCACCCCTGCCAAAAAGAAAAGTGATTTTATTGCTGCTTACGGGCAAGAGGTATATGACAAATTTGGTTTGGTGGAAGAAGGGGCATATATTTCCTTCGGTGAATACGAGCAGGATAATAATACCTCTAACGGCAAGGAAAAGATCGAATGGCTTGTGCTGGAGGTAAGAGGCAGCAAGGCACTTGTCATCAGCAAATACGCTCTGGACTGTAAGCGATACGATTCTGCTGAGATGAATGTTACTTGGGAAAACTGTGATCTGCGCGAGTGGTTGAACGGCGAATTTTTGAATACGGCGTTTTCCGACGAGGAAAAGGTTATGATCCCGACGGTTACGGTAGAAGTGTATTCGAATATTGAATACCAGACGGACCTCGGCGATGCAACGCGGGATCAAATCTTTTTGCTGAGCATGAAGGAAGCCAAGGAATACTTTTCCTCCGACAAAACGAGACAGTGTGAGGCTACGGATTACGCTATGGCAAACGGAGCGCATGTCAGAACCTCCGAAGGGGAATGCCGGTGGTGGCTTCGTTCACACGGCAATTATCTGAATAATGCCACCTTTGTTGGCGACGATGGTACAGTTTATGTGAGTGGTAATCATATTTATAAAGAGGATAGCTATTCTGTTCGTCCCGCTTTGTGGATTGATCTGGAATCTTGAAATTCTCCTACTCGTTTTTAAAGTTTTTGGTTCCGCTTTTTTCAAAAAGCGGAGCGTGTTCCCAATAAAAAATGGAAAGCAGATTTTCTGCTTTCCATTTTTGTAATTTTACAGATTTCTGTATTCTTCCAGAAGCTCTGCGGCGCAGCCTTGGAGGACTTCTGCCACGGTGGGAGTGAAGCGGCTGGTTCTCGCTTCGTAGCCGCCCTCATCGAAGGCTTCCTTGGAGGGCAGATACCCTTGACCGCCGTTTGCAAGGCAAGCGGTGATGATATAAATCTCCTTGCCCGCTTTTCTTGCGGCAGTGGCGTATTCCATAAAGGGCTCACCGCCGAAGCCCACGAAGCCTACCTTGCCCAGGCAAAGGACGCTGACGGGAACCTTCTGAAACAAAAGCTCCTTCTGAAGCTCGGCAATGCGGTAGATCTCACCGAGTTCGGCAATGTCACGGGGCTTTTCGATCTCGCCGCGGGCGATCTGCGCACGGATGGTCTGATATTTCTCGGTTTCTTCCAGGCCCTTGGTGTTGGTGGGGATGAATTTCATTTCCACCTTGCCCCAGATCCGACCGGTTTCCACGGGCTTTGCCTGATCCCAGATCTCCAGAACCACGTCGGTAATGCCTCTGCCCATAATGGTGGACATCTGGTAGCCTACTACCTGCTGAGGATCACTGACGTCCACGTGGTTGGCGTCTCCCTCGGCACCGTTGACCACCATACATTTTGCACCGACAAGCTCCTTTTCGGAGAAGCGGCGCGCTTTGCCCGGCCAGTCTGCGGAAATTCTGCAACCGCCTACGGTGTCGGGGTGGGTGGAGAAGTTGATGATGGCGATATCGTCTGCGTCTTCGCGCTTGAAGCGGAGCAGGCGCACGGTGTTATCCGCTTCACCGAGCACGTGGTCAATATCGGGATTTCCTCTGCCGGGATTGGTTCTGACCGAGCCGTCCTTCATACGGAAGCGGCGAATGAATGCCAGAGGCTTTGCCGTTTCCTTTTCTGCCACGCAAAGGGTGGCATCCTTCAGGTCTGCTACGGCAAGCTGTGCCACGTCGCAGTATTTGCGGTAAAGCACGTCCAGATAAGTGGGATCGTTAAGACCAATGTTGCCAACGTGAGGACGGGTTCCGATACGAACGGAGGTGTGCTGATGCAGTCCCTGCATAAAAACGTGATCTGCGGGGATGTCGAGACGCTTTGCGATCTTTGCGCGAAGCTCGGTGGCAACGTTTTCCATTACGTAGAGAAGGTCTGCGGCAATGAGGACCGCCTTGTTTTCACCGTCGGAGAAGGCAACGCAGTTCAGCTCCAGCGGATCCAGGATCCGATCTGCGGGACGGTACTTGGAATTTCCCGCCAAGGGGCTCCCGAGGGGAGGGGTAATGTCAACTCTTGCAAAACCTGCTTGAAACATTTTTATCTCCTTTTTGCATTTTATAAATTTCTGTATTCTTCAAAAAGTGCGGCTGCACTTTGCTCCAGTATTTCCTCTACGCAGGAGTCGAAACGGGAGGTCTGCGCCTCAAAGCCGCCTTGCTCGTAGGCTTCCTTGGTGGGCAGATACCCCTGACCGCCGCCCGTAAGACAAGCGGTGATCACGTAGAGCTCTTTTCCGACGCGGCGGGCGTTTGCGGCGTATTTGGTGAAGGGCTCACCGCCGTAGCCGATAAAGACCACCTTGCCCAGTGCCAGAATGCATACGGGAACGTGCTGAAAGATCAGCTCACGCTGAAGGTCTGCAATGCGGGCGCATTCAATGTTCGCGGTGTGGTCCTTGAAGGGCTCGCGGATCCCTGCGGCGATGTCCGCGCGGATCCTTCTGCATTCTTCGGCACGCTCGATCCCTCTTTGGTTGGTGGGCACGTGTTCCATCTTCACCTTTGCCCAGATCCTTTCGACGGGGACCTCCTCGCCCTTGTCCCAAAGGGAAACGGCGGTATCGGAAATGGTCTTTCCCATATAGTCGGCGTGCTTGTAGCCCGCTCTCTTTTTATCCTCAACGGGATCCCGCAGAGGATTGATATGGTTGGAGTCGCCCTGAAATCCGTTGATCAGAATGCACCTTGTGTTTTCAAGGGCTTTTTCCGTGTATCTTCTTACGAAGCCCGGCCAGTCTGCGGAAATGCCTTTACCGCCGATGACGTCGGGATGGCAAGAAAAATTCACGATGGCAACGTCCTCTCCCTCCTCTCGCTTGAGGCGGAGCAGGCGCACGGTGTTATCCGCTTCGCCGATGGGGCGTACGATGTCGGGATTTCCTCTGCCCGGATTCATTTTAAAGCTTCCGTCCTTCATCTCGTAGCGGCGAATGAAGGAGAGGGGATCGGAGACCTGCTTTTCCGCAAGAAAAAGGGTGGCGTCCTTCAGGTCGCGAAGGGCAAGCTGAGCCACGTCGCAGTATTTTCGGTACAAAACGTCAAGGTAAGGTTGATCGTCAAAGCCCTTTCCCCATACGTGAGGACGGGTGCCGATGCGCAGAGAGGTATGCTGATGCAGTCCCTGCATAAAGACGTTTTCCGCGGGGATATCGCATCGCTCGGAGATCATTTTTCGGATACGGGTCGCCGCATCCTCCATCACGTACAGAAAGTCTCCCGTGATGAGAACCGCCTTGTTTTCTCCGTCGGAAAAGGCGACGCAGTTCAGCTCCAGAGGGTCCAGAATTTTCTCCGCGGGACGGTATTGGGAATTTCCTGCAAGAGGACTGCCCAATGGAGGGGTTACGTCAACTCTTGCAAAACCTGCTTGAAACATAGTTTCCTCCGTAGTTATAAGCGTTTGTATTCGTCCAGAAGTCTCTTTGCGCTTTCCTTGGTTTCCTGCTCCAGAGTGGGAGTGAAACGGGAGGAGCCTGCCTCGTAGCCGCCCTCGTCAAAGGCTTCCTTGGTGGGCAGATACCCTTGTCCTCCGTTGGTCAGACAAGCGGTGATGATATACATAGGTGCGCCTACCTCACGGGCGTTTGCTGCGTAACGGGTAAAGGGCTCTCCGCCGTACCCCACGAAGCCTGCCTTGCCAATACAGAGTACGCTGACGGGAACCTTCTGGAACAGAAGCTCTCTTTTCAGCTCGGCAATGCGGGAGACCTCGCCTGCGTCATTCAGATTCAGCTTGGGACGCTCGCCGCGGGCAACCTCGCGGAGGATCTGCTGGCATTCCTCAATGCGATCCATACCTTCGGTGTTGGTGGCGTTGTAGATCATTTCTACCTTACCCCAAACTCTGCCCGTCTCCATGGGTTCTGCCTTATCCCAGAGGGAAACGGCGGTGTCGGAGATCATTTTTCCCATAAAATCGGCGTGCTTGTAGCCGCGGCGCTTCAAGCCTTCTTCGCGGGAAAGAAATACGTTGAAGTGGTTGGAGTCACCCTGAGCACCGTTGACCAGGATGCACTTAACCCCCTCCAGAGTCTTTTCGGTGTACCTTCTTGCAAAGCCGCACCAGTCTGCGGTAAAGCCCGTGCCGCCAATGACGTCGGGGTGACAGGAGAAATTGACCAGGGCAATGTCGTCTGCGCCCTCGCGCTTGAAACGAAGCAAGCGCACGGTGTTATCCGATTCCCCAAGAGGCTTATCCACCTCAGGGTTGCCGAAGCCGGGGTTGGTCTTGACTGAGCCGTCCTTCATGCGGTAACGGCGAATGAAGGAGATGGGCTCGGGCGTCTCGGACTCTGCCTGAAGCATTTCGGCATCCTTCAGATCTGCGATGGCAAGCTGTGCCACGTCGCAGAATTTGCGATAGAGCACGTCAAGATAAGTTTGATCGTTAAAGCCGGGGCCCCATACGTGAGGACGGGTGCCGATGCGCAGGGAAGTGTGCTGATGCAGTCCCTGCATAAAAACGTGATCTGCGGGGATGCCGCAAGCCTTTCCGATCCGGTCACGGAGAGGGGTGGCAACGTTTTCCATCACGTAAAGAAGATCCTCGGTAATGAGAACGGCGGTATTTTCTCCGTCGGAGAAGGCAACGCAGTTCAGTTCAATGGGATCCAGTACGTGGTCGGAAATACGTCTGGTGGAGTACCCTGCCAAAGGGCTGCCCAAGGGCGGGGTGATATCAACTCTTGCAAAACCTGCTTGAAACATATTTTTACCTCCTGATCAATGCAATTTATATTCGTTTAATAATTTTTCCGTGCTTTCGGTCAGCTTCTCCTCGAGAACGGGATCAAAGCGAGAGGAGTGCGCCTCGTAACCGCCTTGCTCGAAAGCTTCTTTCGTGGGCAGATACCCTTGACTTCCGTTGCACTGGCAAGCGGTCATCATAAAAATCTCGCCGCCCTTTTCGCGGACCATTTGAATGTACTTGGTAAAGGGCTCACCGCCAAAGCCGACAAAGCCCGCCCCGCCGATGCAAAGGGCACTGACGGGAACCTTCTGAAACAAAAGCTCGCCGGGGAAGGAGGCGATGCGGCGGATCTCCGAGGAGACGGTGGAATTGGGGAAGGGCTCCCGTTCACCCCGCGCGATCTCGCAAAGGATCTGCTGACATTCCTCAATGCGCTCGAAGCCTTCTCTGTTGGTGGGGACGTAGAGCATTTCGATCTTGCCCCAGATCTTGCCCGTTTCCATAGGCTCGGTCTTCTCCCAAAGGGAGATCACCGCGTCCGCGATGGTCTTGCCCATAAAGGATGAATGGGGTACGCCGCGGCGTTTCTGTTCCTCCTCCTTGGGACGGAAGGGATTGATATGGTTGGAGTCGCCTTGGAAGCCGTTGACCAGGATCGCCTTTACCTCGGGCAGTGCCTTTTCCGTGTGCCTTCTGGCGTAGCCCGGCCAGTCTGCGGAAAAACCCGTAGGATCAATGTAGCCGATGACGTCGGGGTGACAGGCAAAATTAATGATGGCAATGTCGTCTGCACCCTCACGCTTGAAACGGAGCAGGCGAACGGAATTATCCGGCTCGTCCAGAGGATGGGAAACCAGATACCCCTTTCCTCTGCCGGGATTGGTCCTGACCGAGCCGTCCTTCATACGGTAGCGGCGGACGAAGGAGATCTGCTCGGCGGTCTCTCCCACTGCGTAGGAGAGGGTAGCGTCCTTCAGATCGGCAATGGCGCTCTGTGCCAGGTCGCAGTATTTGCGCCACAGCACGTCAAAATACGCTTCGTCCCTGAAGTGCTTCCCTCCGCCGGTGGCGGGAGTGCCCAAACGAATGGAGGTGTGCTGATGAAGCGCCTGCATAAAGATATGGTCTGCGGGAATGCCGCAACGCTCCGCAATTTTGTTCCGGATGAACGTGGCGGCACTTTCTCTGACCGACAAAAAATCTGCGGTAATGAGAACGGCAGTGTTTTCTCCGTCGAAGAAAGCGACACAGTTCAGCTCAAGGGGGTCGATGATGTGGTCTGCTTCCCTTTTTTTGCTGTAACCGGACAGGGGACTCCCGAAAGGCGGGGTCACGTCCAACCTGGAAAAGCCTGCTTGAAACATAAAATTCCCTCCCGAATTATCTGAACTTCTGATTATAAAATAAAGCACATTTCCTTTAAAGTCAATGCTTTTACACCTTTTTTGATAAGATTTTGGTATAAAATCGCTACATTTTTTCTTTTTGGAAAACCGAAGGGCTTTTGCCGTTGTGCTTTTTGAAAAAACGGCTGAAATAGGAAACGCTTTCAAAGCCCAGCATTTCCGAGATTTCCGTTACGGAAAAAGAACCGGAGCGCAAAAAGCTCTCCGCTTTCTGCAAAATCAGGGAATTGCGGTATTCCAGCGGTGCACAGCCGAATTCCTCGCGAAACAGATTGTAAAACTGTGCCGTGGACAGATAGCAAATGGAAGCCAAGTGAGCGCAGTTCACTTTTTCCGTTAAATGCTCCAAGAGGTAGCGCACGGCGGGAGAGAGCTTGGCGGCGCTTTTGCTTGCGCTTTCCATTTCCAAGGAATGAAAAATGGTGCAGAGCAATGCGGTTTTTGCCACGCTGTCGTGCAGAAATTCATATCCGTCCGCAAGGCGCTGTACCGCCTCACTGCAGGCGTGGCCTGCGCTGTGGCAAAGCTTGATGGGGCCGGTGGAAAAACGTACAATTTCTTCTTCGATCACCACGTCAAAATCGATGCGGTAAAACTCGATGCTTTCGCTGAGTACCTCGAAGGTGTGCTTCGATCCGCTCGGAAGATAGGTGACCGAGCCCGGTACCAGCTCGAAGCTGCCCCCCTCAAAGGTGTAGCGGCAACGTCCGTGTAAAATGTAGAGAAATCCGTTGGCGCGCCGTCCGTTTGGGCGAGGGTTCAGAATGCGATAGGCGGGGGTCTGGTGAAAAATATTGATATTTTTCAGTGTAAAATCGTGATATTTCAATTGTTCGAGAGGAAGGAACATCTGCATCTCCTTTTGCATTGCTTTTTCTTGTTTTCAGTATATCGTACCCAAGAAAGAAAAGCAAGGGAAAATTAGAAAATCGTACAACTTTTCAAGAATAATGTGTATGGAAGAATATCGGAAGATGGATTATAATGAAAGCGTAATTTTCTCAGAGGTTAGGACTATGTCGAAAGAAAAATGGCAAAAAACCACAGACGTTTTTGATGAATACGAAAGACGCTTTGCCGCCGCCCGTGCGGAAAAGAAGCCCTTTGCTCCTTGGAAGGCGGAGGATCGGGGGAAGATCCTTTCCCAGGTCAAGTCTATGCTTGGCTACCGCGAGGAGCTTCTTCCCGAGATCGGTGAGATGGAGGAGGTTTCCCGAACCTCCTACGGCTCTTACGATGCGATTCAATACCGCTACGAGACCTGGAAGGGTTTTTACGGTGCTTCTACTCTGTATATGCCTTGTACCGAAGAAAAAGTTCCCCTGGTCTTCGTGTGCTGCGGACACGGCTCCGCGGGGCGTTGCAGTGACGGCTATATGGCAATGGGACACAGACTTGCAAGCCTGGGGATCGCGGCTTTCGTAATGGACAATATCGGTCAGGGTGACCGCAATTTCCGTTCTGCTGAGTTTAAGGCTCCTGATCATTGGCTTGCCGTTGCCCCCTTTTATTGCGGCCTGACCCTGCAGGGCTTGATCGTGATGGAAACGGTGGCGACCGTTCGCCGTATGACAAGGGATCCTCGCTTCGACGCACGGCGTTTCGGTGCCTGCGGAAATTCCGGCGGCGGAACCTTGACGCTGTTCCTGGCGGCTCTTGCTCCCGAACTTGCCGTCCTTGCATCCTGCGGTTATCCCTCGGAGGTTTCCTATCTGTTGCAAAAAGAGCGTCGGCACTGTGCCTGCAATCTTTTGCTGGGCTCCTCGTTTAAGGCGGAAATGTGGGAGATCTACGGTTTGTTTGCACCCAAGCCTCTTCTTCTGGAAGGAGGCAAACACGATAATCTGATTCCCCAAGATCTGTTTTTGCGCAACGCCCGCAAGGTGAAAAACACCTTCGTTCAGATGGATGCAGAGAAAAATTTTTCCTACAAGCTTACCGATACCCGACACCCTTGGGCGTTGGAGGATGTCAATCTGATCTCTGCCTTTATGAGTCGGAATTTGCTGGGTGTGGAGTCCGTGGATGCCGAGGAGCTGTTCGTTGTGGAGGACCCTTCGGCATACGCGGTAAAAATGCCCGACGATATGCTCTCCACCGCAGAGCTTGCCCACCGCCTTACGGGAAAGAAAATGCCTGAGGGCACAGAACTGGAGGACGTGTTCCCCCCTACCTTCAAGGGAGAAAAACTGGATCCCGATACCATTAGGCGGGATCTGGGACGCGGTGACGTAATGCGTGTGTTCGCACAGTTTGAATGTGCTTTATTAAAGGAAAAGGAGTGAAGATCATGGCTAAAAAATATCGCGTTGAAGGCGGATGCCAGTGCTGTATGACCTGTCTGTACGAGTGCCCCGTTCAAGCAATTACCATCGTGGAAGATATTTCCGCCAAAATTGACGAAACCAAGTGCCTTGGCTGCGGAAGCTGTTACGACGCTTGCCAGCCCGGCGCCATTGTTGAATACGAAGCATAAAAATCCACTTTAAAGTAAGGAGATAAAAAAATGATTGCTTATTCCGAGTTCAAAAACGAATACGCTCCTCTGTACGGGGAATACGACGTGGTCGTCGTAGGCGGCGGTATGGCAGGCGTTGGTGCTGCGGTCGCTTCTGCCCGCGGCGGCGCAAAAACCATTCTGATTGAGAATACCTCTGCTTTGGGCGGGCTTGCTACCATGGGCATCGTAAACATTCCTCTGGATTTCCCCTCCGGCTTGGGACAGGAACTGTTTGCCAAACTGCTTGAGATAAACGGTCTGAGAAAACGCAACTCCGATCCCGAAAAGCACAAGCTGGTCTTTGACCGTATGGTAAAGGATTCCGGCTGTGACCTGCTTCTGGTTACCCCGCTGATCGATACCATCGTGGACGGCGACACCGTCAAGGGAATCGTTATCCATACCAAAGAGGGAAGAAGAAGCATTATGGCAAAGACCTTTATCGACTGCTCCGGTGACTCTGATCTGGTTTACTTTGCAGGCGGCGAGGTTGAGGTCGGCAGAGAAAAGGACCATATGTCTATGGGCTGTTCTCTGGAATTCGTTCTGGGCGGCGTAAACCGCGAAAAATATATGGAGAGCGAGTTGCGCAATACCGACCCCAAGTGGATCCGTTTTCTTTCCGACGTTATCGAAGAAGGAAAGCTTCCCGACATCGACAACCATCTGAACTGGATGACCTGGCTTCCCGGCCGTCCCGAGAATTGCGGTATGGACGAGGTAAGCATCTGCTTTGCTCACTCCAGAAACTGCTTCCCCACCAAGAACGAGGACCTGACCCGTATGTACCAAGAGGGCAGAGAACAGGTGGATATCCTTGCAAAATTCATCAAGGAGAATATCCCCGGCTTTGAGAACAGCTACCTCTCCTATACAGGCACTCTTTTGGGCGTTCGCGAAAGCCGCAGAATCGTCGGTAAGTACCGCGTGACCGGTATGGATATCGCCACTGCCAAGAATCACGATGACGTAATTGCCATCAGCTACCACGGCTTTGACCTTCACGGCTTTACCAAGTCCGGCAATATGAAGTGGTTTAAGGGTACTCTTCCCGACGGAGAGGAAGCCTATGTTTCCAATATGGCGGGTTGGGGCTCTCAGATGCCCCCGGATGACGGCATCAAGAGAATTTTTATGTCCGATCTGATCAAAACGGATAAGCAGTATTTCTACGACATTCCTTACCGTGCACTGGTGCACAAGAGACTGGATAACGTTCTGGCGGCAGGCAGAAACCTGTCCTCCGACGTGCCCGGTCAGAGCGGAACCCGTTTGATCATGTGCTGTATGGCAATGGGCGAAGCCGCAGGAACCGCCGCCGCTCTTGCGCTGAAAGCAGGCGTGAAGCCGGGCGACGTGGACGTTCCTACCCTGCAGAGAACTCTGGTAGAGAACAAGTGCAACATCGGCCAGGGCTATCGCAAGATCCCCGGTCTGGAGGATAAGGACTATTCCGAATACGGCGAGATCGTCAACAATGCAAAGAGCCGCAACGGACAGGAATATCTCCACTTGAAAAAATAAAGACGAAAAAAACGAAGCTCCCCCGGAGCTTCGTTTTTTTTGTGAAAAAAGGGAAAAAACTTCTTTTGTTCATTGACAAAAACGAAACGAAGTGATAACATTATACTGTATATCAGTGCTCTCGATTCAGAAACGCTGATCATATAAATATGGAGAAAGACGGCTAAAGTGTAACGGAACCGTTACACGGGCTTATTCTTTCTCCGAAACAATAAGCCCCATATAAACAATGTGGCAACGTTCAGGAGGAAAAGTATGAGAAACACAAAGCTTTGGGCTGTGCTTCTTGCCTTCGTTCTTCTCTGTGGCTGTGTGCTGGGAATTCTGTTCACCGGCGTAAGCGCGGAAGGAGAGGTCGTTTACGGTGTAGGCTACACCGAAGGGATCGACGAAGACAAGCAGTTCGACACCTTCCAGGCTGCTTTTGAGGCGGCGGAGAAGGCCATTGAAAAAGGCGAATGGACCGAGGGAAATACTCTCGTGATCAAATTTGCCGGAAACTTTGAAGCAAAGGTAGAGAACAGCGAATTGCTGTTCGGTCAGAAGACCATCTTCACCTCTACCGGTAAAAAGCTTCCCATTACCATTCAGGGTACCGAGGAAAGCGACGCTTCTACCATCGCAGTCAGCGCAGAAAAAATTGCCTGCGCCAACGACTATACCTTTAAGGATCTGACCTTGGATTTGCATTCTTACGTGGTTGGAACCGCAACCTTCAGCGGCACCGAGTATAACGTGGGCGCCAGCTTTTTTGCAGGCTCCGGTAACGTTACCCTGAATAACGTTGCTACCTTCCATCTCGGCTCTCACGTATTCGGCGATAACTACACCGCCGAGGCGTTCGAGGGCTGGACCGAGGCAGACGCAGAGGCTCTCAAGGACGAGGACGGCTGCATTCTGACCTCCGTCACCTTTACCGGTACGGGCTTTGTATCCACCGGTGAAATCGGTAAAACCAGCACCAACTCTATCGATGCAGGTCCCTGCGCGGTCGGTGCTACCCGTAACAGTGAAACCGGCGAAGATGCTTATGCAGCCGTGATTTCCGAAAATCTTACCATTACCCCTGCCGATACTAAGGCGATGCTGGAGGTGACCTCGGGCACCATCACTTCCCGTCTCGGCGGTTATATGGCTGAGTATCCCGCACGCGTTCACACTGCCATCATCAAGGTAACCGGCGGCTCCGTGAGCTCTATCGCCGGTGACGAGGCAGGCGGACACGTTGGCAACAAGATCGAGAACGGAAACGTTGAGGTTATTGCCGAGAATTGTTCTCTTTCCGGTACGGGTCTTCGTATTTTTTACGGTGGCGGATCTACCATAACCGACGTTTCCGGTGAAAACAAGTACGGTAACGTTACCGTGCAGGCTAAAAACCTGGCGGGAAGTGCTTCTCACTATATCTGCGGTTCGGACAACCTGGAGGTTGCCGGTAAGGTTACCGTAACCTTGGATAGCTGTAATGCAGGCAAGGGGATCGGGTATATCGGTCTGTACGGTGCCCGCGGCGTAGAGGTAAACATTTCCAACGCCACCCTGACCGAATACAGCGCTACCAGAATTTCCGCAGCCAGCAAAACCGCAAATTGCGAGATCAAGAACAACCTGACCAACGTGATCTACGATCCCGCATCCTACAATCTGAATCCCACCGGCTACCGTGCACACAATAACGCAAATGCCGCGGCAGCAAACTTTTACGTAGAAAAGGTTACCAACGTTTTCACGGGATGTACCTTTAATACCAAGCATCTTTATGCGCTCGGAAGTGCTACCGACGTAGGAAGCGTTTCTACCGTCATTGACTCTTGTACCTTTGAGTATGACTTTTACAATTCTTCCGATTCCACCTCGGCTTCTCCCACCGTTGGCAACGTTACTACCACGGTCCGCGAAACCGTGGAAGGCGTTTCAAACTCCTTCCCCGGAGACGACTTCTACTGTATCCGCAGCGGAACCGAAATAACCGGCAACGTGGTCAACAATATCGAAGGCGGTACCTTCGACGTTTTGTACGGTGTGTTCAAAAAGGACGTAGGCGGAACCATTACCAATAACGTCAGCGGTATTACCGTTGCTACGTTTTACGGCCTGTACGATTATGATTCTACCAACGAAGTTGCGCTGAATCATACCTACGGCGGCGGTGTTACTACAAACGTCGGCGACAACGTCGTAGCAACCACCTTCACCACTGCTTACTATGCTACCCTTCCTTCCCTGACCACTACCGTCAAGGGAACTGATTACGATGCAGATACGGGAAAAGGGATTGATATCGACACTTTCTACGGCTCCCGTAACAATACGGTGAGCGGAGACGTATCCACCGAGATCGACGGAGGTTCCATCTGGAAATATTACGGTACTACCGGTGGCTCTGCCGATACGGTTAAGAATACCGTCAAGGCAGGTCTTCTGGGAACTTACGTCGCAGCGAGTGGCTTGTATTACGGAACCGACTCCACCACTGCTGCCCGCGTGGAAAACTACTTGCAGGGCGGCTCCGTCGGTAACTTCCGCGGTACCAATGCAAAGACGGTCGGCTCTGTCCTGAACTCTTTGACCGGTGCCAACACCAACGGCTACAACGGAACTTACTCCACGACCGTAACCGACAAGGTTGAGACCAAGCTTACAGCAGGTACTCACAACGCGTTCTACGTGATCTACGGCGGAGATTCTGCGACTCTGGGTGATCTGGTAACCGAGATCAGCGGCGGCACCGTCACCGGCGACGTTTTGCTGGGCGGCTACGGCGGAAAGAGCGTAAAATCCGTTACCAATACCATTTCCGGCACGGCAAACTTCACCGGCTCAAGCAAGATGCTTGCTTGCGGAACCGGTAACCAAAACTGGACCGGCCAGGTGCTCGGCGACGTTGTGAATAACTTCGAGGGCGGTACCTTTAGTTGCATCGTGTACGGCGGTGCCCGAGGCGGATGCGTTCAGAACAATATTTACAACAACGTAAAATCCGGTACCTTTAAGAACGTCTTCTACGGCGGTAACTGCGGTCCCACCTATTACAAGAGCGGCAAGACCTACTACAATTCCTACTTGAACAAGGGCGTTGAGGGAACCATTTACAACGTAGTTGGTGAAAAAGATAAGCCCGAAACCGCACCCGTCTTTGAAAAGACCTTCTACGGCGGCGACTGCGGTATAATTGCTGCCAACGCTTACGCCAATAGGTCCAACTGCACCATCGAAAACACCGTATGGAACGGCACCTTTACCGACACCTACTACGGCGGCAACGCAAGGAATGCCTACATCAGTAAGCAGATTGATCTTGAACCTTATTTCATTACTCTGAACGTTACCAATAATATTCACAACGGCACCTTCTTGGCATCCTTCTTCGGCGGAAGCGCTTCTGGATCTCACGATGCAACAGAAGGATCCACCATTGCCGCAGGCGTATCCGGCGGTACCATTACCAACAACCTTTACAAGGCAGATATTGCTTCGAATTATTTGGGCGGTATCGGAACCGGTTCGACTCCTATGACCATTGACCTTGTCAACAATTTCTGGGAAGTAACCCTGCGTGCTGAGCACAACTATTTGGGACACGGTGCCAACAGACCCACCACCGGTACCATCACCAATACCCTCTACGAAGGCTTCAATGCTGATACCGCTTACGTTTACGGTGCGGGCGCAGGTGTCGTCAACGCTCCCGCAGGCAAAACCGTTGCGGTTACGAACGTCATCAACGGCGGTAACTTCACCGGCTTCTGGGGTGCAGGCGGTAACGCAAATCTCATTTTGAACGCTGACGTTGAGACTACCGTTTACGGCGGAACCTTCAACGTCTATAGTAGCTCTGCGATCAACGGTATCGCAGGAGGTACCCGAAACGGTACTTTAAATGGCAAAGCAACTTTGAACATTTACGACGGTACCTTCATCGGTCAGGTTTGCGGCGGTACTTACCTGGGCGATCCCGTTTACAAAGACCGTTTGATCAACGGCTCTACCGAACTGAACATCTACGGCGGTGACTTTAAGCGCAGCGTCTTTACTTGCTCTCCCACCGCTACGATCTATGCAACCGAAGGCTCTACTCTTAATATCGTTCCCACAGCGGGCAAGGCTCTTGCCCTCTATTCTCAGGTAAAGGATATCGACACCTTTGACGCTTCCGCAGACGTGGTAGTGAATATTGGCAGAAACACCCTTCTTGAGATCGCTTCCTTGACCGGCACCCTGCAGGTCAACCAGAAGCAGCAGTGGTTGGCACGTACCTACGTGACCGTAGCCGATGCCGATGCAGTAATCGTTTATACGACTTCCGACGGCGTGCTCGGCTCCGCATCCCTGATCGAAGGGGAAGCAGAAGTTGAGCTTCGCGGAAACGGCGTTGATATCAAGGCAGCAACCTTGCTTCTTTCCGACAAGATCAAGATCAAGCTGATGTTTGCCGCAGATGAAGTTGATGCTCTGCCCGCAGACTACGAATTTACCTTTACCGCAGCAGACGGCACCGTTCTCGGAACCGTCAACGCAGACAACATCGGTCAGGCTAAGGGCGGCTACTATACCGTAGTACTCAGCGCATTGGGTCTTGGCGATTTCGATATGGCGATCACTTGTGAAGGTAACTACCTTTACAGCTCGGAAATGACCGTGATCGGTCTTGCAGATCAGGGCGCAAAGCACTATACCGAAACCGTTCCCAACGCAGTAAATGCCCAGCTGTTCAGATCCATTGCGGATCTGGGCAGAAAAGCCAACGAGCAGGAAGCACTCTACGGCGCTCCCGTTACCGAGGATGTGAACTGGACTGCTTCCAAGGCTCCCGAGGCTGTGGATGCTGAACGTCTGAATATGAAGACCGTGGGTCTTGTAATGACCGATGCCATCGGCGTTCGTCTCACCGGCGAAACCGTAGCGGCAGATACTCCCTTGCAGTTCTGGGTCAACGGCGTGAACGTAACTTCCTCCTGTGTAATCACTCGCAGTGAGACTGCAGACGAAACCAGCGGAAAATTCGGTTTCACGGTTGATATGTACGTCAACGTTTCCAAGATGACCAAGGAACTCAACATCGTTATCACCGACGATGCCGAGGCTGCTATGTTCACCATGACGGTCCGCGTAGATGCTCTGGCTGAGAAGATCTATGCAATCAACGAAACCGAGATCACAAACTATGCGTTGGCATACATTCAGGCAGCAGATGCCTATGTCAAGGCTCAGGAGGTATAAGAAGTGAAGCTGTACGAAACTCCTGATTTTATCGAAATCGACTTTTCTACGGAGAACGTCCTGGACGGCTCCATCGTCGATGCAGATAAGGACGATACTCCCGTAGTAGTCGGTCCTCCCATTGACATTTTCGGTTGATTTCTGAAGTAAAAAAAGACCGAGGCTCTTATGAGTCTCGGTCTTCCTTTTATTTTTCGGTAAGTATCGAAAATAAGCTCGTTGCCATTGACAAAAATGAATTTCAATGGTATATTATAAAGTGTGAAAGTGCTTTGGTATGAAAAAATGGTGATCGATCCGGTCCTTTGTGTCCGCTTAGCCAAAGCCTGTAATAAGTGCGCGTAATGAATTGAGAGGGAAAAAGAATGAAAAAAGTATATCAGGAACCCGCATTGGAAGCGATCGGATTTTTGACTGAAGATATTTTGGATGATTCCATTGTAGAACCCACCGACAAAGGGGATGATCCCGTTGTGATTGGTCCCTCCATTGACATCACCCTGTTCTAAGAAAAGAGCTCCAAGATAATTTGCTTGGAGCTTTTTTTTGCAAAAGAGCAAAAAAAGAACTGCCTATGGCAGTTCTTTTTTTAGAACAAATTAGTTGTTCTCCTTCATTGCTGCGAAGCAATCGCTGCAATAAACAGGGCGATCGCTGGTGGGCTGGAAGGGAACCTTTGCTTCCTTGCCGCAGTTAGCGCAAGTGGTAGTGAAATACTCTCTTGCCTGTCTGGAAGCGTTCTTCTTTGCGTCTCTGCAGGGTTTGCATCTCTGGGGTTCGTTCTGGAAACCTTTCTCGGCGTAGAATTCCTGTTCACCAGCGGTGAAAACGAATTCGCAACCACAATCCTTGCATACCAGTGTCTTGTCTTCGTACATTTGCCATACCTCGTGTTTTTTAATTTGCCCAGAACGGACTCGCACCGTCACCCTTTTTAATCTGCCGATCAAAACGCTCTCTTTAAGCTACTCGGGCATATAGACTAAATTCAGGAAAGCTTTACCAGCTTTCGTCTTGCGCGGAAAAGCGTATTTTCCACACTTTTTTGTTCCCTGCCCAGGATCTGCGCAATCTCAAAACCTTTTTTTCCTTGAAGATGAAGACCGAAAACCTTGCGCTCCATTGGAGAAAGATTTTGGTCGATCTGCTCGAGCAGAGCAGAAAGCTCTTCCTTTCCCAATAGAATTCGCTCGGGACTTCCTGCACCTACATCGGGAATCTCCTCAGTGGAAATTTCCTCTGCGCGGATGCTGTGCTCTTTTTGATAGCGCCGCATTCCGTCGGCAATTCCGGAACGGATACAAACGGAAGCGAAGGTGGAAAAAGAGGAAAGGGAAGGGTCGTAGAGCAGAACGGCTTTATAAAGACCGATCAGCCCCTCCTGGTAAAGGTCGTTTCTGTCCTCCTCGGGAACGGATACGGTGGACAGAACGTGAAGAATTACAGGCTTAAAGCGAGCGGCAAGCTCGGCAAAGGCGGCATCATCACCGGAAGCGGCACGGCGAACCGTTTCCGCATCGGAACTTTTCATATTCGTAACGGTGTTTTCAGCCATGAATACCTCTTTCTTCAAACTACCTAACACGAATTATACCATTCAAAACAAATTATGTCAAGTATTTTAATAAAATTCGGATGAATTGTTATATTTTTTTCGTGCAATTTGATGAAAATCGACAAAAAATACACGAAAAAACTTTGATATTCCTTGCACGTCAGCCTTCACTATGCTAGAATATAGAAAAAACGAAGGAGGAGAACTATGATTCGTCATATCGTTATGTTTAAATTCAAGGAAGAAGCTGACGGCAAAAGCAAGATGGAAAACGTGCTGGCCACAAAGGCGATGCTGGAGGCACTTCCCGCGAAAATTCCCCAGATCCTTTCCAGCCGTGTGGAGATCGGTGCCGAGGGAGCCAACCCCGAAAATGCGGATCTGATCCTGATTTCAGACTTTGAGTCCCTCGAGACTTTGAACGAATATATCGTTCATCCCGACCATAAGGCGGTCGGAGCCTTTATGCGTCCTCTCAGAGAGAGCCGCGCGGGTATTGATTTTACCGTATGACCTTTACAAGAATAGCGTGAACAGCGAAGCGGCGGTCTCGACTGCCGCCTTCGTTTTTACAGGTGGAAAGGGTTAGGATACGGCTGTCCTTGTCAAAGCTGACGTCAGTCTGGTGCCGTGAAATAAACGCCATCTGCTCGCAATACTCGATGAATGCCTCCTCGCTTTCGAAATCGGTTTCAAAGTAGTTGTCGTAAGCGTCGGATTCGTGGGCGGAGAAGGGCTTGTAAATATAGATCCCGTCGGGGGTAGCAAGCTGGATGGTTGCACTGTGGAACACGGTGGCACTGTCAAAATCGTGCAACGTGGCAAACATACTTCCGTCGCTCATATTGTGACCGTAGATCACCGTATTCAGGTTTTCAGAGACCTTGGATGAGTTTCGTTCATCGATATAGATGGAGCCGCTTGCCAAGGGTTCACCGTAAAAATTGTGTCGCAGATAATAATTGGTCACGTCCGTCCATACCACGGGGTAGTTGACCACAGTGCCCTCAATGATGATCCAGCCTGCAGTATCTGCATTGATTTTTTTCAGCTGATGCAACTTGTCAACCAGCTTCTGCTGACTTGCAGTATAGGTCTGACCTCCCGTGATCTCCGGTTTTTTTCCGTTCAGAATGTCTTGCGGGGTCAGAGAGTTGACACAGTTAGGGCTTTTCTTCAGGTATTCACTTTGGAAATAGTCATCCTTCTTTACCAGCTCCTGCAGCTCGGCGTTGACAACGTAGGTGCGATGATAGCTGTAAATCTTATTGAATACGAAAATTCCTGCTCCCAAAAAGCCGAAAATGCACAGGAACAAAACTGCATATCGCCAGAGCTCCTTTTTTGAAAGCTTCTTATCGGGAGCAAACTCCGGATTATGATATACGTCGTACATTCCGTCCAAAGAGGATTTGACCATTTTTTCCTTTTCCTCTTTGGTAAGAGGCTTGGGCGGCTCCTTCTTTTCAGGGAAAGGCTTGAAGGGGAGTAACTTGAAGGGTGTTTTTTCTTTTTTATCGGATTTTTCAGCCTTGCTCTCCGTCTTCTTGGCGGAGACTTTTTTCTTGGGTGCAGGTTTTGGCATCGCCTCGGGATTAGCAAGAGGACGGCGCCGGGGTGCTGCACCTTTATTTTTGATCAGATGTTCATCCCGGGGACGGTCTGCGTGCTCCACGCGGATTTCTTCAGAGGAATCGTCGGGATCCGCTTCTTTTGCTTCTTTTTTTTCTTCTTGCTTTGCTTCGTTTTTTAATTTTTCTTCCAGATGCCCGAGAAACAGATCATCATCGAAAAAATCGTCAAGCTTTTTTCGTCCGAACATAATATTCCTCCTTTTTTCAGATTACGGTTTGACCGTGATTATTTCCAAAATCGGCTGAGTTTGCCGCGCAGTTCCGCGTCGCGGGTAATGGTCTCGGCATCCTCCCAGCTTTCGGGGAACAGCTCCTTGATATCCTCACCGAGAAAACGCATATCACAGAGGATGAGGAAGCCTCGGTCGTCCTCGGAACGGATCACGCGTCCTGCCGCTTGTAATACGCGGCTCCATCCGGGCAGGGTATAGGCAAAGCTTTTTCCGTCCATCTCTCGTTTGTAGTAAGCGGCGCATTCTGCTTCCGCTTCCGGCGTAGGCGGAGGGAAACCCGTTCCTACGATAATTTCTCCCGACAGCGCTTCGCCCTTCAGATCTACGCCTTCCGAGAAAATACCGCCCATCACGCAAAAGCCGATCAAGGTGCCGTGAGGCTCTTTTCGAAATTCATCCAAAAAGGCGTTGCGCTTTTTTGGAGTCATCACCCGATCCTGAATGAGAATTCTGTGCTCAAAGAAGCGGCGCTTGTATTCCTGGGACACCAGACGGAGGTATTCGAAGGAGGGGAGGAAAACCATATAGTTTCCTTCCTTTACACTGACCGCGGAATGAATAATGCTGCAGATCTTCGGTGCGGTTTCGAATCGTTTTGAATGAGAAACGTCCACCCCGCAAAGCCCAACGAAAAGATTGTCGCGGGGGAAGGGAGAGGGTAAAACGAGAAACTCGTCCCCGTCCTGACCTGCCAAAAGATCGAAGTAGTAAGCCTCGGGCAACAGGGTAGCGGAGAAGAACAGAACCGATCTCCATTTGCCGCAAGCTTCCAGGATTTTGGCGCGGGGATCAACCGTGTAAATGCGGATCCCTCCTTCGGGAGGATAGATGGTGGCAAAGCTTTCGTCGTATTCCTTGCACAGGCGAACGAATTTTTTCAGCTTTCCGTAAAAATCACGAAGACTCTTTTCCGTTTCTTCCGTCAAAAGACCGAAGCCCTCGTGAAGCGCAAAAGCGACCTTGGGAAGAAGAGCCGTGGCTTCCTTGGCGATCTCCTCGTGAATTTCAAAGGAAAAGTACTCTTGAGAGTTCTTTCTCTTTTGATCGACCTTCTGAAACAGGGAAAGGAGAGTACCGAAATGCTCCTTCAGCATCAAGGCAGGTTGTGAAGTATCCTTGAAAAAGGGATCAAAATCCTCGGGAGCAAGCGTTTCCGTATTGTTTTCGCGGATGCGGGCGGGCAGGTTGTGTGCCTCGTCCACCAGCAAAACCGCGTCTTTTTTTGGAGTGAAGATTGCGCGTGTTGGGTCAAAAACGTGATTGTAGTCACCGATGACCACGTGACAGTAGCTTGCCATTTTTTTTGCAAGGGCAAAGGGGCAAACGTGAAAATGCTCGGCGGCGGAAAGCAGTTCCTTCTCCGTGATGCAGGAAAAGGCGGTAAGGAAGGAAAGAGCGCGCGGAAGCTTTTCACTGAAGTCCTCCCGATATTCGCAATCCATTCCGTCGCACTCCTCTAAGTGCTTTGGACAAAGTGCCATCTTTGCGGAAAGCACGATGGTTCTCAGCCCCCGCAGTTTTTGCAGGGATTCTACAGTTGCGGCGGCTTGTAATTTTAAGGTGTTTTTGGGGGAAGCGTAAAAGATCTGAGAAGCTTTTCCGCGTTCCAGAGCGCGCAGAGCGGGGTATAGCACCGCGGCGGTTTTTCCGATACCGGTGGGGGCACAGGCGTATAACTTCGTCGAGGAGGAGATGGCGTCCCAGGCGGCGTGAATCAGCTTTTTCTGTCCCTGCCGCAAGGATTTGTGAGGAAATTCGATGGTGGTATCCGGCTTTTGCCAAAGAGGGATCAGCGCAAACATTTCGCGGGCACGCAGAGTCAGAATATCGCTCAGGCGTTCCTTCTCAAAAGGAAATTCCTCCCGCTGAACTCTGCCCTCGGCATAAACGGAGAGACGAAGAGTCACGCGGTTTAATTTCTTTGTGTTGCAAAGTGCAAGTCCCAGAAGCTGAGCGCGCAAAAGCGCCTGGTCACGGCAAAGGGAAAAGTCCACGCTTCTTTCAAGAAGCGTTTCTTCCTCGATTATGTATTCCTCACCTTCCTTGAGAATGCGGTGGGCGATTCCCTCCAGGGAAAGGTTGCCTTCTCCGTAACCCAATTTCAGCGTTAGGGGCGTATCGGGATACCCCCAAAGGGCGTTTTGTCCCAACGCTTCCTTTCGCATGGTCTCCGTCGGGCGACGGCGAGCCTCTCCGTTTTTTGTAGGACACAAGAGGGATAGAATTTCATCCAGGCCAATGGCAAGATTTTTTTCTTTCATAGCTCCTCCGTAAATAAAATCCGTGCAAGCGCAAGGGCAAAGCCCGTAGCAAGATTTTTATACAGACTGAAATTGCGATCAAAGTGCACTTTTTGTTCAAAGGGTAAAATGCTTTTTCCCATCAGGAAGATCTCTCGCTGAACGCACAGCAAAGCGTCTTCTTCTCCGATGCTGGAAAAGCTGACGGTGTCCGAATGTGCCATACCGCCCGTCAGAAGCAAGCCTTCTTCGGGAATGGCATCGATCCTGGCATTTCCGGGAATCAGGAAGATCTCCGCGTGGCAGGGAAAACTGCAGGGAAAATAGCTTTTGTCGGAAAGGATCAGATCGTATCGTGCTCCTCTGCGCAGACTTTCCGCAACGATCTGTTCGCCGCAAGGGTAAGCGTTTCGTTCTCTTTTCAGCTTTTCCCGCAGGATGGGTATGGTTTCCAGCAGACCGATTCTCATAGGCACCCACTTTCTTCGGTTT
Organism: Oscillospiraceae bacterium; assembly: GCA_015065325.1. GTDB lineage: Bacteria > Bacillota > Clostridia > Oscillospirales > SIG627 > RGIG5579. Next base: position 84,812 of record SVQO01000004.1, on the reverse strand, counting down.
CTTTTTAGTATGACCGAAAAACGCGGAAGCATACGAAAAAATGAGTGCGGTTTATGGGGATGTCAATAAAAAATAAATCGTCAGCCTTCGCTTCCTTCAAAGGCTTCGACCGTGGTTTCGATCAGCTTCCAAACGCTTTCCACGCCGTAGCCGCTGAGAGAAGAAAAGGGGAACACGGGAACGGGAAAATAACGGTCCTGCAATTCCTTCAGATTTTTTGTTTGACCCGTTTTGTTCAGCTTGTCAAATTTCGTCGCTACGATCACGAAGGGGATCCCTACCTCTTGCAGGTAGGAGATCATCGCCTCGTCGTCACGGCTGGGTCCCGTTTTCAGATCCACCAGTTGAAGCACAAGAGAAATGTGCTCCGGGTTCTGAAAATAAGAATCGGTCAGAGCTGACCATTTGCGTTTTTCCTGCTCGCTTCGCTTGGCGAAGCCGTACCCGGGCAGATCTACCAGATACAGTCTGGAATCAATATCGAAAAAATTGACGGTAATGGTCTTTCCGGGAGAGGAGGAGACTCTTGCCAAGCTTTTTCGGTTCATCAGCTTATTCAGGGCAGAGCTTTTTCCTACGTTACTTCTGCCGGAAAAGGCGATCTGACAGCGTCCGTCACGGATCAACTGATCCCGCCTTCCCGCACTGATGGTCAGACGTATATTGTTTTTGTTGATCGGCTTCATTTTGCCTCCAATGCCACCTTCAAAACGTCGTCAACGGTTTTGCAGGGGATAAATTCCATCATTTCCAGTGCCTTGGGATCCACTTCCTCCAGATCCTTCTGGTTATCGAAGGGAATGAGCACGGTCTTGATTCCTGCGCGCAGAGCGGCGTTCGACTTTTCGCGAAGACCGCCGATGGCGAGGACCTTTCCGTGAAGCGTGATCTCTCCGGTCATGGCAACGTCACTGCGGACCTTTTTGCCACTGAGCAGAGACGCAAGGCAGGTAACCAGGGTAACGCCTGCACTGGGGCCGTCCTTGGGAATGGCACCCTCGGGAAAATGAATGTGCAGGTCGGATTTTTTATAAAATTCGGGATCCTTCAGCCCCAGCTCCTTTTCTCTTGCGCGGATCAGGGACAGTGCGGCGGAGCAGGACTCCTTCATAACGTCCCCCAAGGAACCGGTCAGGGTGATCTTGCCCGTTCCGGGAAGCTCCAGAGCCTCTACCTCCAGCATTTCACCTCCTGCCAACGTCCAGGCAAGTCCGTTGACGATCCCGATGCGGGAAGCTTTGGGAAGGCTTTCGGGCAAATATTTTTCTTTTCCGAGAAAATCAAAGAGATTTTTCTCCGTTACGGAGACGGTTTTTGCTCCATCCAGAATCAGCTTGGCACTTTTTCTGCAAATGCGTGCCAATTCGCGTTCCAGCTTACGAACACCCTGCTCACGGGTGTAAGAGCGGATGATCTTGCGCAGGGCACCCTCGCTGATGCGGAGATTTCCCTTTTGCAGACCGTGCTCCTTCTTCTGTTTGGGGAGCAGGTGATTCTTTGCAATGGCGCATTTTTCACTTTCCGTATATCCGTTCAGGTGAATGACCTCCATACGGTCCAGCAAAGCTGCGGGAATGGTGGAGGTTTCGTTGGCGGTAGCCAGGAACATACAGGAGGACAGATCTACCGGCAGTTCTACGAAATGGTCGCGGAAGGCGTGGTTTTGCGCGGAATCCAGTACCTCTAAAAGGGCGGAGGAGGGGTCTCCGTGGGAGTCGCGGGTCAATTTATCGATCTCGTCCAGACAGATCAGGGGATTCATAGAGCCTGCTTGGGTCAGCGCGTTGATGATACGGCCGGGCATAGAACCGATGTAGGTCTTTCTGTGACCGCGGATATCAGCCTCGTCCCGAACGCCGCCCAAAGAAACGCGGACGTATTTTCTGCCCAGCGCCTCCGCAATAGAGGAGGCGATACTGGTCTTGCCTACGCCGGGGGCACCTGCCAGACAAATGATCTGTCCCTGAACCTTACCGCGCAGAACGCCTGCGGCAAGAAACTCGATGATGCGCTCCTTGACCTTATCCAGACCGTCGTGATCCCGATCCAGAATCTTGCGCGCCTTTTCCGTATCGATCTCGTCCTCGGTATAGGTCTTCCACGGAATTTCCAGACAGGTCTCAATATATCCGCGGATCAAAGCGGATTCTGAGGAACCAAAGGGCATATGGGGGATCTTTTTGGCTTGCAGGATCAGCTTTTCGCGAATGGGATCGGGAAGATCTGCCTTCATAATGCGTCCCATTATGTCGTCCTCCTCGGGATCGCCGATAGAGTCGGGCATTCCCATCCCAAGTTCCGACTGAATGGCGCGCAGCTGCTCGCGCAGATATGCCTCCCGCTGCTGCTGACCCATGTGATTCTGCACCTTCTGGGAGATCTTTTGCTCAATTTTGGCAATCTGAAGTTCCTCCCCGAGGATCTCCATCATACGCAGGGCGCGGTCCAGGGGGTCGAAGATGGCAAGAATCTCTGCCTTTTGCTCGGTCTTACGCAAAATATTTGCGGCGGTAAAGTCTGCCAGAAATCCGGGATCCTCGATGGTTTGCAGAGCCACCGTAACCTCCTGCGAAAGCTTGGGCAGGAAGGCGGAAAGCTCTTCGATGCTGTGAAGAAGGCTCCTGCGGTAGGCGTCTGCCTCCTTGGGATTATCCACGACGATGTCGCGGCGGAATACTTCTGCGGTGTAGGCACCGGATTCCAGACGGAAGATGTTCTGGATCTCACCGCGGGCAATACCTTCGGTAATAATGCGGAAGCTTTTATCGGGAAGCCTTACGGACTGCTTGATGCGGGCGATGACGCCTACGCGGTGCAAGTCTGCGGGCTCGGGATTTTCGATGCTTGCATCCTTCTGTGCTACCAGAAAGATGAGACCGTCAGCCTTCAAGGCCATTTCCGTTGCGCGGACGGTGAGGGGACGCGCTACCTCAAAGCTGGTGTCGATGCCGGGGAAAACCACCAGCCCGCGAAGTGCAATGACGGGCAAAGCCACACGGTCAAGTTTTTCTGCGAAATAAGACATGAATACGGTAATCCTTTCAAAAATGCTGTTACAAAAGGGTACAAAAGCCCAGTATCAAGATATTATAACATACTTTTCTGAAAAAGAAAATTGTTTTTATAATATTTTTACAAATAAAGATATCCATCCCTTCCTTATTGCCCGCAGGGAGAGTTTGTGGTATAATAGAGTGAAAGTAACGAAAAAAGATGTTTGGAGGCAACGATGGAAGAAAAGACCGTAAAATGGATGGAGCGCTTGCCGTATCCGGTTCTCGCTTTGGCGAAAAACGGGAAGATACTGCACCGCAACCGTTTGGCAAAGGGACTTTTACCCTCCTTGTCCAAACTCAGAGAAATACTTCCCTCGAATTCCTTCGACGGTGACTTTCTGCAGGAAATGCGTTTGGATGGAATTGCTTACCTGGTGGTGAGACTTGCGGAGCGGGACGGAGGCTGCTTGCTCTGCTTTTTTGAGCATTTTCTGCCCTTGCAGGAGGGGCTATCCAGAGCCATTTTGGGAAAGATGCAAGACTTTTTCTGGACACTTTTTGAAAAAGAGGGGATGGAGTCCTTCGGCAAAAACGGGGCTTATCTGGATCAGATTGCCGCACGTGCCTGCTCACTGCGCAGAAGCGGCGATGATTACCTGAGGCTTCTCAGCAACCGCGACAGCTTTTGCGAGGAGAAAAAGATATGCAGTCTCAGCGGCTTTTTCAACTATTTGCAAAGGGCGCTGGACGCTATGGGAATTCGCGCATCCTTTCGGTTCCCGGAACACGTCAACGTGCTTTCCGAAGGAGAGGTCCTTTCTTACCTGGTATTGAATCTGATCCACTTCGCACGTCTGTACGAGGGGGAAAGCTTTGTTTTTCTGGACGTTACCGAGGAGGGGGATCATCTTCGGTTTTCCGTGGAATTTTCCGATGGCGGAGGTGTGGCGTCCTCTCTGGAAACGCTCATCCGCTGCGGTAAGGAGGATGAAAAATTACTGTGCACTTTGCCGATGCTATGTGTTTTACGGATCTGTCTGGACAAGGGGATCCCATGGACTGCGGAGCGACGTGACGAGAAGATCCGCTTCTCTTTCTTGTTGTCGAAAGGCAAGGAGGCTCCCGTTCTGTTCCTTTCCGATGCAACGGCGGCAGAGGTGGCAAAACTTTTGCAGATGGTAAAAAATATCTTTTCTTGAGAAAAAAGCGTATTAAGGTTGCAAGAGCAGAAAAATCGTGTTATGATAAACTAAGTGGAATATTTCCGAACGATATAATAAGGAGTGAAAAATATGACGGAAAACAAAATCAGAAGAATCGGTGTGATGACCTCCGGCGGGGATGCTCCCGGTATGAATGCGGCGATCCGCGCGGTGGTTCGTTCCGGCTTGTATCACGGCTTTGAGGTCTATGGAATTCAGCGTGGATACGAAGGGCTTCTCGACGGCGGAATTTCCGAAATGAACAACCACTCCGTTTCCAATATTATCAATCGCGGCGGCACCATTTTGAAAACTGCCCGCAGCAAGGTGTTCAATACTCCTGACGGTGTACAGAGAGGAAAGGCTATGGCGGAGATCTTCCGTCTGGACGCCATCGTCGTTATCGGCGGGGACGGTTCCTTCCGCGGAGCCAGAGATTTGCACCGCGTGGGCGTTCCCGTTATCGGAATTCCCGCTACCATCGACAACGACATCGGATGCAGTGATTATACCATCGGCTACGATACCGCTATGAATACCGTCAAGGAAGCGATCGACCGAATCAAGGATACTGCCTATTCTCACGAGCGCTGCAGCGTGGTGGAGGTTATGGGGCGAAACGCGGGATTTATTGCCATTAATTGCGGCATTGCCGGCGGCGCCGAGGCGTGCATCATTCCCGAAAAGGAATTCGACGTGGGTGAAGATATCATTAAGCCCATTCTTTCCTGCCGCAACGCGGGGAAGAACCACTATATCGTGATCAATGCGGAGGGTGTCGGCGGCACGATGGAGATCGCCGAGCAGATCCGCCAGAAAACGGGCATTTCCACCAACACGACCATTCTCGGTCACCTTCAGCGCGGAGGAAGTCCTACGGTTCGTGACCGTGTTGCCGCCTCTTTGATGGGTGCAAAGGCAACCCAGCTTTTGTCTCAGGGGATCTACGGCAGAGTCGTGGCGATGAAGGGAGAAGGTGTGGTGGATTACGATATTGAAGCCGCACTTGAAATGAAAAAGGAAATTGACGAACATCTGATCCATACCAGCAAAATTTTGTCCCTGTACTGATTTTGTTTTCTGCGGAAAAAATCCTTGCTTTTTAAGCGGGGTAGTGATATAATGTACAAGATATAATCGCAGTTTCCCTCGTTGCCTGGCTTTTGTGCCGCATCGATTTAAAATAACGGAGAATAGGATCTTTTTTCTATGAATTACGACAGCAAAAGAATCGCCTCTGTTTTGACGAAATTCGGAGTCGCGTACGATTCCTTTCGCGTGGAGACGTTTCATAGCGGACATATCAACTCTACTCACCGCGTGGATATTCGCTGCAAAGGCAAGAGTGACAGCTTTGTTCTCCAGCGGATCAATACCTACGTATTTCGAAATCCCATCGGAATTATGGAGAATATCGATAAGGTTACGTGCCACATCCGCGAGAAGCTGATTTCCGAAGGAACGAATCCCGAGGGAAGAGTACTTGAATTTCTCAAAAGAGAAGACGGTACAAACTACTATTTCGAGGACGATGCCAATTTCTGGCGTGCGTATCGCTATATCGACAATACCATCACCTACGACCAAGCGGGGGACCCAGAGGTCTTGCGCAATGCAGGGTATTCCTTCGGACTGTTCCAGAAGCAGCTTTGCGATTTTCCTATGTCGGAGCTGAACGATACTCTGCCCGATTTCCATAATACTCCCGTTCGTATGAAGCGCTTTTTCGACGCTTGCGAAAAGGATCCCGTAGGGCGCCGCAAAAAGATCGAAAAGGAAATCGCGATTTTGGAGGAAAACCGTCCCATTTGGTCGAAACTGGAGGAGGGGCGTGTTTCGGGAAAATTGCCTCTGCGTGTGACCCATAACGATACGAAGTACAACAACATTCTGATCGACAAGGATACGGGCGAGGCGGTTTGCGTTATCGATCTGGATACCGTGACCCCCGGGCTTTGTGCCTACGACTTCGGTGATGCCATCCGTTTCTCTGCCAATTCCGCGGCAGAGGACGAGCCGGATCTTTCCAAAGTTTCTCTGGATCTGGATCTCTATCGCGCTTTTGCCGAGGGCTTCATTTCGGCGTGCAAGGATTTTTGTACCCCCGAGGAGCTGGATAGTCTGGCGCTGGGTGCCCTCACCATGACCTTTGAGCTGGCAGGCCGTTTTCTGGAGGATTACCTTTTGGGAGATCCGTATTTCAAGACTCTGCACGACGAGCACAATCTGGAGCGCGGCAGAAGCCAGCTTGCTCTTGCGCTGGATATGAAAACGAAATTCGATCAGATGCAAGAGATCAATCGCGGCATTGCCGGTCTGAAATAAAGCGAAAACGTATTTTCTGAGAAAGGACAAAAACAAAGTGGAGATTTCGTTAAAGAATATATGGGAATGGATCACCAAAAGCATCGTGTTTATTATCGTGGTTGCGATCATTTTTGGAATAGGGGGCTACGTATATAACCAGTATTTCGTGGATCCCGTTTACGAGGCACGCGTAAAGTTTTACGCCAACGGTCTCGGTACCATGGAGAACAATCCCGAATACGGCGTTGCGGTTGCACCCCAGTACGTGGAATTTTTGAATGGCGAAGCGTTCCAGGAGATCGTTTCCAAGGATCTGCTGAAGGATACGGGAGTGAACCTTTCTCCCGCGGAGATCGCAGGTATGCTGAGTTTTTCTTCCGTGGTCGAGGAGACCTCTACGTTTTACGCGACCGTTCATTCCTCGGATCCGAAGCTGGCGTACAACGTTGCGCTTTCCGTTGCGGAAAAAGCACCCGAGCGAGTTAAGAAGATCGTCAATGACGGCGGTGAGCTTACTGCTACCGAATTTCCCAAGCTCCCCACCCATTCGATCGGTTCTTCCTCTTTGAAGATCGCTCTCCTCGGTGCTTTGCTCGGATTTTTTCTCGCTGCGTTTGCAGTCGTGCTGAAGGAGATCTTCGACAACAGCATCAAGACCCCCGACGAGATCACCCAGCTTTTTGATATTCCCGTGTTCGGAACCGTTCCGGACTTTTCTGCCAACAACAAGAAAGGGGAGAAATAAATGAAACAGACCCGACCCTACGGCTACGGCGCTTCCGGTGGAAGTGCTCTGTACGCCGCAAAGGAAGCGTATCGCACCATTCGTACCAATTTGCTTTTCTCCCTGGCAAAAACCGGCTGTAAAACCATTATGTTTACCAGTTCCATTTCCGGCGAGGGAAAAACGACTACTGCAGCCAACGTTGCTTTTTCCATCGCAAGAGGAAATAAAAAGGTTCTTTTGATGGACCTTGACCTGCGTAACCCTCACGTGCACCGCATCTTGAAAAAGAGCAACACTCCCGGTCTTACCAATTACCTCAGCGGCTTTGCTGCGCTGGAGGAGATCGTACATAAAGAGGTTTATCCCGGACTGGACGTGATCTGCTCCGGCACGATCTCTCCCAATCCGGCGGAAATGGTTGCAAGCCGGGGGATGATCGAACTGCTTGACAAGCTGAAGGAGCAGTACGAATTCATCATTCTGGATACTCCTCCCATTACCCTTGTTTCCGACGCTCTGTCCGTCGTTCCCGCAACCGACGGTGTCGTTTTGGTCATCCGACCCAAATACACCGATCGCAAGGAGGTTCGCCGTACCATCGATCAAATCGAGTTCGTGGGAGGAAAGATCTTGGGCGCTGTGGCAAACGGGGTTCAGCAGCAAAGAAAGAACTACGGAAGCCGCTACGGACGGTACGGCTACGGACGGTACGGCTACGGTTACGGTGCCGCCGATACGCAGACCGAAGCGAAAGCCGATACGAAGGAAGAAAAGCCGGAGTAATCTATGTTCGCTGACGTTCATTCTCATATCCTTTGTGAGATCGATGACGGTGCGCGGGACATAGAGGAAACGAAGGAGCTTTTGGTGCAGCTTCGGAAAAACGGTGTAACGCACCTTGCGCTGACGCCCCACTATTACCCGCATAAAAGGTCGGTTCGATCCTTTTCGGAAAAAAGAGACGGGCTTTTCCAAGGTGTGAAAGCGCTTCCCGAAGCAAAGCATTTCGTCTTTTCCCTGGGAGCCGAGGTCTATCTTGGCGAGACCTTGTTCAACAATGAGAGCCTTGATCCGCTTTGTTATCGGGGGACACGCTATATGCTGACGGAATTGGAATACTCCCCCTATTTTACTGATGCTACCAAGTATCGTTTGCTTCACTTGATCGAGGATTATAACGTGATCCCCGTTTTGGCGCATATTGACCGCTATTCGTTTCTTTGGAAAGATATGGAGCTCTTGGCTGAGCTGAAACGGATGGGCTGCTGCTTTCAGGTGAATTTTTCTGCTCTGAGAGGATTTTTTTCCCGCAGGCAGGCGATGAAGCTTTATAAAAACGGCTTTCTGGACTTTATCGGAGAGGACGTTCACCACTCCGTAGTTCCGAGTGCGGAAAGAAAAAAATATTTGACTCAGACGGAAAAGAGCTGTCCCGGTTTTGCCGGAAGTGTCAGCCGCGAGGCGGTATCAAGACTATTTGTATCACGGTAAGAATGCACGGTGGCGTTTCGGCGCCACCGGCTTTGTATTTACGTAATTAGCGGAGGAAAGACTATGATTCGTGCGTATAAAGGAAAAAAGCCTGTTTTGGCTCAGGAAGTATTTTTGGCGGAAAATTCCGTTTTGATCGGAGACGTAACCCTGGAAAAGGGGGCGAATATCTGGTACGGTGCCGTGCTTCGCGGAGATGAAAACAGCATTACCGTGGGAGAAAACACCAATATCCAGGACAATGCCACCGTTCACGTGGCAAAGGCTTGCCCCGTCGTTCTGGGCAAAAACGTTACCGTGGGACACAACGCCATCGTCCACGGCTGTACCGTGGGAGACGGGACTATGATCGGAATGGGCGCTTGCGTGCTGAACGGTGCCGTGATCGGAAAAGGCTGTCTGATTGGAGCAGGTGCTTTGATCAAGGAGGGGCAGGTCATTCCCGACGGTTCCCTGTGTGTGGGCGTTCCCGCAAAGATCGTGCGTGAATTGGATGAAGCAGGGAAGGAAAAGATCCTTGCAAACGCCGCCATGTACGTAGAGCTTGCTAAGGAGTACGGTGAAGAATGCTGATTTGTCCCGTTTGCTCCCGTCCGCTTTGCGTGGAGGAAAAATGCGCGCGTTGTGAGGCAGGGCATAGCTTTGACCGAGCAAAAGAAGGGTATTTTAATCTGTTGCTTTCATCCTCTGCCGGCGGTCACGGCGACGATAAGGCGATGCTTCTGGCGCGTCGCGCTTTTCTGGAAAAAGGGTATTATGCCCATTTGCTTGTCGCCTTGAAAGAGGTTTGTGCAGAGCACTTCGAAAAAGGATGTACCTTGGTGGATGCAGGCTGCGGGGAAGGATATTACACCCGCGCGATCAGCGAAACATTGCTTGAAAAGACGGGCGAGGTGAATTTTTTCGCTTTCGATATCGCAAAAGAAGCCGCGAAGCTGGTTGCCAAAAAAATGAAGGGTACTGCTACGGTTTTCGTCAGCAGTGCTTATCGGATGCCGCTTGCTTCGGGCAGTGCAGACGGAATTCTGTCCTTGTTCGCCCCCTTTGCCCGTGAGGAATATTTGCGGGTGCTCAAGCCGGGTGGGCTTTTGATCCGTGCCTATCCTCTTGCAGAGCATTTGTTTGAGCTGAAAGAGGCAGTTTACGAAGAGCCCTTGAAAAATCAAGAATCTTCCGATCCGGGAGAGGGCTGGGACAGCATTGTGGAAAAACGGGTGCAAAAGCGTATAGAGCTGAATTCCAACGAGGATATCGTCGCTTTGTTTGGAATGACTCCCTACGCCCACAAGACCTCCGAAAGGGATCGGGAAAAGCTGAATGCCTTGGAGAAGCTTTGTGTGACGACGGACTTCGGAATCGGCATATATAGAAAGAACGGTTAAAAATTCCTTCGGGTATAAAAAAATCTTGCAAAGCCCGTAGGATTGTAGTATAATACAAATGCTTAAGAGACAAAAATGATATTAGGAGGAAAGATATGAAGCGTTCTTTGCGTGATTATCTGATCACTCTTTTACTTGCCGTCGTGATCTTTTCTGCCGTTGCCGTGTTTTTGATTCAGGCGGCGGAAGGATTGATGCAAGACGTCGTGGTCAAGATCGGCTCCGAGCATAGTGAGGAAACGGTGAAGAAGCCGGAAGAGGCTCCGAATGCCGAGCCCGCTCCCGAACAGGGTGAGGAGGTAGAGCAGAAGGATATCACCGCCACCTTTCTTCTTTTGGGATTGGACCATAGCAAAAAAAATGCAGACGCCATCTTTTTGGTCGGCGTAAACGCCACCAAGAATCAGGCGGCAGTTGCCCTCATCCCCTCCGATACGGCAGTGGTAGAGGGGAAAAACCAATATAAGCTGGGAACCCTCTACGGTTCCCGCGGTGTAAACTTTTTTAAGAATTTTATTCAGCAGGAAACGGGCGTTCTTGCCGATTACTATGCGGCAATGCCAATGTCTGCCCTTGCCAATCTTGTTGATATTTTGGGCGGCATTTCTTATAAGGTTCCCTGTGCTATGTACCATTACGACCCCTACCAGAATATGAAGATCAATCTGAAGGCAGGAGATCAGAAGCTCAGCGGCGATCAGGCACTGCAAATGCTTTGCTACCGCGGTTATTCCGACGGTACCACCGGCAGAGAGGATACTCAGCTTGGCTTTGCCCGTGCTTTTTGCGTGACCTTTTTGACCCCTGCAAATCTGACCCGTGCATCGGCGATTTTGAATAATCTGTACTATAACTGCACCACGGATTTCGATCAGGGAGATCTGAAGGACCTGGGTGAGATGATCTTTAATTTCTCCACCTACTCTCAGACCTACACCCGTATCCCGGGTGCCAAAAGCGGGTCCTATTACGCCATCAGTACCCCTCGTGCACAGTCAATGTTTGAGGTTTATCAGTAAAGAAAAAAGGAGGATCTCACCTCCTTTTTTCTTCTACTAAGGAAAGGATAATCAAATGGAACAGGAAAAACTGCTGTCTGCCGAGGAGCGGATCTCTGAAAATGACGGCGTCGAAACCTCGGAAAAACTGAAAAACGGATTTGGGGTAAGATTCAGAAGATCCCTCCTATATCATAAAATGAAAAAGTGCAAGAATTGGTTGGATAAAAAAGGACAAGGGAATTTGCCTCTTCTCCTTTCTTTTCTGCTACCCTTTTTGACCTTTTTGATCTGCCTTGCTTTCCAGGACGTTTATCCCTTTGGGGATAATCAGATCATCAATTACGACGGCTGGCATCAATATTATCCCTTTATTCTGAAGCTCTGGGATCATTTTAAGGAAGGGACGAGCCTTCTCTACGACTGGTCTATGGGAATGGGAACCAACTTCCTTTCCATGCTATCCTATTACGGCTCCAGTCCTTTGAATTTGCTGGTGCTCTTTGCTCCCGAGCGCGATTTTCGCCTGCTGTTCCAGTTCTTCGTGGTGCTCCGCATCGGTCTGGCAGGTCTCTTTATGGGCGCGTTCCTGAAAAAGACGGTGAAGAACGCAGGCTTTTCCATTGCCTTCTTCGCAATGGGCTATGCGCTCAGCGGTTATATGATGGGCTATTTTTGGAACAATATGTGGCTGGATACCATAGCCCTTTATCCGTTGCTTTGCCTGGCGACCCTGAAGCTGTTTCGCGAGGGAAAATGCAGTCTCTACGTTTTCACCCTTGCGTTGAGCCTGTTTTGCAATTACTACATCGGCTATATGTGCTGCGTGTTCACGGTATTGGTATTCGTGATCCTTTGCGTGGTGGATCGTGTGCGCTTCTCTGACTTTATCCGCAAGGGCTTCCGCTTTGCCGTGGCAAGTCTTTTGGGCGGTGCTATGTCGGCGGTGCTTTTGCTACCTGCCTTTTTCGGACTTTTGAATACTGCCTCCACCTCGGGAGAGGTTCCTGTTTACGTGTCCTTTTATGAGTCGATCCGCGATCTGCTCGCTCCCTTGATCTCTTTCCACGAGCCTGCGGTGATGGACGGCTTGCCCAATCTTGCAACGGCGGCGATCCTTTCGCTTTTTGCCTTTGCTTTTCTTTGGGCGAAGAAGATTGCTTTGCGTGAAAAGCTTTGTGCCTTTTTCTTGCTGATGTTCTTGCTGTTTTCCATGAATTTCAGCGTGCTGAATTATTTCTGGCACGGAATGCACTTTACCAATATGATCCCGTATCGCTTTGCGTTTCTCTTTGCTTTCGTGATCGTGGTGATGGCGTACCGCTATTATAAGCTGGGAATGAAGGATTTCGATTACATCGATGCGATCGGTATGTTCCTTTTTGCGGGACTTGCCGCCTTTTGTGCCTTTGGTTATTATGAGAATTCCGCGATTCTTGCAAGCGTTGCCGTGTTTACCGTCGGAATTCTTTTTACCGCCCTTTACGCGAAGAAGCTCCTTCCCCGAAGTGTCTTGTCCGTCGTCGTTTGTCTGGTCCTCGTGGTGGAAACGGTGGCTTCTGCCTGGATGGGTACAACCGCGGTAGGCTTTAGCAGTCACGCAGGTTACTTTGACGAAAAGACCGGAGAAGAAGTCGAAAAGATGGTTTCTATCGTGAATAAGAAGGAGAAGGACTCCAAGGACTTTTACCGTATGGAAACCACCAAGTTCCGCAGTCTGAACGATTCCTGCTTCTACAATTACAACGGAATCTCCCAATTTGCTTCCTCCGCCAATACGAGAGTGGCAAGCTTTATGCAGGCAATCGGTATGCCTGCCGACCCGGGAAGTAACCGCTTTGTGTATATGCACGGAACACCTCTTGCCAATACTGCACTGGGAGTCAAATATCTGATCGATAAAAACGGCTACCTTTCCGACTACGGTCTGACCTGCATTTCTCCCGCAAGCAATACGACCACCACGGCGCTTTACGAGAATATGGGCTTCTCCGGGCTCGGCTTTATGGTAGAGGAGAATGCGGGAAAATTCCAATTCGATATGGAAAATATGAACCCCTACGAGCGCCAGAATGCCATGTTCCGCGCAATGACGGGACTGGAAGGGGATCTTCTGACACAAATTCCCATAACGGAAAAGGACCACTATAATCTTCAGCCTACCGATCAGGGAGGCTGGTATCAGTTCGACCAGACGCCTTACTCCGGAGAGGATAAATATCTGGAATTTGAGGTGACGGCACCAAAAACCGGGATGATCTACATTTTTGCCGATGCTCCCGAGTCCACCTATTACCAGGTGAATAACGCCTGGCATCAGAGCGACGATTTTCCCTTCTTTTTCTCTGCGGGAAAATTCAGCGCCAATGAAAAATTTACCTTGCGCGCCTTTATCGACCCGGACAGCGCGGCAGAGACCAGCTACGTGCTTTTCTACGTGTGTGCCTGGAACGAGGAGCTTTGGCAAGAGGGACTTGCTCGGATGCAGGACGAGAAAATGGAGATTATGACCTTTGAGGATACGTATATCAAGGGCAAGGTCGATGCCAAGAAGGACGGCTACCTTTATACGTCTATTCCCATGGAGCCCTATCATAGCTGGCAGGTGCTTCTGGACGGAAAGCCCGTGGAGATCACAGCCTTTGCCGATTCCTTCGTAGGTATTTACGTTCCCGAGGGTGAGCATACGGTAGAGTTTTCCTATTCCCCCTTAGGCTACGCCAAGGGAAAATGGATCTCTCTGGTGGCGATCCTTTTGTGGCTCCTTTTGCTGGTGTGGGAAAAGAAGGGACATAAGCTGTTCCCCGAAAAGCCTCGCCCCGAGCCGACTCCTCCTGCGGATGAAGCTGTACAAGCGCCTTCCGGCGAAGAAGAAAAACTCCCTCCTCCCACTTCCGATGAATCGGAGGAGAGGGAAAAGATCCCGGAGGAAGGAGGGGAGAGCAGTGACGGTGCAGAAGCTGATGTCCATCACCCGCAAGGCGATTGATGATTTTGATATGATCCCCGAGGGGGCAAGTGTTGCCGTTGGCGTTTCGGGCGGCAAGGATTCTCTTGCTTTGGTTACGGCACTTGCTCATCTATCTAAATTTCATCCGTCCCGCTTTCGGGTAAAGGCCGTTACCGTTGATCTTGGATTTCCCGAAGCGGATTATTCTCCCATTGCAAGATATCTGGAAACTCTTGACGTGGAGTACCGCGTAGTAAAAACCGAGATCGGCAAGATCATTTTTGACGTTCGGAAGGAAAAAAATCCCTGCGCGCTGTGTGCTAAGATGAAACGCGGCATCCTGTGCGATACTGCCAAGGAAATGGGATGTGACCTTCTTGCTCTTGCCCATCATAAGGACGACCTGATCGACACCTTTTTGCTGAATTTGTTTTATGCGGGCCGCATCGATACCTTTCTCCCCGTGACTGAACTGACCAAAACGGGGATCACGGTGATCCGCCCTTTCCTTTACGCACAGGAAAAGGAACTGGTGTATTTTGCCAACAAAAATCCTATGCCCGTTTGTCCCTCGGGATGCCCTGCCGATAAACACACCTCCCGCGAGGATGTGAAGGGGCTGGTGAAGACCCTGGCAAGGGAAAACCCCGACATCAAGGCAAAGATCTTCGGCGCGATCCTTCGCTCGGGGCTTTTGGAGAGAAAGGAAAACGATACCATCACCCTTTGATCGCAAATGTGAAAAAAGTGTTAATAATGGTAATAATTGCTTGAAAAATTACCCTAGAGGGCTATAATAGTAATCAAGAGGTTAGCACTCGAAACGAGAGAGTGCTAATTTGAAAAAAGAACTTCAGGAGGATGAAGAAAATGTTGAAACCCCTTAACGACAGAGTGGTTCTCAAAATGGTGGAAGCACAGGAAACCACCGCTTCCGGTATTATTCTGGCAGGCGCCGCAAAGGAAAAGCCCGAAATTGCAGAGGTTGTTGCAGTAGGTCCCGGCGGAGTGGTTGACGGAAACAAGATCGAAATGACCGTGAAGGAAGGCGACAAGGTAATTATGTCCAAGTACGCCGGCACCGAGGTTAAGTACCAGGGTCAGGAATACGTGATTGTTAGAATGGGCGACATTCTCGCCATCGTTGACTAAGGAGGAGATATCATGGCAAAGGATATGATCTACGGCATTGATGCCAGAAACAAATTGATGGCAGGTATTGACCAGCTTGCCAACGCCGTAAAGGCAACCATCGGCCCCAAGGGCAGAAACGTAGTTTTGGATAAGAAATTCGGCGCACCCCTGATCACCAATGACGGCGTTACCATCGCCAAGGAGATCGAGCTTGACGATCCCTTTGAAAATATGGGCGCTCAGCTCATCCGTCAGGTCGCCGTTAAGACCAATGACGCCGCAGGAGACGGTACCACTACCGCAACCGTTTTGGCGCAGGCCTTCGTCCGCGAAGGTATGAAGAACGTGACTGCAGGCGCAAACCCCATGATCATCAAGAAGGGTATTGCTAAGGCTGTGGATGCCGCTATCGCAGAGCTGAAGAAGAACTCCAAGCCTGTATCCGGCAAGGAGGATATCGTCAGAGTCGGTACCATTTCCGGCGGAGACGAGGTGATCGGTATGCTGATCGCAGACGCGATGGAAAAGGTTTCCGCAGACGGCGTTATTACCGTTGAAGAAAGCAAGTCCGCCGATACCTATTGTGAGGTCGTAGAGGGTATGCAGTTTGATCGCGGCTATCTCTCTCCCTATATGGTAACCGATACCGATAAGATGGAGGCCGTTTTCGACGATGCCATCCTTCTGATCACCGATAAGAAGATCTCCAACATTCAGGAGATTCTCCCCCTGCTGGAGCAGGTAATGCAGTCCGGCAAGAAGCTGGTCATTATTGCTGAGGACGTAGAGGGTGAAGCACTCTCCACTTTGCTGGTCAACAAGCTCCGCGGTACCTTTACCTGCGCCGCAGTAAAGGCTCCCGGCTTTGGCGACAGAAGAAAGGATATGTTGCAGGATATTGCGATCCTTACCGGAGGTACCGTTGTGTCTTCCGATTTGGGTCTTGAACTGAAGGAAACCGACCTTGGAATGCTCGGTCGCGCAAAGCAGGTTAAGATCACCAAAGAGAATACCATCATCGTAGGCGGTGCTGGCGATACCCAAGCAATTCAGGACAGAATCGCTTCCATCCGTCAGAGCATCGAAACCACGACCTCCGACTTCGACCGTGAAAAGCTGCAGGAAAGACTTGCCAAGCTGGCAGGCGGTGTAGCCGTGATCAAGGCAGGTGCCGCTACCGAGGCTGAAATGAAAGACAAGAAGCTTCGCATCGAGGATGCTCTTAATGCAACCCGCGCCGCAGTAGAGGAGGGTATCGTTCCCGGCGGCGGTGTGGCACTGCTCAATACCGTAGGTGCTGTGAAGGCACTTCTGGAAACCACCCGGGGCGAAGAAAAGATCGGCGTTGAGATCGTTCTCCGTGCTCTGGAGGATCCCGCCCGTCAGATCGCCGCAAACGCAGGCTTTGAAGGAAGCGTAATCATTGATAAGATCCTTTCCTCCGGCAAGGTTGCTTACGGCTTCAATGCATATAGCGAGGAATACGTTGATATGTACGAAGCAGGCATCATCGATCCTACCAAGGTGACCCGTTCTGCTCTTGCCAACGCTGCAAGCGTTGCCGCAATGGTTCTGACCACCGAGGTTCTCGTAACCGATAAGAAGGAAGATGCCAATGCTCAGGCAGCGGCAGCTGCTGCGGCTGCTGCAGCAGGCGGCGGAATGTACTAAGCCTTCTTGAAAGAATCACCCCCAACGTTGTTACACATCGGATCAACTTTCGGTTATTTACGTTTAGTAAACGTCCTCAAGTTTCCCTTGTGTGCCTCGTTGGGGGAGATTTTTGCATCGAAGGAAATTTTCGTCGTGCTTTGGCGCACAGCGTCAGCGCAGTCGAAGAGTCTTGCTGAAAAACTGCTAAAAACGAAAAAATGCTATAGAGGCACAGAAGATGTGTTTCTATAGCATTTCTTTTTCAGAAAACTTTTATTTTACGGTTTTTTGGGTTTGGAATTTATAACCGTCGTTTTTTTTCACTTAATGGTCTCACTGTTGTTCAAAACCGAGGTGCTGTAAAGGAACAGCACGTCCTGAGATTCAAACTGAATGGACGAGCCAAGCAAAAGCGGATGCAGATAGCGAATATCCACAAGGGTGATCTTGGCGTAATCCTCCGCCAAAAGGGGAACAATGGCACTTCCGAAGGAATCACGGAATACGACCAGCTCCTTATCCGTGTCCGCATTGGAATTTTCGATGGTTACCAGAGACAGAGGCCCACCGAGAAAGACCTCGTAGGGGTCCTTGCCCTCGGCTTTTGACAATTCGTAAACCGAGATCTCTTTGTTGTTCTGATAGTCAAAAACCTTGCATTCCTTTAAGGCATCGGACGTCAGATAAGAAAGGACGTCAGGCGCGGGATCCAGGGCGGACTGCCCATGATATACTCCGTAAAACGGAGTGCTCAGAGTTACCTTTTCGTATTTTGCATCGGCTTTTCCGCCCATTCCCGTCAAAAGAGCGCTTGCGGTGGGCAAAAGGCTTTCCTGACGCAAATGCGTATCGGTTTTGTAAAAATCGCTCAACTTTACCTGCCCACGCAGCTCAATGGGGGTCAGAAACGGCGTCTTTTCATATATTGCTTCGTATAGAGCGTCGTAATCGATGGAGGGATAACCGTTTTCCTCTGCCAAAAAGTAGTTTTTATCGGGAATCACCGCAAGATACGTGTTGACGTCTTTTCCTGCAAGAAATCTGTCGTAAACGTATTTGAAGCGCTCTGCGGCGTGGGTAACGGATTCCTCGTTCAGCGGATAGTCCAGCTTGGAAAGGTAGCCGTCCTCCTCGAAAATCCCGTTGTTATCGCCGCGCAGAAAGACCTTATCCGCAACAAGCGCCTTAATGGTGCGGAAGCTTTCCCTCATGGGAAACTGGTCCAAGGTGTAGCCCTCGAAGAACTCCATAAAGCTCCCCTCCAGCAAGGTTTGCACGCTCAGCTCGGGGAACTGCTTTAAGGGTCTGCGCTCCGTGTCGGAGAATTCATCCGCAGGGCGAAGCATTGCCCAAAGAGAAAAGCCCCCGAGAAAAAGAAGGGTTGCCAAGGTGGTGGCAACGTATTTGATTTTAGCCGTCATGCCTACCTCCTAAAAGCGAAAATACAGAAAGGGGTTAAAGGAGCCGTCCACAAGATATGCGGTGACCACGGTCAAAAGGGCAACCAGTCCCACGGGCTCCAAAACCACCAGTGCGTTTTTCATAAATTGCGTTTGCGACAAACGGTTAAAGATCTTTTTGGGCAAGGGCGTTGCTCCGAGAATCGCCAAAACCAGAACGAGCCCGAAGCTGCGAAGCTGATACAGGGTCTCGGCAGAGATCAGCGGGAGATTGCCCATTCCCAGCATATCTGCGATCCGATTACCGGCCTGTGTCATATCGACTGCCCCGAAGATCACGAAGCTGATGCTTACCGCAAACAGCAAATACACACGGGAAAGCACGCGGGAGCGATCCAAAAATTTCAGCAAAAGTTGCTTTTCCAGGATCAAAAGCACGGCAAAGTAAATGCCCCAGATCATAAAGTTCCAGGCGGCACCGTGCCAGAAGCCCGTCAAAAGCCAGACGGTGAAAATATTGAATAGGTGGCGAAGCAGCTTGACGCGATTTCCTCCCATGGGAATATACACGTAGTCGCGGAACCAGCTTCCCAGGGAAATGTGCCATCTTCTCCAAAATTCCGTTGCACTTTTGGAAATAAAGGGATAATTGAAGTTTTCCATAAAGGAAAAACCGAACATTTTTCCCAAACCGATCGCCATATCCGAATAGCCGGAAAAGTCGAAATACACGTGGAGACAGTAGGCGAGGGCGTAGATCCACGAAAAGAGGACCGAAGGATCCTGCGTTACGTAAAATTTATCACATAGCTCGCCCAGTACGTTGGCGATGAGAACCTTTTTCCCCAGTCCCATAATAAATCTGCGCATTCCGCAGGAAAAGCTCTCAAAGCTGTGGGTGCGCTTCTTCAGTTGCTTTTCCACGTCAGCATAGCGCACGATGGGACCTGCGATCAGCTGGGGGAACATGGAGATGTAAGCGGCTAGGTCAATAAGATTCTTTTGTGCGGGAACCGTTTTGCGGTAAACGTCAACCGTGTAGCTGAGCATCTGAAAGGTGTAGAAGCTGATTCCGATGGGCAGAGCCAGACCCAGCAAAGGACGGGAGAGCCCCGTTGCCGCGTTAAAATTCTCTATAAAGAAATCGGCGTATTTGAAAAGTCCCAGAAAAGCCAGATTGACGGAAACGTTGAAGATCAGCGTCGTTTTGGCAAGCTTTTCCTTTTTCTTTTTAGAGAAAGCCTCAATCAAGAGACCGGAACCGTATCCGATCAAGATTGAGGCTATCATCAGAATTAAAAACTTCGGCTCACCCCAACCGTAAAAAACAAGGCTCGTGATAAGGAGGACCGTGTTTTTCAGTTTTTTCGGAGAGAGAAAGTACAGAAGCAGCACACACGGCAGAAAGTAGAATAAAAAGGGGATTCCGGAAAATAACATAGCGTTCCTCTTTCTGCGCGGGGCTTCGTTTTGATTTTATGCGGTCAGGGATTCGTCAACCTTCAGAACGGCGTTGTTGCCGAATGCATCGGTCAGACCCTTTTCGAAGCCGTCGATTGCCTGGGTGTTGCCGAATGCAGCAACCACGTATTCGCCGTTAACGGTGTAAATAACCAGAACGTCGGGGAATCCGCACATCCACTGAGTGCCCTTGATGCTTTCCTTCAGAGAGGAAACGAGCCCCTCTGCGTCAGCGCTCTTTACACGATAGGAAGCAACGGTAAACTGGTTCTGGTTCATCATATTCATCATGAAAGCAACTTCCTGAACCTTGCCGAGGGCTTCCTCGGAAACGTGCAGAAGGGAGGTAGCGGTTTCAACCTTCTTTACGTCGAAATTGACTGCTTTGCCATCAACGGGCTCCTCCTGAGCGTTGATGCTGCCAACGGGGAACTTTTCACCATCGTACTTTTCCCAAGCCTTGTTGATCACGTCAGCGGCATCCTTTGCGCCGTTCTTCTGAGTGCTTTCACCCTTGTCGGCGGCAGCCTCTTTGGTTGCGGCTTCCTTGGTTGCGACTTCCTTGGTTGCGGTTTGCTTTTCGTCCTGTCCGCAGGAAACCAGGGACAGAAGCATTACCAGCGCAAGCAGTGCAAATACAATTCTCTTTTTCATGTTTTTCTCCTTAAATTTCAAAAAATATTTATTTGGTTCGGATAAGCTCGTCGCCCGCTTCACTTGCCCGATAGGAAGCGCGAATGCCCAAACAGGAGAGGGTAAGCTCTCCGCTTTGGCTCGGCTGCCCGTCAAGCTGCCAGCAAATGACGACCTTTCCGTGTACCCGAAGGTTGGTTCCTACCCCAAGGATCTCGTTGGTTTCGGCATCGGTCACGGTGACTTTGCCGTTCTTTACGGAAATCTCAGTGGGAAGCTTCAGCTCCGCCTTTGCGGTGAGCGTCGGCGGTGCAATGCTTCTTGCCATCGAAGCGTGAGCAATGTCCGTTTCTTGCTCGGGGGTGCTGGTAAGGATCAGGGAGCTCCTTGCAAAGGTCAAAAGGAAAACAGCACCCAGGATCAGTATAAAACACGCCGCCAAGGGAAGAAAACGGGTCAGAAATAGGTTTTCCGTTTTTTTCCGTCTTATGCCCGTTTGCAGATCGCAAAGAATTCTCTGCTTTGCTTTCAGCGACGGTAAGGTCTCGCGATATTCCGCGATCTCTTTTTCGTCAAACATATTTTTACTCTCTTTCCATCAGCTTTTTCAAGCGTTCTCTTGCGCGGGTCAGACGCATTTTTGCGGCAGACAGTCCGATCCCCAGCATGGAAGCCGTCTCCTTGAGAGGGTATCCCTCCAGATCGTGAAGCAGGATCACGGTTCTGTCGTGCTCGGAAAGGGAATCCAGTGCGTAAAAGACCTCCGCCTTTTCCGTTCTTTCTGCGGCGGGTGCCTCGGTTACCTCGTCCAGAGACAGGTGGCTTCGGTAGTTCCTTTTTCGCAGTGCATCCCGCGCGGCGTTGACGGTGACACGCACCAACCATGCTCGCTTGTGCTCCTCGTCCTTCAGCCTCGGCATCTTTTCCATATATTTAATAAAGACGTCGTGGAGCAGATCCTCTGCATCCTCGCGGTTTTGCGTGTGGGAAAGGGCGATTCTGAAAACGAGCGGGGAGAAGGCGTCGTAAACGTCTTCAAAATCCCGTAGCTGTTCGGAAGTCAAGTGCCTCTCCTTTCCCTCCCTGTCTAAGTAAACGAACGAGCGTGACGAAAAGTCACAGGGAGAATAAATTTTTTTCAAAAAACGTTTCAAATTTCAAAAAACGTTTCAAAGTTTTTTCCATTATATCCCACTCCATAGTGTTTTGTAAAGGAGAAAAAATCGGGAAAGAGCGGGAATAGTTCTTGATTTCCTTCGAAAGGGGTGGTACAATGAACTTGTTCATCATTATTCGTAATATGAAGGAGAGAAAAAATGATCAAGAATATCAACAGCGACCTTTGTCATTTGGGACTGTTTCCCCAAGCCGAAAAGAAGCTTCGCTTTACCCCCGACGTGGATTTTGCTGCTTGGAAAGAGCAGGTGCGGGAGAAGTTTATCACCCTTTTGGGTCTGGACCGCATTGCAAAAAATGCTTGTGAACCCAACGTGGACGTGGAAGAAGAAGTGCAGATGGACGGTTATCGCCGAATTCGCTTCACCTTCGAAAGCGAAAAGGGAGCCGTTGTTCCTTGCTACCTTTTGGTTCCCGACGATGCGGGTGAAAAGAAGTATCCCGTTGCTATCACCATGCAGGGGCATTCCTCCGGCTTCCATAATTCCGTAGGGATCCCCAAGTCCGAGAAGGATGAGGAGTATCAGAAGGATCGCGGAATGTTCGGCGTTCAGGCGGTTCGAAACGGCTTTGTTTCTCTTTGCTTGGAGCAGAGAGGAATGGGTGAGAGTATTTCCGAATTCCAGAAGGGAAAGGAAAAACCGAAAAAATGCATCCATACCGCAATGACCGCTCTTGCCTTGGGCAGAACCATTCTGGGAGAAAGGGTTTGGGATCTTTCCCGTGCCATCGACGTTCTGGAGGGAATGAAGGATCTGGGGCTGGATACCGATAAGATCCTGATTACCGGCAATTCCGGCGGCGGCACCATCTCCTTCTACGCCGCTTGCTACGACGAAAGAATTCAATTCAGCGCTCCCTCTTGCGCATTCTGTTCCTACCTGACCTCCATCCTTAACGTGCCCCATTGCTCCTGTAATTACGTCCCCGGGATTTTAGATTGGTTTGAAATGGAGGATCTTTCCTGTCTGATCGCTCCTCGTCCCTTCACGGTCATCGCAGGGAAAGAGGATAAGATCTTCCCCATTGAGGGCGTTCGCGCTTCCTTTGAGACCGTAAAGCAGATCTACGCCGCCGCAGGCGCTCCCGATGCTTGCCGCATGGTGGAAACGCCGATGCCTCACTGGTGGTGCAAGGACATCGTTTGGGATGCCATTCTGGACCGCACCGGCAAAATGGGCTGGTAAAAAGACAAAACTCAGCAGAAAAAAATCTGCTGAGTTTTTCAGGTTGAAAGAAGGAGCCGAGGCTCCTTCTTTTTTACTTTACGTTTTTGTATTCTGCCAAAAGCTCTGCCACGCCGCTCTGGAGGATCTGTCCGACCGATGCGTCAAAACGGGAGTTGCTGGCTTCGTAGCCTCCCTCGTCGTAGGCGTCCTTGGTGGGCAGATATCCTTGACCGCCGTCGGTGAGACAGGCGGTAATAACGTACAGCCCCTCGCCCGCTTCTCTTGCTTTTGCGGCGTATTCGGTAAAGGGTTCTCCGCCGAATCCCACGAAGGCTACCTTTCCGATCCCCAAAAGTGCAATGGGTACCTTCTGAAACAGGGTCTCACGGGGAAGCTGGCTGACGCGCCAGATCTCGCAGGCGAAAGCAAAATCACGAGGCTTTTCCCGCGTACCGTTTCCAATGCCCTTATTCCATTCAATGTATTCCTCTAAGTGGTCCATTCCCTTTGTGTTGGTGGGAATGTATTTCATTTCCACCTTGCCCCAAACCTTACCGGTCTCCATAGGCTGAGCCTTATCCCACAACTTTTTGACCGTGTCGGTGATGACCCTGCCCATGTAGGCGGCGTGCTTGATGCCGCCTTCCCGTTCAAGAACGGCGGGGTTCAGATGGTTGGAATCACCCTGGGCTCCGTTGACCAGAATGCATTTTGTATCGGGCAGATCCGCCTCCGTGTATCTTCTGACAAAGCCGGGCCAGTCTGCGCTGATCTTGGTGCCGGAAACCACGTCAGGGTGGCAGGAAAAGTTGACCAA
Organism: Oscillospiraceae bacterium; assembly: GCA_015065325.1. Lineage (GTDB taxonomy): Bacteria > Bacillota > Clostridia > Oscillospirales > SIG627 > RGIG5579. The sequence goes on along the minus strand of SVQO01000004.1, from coordinate 61,316 downwards.
GGCGATATCGGGTGCATCCTTGCGCACAAAGCGAAGAAGACGGACGGTGTTGTCTGCTTGACCGATGGGCCCCACGATATCGGGATTGCCCTTGGTGGGATTGGTTTTGCATTTACCGTCTTTCATGCGGTAGCGACGGATAAAGGAGATCGGCTGAGCCGTTTCCTCCTCTGCCTGTAAAAGCGTGGTTTCCTTCAGGTCGTTCAGTGCAAGAGTCACGACGTCGCAGTATTTTCGGTAAAGCATTTCCAGATACGCCTTATCGCTGTATCCGTTATTGCCGAGATTGGGCTTGCAGCCGATGCGCAGGGAGGTGTGCTGATGGAGCCCCTGCATAAAAACGTGCTCGGCGGGAATATCACATTTTTTTGCAATTAGACCCCGAATCTCGGTGGCGGCGTTTTCCATTACGTACAAAAAGTCTGCGGTGATCAGAACCGCCTTGTTTTCCCCGTCTGAAAAGGCGACGCAGTTCAGCTCCAGGGGATCCAGCATCCCGTCGGCGTAGCGAACCTTGGAAGCGCCTGCCAAAGGACACCCCAAAGAGGGGGTAATATCAAGTCTTGCAAAGCCTGTGTAAAACATAAAAGATCCTCCTTTACCAATTAAGGCCTATGGAAATATGGTGATCCTCGGTGAATTCCGTAACACCCCAGGAGATCAGCTTTTCATATACGCTCATCTCGCCGCGGGGAAGATTGTAAGCTGCAACGGAAAAGCCTGATTCCAGAATGTGGTGAACCGCCTCCTCGGTATAGTATCCGGCTTGCCATTCCACCACCAGGCGGCAGTTGGCTCCTGCCAGTTTGGATGCGGCAAGCTCCTCGGGGGGCTCGTTGTTCAGAGTGTATCCGTCGATTTCGTCTCCAAAATATTCGAACGCCTTTTCCAAAACGGCAATTCTTGCGCTTTTGACGTGGAGCTGACGGGTCAGTCCGTATTGCCTCAAAAGCTCCTTGACCTTTAACCAGCCGCTGCTTTTTAAACAGCCGGGATGTGCACTGAACATCGGCTTCATTCCCGTTTTTGCACAGACGGCAAAGTATTCCTCCAGCTCGGGGATTTTTGTTCCTTTATACAGCGGGTGCTTGCGAATGCCGTAATCCCAGCGGCGAAGCTCGGGCAGGGTCATTTGATAAATACGGCGAGGCTCCTCGGGCGGCAAGCCGTTTTCATCCCTTGCGTGGCGTTGGATCAGGGAATCGTGAATGCAAACCAAAGAGCCGTCTCCGATTTCCTTGGGATTACAGATGCAGGTGGGAAAGCCGCACTGAGCCGCCAGCTCAAAGGCGGGCAGGGTATTGGAAGGTGCCATTCCCGAAAAGCCGAGATGGGCGTTGAAGCGAAGCCCCGTGACGAAGGGGCGGTCGGCGGCGTTGTAGCAGTTGTGAAAATCCGATACGATCAAAGCGCTTCCCCGGGGAACGGTGACGCAGATCTCGCAGTGTAACGAGGGGTGGATCATGGGAGGGATCTTCCATTGCTGGCGGGTCCACTCGTCTCTTTTTCCGATTTTATAAATATGGGAGCCGTAAAAGGGCTTTTCGGGAGAAGCGTCAAGCTCCGAGCGCAGGAAAAACTGCACCGTGGGCGGGACCTCTCCCTCGTAACGGGCAAGGGAGGTGACGACCATACATTCGGAATATTCCCGCTTCAGATAAAGCGTAAAGCTTTCGGTGATCTTTCCGTTTTTTACGGGAAGATCCTTTAAGGTGAAGATTTCCGGATACATAAGAACCCCTTAAAATGCAAGGTCGATAATCTCGCCGTTATAGTATTCTTCGGGGAAGTACAGTAGGAAGAAGGTGTACTTGGGAAGAATGTCTTCAACCTCGTCGGTGGAAACGATGATCGTGATGGTGTTGCCGCCGCGCATGATGGAGGAGGTGCCGTAAAGGGTGTGCTCCGTTGCTCCGGTCAGCTCGACCAAGACGCAGGTGCCGCTTCCCTCAAGGATCTTTTTCTCATCCTCGGCTGAGAAATTGAACATGGATGTGCGGTAGGGATCCAGATCCTTTTTGGATTTAATTTTGACGATGGAGTACTGATCCCGTTCTGTCAGCGTTCCCGTCTCCGACCATCCCAGCCAGGCGCCGATCTTACCCTGAAGCTCCTCGTAGGGAAGCTGGTCGTAGGGAGCTTGGTTCGGGACTTCGGGAGCGGATTGCTCGGTTTTATTCTCTTCTTTTTTCGTGGCGGCGGGAGCTTTTTCTTTGCCGCCTGTTTTTTGCTCTGCCTGTTCCTCACCGCAGGCGGTGCAGCCCAAACAAAGGATCAGAGCCAAAATCGCAAACACAACACGTTTATATAAAGTCGTTTTCATAAAAACCTCCGAAAAAATCGTTTTAAATAATGATCTTATTTATTTTATCATATTTTCCCTTGTGTTACAATAGAATATAAGGAGAAAAATATACGAAAAAAATCGATTTGCTTTGACCGGGATGGAAAAAAATGAAAAAACTCTTGATTTTTGAAAAAAGCTGTGGTAGAATAAAAATATAGCAATAAGGTTGTATGGGAGTAGAGTGGATTTCCGCTCTACTCGCTTTGCTATGAGTAGAGTTTTTTGTGAGGTTTTGATTTGGTAGAGAAAAAAAGTCGCGGTAAAATTGCCGCAACGGTTGAGGAGCTGATCCGAGAGCCCGTGCAAGGTGCGGGATATCTTTTGTGGGACGTGGATTACTACAAGGAGGGCGCCGATTACAATCTTCTTGTCACCATCGAAAATCCGGACCGTGAAAAGCCCATTGATCTGGACGACTGTGAGAAGGTCTCCCGTCTGCTCAGCCCGATCCTGGACGAGGCGGATCCCATTCAGGATATGTATTATTTGGAGGTCTCCTCCGCAGGTCTCGAGCGAAATCTTACCCGTCCCGAGCATTTTGAGTTCTATCTGGGCAGCCCCGTTTCGGTTCGCCTGTACGCCCCCCTGAACGGAACGAAAAACCTTGCAGGGACCCTTGTGGCATACGACGACGATGCTTTCACCCTGGAAGTCGAAGGGGAGCAAACGATCTTGAAAAAAGACGCGGTGGCAAAGGTTCTCACCGCACAAGAACTGTAATATTCTGAAAACAGGAAAGGATACCGGGAAATGAATAACGAGTTTTTTGACGCACTTGAGGCATTGGAAAGAGAGAAAGGCATTCCCAAGGAATTTATGCTGGAAAGAGTGGAGGCCGCTCTTTTGGCAGGCTACAAAAAGGAGAATAATAACGAGTCCAACGTCCGTGTTGCCATTGACCCCGTGAAGCGCACCGTGAAAATGTACCGTTTGATGACCGTCGTTGAGGAGGTGCAGGACCCCGCTTGCGAGTTGAATCTGGAGGATGCTCGCAAAAAGTCCAAGCGCGCCAAGATCGGCGACGTTCAGGAGTATGAATTTAAGCCTAAGAATTTTGGAAGAATCCCCGCACAGAACGCCAAGCAGGTCATCGTGCAGGGCATTCGCGAAGCGGAGCGCGGCAGATTGATCGAGGAGTACGAGAAGAAGACCGAGGGTATTATTACCGGTACCGTTATGATCATCGAGCGTCTGACCGGCAACGTGATCCTGGAGTTTGAAAATACGCAGGCCACCCTGGTTCGCGCCGAACAGCTTCCCACCGACCGCTTCAAGGTCGGCGATCACGTAAAGGTGTACGTGTGTGAGGTAAAGAAGGATACCAGAACCCCCGTGATCGTTCTTTCACGTACCCATCCCAACTTTATCAAGCGTATGTTTGAGACCGAGGTTCCCGAAATCCAGGATGGCACCGTAATCATTCACGGCATCGCAAGAGAAGCGGGCAGCCGTACCAAGGTTGCCGTATACTCCCGCGACGAAAACGTGGATCCCATCGGCAGCTGTATCGGCTTGAAGGGAATGAGAAAGGCGGCCATCCTCAAGGAGGCTCCCGGTGAAAAGATCGATCTGATCCAGTACAGTGAGGATCCCGCGGAGTTTATCGCCGCATCCCTTGCTCCCGCCACCGTGCTTTCCGTTGACGTGAACGAGGATAAGACCTGCCAGGTTTCCGTGGCTCCCGATCAGCTTTCTCTTGCCATCGGTAAGGAAGGTCAGAACGTTCGCCTCGCCGCCAAGATCACCGGCTATAAGATCGATATCAAGGCGTAATATGGCAGAGAAAAAAGTGCCCTTGCGCCGCTGTGCCGGTTGCAACGAGCAAAAGAGTAAAAAGGAATTTGTCCGCGTGGTCCGCACGCCCGAGGGGGAGATCCTTCTGGATGAAAGCGGAAAGGCAAACGGACGCGGCGTGTACCTTTGCCCGAAGAAGGCTTGCCTGCAAAAGGCGAGAAAAGCAAAGCGTCTGGAACGGAATCTGGACGTGGCGATCCCTGACGAGATCTGGGCACAGCTGGAAGCAAAGCTGGAACAATGAGTGCAGATAAGATTCGGGGCGCCCTGGGCTTATGCCGACGGGCAGGGAAGATCACCGTGGGAATTACCCTTGTAAAGGAGCAGCTTCATAAAGGCAAGGCTGCCTTGGTGCTTCTTGCTCTGGACGCTGCAAAGAATACGGAGGATCGGATCCTCCCCTTGGCAGAGCATAAGGCAGTTCCCGTCCGTCGCATTCCTTTGAATAAAAAGGAGCTTGCCCTTGCGGTAGGGAAAAGTACGGAGGCGGTTTGCGTCTCGGTTCCCAAGGAATTTGTGAATTTAGTGTTGGCTTCGCTTTGAAGCCGTTTGGAGGGACTTTATGGCAGAAACAGTAAAAATCAGTCAGCTTGCAAAGGATCTTGAGATCAAATCCAAGGATCTGGTCGCGCTCTTTACGGAGCTTGGAATGACCAAGCAGACGGGAGGCACTCTGGAGAAGGATGAGGTGAGCTTTGTCATCCAAAGCTTGATGGATCGATATCCCGTTGACGATATCAACGAGTATATCGACGGCAAATACAAGGTGAAGCCCACCGCTGCAGAGCTTGCCGAGCTGGAAGCCGCCGCCAAAGCGGAGGCAGAGCGTCTTGCTGCAGAAAAGGCAGAGGCAGAGCGCATTGCCGCAGAAAAGGCGGAAGCTGAGCGCATTGCAAGAGAAAAGGCGGAGGCAGAGCGTCTTGCCGCAGAAAAAGCGGAAGCAGAGCGCGTTGCCGCGGAGAAGAAAGCCGAAGAAGAAAAGAAAGCGCTGGAAGCAAAACGTGCCGCAGAGCGTATGGCTGCCACCGAGCGTGCCGCCGCAAATGCCAAGGCGGAAGCCGAAAGAAAGAAAAAAGAAAAGGAAGAGCGCTTCGCTGCCGCTCGTCCCGGTAAGGCTGAAAAGAAAGAGAAAAAGCGCGAAGAAAGAGGAGAAAAGCGTGCTCCCTCCGCACAGCAGACTCCCGTATTCGACGGCCCTAAGACCGAATTTGTAGCGAAGAAGAAGGAAACCCGCATCATCGATACCAAGATCGTGGATATCGATCTTTCCAAGTACGATGAGAAAAATTATGAGTTCGGTACCGACGCACAGCGTCGCCGTATGCAGCCCCGCCGTCCTCGCAGAAACGACAAGAAAAAGCGCGGAAACGAGCCGGTGGCAAGAGCAACCATCCCCACTCAGATCTCCATCCCCGAGAGCATCGTGGTATCCGACCTTGCAAAGGAGCTCCGTGTGACCACTGCCGAGGTTATGAAGAAGCTGATGATGATGGGTGCTATGGCAACTGCAAACCAGAGCATCGATTTTGATACGGCCGCTCTCGTTGCCGATGAATTCGGTAGCGAAGCGATCCCGCTGAAGGTGGTTACCATCGAGGAAAAACTGATCGACGAGCATACTGACGGAGCAGAGGATCTGGAAGAAAGAAGCCCCGTTGTCGTCGTTATGGGTCACGTTGACCACGGTAAGACCTCTATTCTGGATGCCATCCGCCACGCCAACGTAACCGCAGGCGAGGCAGGCGGTATTACCCAGCACATCGGTGCATACCGCATTGAGGTTGAAGGAAAGCCCATTACCTTCCTGGACACCCCCGGTCACGCCGCCTTTACCGCTATGCGTGCCCGCGGTGCACAGCTGACCGATATTGCCATCCTGGTCGTTGCGGCAGATGACGGCATTATGCCTCAGACCGTTGAGGCGATCAACCACGCCAAGGCAGCGGGCGTTTCCATCATCGTTGCCATTAACAAAATGGATAAGCCGGGTGCAAACCCTGATTCCATCAAGCAGGAATTGACCAAGTACGATTTGGTTCCCGAGGAATGGGGGGGCGATGTGATCTGCGTTCCCGTATCCGCTCTGACCAAGAAGGGAATTCCCGATCTTCTGGAGAACATCCTTCTGATCGCCGAAATGGCAGATTTGAAGGCAAATCCCAACCGCGAGGCAAAGGGTGCCGTAATCGAAGCAAAGCTGGATAAGGGCAGAGGTCCCGTTGCTACCGTATTGGTTCAGAACGGTACTCTCCACGTAGGCGACGTGATCATTGCAGGCGGTGCCGTGGGCAGAGTCCGTGCCATGACCGACGATAAGGGTAGACAGCTCAAGGTTGCAGGTCCTTCCGTTCCCGTGGAAATCCTGGGTCTTGACCAGGTTCCCGGCGCAGGAGATATCTTCAACGCCGTAAAGGACGAAAAGATGGCAAGAGAACTTGCCGATCAGAGAAAAGATAAGCAGAAGGAAGAAGAATTCCGTGCCAATGCAAAGGTCAGCCTGGAGGACTTCTTCAACCAGATGAAAGAAGGCGTCAAGAGCCTGAATATCATCGTAAAGGCAGACGTTCAGGGCAGTGCCGAGGCGGTCAAGGCTTCTTTGGAAAAGCTTTCCTGCGAGGAAGTTAAGGTAAAAGTCATTCACGCTGCCGTCGGCGGTATCACCGAAAACGACGTTATGCTTGCCGCCGCTTCTCAGGCGATCATCGTAGGCTTTAACGTCCGTCCCGACAGAGGTGCTACCGAGAGCGCTGTTCAGAACGAGGTGGATATCCGTACTTACCGTATCATCTACGAGTGCCTGGAGGAAATTGAAAAGGCGATGAAGGGTATGCTGGCTCCCACCTTCCGTGAAAACGTGCTGGGCCAGGCAGAAGTTCGTCAGACCATTCGTGTTCCCGGCGTAGGCGTGATCGCAGGTTCTTACGTGATCGACGGTAAGGTGACCCGAAACAGCATGATCCGTGTACTCCGCGACAGCGTCGTGATCTTTGAGGATAAGATTTCCTCCCTCAAGCGCTTCAAGGACGATGCCAAGGAGGTTGCACAGGGCTACGAATGCGGTATCGGTCTCGAGAAGTTTAACGATATTCACGTAGGCGACGTTTTGGAAGCCTACATTATGGAAGAGGTTCAGAACGGCTGATCCTCGTTGAAAGGAATTTATGAATCACAGACAGGAAAGGGTAAACGATTCCGTTGCCCACGAGCTGGGAGATATTATCCGCGAGGTCAAGGATCCGCGGGTGACCTCGGCATTTGTCACCGTTAACGCTGCAAGAGTGACTCCCGATCTGAAATATGCCAAGATCTATTTCGGCATCATCGTGGGAGATCCCGAACAGGTGCAGAAGGGATTGGAGTGCGCTTCAGGCTTTCTCCGTTCTTCTCTTGCAAAAAGGCTCAATCTCCGCCAGACGCCCGAGCTCAGCTTTATTTATGACAGATCTGCGGAGCACGGCGCCCATATTGCTCAGGTTCTGAAGGATTTGAATGTGAATGGAACAGAAAACACAGAAAAATAAGTTAAGAGAAATTGCTGATATGCTGCTGGAGCCCGGCTTTGACCGGGTTCTTGTGGCTTGCCACCGCTCCCCCGACGGTGATGCCGTCGGATCCTCTCACGCCCTTGCCCACGCCCTGCGTTTGCTTGGAAAACAGGCTCGCGTTTTTTGTCCCGATCCCTTTGGAAGCGAGTTTGCCTATCTGACCGAGGCGGAGGAGGGGCTTTTTTCATTCGAGCCGGAGCATTTTGTCACGGTGGATATTGCTTCCCCCGAGATGCTTTGCGACGCTCCCTTTATTCCTCGGATTGAGATCGTGATCGATCACCACAGAATCAATTCCGTGGAAAGTCCCGTTCGATACGTGGATCCCGAAAAGGCGAGCTGCGGTGAGATCGTTTTGCAGCTTTTGCAGGAAATGGGGATCTTTTTCGATCGGTATCTGGCACAGGCACTTTATACCGCCATTGCCACCGATACGGGATGCTTTCGCTATTCCAATACCGATCGGGATACCTTCCTTTCCGCGGCATTCCTTTTTCCTTACGCCGAAAAGGGAGACTTTTATCGGATCAATAAAGCAATGTTTGAAACCAAGTCTGCTTTGACTCTTTCTCTGGAAAGCTACGCCGCTTCCCGATTGAAAACTGCTTGCGACGGGAAGATCGCATATCTGACCGTTTCGCTGGAAGCGCAGAAACAGCTCGGCGCCTCTTACTCTGACCTGGATACTATGGTAAATGTGATCCGACAGCTGGAAGGGGTTCGTGCGGCTCTGGTTGCCAAGGAACGTGAAACCGGCGTTTTTAAGGTTTCAGTCCGCAGCGAAGAAGGATTTGATGCCTCTGATTTCTGCCGTGTATTCGGTGGTGGCGGTCACATTGCCGCCGCAGGATGTACGCTCCTCGGCACGGAGCAGGAGATCACCCTACGCCTTCTGGAGGAGGCGGAAAGGAGACTTTCGTGAAAAGCGGAGTCCTTTGTCTGTATAAGGAAAAAGGCTTTACCTCTCACGATGCCGTTGCGTGGGTAAGACGTTTGTTCGGCACGAAAAAGGTTGGACATACGGGAACTCTGGATCCTCAGGCGACGGGCGTTTTACCCATTCTGATCGGCAATGCGGTCAAGGCGTGCGACCTGCTTCCCGATGAAACGAAAATTTATCGGGCCACCCTTCGGTTTGGTGTCGAAACCGATACCGAGGACATTTGGGGAAGCGTGCTTCGGGAAAATGCGACCCGTCCCGAGCGTGCCGCGTTAGAGGAAGGCGTAAAGGCTTTTCTCGGCGAATATATGCAGGTCCCACCTATGGTTTCCGCCGTTAAAATCGGTGGAAAGAAGCTTTACGAATACGCCCGCGAGGGGAAGGTCATCGACCGTCCCGCACGCAAGGTTTTTGTAAATCGCTTTGAGCTTTGCTCTTTTTCGCAGGAGGAAGCGACCTTTGTTGCAGAGGTTTCCAAGGGTACTTATATCCGTACACTTCTGACCGATCTTTGCACGGAGGTAGGGTGTATCGGCGCCATGAGTGCACTGGAACGGGTCAAAAGCGGCGCGTTCGTTCTGGAGAATACCGTGACTTTGGAAGAGCTTGAGAAAATGAGCCCCGAGGAACGGGAAGACCTTTTGGTGCCCACCGAAAGCATTTTCGAGACGTATCCTGTTTGCACCTTATCCGATTTTCACACAAGGCTTGTTGCCAACGGTCAGGCAGTCCGATGCACGAAGCTCGGTCTTGCCGATGAAGCGCTCGGAGCGCGGTTTCGTTTATATCAAAAAGGCACGTTCTACGCTCTCGGTGAGATCGTCGAGCGGGATGGTGCGTCTTGCCTTTTTAAAATCAAAGATTTCCCCTCTGATCCCACGTAAACTTTAAAGGACCGCAGAATAGATTTTTTCCTTCATGGGCAAAATAGTGATACATTATTTTGCTCGGAGGGATTTATGAAAGCTGTTATTTTAGCGGGCGGACGCGGTGAGCGTCTCCGCCCGATCACCGATTCAAGACCCAAGCCCCTGGTGCCGGTTTTGGCAAGACCCGTTATGGATTATTGTCTGTCTCTGCTTGCCCACCACGGGGTGACCCGTGGCTACGTGACCACCCATTATCTGGCGGATCAGATCCGCCACCGCTACGGTGAGGAAGCCTTTGGTATCCGGCTTTCTTACCATACGGAAAGCGTTCCTATGGGAACCTGCGGCGGCGTAAAACTTTTGGAAAAGGAGCTTGAAGCAGAGGAACTTTTTCTGGTAATGAGCGGAGATGCACTTTGCGATTTCGATCTGTCGGACGCGATCCGCTTTCATCGGGAAAGGGGAGCACACGCCACCGTGATCCTTTCAAGCGTGAAAACTCCGCTGGAATACGGCGTGGTATTGCGTGATACCGTGGACCGCATTTTTGCCTTTTCCGAAAAGCCCGACTGGTCGGAGACTCTTTCCGATCTTGCAAATACGGGCGTGTATATCTTATCTCCCAAGGTGCTTGAAAGAGTGCCCGAGGGGAAGAATTTTGATTTTGCCGCCGACCTTTTTCCGCTTTTGATTCGCGAGGGTTATTCCCTTTACGGCTATAAGGATCGCGGATATTGGTGCGACATCGGCAAGATCCCCACCCTGTACCGTTGCAATTTGGACGTGCTGCAGGGAAAAGCCAAAACTTATCTGGAGCCTGTGGGGAAAACCTGCAGAAGCGAGGAGGGGGACGGCTTGTATTTCGTCTCAAACAGCGCCGTAGTGGAAGACGGTGCTGAAATTCGGCAGAACACGGTCATTTCTCCCAAGGTTCACCTTGCCGCCGGGAGCAAGGTGTCGGGAGCTTTGGTCATGGAAAATGCCGAATTAAAAAAAGGCGCCGTCGTCAAGGATGCGATCCTTTGCGAGGGATGCCGTATCGGTGAGGATGCAATGATCCCTGCGGACGTGGTGCTGGGAGCCGGAAGCACGGTGCAGACCTCCTCATCGGCTTTTCCGGGGAAAAAGTATTTGCCCGGATCCGTTTTGTCCCGTCGCGCCCCCTTTTGTGAGGAAGGACTGATTTTTACCGAAAAGGGAGCCGCACGGGGACCCCTTCTCGGCCTTGACCGTGAGGATGCACAGAAAATGGGTCTTGCCCTTGCCCGACTCTGCGGAGAGAAGATCGGCATTTTGTGGGACGAGACGGAGCAAGGAAGTGCCCATTTTGCCACTGCGCTGGCAGGCGGCGTGACTTTGGGCGGAGCAAAAGCGCTGATGCTTTCCGAAGGAACGGAGGAAATGGCGTCCTTTGCGGCGCAAGCGTTTTCCGTTCCGGTAGTATTCGTTTCGGTACTTCGGGACCGAGGGATCTTCTTTGCGTTTGGCAAAGATGGTGTTCCCCTCTTGCGCAAGGAGGTGCTGAAGCTATCGCGCTTTGCAGAAGATGAGGCACCGGATACTCCCTCCGGAGAGGTCGTTTTTCGGAGCGATGTGCGTGAACGCTACAGAAAGTCTCTGGAGAGCACTATGGGCAAAGGCGATCACCGCCGCATCGGCATCGCGGGAAACTTTTCTCCCATTTTACGGGAGGCGGCCATAAATGCGGGCTTTACCGCATACAATGGAAGCAGAGGAGAGGGTCTGTCTCTCGAGGTGTTCCGCCGTGAGGTGAAACTGTTCCTGAACGGGCAACGTCTGGCAGATACGGAAAAGCTGCGCCTGTTTTTGTTGGAAAAGGAACTGGAAAAAGGAAGACGGCGTTTTGCTTTTCCGAGAAATTCGGCACGAGTCCTGTCCGAGCACGTTTTGGCGCGCGGAGGCTCCGTAGAGCGTTTTTCTCAGCATCCCACTTTGCGAGAGGAGGGAAGGGGCAGAGCCGAAGCCGCGCAGGATCGCTGGCTTTACGACAACGCGCATCTCGCCGCATTATTGCTTTCTCATTATACCCTTCTTGGTGAGGAGGGCTTGCAGCGCGAATTGGCAAAGACGCCGGAAGTCTATATCACAAGCCTTCGCTATGAGCCGAAGGAAGACAATAAGGCAAAGCTTCTCGGTCTGTCGGGAGCTCTTGCGGAAAAAGGAAAAAAAGTCAGACTGGAGTCCGGCTTTTACGGAATGAAAATCATATCCGAAGCCACTGCTTTTGAAGCGGCTTTGGAGCATGCCTTTGAATTTAGAGGAAAATTAAATGAAATTGAAGAAAAACTCGGGAGAGGGTAAAGCCCTTTCCATACATAAGAAAAAAAAGAACACGACGAAAGAACCGAAAAATACCAACAAAACAAATCAGAAAGCTACCGAAAAAACTTTCCGTCGTTTCAACAAGGATAAAAAGAAAACGAAGGAGAAGCTGACGGTAGAGCAGGAGATCCTTCGTATGAGAGAAGAAGAAAAGAAGAAAGAGACAAAGCAGGCAAAGGAGCCTGCCAAGCGCAACACGCAGAAAACGGTAAAGCGCGGCTCACTTGCCGTTCCCGTACAGGAGAAAAAGAAACCCGAGCACAAGACCGCTCCCAAAAAACGGATTCCGAAAGAAACGGTTTCTGAAAAGCCCGTTCGCGTGATCCCCCTGGGTGGTTTGGGTGAGATCGGCAAGAATATGACCGTGGTGGAAACCGATCGGGATATGATCGTCATTGACTGCGGTATGGGCTTCCCCGACGACGGTATGCCCGGTGTGGATCTGGTAATTCCCGATACCCAGTATCTGGAGGAGAATATTCATAAGCTTCGCGGCATTTTCCTGACCCACGGACACGAGGACCATATCGGTGCCATCCCTTACGTTCTGAGAAAGGTGAATGTGCCCCTTTACGGCACGAAGCTTACGCTGGGGATCGTAGAGAATAAGCTGGTGGAATTCGGTCTGGATAAAAGCGCGGAGATGCACTACGTTACTCCCGGCGAAACCATCCGTGCGGGAGAATTCGGCGTGGAATTTATTTCCGTAAATCATTCCATTGCAGATGCAGTGGCGTTTGCCATTCACTCCCCTGCGGGAAATCTGGTGTTTACCGGCGACTTCAAGATCGACTCTACTCCCATTGCAGGGGAAATGACCGATCTGACCCGCTTTGGCGAATTGGGTAGGGAAGGGGTCACCGCTCTGTTCTGTGACTCCACCAACTGCGAGCGTCCCGGCTTTACCCCCAGTGAGCGCACCGTCGGTACCAGCCTGGAGCAGATCTTCCACGACAATACCAAACGCGTCATCGTAGCGACCTTCTCCTCCAACATTCACCGCGTTCAGCAGATCATCGATGCCAGCGTCAAGCATCACAGAGCGGTTTGTATTTTGGGAAGAAGTATGATCAATATCGTAAATACCGCTTCCAAACTGGGATATATGAAGATCCCCAAGGGTACGCTGATCGAGCCTGAGGAGCTTCGCAAATTTGCTCCCCGCAACGTGACGCTCATTACCACGGGAAGCCAAGGTGAGGCGATGAGCGCACTTTCACGTATGGCGTTCGGCACCCACGGTCAGGTGAAGCTCAGTCCCGAGGATATGGTGGTCATTTCCGCTCATCCCATTCCCGGCAACGAAAAGACCATCACGGGCATCATCAACGAGCTGATGAAAAAGCAGATCTCGGTGGTCTACGACCGCATTGCCGAGGTTCACGTTTCCGGTCACGCGTGCCAGGAGGAGATCAAAATGATCTTCGCTCTGACCAAGCCTCGCTTCTTTATGCCCGTTCACGGTGAATACAAGCATCTGGCGCAAAATTCCGCCCTGGCGCAATACGCGGGGATCCCGAAGGAGAATATCTTTATTTCCGAGATCGGAAAGATTCTGGAATTTTCCGACGGAGGTCGTACTGCCCGCTTTACGGGCAGCGTCCCTGCAGGAATGATCCTGGTGGACGGCCTTGGAGTAGGCGACGTAGGAAGTGTCGTGCTTCACGACCGAAAGCTTCTTTCCGAGGAAGGAATCATCACCGTGGTTGCCGCAGTGGATTCCTACGGCAAGTTTTTGGTGGGCGACGTACAGATCATCACGCGCGGCTTCGTTTACGTCCGTGAAAGTGAAGATCTGATGGAGGAGATCCGCACCGTTGCGAGAAGAACGATGGAAAGCGCCTTGGACAACGGTCTGGATTTTGCGTCCGTCAAGACTCGAACCCGAGACGAGATCTCAAAGTTCCTGTTCGGCAGAACCCGCCGTCGCCCCATGGTTCTTCCCGTCATTGTTGAGACCTGACAAAAAGCTCCGACGAAAAGCAAGTCGGAGCTTTTTTGAAAACCAAAGCAAGGTCTTTCTTGACTTTTTCGAAAAAATGATTTATACTGTTATCGTATGAGACTTGCAATGTAGGTGATTTGTTCCCGATAAGAGAGAATCGTGCCGAAAAATGATCGGTTTGATTGCTTTTAACCGGCGGTCAATCGTGTATATACAAAGGAGAATCCGAATGAAAAAAGAATATTTTGCACCCGAAGGCGCACTTGTTTCCTTTGTAACCGAGGAGCTTTTGGGGCCATCCGACGAAAACCCGATTTTGGATCCGAATGACGGTAAATCCCCCAATACCCCCGCCGAGGAATTCGGCGACATCGGTATTTTCTGATTTGCTACCCTCCTGCCTCAGGCAGGAGGATTTTTTTGATATAAAGGAATTTTTATGAAAAATAAACAAGAAACACCTAGTAAAATATACATAAAAACGCTTGATTTTTCTTTTGATCTATGGTAGAATTGAGTATAAATAAGATAAAATCGGTTTGTAGTATGCAATCAAACCTAAGAAAGGTAAAGAATTATGAAAAAAAGAATTCTTGCTTTGGTTCTTGCACTTGCGATGATGGTTGGCGTGATCCCCTTTGTTGCAAATGCCGTTCCGTATTCTCCTTCTGCAAATGCATGGAAGGATTTCGGACAGGAACACGTCTATATCTATGAAGTTACGAAGGGAGAGGCTGCGCCCAGAATGGACGGTTACGTGACCGATTCCGATGGGTACGGAAAGCCTGTTGCAACTTACGGTTTCCGTTACTGCACCACTGCGGAGTACGTAACACCCGAGCTGGAAAAGAGACCTGAGTTCAAGCTTCGTAACGACGGTACCTACTACGTGTATCCTACGCAGGATTCTCCTCAGGAGGTTTGGAATACCATCCAGAGCATGGAGAACGATAGTCCCTACGGTTATATTTGGACCTACCGTATGAATGCAACCTCCTTCTCTGCCACCTCTACCTACATTTATCAGAATCCTCATACCTTGGCATTTGCGACCGCGTATCACGTAACCGCAGATACCTTCAAGGAGTACACCGTTCGCAGCTCTGACAACCATTTGGTTCTGCACAACGCAGTAACCCTGAAGGAGGAGCCTGCCGACTGGGCGAGAAACTATGCGAATTACTACTATAAGCCCGCCGGTTCCAGCTACTATGAGCCCGCAGAAGCTGAGGATGGCAAGGCACCCGATTTCTCCGCAAAGACCTATTACAGCGGAGAGCGCATCGTGGTTAAAAAACTGTTCCAGAACGCCGAGGGTACCGCAGGTGCGATCGGCTCTGTTGCCGAGTTGAAGCGTAGCCACGTTATTCTTCCCGAGGAGATCAACGTTTACGCAAGATACAACGGTACCTACCTTTACTATGCTGTTGAGCTCAAGGAGATGAAGCATAAAACTTCCGCGTATACCGATACTTACTATTACGGTACTACGATGAGCAACGTTCCTGCCGTGTTTGCCAACGCCTACGACTACAGCGGCAGCATCAGCAAGTCCAATTACGACGGTAAGGATGCTACCATGTCTCTTTCCGGTACCATCCGCACCTATAACAGTACCTCTACCAACATTAAGAGCACCGCGTACATCCTCAGAAAGTTCGGCAACCTGGAGGCTACCGGCATCAAGGACGTTACTCAGGTCGGCGTTGACTACAACATTACCCATACCCCCTATACTCCCCCCGTAAAGGTTGAGGAGGAAGAAGAGGATCTGCTTGCCGATCCCGGTTTGGAAGAGGATTCCTCCGAGGATCTCACCTCCGGTACCTACGGTACGACGGTTTACGAGCGCCGTATTCCCTGGAAGGTGCTGAACGGTAAGTACAATCCCAATACGTCTTCTACCGCAGTTCCCGAAATGTTTACCTGCCGTCAGCAGATCAACCTGGAAAACAACGTTGCCAGCGGCGCGGTTTACTTCAGCTTCACTCTGCCCCGCGAAACCAGATATTTGCCCGGTTCCAATGCCCGTAGCGGTGCAAACTACCCCGAGAAGCTGTACATGATGAGATATTTCCACAGAACCGGTCTTACCACCGGTGAAGCTTACGGTACCTACAACTGGTTGTGGGCTGCAATCTCCTCCTCTTACGGTGCATGGGAGCCCTTTGTAACCGATTATGCTTCCATCACCACCAGAAAGACTGCTTCCGTTTCTCACTTCCCCTTCACTTACTTTACTGCAGGTCAGGAACCCCCTGAAGGCTACGCTCAGCCCAGCTACTTCGGCGCAAACATCCGTGCCGACGGTGCTGAGAATCAGAAGATGCGTATCCAGATCAACGTTCCTAAGACCGACAAAGAGATCGAAGAAGTTGGTGCCATTATCGCTCCCACTGAGGTCGCAAGAAGAACACAGTTGAAGCTTGGTATGGATTCTATCGCATACTACTGTGAGGATTTCCCCATTCTTACCGGTGTTGAAGAAGATGGAACCTGGATCAATATGACCGAGGACACCGATAAGTATTTTGCAACCAGTGCAACTCCCAATGATTCCGACTCCTACGTTGCAATGGACAAATACGGCGGAAAGACCAGCGGCGTTTATACCGTTTACACCCTGGCTGCAAATCTTGAGAATGCGAAGCCCAATAAGAATGCAGAGACAGGCGAAGAGCTTGGCACCTTGTATTCCGTGGTATTCGGCGGACCCAACGGCGAGGGCCTGTATCACGACTTTGATGACTTCTTTACCTTCTATACCATCCGTCCCTACATTATCTATAAGGATGGCACCGTGGTTTACGGTGAGCACGAGTATAAGAGTATCTATTATCTTGCTTGCTGGTTGATTCAGGATATGCTTTCCAACTATAACGAGCAGGTTACCGGTACTACCGCCGTAAACGATCAGTACAATATGGATGAAATGTATCTTGCCAGCGTTAAGGATGCAGAAGGCAACACCTTGAAGGATCCTCAGGGCAATACCATCTACGTTCCCACCGCGTTTACGCAGACCGGTTACTCTCCCTACTGTGGCGGTTCGGAAAGATCTATTTATAACGATGAAGCAAGACTACAGATCTTCCGCTGGTTTGCGGTCCGTTTGATCAACCGTTCCAACTATTCCTCTCTGCGTCCCGAGTATTACGAGGATTTCCATCCCGACGTAAAGGTTCTGGTAGAGCAGTACGTTGAAATGTTTGAGAATATCTGGGATGTGATCGTACTTTGTGAAAATACCCGTTATATCGAAATGAGATAACAAATAAAAAAAGAATTCGGTGAAAGCCGAATTCTTTTTTTGCAAGATAAAAGGACAAGGCGGAAGCCTTGTCCTTTTATCGTTTACAGTTTTTCAAAATCGCTTTTAGGATGCTTGCAGATGGGGCAGATAAAGTCGTCGGGCAGATTTTCTTCAGAGTGTACGTAACCGCAGATCTTGCATACCCATCCCTTTGCCTTTGCCGGCGTAGCCTTAGGCTTGACCGATGCGTGATAGTAGGCGTAGGTCATACTCTTGTCACGGTTAAAGGATGCACTTTCTTCTACGGTGCAGAGAAAAAGCGTATGCGAAGGAAGCGTGATGGAATCCTTTACCTTCAAAGAAAAGAAAGCGTTGGTGTGTTCCCGCAAAACGGGCAGATTGTTTTCGCTTCTTCCGTAGACAAGCCCTTGCATCTTATCCCGATCCTTTCCGCTTTGAAAGCCAAAGCGCTGAAAGAGGGAAAAAGGGGCGCTTTCGGTTAAGACGTTGACGTTCAGCTTCTTCGTGCGGGAAATTACGCCGCAGGAATAATTGGCACGGTTAATGCCAACGGCAAGCACCGTGGGATTGGATGCGACCTGGGACACGGTATTTACCACAAGACCGCTGTCTTTCCCGTTTTCTCGTGTCGTAACGATGTAAAGTCCGTAGCCGACGGCGTGAAGCGCGCGGCTGTCTTCCATAGGAGCAGGAGCGTTTTCGTAAATCAAATCAACTTTTCCCATAAAAAAATCCTCCCTTGAATATAACCTTATTATACCCAAGGGAGGATGGAAAGTCAATTCAAATCAGAAAAACTTCAATTATAGTTCAAAATAGCGCTTTGCATTTTCGTAAGAAATACCGGAAACGATTTTTTCCAGCATCTTGTAATCCTCGGGGTACTCGCCGTTGTCAACCAATTTTCCTAAGAAGTTGCAGAGAATTCTGCGGAAATATTCGTGACGGGTGTAGGAAAGGAAACTTCTGGAATCCGTAAGCATGCCTACGAAGTTGCCGAGGATGGAAAGGTTTGCAAGGCTTTTAAGCTGGTTTTCCATACCGGACTTGGTATCGGAGAACCACCAAGCGGAGCCGTGTTGGATCTTTCCGGGGCATTCGGGACCCTGGAAGGAGCCGATAATGGTATCGATCAGCTCGTTGTCCTTGGGGTCAAGAGAGTAGATGATCGTCTTGGGCAGAGCATCGTCCTGAGCCAAAGCGTCCAGGAAACGAGCAAGACCAATACCGTCGCCGCCGCCTGCAATGGTGTCAAAGCCGGTATCTGCACCGATGGTTTGGAACTTTTTGGTGTTGGTGTTTCTTTGTACGCCGTAGTGGATCTGCATAACCACGCCGCGTTTTGCATTTTCTCTGCCCAGGTGGAGAAGCATTTCCGTGCGGAAGATCTCAATCTCCTCGACGGTAAGGGGCTTTCTTTCCATAGCTTTTTCGAAGGCGGTGCGGACCTGGTCAGCAGTACCGCGGCGATACACGACCGCGTCCATTCCGTGGTCACTTGCCTTGCAGCCGTGCGCACAGAAGTAATCCAGTCGCTGAGTCAAAGCTTTTTTCAGATCCTCGGGATTGTTGATGGCAAATCCGCAAACCTTGGCAAGCTTTGCAACGGCATCGGGGAACACGGGTTTTTCAATGTTGACTACCGTGTCGGGACGGAAAGAGGGGAGAACCTTGGTGCCAAAGCTTTGATCCTCTGCAATCAGCTTGTGGAAAGCCAGATCGTCCGCGGGATCGTCGGTGGTTCCGATCATTTTAACGTTGGAGCTTTTAATGATGTTGCGAACGGAAAGCTCGGGGGTGGCAAGCTTCTCGTTACAGATCTTCCAGATCTCCTCGGCAGTGTCTCCGGTCAGGGGAGTATCTACGCCGAAATAACGCTTCAACTCCAAGTGTGTCCAATGATACATAGGATTTCCGATGGCAAGAGGCAGAGCCTGGGCAAAACGCTGGAATTTGATGCGGTCGGAGGCAGAACCGGTTACTTCTTCTTCGGGGACTCCGTTGGTGCGGATCATTCTCCATTTATAGTGGTCGCCGCCAAGCCAAACCTGAGTGATATTATCAAATTTTCTGTCCTCATATACTTCCTTGGGGGAAATGTGGCAATGATAGTCAATGATGGGCTGATTTTCTGCAAAATCGTGATAAAGCTTGCGGGCAACGGGGGTTTCCAGCAAAAAGTCTTCATTCATAAATTTCATGGAAAATACTCCTTTTATTTTATTACTCTATTAGCATAACACTTTTTCCTTTCTGTTTCAAGTGGCAGGGAGAAAAATGGTAAATCGGAAATATTTTTGCTTATATTTGCAAGAGAAACCTTGACGGAAAAAAATGAAAAGTTTATAATAATTCACAAGAAATCAAGGGAATGATAGGAAAAAACGGTGAGGTCGGATGAAGTACAGAATTGATGAAAATTCAGGCAAGCCTGCTTACTTGCAGCTTTACCGTGCCTTGCGGGAGGATATTACCGCAGGGCTCTTTCCTTATGGCTCGCGACTTCCCTCCAAGCGCCTTCTTGCCGAAGAAATGGGGCTTAGCCTTGTTACGGTTGAGCACGCGTATGCACTTTTATGTGAGGAGGGCTATGCAAGATCCAGGGAGAGAAGCGGCTTCTTCGTATCTTTCCGTGAAGAAGACGGATTTTCTCAGCCGGAGGATTCGCTTCAACGAGGTCCTGTTCCTTTTTCAAAAGAGGATGAGCCGTTTCGCTATCCCTTTTCCTCTCTTGCGAAAACGATGCGCAGAGTCTTGGCGGAATACGGAGAGCTCCTTTTGGAAAAAAGTCCCGGAAAAGGCGATGAAGGCTTTCGGCGTGAACTTTGCAGGTATCTTGCCAGAAGCCGAGGCGTGAACGCTACCCCCGAGCAGATCGTGGTAGGAAGCGGTGCAGAGTATTTGTACGGACTGATCGTACAGCTTTTGGGAACTTCTCGGTGCTATGCATTGGAGGATCCTTGCTATGAACAGATCCGAAAGGTTTACGGCGCCTTTGGCGCTGCCTGCGAGCTTTTGCCTCTGGGAGATTCGGGAATTAAGTCTGCCGCCTTACAGAAAAGTCGCGGTGACGTACTGCATATTACCCCTTATCGAAGCTTCCCCAGCGGTGTGACGGCAACTGCTTCCAAAAAGCGGGAGTACCTCAAATGGGCACAAAACGGAAGCAGAATTTTGGTGGAGGACGACGTGGAATCGGAATTCACTCTGTCTCATCAACCGGAGAAACCCTTATACGCTATGAGCGACGGCGAGAACGTGATCTACGTCAATTCCTTTTCTAAAACCGTTTCACCCTCCATTCGAGTCGGATATATGGTCTTGCCCTTGTCACTGGTGGATCAGTTTGACAGGGAGCTCGGTTTTTATTCCTGTACTGTCCCGCTCTATGAGCAGCTTGTGTTGAAGGAACTGATTGCAGGCGGTGATTTTGAGCGGCATATCAATCGCGTCCGCCGCAGACTCAGACAGCAAAAGGAGAAGGTATGACCACTGAAGAAAAAGAGCTTTTACGCCGTGCCGAGGAGCTTGCTTCCCGTGCCGCCGCAAGAGGGATTTATACGCGAAGCGCCTTTCTGACTGAAGGGGAAGCGGCGCTGCTTGGGGAGGCACCTCTGCCGCTGAAGCCGCGCTTTTTCGGCGGTTTTGAGGAAGCGGAGCGGAGCGTCGCCGTATTTGGATCTCCCGAGGAATGGGGCTACGAATGGGAAAGCGATCTGGTGCTTCTCAAAATTGAGCCGCAAATGCAAAAATTTGCCGATGCCTTGACCCATCGGGACTTCCTCGGCGCTATTTTGAATTTAGGCATTAAGCGGGATCTGCTGGGGGATCTTTTGATCCACGAAAACGTAGGTTATCAATTTGTCCTGGAACAAATGGCGGATTATCTTACGGAGAATTTGATTCGAGTCCGCCACACCTCCGTTCGTGTCACCCGTTGTGAAGTGCTCCCGGAAGGAGCAGGAGTGACTTTGGAGGAGCGTTTCGTTGTTGCGGCATCTCCTCGTGTGGATGCCGTGATCGGTGCCGTTTGGAATTTGTCCCGCTCCGAGGCGAAAAAAATGGTGGAGGAGGAAAGAGTCACCCTCCGCGGCAAAAGGATCACCGATCCTTCCAAGGAGCTATCCGAGGGAGACCGCATTTCAGTACGAGGCTACGGAAGATTTTATTTTGACGGAGAAGAAAAAAAGACCCGAAGCGGCAGAGGACGTATGAAGGTTCGCGTATTTATATAAAGGAGAATAAAATGGAAATTCGTTTTGCGAAAGAGGAGGATCTTGACGGGATCAATTCGCTTCTGTACCAGGTTCTTGAAGTGCATCACAAAGGGAGGCCGGACCTGTTTTTCGGCGGTGTGAAAAAATATACCGACGACGAGATCCTGGCCATTCTGAAAAATGAAGAAACTCCCGTCTTCGTTGCGGCAGAGGATGGAAAAGTGCTCGGCTATGCCTTTTGTATTTTTACCGAGGTAAAGGGAAGCCATATTTTAAAAGACGTAAAGACTCTGTATTTGGACGATCTTTGCGTGGACGAGCATTCTCGCGGAAAGCACGTGGGCAAGGCACTATACGAGCACGTGCTTTCCTTTGCCCGAGAAAGCGGTTGCTATAATCTGACTTTAAACGTATGGTCCTGCAACGAGAGTGCAATGGGATTTTACGAAAAAATGGGGCTTGTCCCTCAGAAGACCGTGCTGGAAAAGATCCTTTGATGAAAGAGAGGGGAACATGAAAAAGTATTCAGTTTCGGGAATGAGCTGTGCTGCCTGCGTTGCCCGTGTGGAGCAGGCGGTGAAAAAGGTGGACGGTGTTGAAGAGTGCACCGTCAGTCTTCTGACGGCGTCTATGACCGTCTCGGGGGAATACGACGAGCAGGCTTTGCACCGAGCCGTGACCCGTGCGGGTTATGGGATCGCCGATCCCGCGGAAGAAAAAAAAGAGGTGCGAAAAGAGCCCAATCAGCTTCTTCGGCTTTGGAGCTCCGTGGCTTTGCTTCTTGCCTTGATGACCCTTTCCATGGGGCATATGATCGGCATCCGTTTTCCCGCTGCCTTTCCCCCCGTAGCGCAGGGGACGTGCCAAATGCTTTTGTCCCTTTCCATTCTTTTGATCCATCGCAGATTTTTCATCGGAGGATTTCGCTCCGCCGTCCACCTCAGTCCAAATATGGATACTTTGGTGGCAATGGGCTCGGGCGTGTCCTTTCTGTACAGCTTAGCGGTACTGGCACAAATGATCGGGCGCGAGGATGCCCATAAAAGCCTTCACGGACTTTATTTTGAATCGGCGGCAATGATCCTTGTGCTGATCTCGGTAGGAAAGCTTTTGGAGGAAAAAAGCCGTGGGAAAACCACCTCTGCCATCCGTGCCCTACAGGCGCTTGCTCCCCAAACGGCAAGAATTGTGCGGGAAGACGGAGAGGAAGTTGTTTCCATGGACGAGGTGAGAGTCGGAGATTTGATCCGTGTGCTCCCCGGTGATCTTTTTCCCGTTGACGGTGTGATCGTGGAGGGAGTCGGTGCTGTGGATGAATCCGCCTTGACCGGAGAAAGCCTTCCGGTGGATAAAAACGCAGGAGATCCCGTCTTTACGGGAACTGTTAACTTGAACGGGAGTCTGGCGGTTCGTGCCGAGAAGGTAGGTGGGGAGACCACTCTTTCCCGTATGATCGATCGAGTCATTGCCGCAGGAGCATCGAAAGCCCCCATTGCACGCTTGGCGGATCGCGTTTCAGGCGTATTCGTGCCCGTGATCCTTCTTCTGTCTTTGGTGGTCTTCGGAATTTGGATGATCGCAGGCGAAGCCTTTGGAGTGGCACTGTCCCGGGGGATCGCGGTGACGGTGGTATCCTGCCCCTGCGCCCTGGGTCTTGCAACTCCGGTCGCCATTATGGTCGCCAACGGTGTGGCTGCCCGCAGCGGAATTCTGTTCAAAACCGCCACAGCCTTGGAGGAAGCGGGAAAAACCAAGATCGTGGTGCTGGATAAAACGGGAACGGTCACCACGGGTAAAATGCAGGTCAGCGACGTGATCCCTTGGGAGATTTCAGAGCACGAGCTTTTGAGTCTTTCCTGCTCGCTGGAGGAGGGAAGCACGCACCCCATTGCGACGGCAGTGGTGAATTTTTGTAGGGAAAAAAGCATTGCGAGCACTTCACTGACCGAGCTTACTGCTTTGGCAGGCTTCGGCGTAGAGGGAAAAAGAGACGGCGAGCTTCTCCGTCTGGGGAAGGCTGAGTTGATCGGACGCAGTGCACACTTGCCGAAGGAAGCGGAGGAAAAGGCCAGACTTCTTTCCGAAGAGGGAAAAACCGTATTGCACCTTTCCGCAGGAGCCCGCTATTGCGGTATGATCGCCGTTACCGATACGGTGAAAACGGATTCGCCGGAAGCCATCCGCGAACTTTTGAAAATGGGACTTCGTGTCGTAATGATCACGGGAGACCGCGAGGAGACTGCACGCAGCATTGCCAAAACCGTAAAGATTGACGAGGTGATGGCAGGCGTTTTGCCGGAAGGGAAGGAAGATGCAGTACGCGCCCTGGAAAAGGAAGGAAGAGTATTGATGGTAGGAGACGGGATCAACGACGCTCCCGCTCTCACCGCTGCTTCCGTTGGAGTTGCCATCGGATCCGGCACACAGATCGCAGTGGATGCGGCAGAGGTGGTTCTAATGGGGGACTCTTTGTCACATATTCCCGCTTTGATCCGAATTTCCCGTAAAACCTTGAAGAATATTAAGGAAAACCTCTTTTGGGCGTTTTGCTACAATATCGTAGGAATTCCCCTTGCCGCAGGCGCCTTTATCCCCTTGTGGGGATGGAGTCTGACCCCTATGTTCGGTGCGGCGGCAATGAGCTTTTCCAGCTTGTTTGTTGTGGGCAACGCTTTGCGGCTAAACCGCTTAAATCCAAAACGAAAAGAAAAGGAGAAAAAATCAATGAAAAAAACGATGAAGGTGGAAGGAATGATGTGCCCCCACTGCGAGGCGCACGTGAAAAAAGCTTTGGAGGCTCTGTCGGGAGTTGAGGAAGCGATCCCCAGCCACGTAAAAGGGGAAGTGGTACTGAAGCTTTCCGCCGACGTATCCGACGCCCTGCTGAAGGAAACCGTGGAAAAAGAAGGCTACAAGGTCGTATAACGCAAAAGACTGCAAGCACACAGCTTGCAGTCTTATTTCATATCAGGGGAATTGGTGCGCTCCAGAATATAGTCAGTGGAAACGTTGTAATAATCGGCTAAAAATACGAGAAACTCCAAGGGGAGGTTTTGAAAGCCTCTTTCGTATCGGGAATATACGGTCTGATGAATTCCAAGCAGCTTAGCGATATCTTTTTGCTTCAAGTCGTGATCTTCCCGCAGATCCCGCAATCTTCTCAAATACAAAGCAGTTCTCCTTTTCCTAGTATTAAAAAGTACTACTTGACTTTAGCATACATCTATGCTAATATTTCGCCATAGAACTTATAAGTACTGCGAGGAGGAGAAATATGACAAAATTTTCCTATAATCGAGCTGCATACGATAACTACAAGCCGAGAGCAACGCGCTTGCTTATGTGGCTTGCAATAGGGGTAGTGGCAATATTGTTGCTATCGCATATTCGGTACGGTGAGATAAAAATAGGTGTTCCTACGATGCAGGAGCTGTGGGAGGGGAGATTGGAAGAGGGGGATCTCACCGGTCTTTTTTTGCAGCTTTGGTGGTTGACGCTTCTGGTTGCCGGAGCTGTGGCCGAGAAAAAGTGCAGAGTGATCCTCAAGCAGATCGAGATGTGTGAGCTGGATCTTTATAAAAAATATATTTTGGTAACTTATCCCTCCAGGCAATACGGAGATAAGCTGGCTGTGAAGTGCTTTCTTCGTCTTTCTTACGATGAAATTCAAAAGATCGATTGGGAAGAACAGTTCAAAAAAGGACAGAGAACGAATTTTACCATCTATCATAAAAACGGCTGTATAGAATTGCTCATTGAGCATCCGGAATGGGCTGCAACTGCTATTGACGAATCTATCAAGATGTCAAAGGGGCTGAAAAACGTGCCCGCTGAAGAATCTGTATTGCAAGAAGACCTGGATGCGATCGGTGAAAATCCCGAAAACGAGTCGGATCACCGGGGCGAATTCGAGAGTGGGATTTCGGAAAGTGCTATCTCCGAAGAGAAGCAGTTTGAATCGCAGCCTTGCAAAACGCTGGTTTGCCCGAAATGCTGGGAAGACTTATCCGTTCCCATAAGATCAGAGAGCTTTGTTTGCCCGCACTGCGGCAACAAGATGGAGTTCCCTTCCTTGTAAAAATGATATCTTTAAACGAAAAGATGATTCGACGACGGTTTGGATCATCTTTTTGTGTAGAAAAACGAATATCATTCTCACGTTATGAATATTATTCGCAATTTACAATGTTTTTATGAATTTTATTGTGATTTTTTTCAAATATTTTGAAAAAAACCTTGCATTTTACTTTCCCTTGTGATAAGATACTTTGCAGAAACAAAAGCGTATCTTTAGGAGGACACAATCTATGAAAAAAAGTGATATTAAAAAGATCGTTCTCGCTTATTCCGGCGGACTTGATACTTCTATTATCATTCCGTGGCTGAAGGAGAACTATAACGATCCCGAAATCATCGCCGTTTCCGGTAACGTAGGTCAGGCTGATGAGCTGGAGGGTCTGGAAGAAAAGGCAATCAAGACCGGTGCTTCCAAGTGCTACGTAGAGGATCTGACTGAGGAGTTCGTTGAAGAAATGATCATCCCCACCGTACAGGCAGGTGCCAAGTACGAGGAATATATGATGGGCACCGCTCTTGCACGTCCCATTATCGCAAAGCGTCTTTGTGAGATCGCGATTGCCGAGGGCGCAGATGCGATCTGCCACGGCTGCACCGGTAAGGGTAACGACCAGGTTCGTTTCGAACTTGCCATCAAGGCGTTTGCTCCCCAGCTTGCCATCATCGCTCCCTGGCGTGAGTGGGATATCAAGAGCCGCGAAGAAGAGATTGCTTATGCCGAGGCTCATAACGTCCCCTTGAAGATCAACCGTGAGACCAACTACTCCAAGGATAAGAATATGTGGCATCTTTCTCACGAGGGTCTTGATCTGGAGGATACCGGAAACGAGCCCTTGTACGAGAAGGAAGGCTTTTTGGAGATGGGCGTTTCCCCCTTGCAGGCTCCCGATGAACCCACCTATCTGACTCTGGAGTACGAAAAGGGTAAGCCCGTTGCACTCAACGGTATGAAGATGAGCGCAAAGCAGATCATTCTTGAGCTGAATGAGATCGGCGGCAAGAACGGTATCGGACTTTTGGATATCGTGGAGAACCGTCTTGTTGGTATGAAGTGCCGCGGTGTGTATGAAACTCCCGGCGGAGCGATCCTGTACTTTGCTCAGAATTATCTGGAGTCCGTTTGTCTTGACAAGCAAACCAAGCATAAGAAGGACGAGCTGTCTATCACCTTTGCAGAGCTTCTCTACAACGGTCAGTGGTACACACCTCTCCGTGAGGCTCTCTCTGCATTTGTAGATAAGACCCAGGAGCATATGGACGGTAAGGTCCGCCTGAAGCTCTATAAGGGCAATATTATTAAGGCAGGTGTGTGGAGCGATTGGTCTTTGTATTCCGAGGAGATCGCAACCTTTGACGAGGATGAGGTTTACAACCAGAAGGATGCAGAAGGCTTTATCAACCTGTGGGGGCTTCCCATTTCCGTTCAGGCACAGGTAAAGGCAAAGAACGAGAAGTAAAATAAAAAACAGCGGAAGCCTTGGCTTCCGCTGTTTTTTATTCGTTTTTGGGATTGAGCTCTTTTCGGTATTGAAGAGGTGTTTTTCCCGTCACTCCCAGAAATACGCGGTTGAAGGTGCGCACGGAGGAAAAACCGGAGTTCAGTGCGATCTCGGTGATGCTTCCGCTTCTTGCCAAAAGCTCACAGGCGCGATTGACCCGCAGATACGAGAGAAAATCGTGAAAGCTCATTTCCATCCGTTTGCGGAACAGATGGGAAATGTAGTATTTGCTGAGAAAAAGCTCTTTGGCAACAGTATCCAAAGCGATCTCCTCAGTGAAATGCTCCGCGCAGTAGGTCAGGATCTTTTGCATACTGTCGTAATCCGCGGAGTCCTCCTCGTAGGAAAAGAGGGGGAGAATTCGCGAAAGAAAGGAAATAAAATCTCCCATAGCGCGAAGCTTTTCATAGGGATCCTCACTTTTCTTTTCCCGAAGGATCGCGCCGAGGACCTTTTCTGCATCAAAGGGAATCTGCTCTTTCTTTAAAACGGGCAGGGAAGGAATTTTGCCTACGATCAAATTTTCCAAAAGCGGAGTCAGAGCAGCGGAAAAAATTCCGAGAAAGCACTCAACCTCCCCTTGAGTACGGTAGGAGTGAATGCGATTGGGAAAAGCAAGAAACAGATCTCCCGCCTGTACCTCGTATTCCTTGCGGTCGCATTGGACGATTGCTTTGCCGCGGCAGACGTAGATTATTTCCAGATGGGTATGGATGTGGGGGATTGACACAAGACTGCGTACTGATGCTACGTGGTAAGGATAGGTTTTATGCTCGACGAAATAGTTCATTTTGACCCTCTGTGCAATTTCTGACTGAAAAAATATTTCTCCGACGAGCATTATACGAAAAAAATACGAAAAAGTAAATAGAAAATTGATACTGTGGAGGTTTTTTTAATATGGATGCACAAAAAATGACCGAAAAGGAATTGGAACCTGTAAAGGTAGCCGTCGTCGGCTACGGCGGTATGGGGAAATGGCATACGAATCGCTTGGATAAGTGCGAAGCCGTGGAGTGCGCCGGAATCGTGGATATCAAGGAGGATCGTAAGGAGCTTGCCCGTGAATTGGGGCGGAGAGTGTATCGGGACCTGGATGAGCTTCTGGAAGACGATGAGGTGAAGCTGGTTACCGTTGCTACCCCGAACCACCTGCACAAGGAGCTTTGTATCCGTTTGATGGAGCACGGAAAAAACGTGATCTGCGAAAAGCCCGTTGCCATGAATTCGGCGGAGCTGGACGAAATGATCGAAACGGCAAACCGTTGCGGCGTGATCTTTACGGTGCATCAGAACCGCCGCTGGGATAAGGATTTTCGCATTGTGAAAAAGCTTTGGGAGGAGAATACGCTGGGGCGGATCTTTCGCATCGAGTCCCGTACCCACGGAAGCCGCGGTATTCCCGGTGACTGGCGCAACAAAAAACAATACGGCGGCGGAATGCTGATGGATTGGGGCGTGCATCTTTTGGATCAGCTTCTTTTACTGCTTCCTCAGCGCATTGAGTCCGTCTATGCTCAAATGACCAACGTGACCAACGAGGATTGTGACGACGGCTTTACCGCGCAGTTGAAATTTGAAGGGGACCTTTGCGTTGAGGTACAGGTCAGCACCTCCAATTTTATTGCCTTGCCCCGCTGGTACGTGCTGGGTGAAAACGGCACCGCCCTCATTCAGAACTTTAAGCTTGAGGGGAAGATCGTTATGGTTTCCGATTGGGAAAACCGCGATGCGGTTCCCGTTAACACTGCTGCCGGTCTGACCAAGACTATGGCGCCCAGAACCTCCGATACCATTCAGGAATACCCCCTCCCCGAGGTGGAAAGCGATATTCTCGATTACTACCGCAATATGGCAAAGGCAGTACGCGGATTGGAACAGCCCATCGTTACCCACGCTCAGGTCAAGCGTGTGTTTCGCTTGATGGAGGCTATTATCCAATCTCACGAAACGGGTGAAGTGGTGCGGGATTTTGACGTTCCCGCAAACAAATGAAGATCGGTCTCCAGCTTTACTCCGTCCGAGAGGCACTGAATGTAAGTCTTCCCGAAACGCTTCGTGCAGTGAAGAATATGGGCTACGATTACGTAGAGCTTGCAGGAGGTCGGTACGGTCTTTCGGGAGCGGAAATGCATCGGACGCTTGCTGACGTCGGTCTTACCTGCGTTTCCGTCCATTCCTCACCTGCCCTTTTTCAGCAGGATCGGGAGGACGTGCTTTCTTATCTGAAGGACGTGGACGCTTTTTATTCCGTCATCCCGATCCCCGCAGGAAGGCTGACGGCGTTTACGGAAAATTGGGATGAAACTCTCGCCCTTTTTAAGGAAATGGGAAGCTTTTTCCGAGCCGAAGGGTTTCAGCTATTGTACCATAATCACGATTTCGAATTTACTCCCATGGGGGACGAGCTTTTGATCCACCGATTGCTTCGGGAGCTGTTTCCGTCGGTATTGCCCGAGCCGGACCTGTGCTGGATCAGCTACGGCGGGGAAGAACCCGCCGCCTTCCTGAAGCGCTATGCAGGCAAGGTGCCGGTGGTTCATCTGAAGGATTATAATCTGTCCCGCCTTCCGTCCGAGCCCATCTACAAGCTTCTTTCCAAGGGCTATGAAAAGCCGGAGAAAAAGAGCCTTGCAGGCTTTTCCTACGCTCCCGTCGGTTACGGAGTAGAGAATTGGGAAGCGGCGATCGACGCCTGTCGCGCGTCAGGCGCGGAGTATCTCGTGGTGGAGCAGGACAGCTCCCCCAATCCCCTTGCGGATGCTGCGCGAAGCCGCTCCTACTTAAAAGAGCGCTTTGGTTTATAAGGTGTACGGCGACCTCGAAAAACGGGGTCGTCTCTTTTTCCTCTGCAGTTCCGAAAAATGGATTTCTGTCGATTCTTGACTTGCAGGCGAAATTGTGATAAAATTACATTGTTTTTTTGTGAAAAGATTTTTCGGGGAAAGGATGTGAATATTGATGGTCGGAACGAAAAAAACGGCAGTGCTTGCCGTCTCTATTTTGCTTTCATTGGTATTGGTATTCATTTTGCTCCCTGTCAATGCTTTTGCGGAGAGTGCAGGTGTCGTAACGGGAAACGGCGTGAACGTTCGAAGCGGCCCCGGCACCGGTTTTTCCAAGATCGGCGTTCAGCTCAACAGCGGACACAGCGTCACGGTGCTCGAGGAAAGCTCGGATGCCGGAGGCGGCAGCATTCCCTGGTATCGCATTTCCTTTGTATACGGCGGTCAGACCCTTACGGGCTATATGCGAAGCGACTACGTCAGCGTGATCCCCACCTATGATCCCGAGCTTCCTCCGATGGAGGAGGAAAATCCGGATTTTGAAACGCAGCTTGCTGCTTTTCCCGAGGACTATAAGGCAGCTCTTACGGCTTTGCATCAGCAACACCCCTCCTGGAATTTCGTCGCCTATAATACGGGCTTGGATTGGGCTTCGGTTCAGGCTTTGGAGAACCGACTTGGATGGAGCTATATCAACGACGGTATTATTTCCCATTATTCCACCGCTCCCGGAGCTTACGATTGGGAAACGGATACCTATTTTGTGAAAGAGGGAAGAAACTGGTATCAAGCCCATCCCGATATGGTCGCCTACTATATGGATCCCAGAAACTTTCTGAATGAAACAGATTTGTTCCAATTTGAGCTTTTGGCATTTTCGCCAACGTCTCAGACTGAGGAAAATATTGCTATGATGCTCTCGGGTACCTTTATGGAAGGAAAAACCACCGTGAATGCGGCAGGCGAGACCGTCTCCTACGCAAGGGCTTTTCTGGATGCGGCAAGCACCTACAACGTCAGTGCCTTCCATCTGGTGGCCCGCTGTATTCAGGAGGTTGGCTGGGGCGGCTCCGCCTGCAGTCTCGGCACCTATCCGGGCTACGAGGGATATTATAACTTTTTTAATATTGGTGCCTACAACGGTGCCGGCGACGGTATGATCTACGCCAAGAACAACGGGTGGAACACTCCCTATAAGGCGATCCTTGCGGGGGGCAGTATCATCGGCAACAATTATATTGCACGCGGACAAAATACGCCCTATTATCAGAAATATAACGTGGTGGATAAAAACAACGTTGCCTCTCACCAGTATATGACGAACGTTGCCGCCGCCCTCAGTGAAGGCAGAATTCAGAAGAATAAATATATTTCTTTGAGAATGCTGGAAACAGGCTTCACCTTCTCCATTCCCGTATATAACAATATGCCCGCCACCCCCTGTGCGGCACCCGTCGCGGCAGGAAGTCCCAATAATTATTTGACGAATTTGACCGTGGATGGCTATGCGCTGACTCCTACCTTCGATTTTTACGATGGCTTATATAACGGCAGAGTTTCCTATGCTCTCAGCATCCGGGGTGGTCTTTCCTACGTTACCGTAGGTGCTACGGCGGCAAGCGGCTCCGCGGTGCTTAGCGGCGATCTGGGAACAGTTTCCGTTTCTCCCGGGGTAAATACACTGACGATTCATTGTACTGCCGCAAACGGAACGGTCAGGACCTATACCATTACCCTGAACGTAGAACCGCTGACTCCCGCACCGCCCACTCCCATCATTCCTCCCGAGGAACGGGAGCGCGGTGATCTGGACGGCGTGGGCGGAGTCAATATCGAGGATGCCATTTATCTCCTGTTCCACTTCAATTTCCCCGATACCTACGTCCTTTGGCAGTCCGGGGATTTTGACGGAAGCGGAACGGCAGATATGGACGACGCCATTTATCTCCTGTTCCACACCAATTTCCCCGAAAGCTACCCTTTGTATTAACTCGGTAATAAAATCTCCCACACAGCAGAATTTCTGTTGTGTGGGAGTTCCTTTTTTTTATTTCATTCCTTGAACAGAGATTTGATGGCGATGGCGGCTTCCTTCAATTCGTTTTTCTTAAAGGGGGAGTTGCCTTCGGCGAGAACGGCTTCGATGGCGTCGCGCAAGGTTTCGGCACCTCCGATCATCGCGTCGATCAAGGCGGCGTGAGGCGAGGTGGGTGGAAGGGCGTCTGTCGCGTCTTCCTTTTTCTCGGGTGCTTCGACGATCAGGGTGAATTCTCCCTTTTCCGCATTGGGATTTACCTCCAATTCGTCAAGAACCTCTTTTGCCGAACCGCGATAAAAGCGCTCGTGGGTCTTAGTCAGATCGTTGCAAAGACAGACCCGAGCCTCGGGCAGCTTTTCTGCCAGAAAAGCCATAGTCTTTAGGATCCTTTTGGGGGATTCGTAATAAATATAAGTGCGGGTTACACCGCTTTCCAAACGCTCCAGCTCCTTTTTGCGGTCCGTGTTATCCTTCGGGAAAAATCCGCAAAACAGAAAGGAAGTAAGGTCAAAGCCGGAAACGGAGATCCCGCTGACCGCTGCACAGGCACCGGGGACGGGAACCACGGGGAAGCCTTCCTCAACGGCGCGCTTGATCAGTTCGTTTCCGGGGTCGGAAATGCAGGGCGTGCCTGCATCGGAAATGACGGCAATGCTCTTTCCGTCGCGCAGATCCTGCAAAAAACGCTCGGTCTTGCGGTGCTCGTTGAATTTTTGGTTGGAGATGACTTCCTTGCGGATCCCCAGAATATTCAGCAGAATATAGCTTCTTCGGGTATCTTCGGCGGCGATCAGATCTACGCCCTCCAAAACCTTGATGGCTCGGACGGAAATATCCACGATCCTGCCGATGGGAGTGGCTACTACGTAAAGCGTGCCGCCCGTAACGTAAACCTCCTTGTCCTTGAGGATTTCCAAAGAGTCGGAAATATCCTCGGGAAGGAGCTCCATCGCTTTATCCGTCATGCTTTTCTCCTTTTCGTAAATGATACAGCGTTTGGGTAAATCCGTAGGCTTGTTCCATTTTTTCGATGTGATCCGTATTTTTCTTTCCCGCGTTTTTCTTCTTTTTGGCACGGAGCATCAGATTTTTGGGGGAATGGGCAAAATCCACGAATTCCAAAACGTCCACCCGATACCCCTCTGCCTCCAGGATCTCGGTGCGGATCACGTCGGTTAAAAGTGCGCTCATTCTCTCCTTAAAAATGCCGTGAGACAGAAAGGGATCCAGATCTCCGCCGCCTTTTTTGATCGCGGAGTTGATCTCGTGCTGACAACAGGGGACGGAGAAAATATAAGGCACGTCCTTTTCCAGTGCGTAGTTTAGGGCAAAGTCCGTGGCAATGTCGCAAGCGTGCAGGGAAATGACGAAATCGATCTTTTCATCGGACAGCACGTCCCGCGTTACGTCTGCCACCACAAAGCGCAGACCGTGATAGCCGTATTTTTTGGCAAGCAGGTTACAATGCTCCACTACGTCTGCCTTCAGATCGTAGCCGGTAATATGCACCCGCTTTTTCTTTAAAACGGCAAAATAGTAATAGATAAAAAAGGTCAGGTAGCTTTTTCCGCAGCCGAAATCCAAAACCGTGATCTCGTCCTTTTCAAAGTCCGCAAAAGCGTGATCCACGATCTCGATGAAACGGTTGATCTGGCGAAATTTATCGTATTTTGCCGCCACAACCTTGCCTTCCTTGGTGAAGACCCCGAGATCCACCATAAAGGGAACTGCGTCCCCCTCGCGGATGAGATAATTCTTCTCGCGATTGTGAGATGCTTTCTCGGTGGGGGTCTGATTTTTGGTATTTACGCTGCGGGCGATCTTTCCCTTTTTGGAAATGCGGAAGGAGATCTCCTTTTCCTCGGTGAAAAGTCCGATCTGACGAAAGGCGCAAAGCTGACTTTTTTCAAGAATGTAATCGTCCAGCTCCTTTCGGGAAAGACTTTTATGAAAGGTCTTTTGCCCGATGAATTCCTCTGCGGAAAAGGTGGGGAGGTCCCCACCTTTTTCTTTTTTTACAATGACGATTTTAAAGGGAAGTGCAGGGTCCTTTTTTCCGGGTGCGCTGAGCACGGCCTTGGAAAGAAGCTTTTCCTGCAAAGAGATCTCTTCCAATACGGGTCTTAGCATATCAGTTCTTCAGACTCTGCATGGGAGCAGGCAATCTTCCTCCGCGATGAATAAAGACCTTGGGAGACTTCGTGTTGACTGCCATCACGGGACCCTCACCCAAAAGTCCGCCGAAGGAAAGGGTATCGCCTACCTTTTTCCCGATGGCGGGGATCAAACGGCAAGCGGTGGTCTTGGAATTGACCATGCCGATCGCGGCTTCGTCTGCAATAATGGCGGAGATCACCTCGGCAGTGGTGTCACCGGGGATATTGATCATATCCAGACCTACGGAGCAAACTGCGGTCATTGCCTCCAGCTTTTCCAAAATCAGCGTTCCGTCGGTTGCTGCGGCGATCATACCCGCATCCTCGGTTACGGGAATAAAGGCACCGGAAAGTCCTCCAATGTGGCTGGATGCCATAACACCGCCTTTTTTTACGGCGTCGTTGAGGAGGGCAAGGCAAGCGGTGGTACCGCAACAGCCACAGGTCTCCAGACCCATTTCCTCCAGTATGTATGCAACGCTGTCGCCGATGGCGGGGGTAGGAGCCAGAGAAAGGTCAACGATTCCGAAGGGGAAGCCGAGACGCGTGGAAGCCTCCTTTGCGACCAGCTGACCCATGCGGGTGATCTTGAACGCGGTCTTTTTGATCAGGTCCGCAACTTGATCGATGGGAGCGTCCTTGGGAAGCTTTGCCAAGGCGGCACGGACCACACCGGGGCCGGATACGCCTACGTTAATGACCGTATCTGCTTCGCCTACACCGTGGAATGCGCCTGCCATAAAGGGGTTATCCTCGGGAGCGTTGCAAAAGACCACCAGCTTTGCGGCGCCGATGCACTGACGGTCGGCGGTCAACTCGGCAGCCTCGCGAACGATCCTGCCCATCATCTTTACCGCGTCCATATTGATTCCCGCCTTGGTGGAGCCGATGTTGACGGAAGCGCAAACGTGCTCGGTGGTGGCAAGTGCTTCGGGAATGCTTTCCATCAGTTCCTTATCACCGGAGGCAAAGCCCTTCTGTACCAGCGCGCTGTATCCGCCGATGAAGTTTACACCGCAGGTCTGTGCGCATTTCTCCAGCGTGTGGGCAAACTTTACGGGATTTTGACCCTTGCAGGCAGCGGCAAGCATAGCGATCGGGGTTACGGCGATTCTTTTGTTGATAATGGGAATTCCGTAGGTTTTTTCAATTTCCTCGCATACGGGAACGAGATTCTTGGCTTTCTCGCAGATCTTCTGATAGACCTTCTCGCAAGCCCTGTCAATATCCGGGTCGATGCAATCGATTAGGGAAATTCCCATGGTAACGGTACGGATATCCAGATTTTCATCCTGAATCATGGAGATCGTTTCCAGAATGTCCTTGGTATTTAGCATAATGCCTCCTTAAATTCTGTGCATGGAGTTAAAAAGATCCTCGTGCATTACGTGAATCTTCAGGTTGTTTTCTTCACCCAGCTTTTCCGCCAGATCTACGAAATCGGAGAAGGGGACGGAAAGCTCCTTGGTATCGCAAAGCATGATCATACAGAACATATCCTGCATAACGGTTTGGGTCACGTCGATAATATTGCCACCGTTTTCCGCGCAAAGCACGGAAACCTTTGCCAGAATGCCTACGGCGTCTTTTCCTACGACGGTAATAACTGCTTTCATAATTACTCCTTAAAACGTTTAATAGTGTTTTTAATATACTAACATAAAAGGTATGAAAAGAAAAGTGCTTTTTTGGTAAAACAAACGCTTTTTTCCGTAAAAAACGCAGGAAAAACGGTTTTCCTGCGTTTTTTGCCATATTCAGGGAAGGGAATACTTTTCGTTGTAAAGCTCCAGATTCTTACGGTAGGTTTCGCTTTCACTGCGGAATTTACGGAGTGCGTCGTGCAGATCCATTTCGTCCCGCTCCATTTCCATAAGACACCCCGCTACGTTGGAGCAGTGGTCGGAAACGCGCTCCAGATCGGTGAGCAGATCCGACCAGACGAAGCCTGCGGCGATGGTGCATTTTCCTGCCTGCAAGCGGGTGATGTGCCGCGTGCGCAGATCCTCCTTTAAGCCGTCGATGATCTCCTCCAGCGGTTCGATGGTATCGGCGGCGGTGCGATCTCCTTTTTCTAAGGCGGCAAGGGTCAGCTCTGCGATCTCGCTGACGGCATCGGAAATGGTGCTTAGCTCCTTCTGACCCTCGGGCGTAAAGACGATCTGCTTCTCCTGCATTTCGGCGGCGGCCTCGACGATGTTGACGCCGTGGTCGGAAATACGTTCAAAATCTCCGATCATTTTCAAGTACTTTGCCACGTGTCGGTTTTCCGTTTCCGTTAAGGGCTTCATACTCAGCTTAACCAAATAAGAGCCGAGAACGTCCTCGTAACGGTCCACCCGTTCCTCGGCGTCCCGCACAGCCTGCTCCGTTTCGGGAGCGTATGCGTTTTGTGCGTCCAGCGCGATCTTCAGTGCCTTAAAGGAATCTCTTGCCATATCCAGAACTGTTTCATGGCAACGCTGAAGGGCAACGGCGGGAGTGACCAGCAGTCGTTCGTCCAGCTCCACCACGTCCTCCTCCCGTTCGCCGTCGGGGATCAGACGAATGGAAAGCTTTTCCAAAAGGCCGGCACAGGGGAATAGGATCACCGTGCAGACCGCGTTAAACGCCGAGTGGCAAACGGCGATGCCCGCGAGACTTGCTCCTTCGTGAAGAATGGCAGGGGAGAAAGCGGTACGAACCACGGAATAGGCAATGAGAAGAATAATCGTTCCGATCACATTGAAGGAAAGGTGCACCAACGCGGCGCGTCGGGCATTCTTTTTTGCTCCTACCGAGGAAAGAAGGGAAGTAACGCAGGTTCCGATGTTTTGACCCATAATGATCGGGATGGCAGATCCGTAGCTGATCTTACCCGTGGCGGCAAGGGCTTGCAGAATACCAACGGATGCGGAGCTGGACTGGAGGACGGCTGTGAGCAGAGCACCTGCCAAGACGCCGAGAAGGGGATTTTCAAACAGCAGGAAGAGCTTGGTGAAGGCGGGGACGTCCTTGAGCCCCTCGACCGCACCGCTCATAGTGTCCATTCCGAACATCAAGGTAGCAAACCCCAGAAGGATCATAGCCGTATCCTTTTTCTTGGTGGATTTTCCGAACATTAAAAATACGATTCCGATCAGAGCCAAAACGGGGGTAAAGGAGGTAGGCTTGAGCATTTGTATCACGGGATTGTTTCCCGAAAGCCCGGAAAGGGAGAGGATCCAAGCTGTCACGGTGGTTCCCACGTTGGCACCCATAATTACGCCGATTGCCTGACGCAAAGTCATCAGACCCGAATTGACGAAGCCGACCACCATTACCGTAGTGGCGGAGGAGCTTTGAATTACGGCGGTTACACCCAGCCCCGTGAGAAATCCGAGAAAGGCGTTCCCCGTGATTTTTTCCAGTATGTTCTTCAGGGAAGAACCGGCTCTGCGTTCCAAAGCGTTCCCCATAACGGTCATACCGAAAAGGAACAGGCTCAGTCCTCCGATCATGGTGAGAAGATCAAAAAAAGTCATATCATTTCTCCTGTTTTTTCATAATCGTCCGTTTCATTTTTTCTTTGCTTTTATCATACCCGAAAAACTGTTTTTTGACAAGTATTTTCTTGACAAGAGAGGGGAAATGTGCTAAACTGAAAAAGTTCGTTAGGTTCCTAACAGTTAGCGAGCGAACAATAATGCTTTTGAGGAATGAAATGAAGAAAAATCAGAATGTGCCGCCCGAGGATGTTCGTTTCGGCAGAGAGGTGCAAAACCTTGCCAATCGCTTCCGTCGTCTGGGGGATGAAAACCTTCAGAAGGAAGGGATCACCATCAGCCAGCTTCGTGTGATCGCCTATATTTCCAAACACAGCGGCGAGACCGTTTATCAAAAGACGTTGGAGGAATATTTGGGAATTCGCCGCTCCAGTGTGACCGGTCTTTTGAAGAATATGGAAAAAAGCGGACTTTTGGAGCGAAGCGGCTCCGATACGGACGCGAGAGTCAAGATCGTTTCCCTGACGGAAAAGGGCAGGGAATTGGACGTAAAGCTGAAAAACTACATCCACGGTTTGGAGGAAGAAATGATGAAGGGCTTCGAGGAACGTGAAAAGGAGCTTCTTCGCACTTTTTTACAGCGTATGCTTGAAAATTTGGATTTGATAGAAAGGAGTCGCGTATGATAAAAAAACTGGCGTCCTACGTAAAAGAATATAAAATATACGCCATACTTACTCCCATCGTGATGATCGGTGAGGTGCTGATGGAGATCCTCATCCCCTTCGTGATGGCGGATATCATCGACAAAGGAATCGAAGGAAAGGATCTTTCCTACGTTATCTCCCGAGGTCTTTTGATGGTACTGATGAGCTTCGTGTCTCTGGCGTTCGGTGCTTTGGGCGGAATGCTTGGCTCCAAGGCAGCCATGGGATTTGCCAAAAACGTACGCTCGGCACTGTTTGCCAAGGTGCAGGATTTCTCCTTCGGAAACGTGGATCATTTTTCCACCTCCAGCTTGGTGACCCGACTGACCACCGATGTAAACCACGTGCAAATGGCGTTTCTGATGCTGATCCGAGGTGCGGTTCGCAGCCCCATGATGCTGATCGGTGCGGTGATCATGGCAGTTCGCATCAACGCAAGACTGGCTACGGTCTTTTTGGTGGCGATCCCCATCCTCGGCTTGACCTTCTATCTGATCTCCTCTACCGCTCATCCCCGTTTCAAGGCGATGCTGAAAAAGTACGACGCCCTGAATGCTTCGGTACAGGAAAACCTGATCGCCATCCGTATCGTAAAAGCCTTCGTTCGCGAGCGTCACGAAATGGATAAGTTCGAGGTCAGCGCAGACGACGTGAGAAAGGCACAAATGAAGGCCGAAAAGGTCATCATCCTCAACGGTCCCGTGATGCAGTTGACGATGTACGTCAGCATCCTGGCGGTGCTTTGGCTGGGCGGTAATATGATCATCGGCGGTACCTTCCAGCTGGGACAGCTCGCCAGCTTTCTTACCTACATCGGTCAGACTCTGAACAGCTTGATGATGCTTTCCATGCTCTTTATGATGATGATCATCTCCATTGCCGCAATGCGCCGTATATGCGAGGTCTTGGAGGAGGTACCGGATATTTCCGATGCCGATGCAGATCCCTCGGCGGTTCTCGAAAACGGCTCCATTGAATTTCGCGGTGTGAATTTTTCGTATCACAAGGATCCGGAAAAGCTTAACCTTACCGATATCAATCTGAAAATCAAAAGTGGCGAGACCGTTGGTATTATCGGCGGCACGGGCAGTGCAAAGACCAGCCTCGTGCAGATGATCCCCAGACTCTACGATCCTCTTTCCGGTTCGGTTTTGGTTGGAGGAAGAAGCGTCAAGGAATACTCCTTGAAAACGCTGCGAGACAATACCGCCATGGTGCTCCAAAAGAACGTGCTGTTTTCGGGAACCATTTTGGAAAACCTCCGTTGGGGCAACGAAAACGCTACCATGGAGGAGGTGGAGCAGGCTTGCCGTAACGCGGATGCCTACGGCTTTATCACCTCCTTCCCGGAGGGCTTCGATACCTATCTGGGACAGGGCGGTGTAAACGTTTCCGGCGGTCAGAAGCAAAGACTTTGTATCGCCCGCGCCCTTTTGAAAAAGCCAAAGATCATCATTCTCGATGACTCGACCAGCGCCGTAGATACGGCTACCGATGCCCGTATCCGCGCCGCTTTCCGCAAGGAACTGAAAGGAACGACTACCTTGATTATCGCCCAGCGCATCTCCTCCGTACAGGATGCAGACCGTATCGTGGTTATGGACGACGGCAGGATCTCCGACGTGGGGACCCACGAGGAGCTTTTACAGAGAAACGAAATTTACAAGGAGGTTTATACCTCCCAGCAGAAAGGAGAGGAAGACTGATGCCACCACCCAAGAGACCCCCTGAGAAACCCAAGAACGTCTTTAAGACCTTGGGACGTATTTTTTCCTACCTCTCCGGAAATAAGCTTTTGCTCGTAATATTCTTTCTCGGCATCGTAGTCAGCGCTCTGGCACAGGTGGCGGGCGCCGCAATGCTCAAGCCGGTTATTGACGAGGGAATCGCGCCTCTTAAGGATGATCCCGAAAATGCAGAGCTGATGCAGAAATTCGTATGGATGCTGGTGCGCATGGCATTGGTTTACGGTGCGGGCGTGCTTTCATCCTGGGGCTATGCCAGAATTATGCTGGGAATTTCCACAAGCGCCCTTTTTAGGATCCGCAAGGATCTGTTCCGCGCCATGGAATCCTTGCCCATCCGCTTTTTCGATACCCACACCCACGGAGAGCTGATGAGCCTTTATACCAACGACGTGGATGCTCTTCGTGAAATGCTATCCAATTCTGTTGCCAATATCGTCTCGGGCTTTTTGACCGTGTGCGGATACTTCGTGGTGATGGTGATGACCTCCTGGCAGCTTACGCTGGTGGTCTTGGTCAGCCTTGTGGTGATGATGTTTGTGACGAAAGCCATCGGTGGAAGAAGTGCCAGATTCTTTATCCGCCAGCAGGCTTGCGTGGGTAAGGTCAACGGTTATATTGAGGAAATGATCGAGGGACAGAAGGTAGTTAAGGTCTTCTGCCACGAAAAGAAGGCGAAAGAGGATTTTGAAACCATCAACAACGAGCTTTGCCACGCCGCCACCAACGCACATACCTTTGCCAATATTCTGATGCCCATTATGAACAACCTTAACCATATCAACTATGCAGTAGTTGCCATCGTGGGTGCGGCGATTGCCATCAAAAGTCCCGACAATCTTTCTCCCGGTATGCTGATTTCGTTTTTGACCTTTACCAATAGCTTTTCCCGTCCCTTCAGTATGCTGTCTCAGCAGTTGAATTCCATTCTGACCGCTCTTGCGGGCGCAGAACGGATCTTCCGCGTGATCGATACGGAGCCCGAGACCGACGACGGCTACGTAACTCTGGTTTATGCCAAACGCGACGAAAACGGTGAGCTTTGCGAGTCTGAGACAAGAACCGGACTTTGGGCTTGGCGCCATCCCCATAAGGCGGACGGCACCGTAACCTATACCGAGGTTCGCGGCGACGTTCAGCTGGACGGCGTTACCTTCGGCTACGTTCCCGAAAAAACGGTTTTGAAAAACGTTTCCCTCTATGCCAAACCCGGTCAGAAGATCGCCTTCGTCGGCTCTACCGGTGCGGGCAAGACCACCATTACCAATCTGATCAACCGTTTCTACGATGTGCCCGACGGCAAGATTCGTTACGACGGGATCAATATCAACAAGATCCGCAAGGACGATCTGCGTCGAAGCCTTGCTATGGTTTTGCAGGATCCTCATCTGTTTTCGGGCACCATTTTGGATAACATCCGTTACGGGAAGCTGGATGCCACCGACGAGGAATGCATCGAAGCGGCAAAGCTTGCCAATGCGGATACCTTTATCCGCCATCTGCCCGATGGGTACGATACCTATATCACGGGTGACGGTGCAAATCTGTCGCAGGGGCAGGTTCAGCTTTTGAACATTGCCCGCGCCGCTGTAGCCGATCCTCCGGTTTTGATCTTGGACGAGGCGACCTCTTCCATCGATACCCGCACCGAAGCGCTGATCGAAAAGGGAATGGATAAGCTGATGGAAGGCAGAACCGTCTTCGTTATCGCCCACCGTCTTTCCACCGTTCGCAATTCCAACGCCATTATGGTTCTGGAGAACGGCGAGATCATCGAACGCGGTGACCACGATGACCTGATCGCCCAAAAGGGTAAATACTATCAGCTCTACACGGGTGCTTTTGAATTAAGCTGAGATATCAGTGACGGAAGTTGTTCTTCCGTCACTTTTTCGTTCTTTGCTGTCTTTTTTTGAAAAAATCTCTTGCAAGACGGGGGACAGTAGGGTATAATGAAAGGTAATAAACGGAAAGGGGAGCGATATGGATCAAAAAGGCGCCCACGATTGCGAAAGCTGTCTGTATTATGATTACGACGAAGAATGGGAATGCGAGATCTGTACGCTGGATCTGGACGAGGACGAAATGGAGCGTCTTGCCAGCTCTCGTTATTCCTCCTGTCCTTATTACCGCTTTTACGATGAGTATAAGCTGGTGCAAAAGCAGAACTAGAAAGTGAGATTTAATATGAGAATTGTAGTCAAGGTAGGTACCTCCACTCTTGCCCATTCCACAGGCAGACTGAATATCCGCCGCGTGGAGGAGATGTGCAAGGTGCTCAGCGACCTGAAGAATTCGGGGCATGAGGTGATCTTGGTCTCCTCCGGTGCGATCGGCATGGGCGTGGGCAAACTGAATTTAAAGCGCCGACCCGACGATATCCCCACCAAGCAAGCGGCGGCAGCCGTAGGTCAGTGTGAGCTGATGTACACCTACGATAAGCTTTTCTCCGAATATAATCATACCGTGGCGCAGATCCTTCTGACGGGATACGACGTGCGCAACGAGGAGAGCCACAACCACTTCCGCAACACGATGGCACGCCTTTTGGAATTGGATGTGCTTCCCATTATTAACGAGAATGATACCGTGGCAACCGAGGAACTGGGCATCGGAGATAACGATACCCTTGCCGCTATCGTTGCCGAGTCCGTCGGCGCAGACCTTTTGGTGCTTCTGTCCGATATAGACGGTCTTTTCACCGCCGATCCCCGTACCAATCCCGACGCCAGACTGATCGAGGAGGTACGCGAGATCGACGATAAGATCCTTGCCCTCGGCGGCGGAAAGGGATCTTCTTTGGGGACGGGCGGTATGGCAACCAAGCTTTCCGCGGCACAGATCGCCGTGGGAGCAGGCTGTGATATGATCATTACCAACGGTGCAGACCCCGATATTCTTTACGCCATTGCGGACGGGGAGAAGGTGGGCACCCGCTTTATTTCGGGAGGTAAAAAATGAAACTTACTTCAGAAATTTTAAAGGAAGCAAAAGAGGCTTCTCTTTTCGTCAACCGCCTTTCCACGGAAGAAAAGAATGCGGCTTTGGAGGAAATGGCAAAGGCGCTTCTTTCCGCATCGGACGAGATCCT
Source organism: Oscillospiraceae bacterium (assembly GCA_015065325.1). Classification (GTDB taxonomy): domain Bacteria; phylum Bacillota; class Clostridia; order Oscillospirales; family SIG627; genus RGIG5579. Next base: position 18,479 of record SVQO01000004.1, on the reverse strand, counting down.
TGCGGAAAATGAAAAAGACTTGGAGGCGGCAAAGGGGTCTATCAGCGACGTGATGCTGGATCGTCTCCGTCTGACGCCCCAGCGGATTGAGGGGATGGTATCGGGGATCCGCGCCCTGATCGCTCTGCCCGATCCCGTTGGCACCGTGCTGGACGAGGTGAAGCGCGAAAACGGACTTTTGATCCGCAAGATCTCCTGTCCTCTTGGCGTGGTGGGGATCATTTACGAGTCCCGCCCCAACGTAACCGCCGATGCTGCAAGCCTTGCCATTAAGAGTGGAAACGCTTGCGTGCTCCGCGGTGGCAAGGAAGCCTTCCGAAGCTCCTTCGCCATTGTAAAGGCAATGCGCACGGGTCTTGCCCGTTTGGGGATCCCCTGTGAGGCGATCTCCCTCATTGAGGATACGACCCGTGCCAGCTCTATGGAAATGATGAAGGCGGAGGGGTATCTGGATATGCTTATTCCCCGCGGCGGCGCAGGCTTGATCCGCGCTTGTGTGGAAAACGCTACCGTCCCCTGTATTCAGACCGGCACCGGAATTTGCCACGTATACGTGGATAGCGATGCCGATCTTGAAAAAGCCCTGAATATTATTGAAAATGCAAAAACCAGCCGTCCTTCGGTATGCAACGCCGCCGAGGTGCTTCTGGTGGCAGAATCCGTTGCGGAAGAATTTTTGCCTTTGGTGGAAAAGAGACTGGTAACGGATCGGGCTTCTAATCCCGTAGAGCTTCGTCTGTGCCCGAAGGCGGCGAAGATCATTTCCGGTACTCCTGCGGGAGAAAAGGATTTTGATACGGAATTTCTCGATTATATCCTCGCTGTCCGCGTCGTAAAGGACGTGCAGGAGGCTTGCGAGCACATCCGCGCTCATTCCACCGGTCATTCCGAAGCCATCGTCACCGAGTCTGAGGAAGCGGCAGAATACTTTACGGCAGTGGTTGACAGTACCTCTGTTTACGTCAACGCTTCCACCCGCTTTACCGACGGCGGGGAATTCGGTCTTGGTTGCGAAATGGGCATTTCTACCCAAAAGCTCCACGCGAGAGGACCTATGGGTCTGCGTGAGCTTTGCACCTACAAATACATCGTTCGCGGTAACGGTACCGTCAGATAAGGAGACGTTATGAAAATCGGTTTTATCGGAACAGGAAATATGGGCACAGCTCTTGCTACCGCCGTTGCCAAAAGCGGTATGGACGCCAAGCTGTACTTTGCTGACTTTTTTGCTCAAAAGGCTCAGGCTCTTGCGGAGACCTTAGGGGGCGTGTGCGGAGACAATCTGACTCTCGTGAAGGAATGCGATATGGTATTTCTGGGGGTCAAGCCCCAGGTTTTGCCTGCGCTGCTTGAGGAGATCTCCTCGGCAGTCAAGGAAAGAAAAGGTTCGCTTACCCTTGTGACGATGGCGGCGGGAATCCCCATCTCCACCATTGAGAAAGGAATCGGCGAGAAAACGCCCGTGATCCGCATTATGCCCAATACTCCCGTTATGGTGGGAGAGGGCGTGATCGTGTATTGCACCGAAAACGTTGCCTCCGAAACGGAGCAGCTCTTTGTGCACGCCTTGGCAAAGGGTGGACTCGTGGAAAAGATCGACGAGGGAAAGATCGATGCGGCAAGCGCCCTTCACGGATGCGGTCCCGCATTTGCCTATCTTTTCGTGGAAGCTTTGGCAGACGGTGCGGTTGCCTGCGGGCTCCCCCGTGATGCTGCCTTGCGCTTTGCGGCAAAGACCGTAAAGGGTGCGGCTGAAATGGTGCTGGAAACAGGGAAGCATCCCGGAGCCCTGAAGGATGCGGTCACAAGCCCCGGCGGAACCACCATTGAGGGGGTCCGTGTTTTGGAGGAGCAGGGATTCCGCGGTGCCGCAATGGATGCAGTCATTGCCGCTTACGAAAAGACTCTTTCCTTGGGAAAATAAATGAGCAAAAATAAAAGCATTTGCCCCGCGGGGCAAATGCTTTTTTAATATCCTCGGTAAACGCTGTCCACTCCGAAGTACTCCTCCAGGGTGATCCAATCGCCGTGGTTATAAAGGATCTCGGCAAGCTCCGTTCCTACGTAGCGGTAATGCCAAGGCTCGAAAATATAGCCGGTGATCTCACTTTTACCCTCGGGATAGCGAAGGATAAAGCCGTATTTGTAAGCATTGTCGGAAAGCCAATCCAATGCCGGCTTGAATTTTTCCGTTTTGGATTCCGCCGTGCTGGAGGTGAGAAGGTCCATCGCCATACCGGTCTGATGTTCGCTGTGACCGGGACGGGCAGAGTAGGTCATCGCTTGATCCAGACCGTCTCTTTTTACGTAATTGTTGAAAATGTAATTTTGATCGTTCCAGGAACGGTAAGCGCTTTTGATGACGAGCTTGTTTTTAAACTCGCTGAGGATGCCTGCTTTTACAGCGGCAGTTTGCAGCTGATAGTAAGCCTGCTCTGTCTCGGTCTGCAGGTAGGGAGAGGTGTAGGTCTTGGGGAGAGAGTAGCTCTTGTTGGCAATGAGAATTCCGTCGACGTAAGCAATCCCGTTTTTCACTTCCAAGGTCTTTCCGTTTGAGGTGGTGTATACTCCGTCGATCAAGCTTCCTTTACTGCCAAAGGGCGGGTTCAAGGAGGCACTTTCCCCTGGATTCTCCCCGTTGTTCTGAGGCTTGGTGGTGGTCGAAGGCTTTTTCGTCGTGGTGGTAGAAGAGGGAGCGGTCGTGGTCGTAGACGGCTTTTCGGAGGTGTTGGGCTTTTCCGTCTCGCCGGGCTCCTCCTTCTTTGGCGTATCGGAGGAATAAAATTCAACCATAATTTCTTTCTCGCTTTGGATCTTAAACAGATTTTCCACGGTGAAGGTGAATTGGATCAGTCCCTTTTTTGATGAATCCAAAAGCTTTTCAGGCTCCGATAACCGACCGCCCTGTACGTCCTTTACCACGTCGGACAGGGTCAATTCGGTATTTACCGGGAATCGGAGAGAGTCTGCGAAGATGACCCTCGGCTTTTGCATCATTGCAAAAAGAAAGCTTGTGACCAAAAAGACCGTAAGTACGGCAACCACGATGAGCCACACAAGGGTCTTTTTTTGCATTTGATTTATTTTCATTATATGTTTTTCTTGTTCATATATGCCCATCCGTGGCGGCACATATCTTCAATTCCGTATTTTGCACTCCAGCCCAACAGCTTTTCTGCCTTTTCGGTATCGGCGTAGCAGGAAGCAATGTCACCTGGGCGGCGGGGAGCGATTTTGTAATTGACCTTAACACCGCTTGCCTTTTCAAAGGCAGTGACCAACTCCAATACACTGGTACCGCGGGAGGTTCCCAGATTGATCGCCTCCGCACCCTTGTTTGCCACGGCGTAATCCAGCGCCTTCAGGTGACCCTGTGCCAGATCGACTACGTGGATATAGTCGCGAACACCGGTTCCGTCGGGGGTATCGTAGTCGTTGCCGAATACGGACAGGCAGGGAAGAATGCCTGCGGCAACTCTTGCAATGTAAGGGAACAGATTGTTGGGAATACCGCTGGGATTTTCTCCGATCAGACCGCTTTCGTGAGCGCCGATGGGGTTGAAGTATCTGAGAAGAACTACGCTCCACTCGGGATCGGAAACGCAAAGGTCGGTCAGGATCTGCTCCAGCATCAGCTTGGTCCAACCGTAGGGATTGGTGCAGGAGGTAGGCATATCCTCCTTGAAAGGAACGGCGTTATTCATTCCGTACACCGTTGCGGAGGAGGAGAACACGATGGTCTTGCATCCTGCCTTGCGCATTACGTCACACAGGATCAAGGTGCCCGTGATGTTGTTGTGATAATACTCCAAAGGAATCTGAACGGATTCACCTACCGCCTTGAGTCCTGCAAAGTGAATGACCGCGTCAACGGCATTCTCCTTGAAAATCTTTTCCAGAGCCGCTTTGTCGCGGATATCCGCCTTGTAAAATACGGGCTTTTTGCCGGTAATGGTCTGTATGTCGTCCAATACCTTATCAGAGGAATTGGAAAGATTATCAACGATAATGGGCTCGTGTCCCGCTTCAATCAGTTCTACCACCGTATGGGAGCCGATAAAGCCGGTTCCGCCGGTAACAAGAATTTTCATAAGATGCTCCTTTATACTTAATTGTGGAATAGTTTTTTCGTTTGGTATTCGGGGTCGCAGGTCAGATTCATTCCCAGCTTTCTGAAAATGCCCGCGTCAATCTCGGTGAGGATTACGGTGGAGTGCGCCTCACAGCCTCTCAACAGAGGAAGATGATCGAAGGCACACTTTGCATTTTCGTCGTGTGCCGCCGCAATGGAAAGCGCGATCAGTACCTCGTTGGTGTGGAGTCTGGGATTGTGATTGCCCAGATACTTGGTTTTCAGATCCTGTACGGGCTCAATGACCTCGCGGGAGATCAGATCTACTTCCTTGTCGATTCCCGCAAGCGCCTTCAGCGCGTTTAGCAAAAGGGCAGAGGAAGCGCCCAAGAGCTTGGAGGTCTTTCCGACCACGATCCTGCCGTCGGGAAGCTGAAGGGAAGCGGCGGGTTGACCCGTCTCTTCTTTTTTATCTCTTGCAGCCTGCGCAAAGGCGCGATCCTCGGGAGCAATTCCTGCCTGGGTCATCAAAAGCTTGAGCTTGGAGATGGTAACGTCTGCACTGTTTCCTTTTCTCTTATCGCATTCGGCGGTAAAATACCGACGGATGATCTCATTCTGACTTGCCTTTCTGCAAGCGTTGTCATCGGTGATGCAGTAGCCCGCCATATTGACGCCCATATCCGTAGGAGATTTGTAGGGGGAAGTGCCGTAGATCTTTTCAAACATTGCCCGTACAACGGGGAAGATCTCTACGTCGCGGTTGTAGTTGACGGTGGTCTCGCCGTAAGCCTCCAAATGAAAGGGGTCCAGCATATTCACGTCGTTCAGATCGGCAGTTGCTGCCTCGTAAGCCAGATTGACGGGGTGATTTAGAGGTAAATTCCAAATGGGGAAGGTCTCGAATTTTGCATAGCCTGCCTTGATTCCCATCAGGTTATCGTGGTAGAGCTGGGAAAGACATACGGCCATTTTTCCGCTGCCGGGACCGGGAGCGGTAACCACAACGAGGCTTCTTTCTGTTTGAATGTACTCGTTCTTGCCGTAGCCCTCGTCGCTGATGACCTTCTGAATATCCTCGGGGTACCCTTCAATGGTGTAATGCTGAAAGACGCGGATTCCCAGAGTTTCCAATTTCTGACGGAATTTGATGGCGGATGTCTGTCCTGCAAATCGAGTCAGTACCACGCTGCCTACGAAAAGACCGCAGCCGCGGAATGCGTCGATGAGTCGGAGCGAGTCCTGCTCGTAAGTAATTCCCAGATCTCCGCGGACCTTATTCTTTTCAATGTCGTAGGCATTGATGACCAAAACGATCTCGGCTTCCTCCTTCAACTGCATCAGCATACGGATCTTGCTGTCGGGTTGAAATCCGGGGAGAACGCGTGCGGCGTGAAAGTCGTCGAAGAGCTTTCCTCCGAATTCCAGATAAAGCTTTCCTCCGAATTGCCCGATGCGTTCCTTGATGCGTTCGGATTGCAGGGTTAGATATTTTTCATTGTCAAAACCGATTTTCAGCATACCTTTTGCTCCGTTTCTGTTTTTTCAACAAAATTCAAGGTTTATTATAATATAAATTCTCCCACATTTCAACTGTAAAAGCAGAAAAAAATAAAAAAATATGCTAAGAAAAAAGAGCGTGTTTCGTACACGCTCTACTGATTTTCCGTTTTGTTTTGAATTGCCAGAAGAAATACTTTGATGATTTCTTCGAGATGATGCTTCTTGTCCTTCGGACATTGGCGCAGCATTTCAAGACAAGGCTTGCTTTCTTCACTGTCCTCCGATCCGAAAAGGATGTAATCTGTCGAGAGGTTTAATACCTTGGAAATGCGGCATAGGGTGGGGACGGACATCCCTTTGACCCCCAGCTCGATATCGGAGCAAAACTTTGGAGTCACTTCGATTTTTTCGGCAAAAGCCTCGCGGGTATAGCCTAAGTATTCCCGTTGCGTTCTGATGCGTTTTCCGATCAAAGTCCAATCCACACGCTCACCTCATTTCGTATTTTTCAATATTTTAACCCATAAAGTTATAATCATAAATAAAATTTCAGGGTTGACAAAATACAACTTATAGGGTATAATCAAGAAAACTTTCGGCGGGTGTCGAAAAATGCCGAAAGAAAAAAACATCATCAAAAGGAGCAAAAAAATGAGCGAACAAAGAACAGGTCTTCATTGCCCGAATTGCAAATCACACAACATTTCCATTTCTACGGAATCCAGTGTTTCGGGAGGAGTAACAGCCCATCACGGTGCTGTATCTACTACCAGATTTTCCAATACCCATCGCAATTTTTGGTTTTGCGCCGATTGCGGGACGAAATTCCGCAACATTCCGAATTTGGAGGAGGAAATCAAAAAAAATAAGAGCAGCCACATTTTTCTATTTGTGTTAGCCGGTATTGCGGCAGCATTGTTTTTCTATCTGTATAACCAAATGTCGGGTTCTGCGTTGGGAGGAATTGTATTTGCGCCGATTACGTTTGGCACTGCTTTTGCTGCGATCGGCTTCCTCATCGGTGGCTTTGTTGCGATGAATAACCAGAAAAAACGCGTGAAAGAATTGGAATATTTAAAGTTTCATTGCTTTAACTAATAAAAATGGAGGGGTTGCGATGAAACGTATTCTCACATTACTTCTTGTAAGTGCTATGCTTTTGGTCTGTGCTTCCTGCGGACAGATTTCCATCTCAAAGAAAGAGGATCCGGAGGACCAAACGACCGAGGAACGAAACTCTGACGATGCTGCGGAAGAGAAAGAGGAGGATTACGAAGTTCAGACCGAAGAAAAAAAGAAACCCTCGGGAAAGTCGGAATCCGAATACGTTGCAGAAAAAATAGAAGAAGCAGAGTCTGTATTTAAAAGCTACACGGATTATCAGGAGGCTTTGTCGGTGATTCGAAAGGCATTACAGAAATATCCGGACAATGAATCGCTTTTGGAAAAGAGTGATTATTATCAAAGCTTTGCTCCGGTTGATTTGTATAATTTGAAACCATACAAGTCATCACATGGCTATTCCCATATGAAGGAAGCAAGCGACAATTTTGGGAATGAATATGTTAATTGTGTTGTTAAGTCCCACTACAATAGCAAAACGGAAGCAATTTACGATGTCAAATATTTGTATAATCAGTTTACGGCAACCGTGTTTATGCGCTCAGATCATAAAGCTGAAAATGTAGGCGCCGTCAAAATCTACGGTGATAATTCATTGCTTTATTCAAAAACGAATATCGACGTGTATGGTCGTCCTTTTGATATCAAAGTTGACGTGACGGGAATTCAGGATCTGAAAATCGTATTTGAAAGTTCTTCTGCAGCCGAAGTATGGGGAATGACAAATTGTATGCTTCAAAGAACCGAGAAGTAAACGAAAAACAAAAAAGAGTGCGAATTTTTTCGCACTCTTTTTTGTTTTTGAATTTTTTACAGACCAACGCTGTCCAGGGTCTGGCGGAGAACCTTTGCACTGTTCTGAACGTCCTTCAGTTCGTCGGGCAGCAAAGGAGGATCTACCTCGCGGAGGATTCCCTTGGGGCCGAGAATACAGGGCAGGGACAGGCACACGTCCTCTTTGATGCCGTAGCGGTTATGTGCCAGGCAGGAAACGGTGAGAACGGAGTTGTTGGAGGAGTAGATCGCCTTCACGATGGTGGCAACACAGGTGGAAACTGCGTAATAGGTCGCACCCTTTCTCTTGATGATCTCGCCGCCCGCGTCTCTTACGTCCTTTTCCACGCCGCGCAGAAAGACCTCGGTCTGTTCTTCGGTGTAGTGGTGAATGTTGCGGCAATACTGCTTGAAGTCCATACCGATCACGCTGGTAACGCTCCAAGGGAAGGTGGAGGAGTCACCGTGCTCGCCGAATACGTATGCGTGAATGTTCTTTGCACTGATAGAGAGTCGGTTGGATACCAGACTGCGGAGACGGGAGGTATCCAGCATAGTGCCGCTGCCGATGACCTGGCTTGCGGGGAGACCGGAATACTTGATAAAGGCGTAGGTGAGGATGTCAACGGGGTTGCTGACGATGATATAGACCGCGTTGGGACAGTAGCTTGCGATCTTGGGAGCGATCTCGCTCATCAGCTTGGTATTGATGCTTGCCAGCTCCAAACGGGACTGGCCGGGCTTTCTGCCGATACCGGAGGTGATGATCACGATGTCCGAGCCTGCCGCATCGGAATAATCCCCTGCGAAAATGTTCAAGGGGGTGGAGAAGGGGGCACCGTGAATGATATCCATAGCTTCGCCTTCTGCTTTGGCACGATTGATATCGATCAGCACGATCTCGGAAGCGAGGCTGTTTTGAGTCAAGGTGTAAGCTACGGTAGCACCTACGTTTCCGACACCGAGGATGGTAATTTTCTTGCTCATGTTGTTTCTCCTTACTTTGCAAAACAAATTTTCTACGATATCATTTTATCCGAATTTTTTGGAAAAATCAAGGTGCTTCAACGCTTTTGCAGATATGGATTACAAATGGAGACATTCCTTTTTCGTTATGACATCGACCCGCTTTCGACAAAAAAGAGAGGAGAACTTGTTTATACTGATTGACGGAGGAATTGAATATGAATGAGATTTTTTACGTTGATCGGTATTTTCTTACCAATTTTCTGATGGATCTGGTCTCTCTTGCCATCGGAGCGCTTTCTGCCTCCCGCAAGGTGTCCTTTTGGCGCTTGTCTCTGGCATCTGCCGTGGGGGCTTTGTTTTCTACGGGCCTTGTCCTGCTGCAGGCAGGTCCCGTTATGACCGTTCTGTCATCTGTTCTCGTATTTGCGGGGATGATTGCTCTTTGCTTCGGGATACGCCATCCGCGAAGATGGGTTAAGCCTGCTTTGTTTTCCTTTGCAGGTGCAGTTTTTTTGGGCGGCGCGGCAGAGGTGATCTCCTTTTACGTTTTACCTCGGGGAAGCGCGTCGAGGCTTGGCTTGGGCGTTCTATGCGGTTCGGTTTTGCTGGGGGTGGGGATCTATTCTTTATGGGGAAAGCATATTCACCAAAAGCTGGAAACCGCGGTGGTCAGTCTCAGTATTACGTACGGCGGCAGATGTGAGCACTATTTCGGTTTGGTGGACTCGGGACTCTTACTTCGGGATCCCGATGCGGGTAGGCCGGTTTTACTGTTGAAAGCCGAATACGCTGAACCGCTCTTGCCTCGGGAATTTATCCGAAAAATGGAGCTGGGAGAGCTTTCGGGCGAGGAAAGGCTGGTATGCGTTCCCATTCGAAGTGTGGGCGGAAGCCGTGATCTGCTTGCTTTTCTTCCTGAGCGGGTTCAGGTGATCACGGGAGGAAGACGAAAAAAGAATAAAGAGGAGCGGGACGTTTTAATAGCACTGGACTTTTCGCGAGGCGGCTTTGGCGGCTGTCCCTGTCTGGTACCGCTTTCGGTGATATAAGGAGGTTTTTGCTATGGCGATCTTGTCGATTTTGTTTTGCCGCCTGCGGGCGTTTTTTGGAGAGCTTGGGATCGATCCTCAAGGGGAGATCTTTTACATCAACGGGTCCGATGAATTACCGCCGCCGCTGGACGGAGAACGGGAGCGAGAGTGTATCGAGGCAATGACCCGCGGAGAAAAGACGGAGTATCATCGCAATCTTTTGGTGGAACACAATTTGCGTCTGGTGGTCTATATTGCCAAAAAATTTGAAAATTCGGGTGTGGGAATGGAGGACCTGATCTCCATCGGCACCATCGGATTGATGAAGGGCGTGACCAGCTTCCGTGCGGATAAGAATATCAAGCTTGCCACCTACTGCTCCAAGTGCGTGGAAAATGAAATTTTGATGTTCCTGCGCAAGCTCAGTACCCGCAAAAACGAGATCTCCATCGACGAGCCGCTGAACGTGGATTTTGACGGGAACGAATTGCTTTTGGGAGATATTTTGGGTACCGACGGTGAGGAGATCCATCGGGAGCTGGAGCGAGAGGAGGATTTTCGTCTTTTGTTTTCGGCGTTGAAAAAGCTTTCTTCCCGAGATCGGGATATTATCGTGATGCGCTTTGGACTTTTGGGTCAAAAGGAGCTGACACAAAAGGAGGTTGCCGATCGTATGGGGATCAGCCAGTCCTATATTTCCCGTTTGGAAAAGAAGATCATTGCCAGACTGAAAAAGGAAATTTCGGCACAAAACTGAAAAAAGACTTTTCACGGCGCATTCTTTGTGATATACTTTTTGCAAAGTAAGCAAAGGAGAGCGTGATGAAACATCTTTTGATCCCTGATCTGATCTGCGATACGGTTTACGATATCCCTTTTTCCGATTATTACGAAAAGGGAATTCGCGCCATCGCTTTCGATATTGATAATACCTTGGTTTCCTACGATACCCCCGAGCCCGATGAAAAGCTGACTGCCTTTCTTTTTTCTTTGAGAGATATGGGCTTTTCCATTGCCTTTGTATCCAACAACGACGCCTCCCGTGTGGAGCGCTTTAACGCATCGCTTGGGTTTTCCGCAAACCCCGATGCCCATAAGCCTCTGACCGGTTGTCTGAAAAAGGTTATGAAGAAATTCGGAGTAAAGAAAAGCGAGTTTCTTATGGTGGGAGACCAGCTTCTCACCGACGCCCTCTGCGCCCGTCTTGCAGGGGTTGCCGTGGTGACCGTTCCTCCCATTCAGCCGGTAGAAAATCGATTTTTTCGATTGAAGCGCAGGATCGAAAAACCGTTTATCCGCGCCTATTACAAAAAGCAAGGGAGAAAGAAATGAGTCTTGAATCGTTTTCTCGGAGTCTTTCCGCGGGGGAATGTGCCCTGATCTTGTCTCGCGTTTCCAGACAGTTTTTGACCGGCTTCCGTTCCTCTGACGGAGTGCTTCTCGTGACACGGGAGAAAAGCTTTCTGTTTTTGGACTCCCGTTATTTTGAAATGGCGCAGATCGACGAAGGTCGAGGACGGCTTTCCGCGGGATTGGAATTGCACCCCAACGTATTTCATGAATTTTTTTCCGATTTTCTTCAAAGCCGAGCGATCAAAACGGTTTATTTTGAGGATCGGGAAATGACCGTCAGCAGCCTTGCCCGATTGAAAGAGAGATATCCTTCGGCGGAATATGCACCTTTGACCGATCGTATCGAAAAAATGCGTCAGGTAAAAGGGGAAGGGGAGATCAAAAAGCTTCGTGCCGCACAAAGCCTGGCAGAAGCGGCGTTTGCCTATATTCTTCCCCGCATCGAGGCGGGAAGAACCGAGCTTGCCGTTGCAGCGGAACTGGAATATTTTATGAAGCAGGGCGGTGCATCCGGCCCCAGCTTCGATACCATCTGCGTTTCGGGAACCCGTTCCTCACTGCCCCATGGAACTCCTACCGACGCGCCCCTTGAAAAGAATACCTTTATCACGATGGATTTCGGATGTATGCTGGACGGCTACGCATCCGATATGACCCGAACCGTCTGTCTGGGCAAGGCAGACGAGGAAATGAAAAAGGTTTACGGCACCGTGCTTTCCGCTCAGCTTTCCGCGCTGAGTGCCATTCGCGCAGGAGTGACCGGAAAAGAGGCGGACCGCGCCGCCAGAGACGTGATCGCTTCCGCCGGTTACGGAGATTTCTTCGGTCACAGCACCGGTCACGGAATCGGCTTGCAGGTGCACGAAGCTCCCTCCTTTTCCCCTTCCTACGAAGGGGTTATTCCTGCCGGCGCGGTGATGTCCGTGGAGCCGGGCATCTATTTGCCGGGGAAATTCGGGGTTCGCATCGAGGACCTGGTGGTGGTTCGTGAGAACGGCTTTGAGAATTTGAATACCTCGTCCAAACTTTTGTTGGAATTATAATGGGATTTTTTGCAAATATATCTTGCAAACGATAGAAAAAAGTGGTATAATACCTCAGTAAACTGATAATATTATGTTTTTTTGGAGGATACTATGGCAATTACAGCAGGCGATTTCAGAAACGGCGTTACCTTTGAAATGGATGGCGCAGCAATGCAGGTTATCGAGTTTCAGCACGTAAAACCCGGTAAGGGAGCGGCATTCGTCCGTACCAAGCTGAGAAACGTGATCACCGGCTCCGTGGTGGAAAAGACCTTTAACCCCACCGAAAAGTTCACTCCCGCTTTCGTAGAGAGAAAGGATATGCAGTACTCCTACGACGACGGTGACCTGTATCACTTTATGGATACCGAGACCTGGGAGGAGACCCTGGTTTCTCACGATCTGGTTGGCGACAACTTCAAGTTCGTGAAGGAGGAAATGATCTGCAAGGTTCTTTCCTTCAAGGGCAACGTATTCGGCGTTGAGCCTCCTATGTTTGTTGAGCTGGCAGTAACCCAGACCGATCCCGGCTTCAAGGGTGATACCGCTACCGGCGCTTCCAAGCCCGCTACGCTGGAGACCGGCGCTCAGATCAAGGTTCCCCTGTTCGTAAACGAGGGCGACGTACTGAAGATCGATACCCGTACCGGTGAATATCTGGAAAGAGTATAATCAGGAGAAAAATTATGACTGTTACTGAAAAGGTTGCATATCTTAAGGGCTTGATGGAAGGACTTGACTTCCAGGCAGACACCAAGGAAGGCAAGATCATTAAGCTGATGGCAGACATTCTCGGAGATCTGGCTGAGGAGGTCATCTCCGTTCAGGACGATGTGGACGATATCAACGAGTACTTGGAAGCACTTGACGAGGATCTGACCAACGTTGAGGAGGAACTCTTCGGCGAGTGTGACGATGAGGATTGCTGCTGTTGTTGCGACGACGATGACGATGAGGAGGATTGCTACGAAGTAACCTGTCCCCATTGCGGCAACAATATCTGCTTTGAAGAGATGCCCGAGGACAAGACGTTCCCCTGTCCCGCATGCTCTAAAGAGATCCCCTTGGAAGACTGATGATCGAAACTCTCCGGCGTACGCCGGAGAGTTTTCTGCGACTGTGAGGAATTATGATTTTGGCAAGTGAAACTTATTCAGATCGAGCCGAGCGCCTGTTTCTCTCCGGCTATAACTGTGCACAGGCGCTGTACGGTGCGTTTGCGCCTGCAGTGGGTGTTGAGGAGAAAGAAGCGCTTCGTCTGGCGTCCCCCTTCGGAGGAGGCTTTGGCAGAATGAGGCAGGTTTGCGGTGCGTTCAGCGGAATGACGTTGGTGGTTGGCCATCTTTTCGGCTATGAGGATCTTTCTTCTCCGGAAAAGGATGCTCTTTATCCCCGCGTGCAGGAGCTGGGTAAGCGCTTCGAAGCACGCTGTAATTCATTGATATGCAAAGAAATTTTGAAAAATAAGGTTCAGGTGGGAGGAACTGCATCCCCCCGCACCGAGGAGTATTATAAATCCCGTCCCTGCGCCCGTGTGGTACGCGCTGCGGCGGAAATTCTGGAGCAATATCTGAAAGAGGAGGGCGCCCTTTGACGAAAACGAAAAAATCACTTTGGAAGCTGTTTGCCACCTTTTTTAAGATCGGTGCGTTCACCTTCGGCGGTGGCTACGCAATGATCTCCATTATCGAAAACGAATGCGTCAGCGAAAAAAAGTGGCTGTCTCACGATGAAATGATGGATATTACCGTGGTTGCGGAATCCACTCCGGGCCCCCTTGCCATCAATACCGCCACCTTTGTCGGCTATAAGGTGAGCGGAGCACTCGGCTCTGCAATGGCAACGGCGGGCGTGGTCCTGCCTTCCCTGATCATCATTGGGGTGATCGCTCTGTTTTTGGAAAACTTTCTTGCGATCCGTTGGGTTGCAAGTGCCTTCCGCGGTATTAAGGCTGCGGTTGCATTCCTCATTTTCGGTGCGGGCTGGAAAATGTTTAAGAAGATGAAGAAAAATCTCCTTTCGTGGGTGATCTTTTCTCTGTCACTGCTTGTTATGCTGTGCGTAAGCTTTGGCTTCTTTGCGTTTTCTTCCATCTATTTGATCATCATTTCCGCCACGGTAGGTCTTGTGATCTACGGCGTAAACGCAATGAAAAAGAGGGGAGGGGACGAGAATGATCGTTAATCTTCTCCTTTTGTATTGGGAATTTTTTAAGGTAGGTCTGTTTACTTTCGGAGGTGGCTACGGCTCTCTTCGTCTGATCGAGGAGGTGCTTCTTGCCCACGAGGAATGGGGGATCAGCTCCGATATGTTTTCGTATATTCTGGGCGTTGCGGAATCCACTCCCGGTCCCGTGATGGTCAATACCGCAACCTACGTAGGCACCACGTGCGCCGGACCGATCGGCGGCTTCGTTGCAACTCTTGGCGCTATCACACCCTCTTTCGTTATTATTTTGCTCATCGCAAAATGTCTGAAGGGCTTTCTGGAACGAAAGGATACCCGTGCCGCGCTGGATGCCGTGAAGCCTTGCATCGTGGGAATTATTCTCGCGATGGGCATCAAATTTATCCTCTTGGGTCTGATCCCTGCCTTCAACACCGTTTTTGTCGATGGCTTCACCAAGACTTTGATTCCCGAGTGGAAGACCGTTTTGATGTTCGCACTGGTATTTTTGATGCGCTTTGGCTGGAAAAAATGGAAGAAAAAAGCGATTTCCCCTATCCTATCCATTGGCGTTTCTGCTGTTCTCGGTATTGTGATCTTTGGAGTTTAAAATGGAAGAAAAAGATATCAGAAAAGAGCTTTTGACCCGACTTTCTCACTTTGACCTTTCCCGCGATGAGATGCTTTCGGTTTCTCTCGCCTTGGCAAATCCTGAACATACTCTGACCATGATCGACTTCTTGGACGAGCGAGATTCATTGTCCGTGGATGAGATCTTCCAAAAGGCAGGAGAGATCGCCTTTGGCAAAAACTCTTGACAAAGAAAATTTCCTTTGTTATAATAGCCAAAACCGATGAACGAGAGTAGTACCCTGATCAAACTCCTTTCAGCGAGCCGCGGTAGGTGGAAGCGCGGCGGGAAAAGATCTCGGGAATGGACTCGTGAGGGCAAACCGAAAGAAAAAACGAGTAGGGGAGACGGGAGCCGACCGTTATATCGGATCGTGTATGAACGTACGCGTGAGTGCATCGCTTCGGCGATGAATTTGGGTGGTACCGCGGATTTGATTCGCCCCAAACGGTTTCCGTTTGGGGCGGTTATTTTTTGGAGGAAAAAAAGTATGATTCCGATCCGATTGAAAGAGCGATGGCGTTCTTCACTCAAACCCGAAAATTAAATATGATACGAACAATGTTTGGAGGATAATGAAATGAAACTCAACGGTGTTGATTTTGATACCTATTTTAATACCTATCCCGATAAGGATGGATACTTCGGAAGATTCGGCGGCGTATATATCGACGAAAAGCTGAAGAACGCCATGGCAGAGATCACCGAAGCGTATTATTCTATTTGCCAGTCTCGCAAGTTTATCGCTGAACTGCGCAGAATTCGCAAAGAATTCCAGGGGCGTCCTACTCCTGTCACCCACTTGGAACGCCTCTCCGATTACCTTGGCGGAAAGGTTCAGCTTTATGCAAAGCGTGAGGATTTGAACCATTCCGGCGCACACAAGCTCAACCACTGTATGGGCGAAGCGCTCCTTGCCAAGTATATGGGCAAAAAGAAGGTTATCGCAGAAACCGGCGCAGGTCAGCACGGTGTGGCACTTGCCACTGCGGCTGCCTATTTCGGTCTGGAATGCGATATTTATATGGGCTCCGTGGATATTAAGAAGCAGGCGCCCAACGTTGCCAGAATGAAGATCCTCGGTGCAAACGTGGTGGAAGTGACCCACGGTCTGCAGACGCTGAAGGAAGCAGTTGACGCCGCCTTTGACGCATACAGCAAGGAGTACAATGACGCCATTTACTGCATCGGATCCGTTCTCGGTCCCCATCCCTTTCCCATGATGGTCCGCGATTTCCAAAGTGTTGTTGGAATTGAGGCCAGAGAACAGTTTGTTGATATGACCGGCCATTTGCCCGACGCTATTGTAGCTTGCGTGGGTGGCGGCTCCAATGCAGCAGGCCTTTTTGCGGGATTTCTCAATGACCCCGTAGATATCTACGGCATCGAGCCTTTGGGCCGCGGTCCCAAACTGGGAGATCACGCCGCCAGCTTAAAATACGGAACCGAAGGAATTATGCACGGCTTTAACAGCATTATGCTCAAGGATGAAAACGGTGATCCCGCACCCGTGTATTCCGTGGCAAGCGGCCTGGATTATCCTTCCTCCGGCCCTGAACACGCGTTTTTGCAGTCCATCGGCAGAGTGAAGTACGACGTCATCGACGATGAAGAAACCATTGACGCATTTTTCAAGCTTTCTCGCATGGAGGGAATTATCCCCGCCATCGAAAGCTCCCACGCCGTTGCCTTCGGTATGAAGCTTGCTAAGGAAATGGATAAGGGCTCCGTTTTGATCAACCTCTCCGGCAGAGGGGATAAAGATATGGATTACGTCATCGAAAACTACGGAATTCGATAAAACAAGAAAGAACGTCACCGACGGTGACGTTCTTTCTTGTTTACTTTTCCTTATAATATAATAAGCAGTGACAATAGCCCTCGAATTCGGGGTCCTTGATCTGCTCGCGGAATTCCTTGCACATGCATTTTGTGTCCTCGGATATTTCTCTGCGGCAAGGGCAATAGCCACCTTTTTCCTCAAGACCCTGCTTGATCATATCCACCACGGCCTTGTCTTCGTTGAAACGAATCTTCATCTGCGGATCTCCTTGATGATCAGATCCAGTGCGTCCCTGGGGTAAAGTCCTGTTTTTTGCTTCACGATCTCCCCATTCTTGAAAAAGATCAGCGTGGGAATGGCGTTGATCCCGAAGCGGTCTGCCAAGGCGGGCTCCTTGTCAACGTTCACCTTCATTACGGTTACGTCCTCGATCTCGCGGTCGACCTCCTCCAGAATCGGAGCGATCATGCGGCAGGGACCGCACCAGTCTGCCCAAAAATCCACAATGGTAATTCCGTCGGCATTTTGAATTTCGGTATCAAAATTTTGAATTGTCAGTTCTTTCATATAATCAGTCTCCTTTCTTGACTTTTCATCACTATTATACCATAATAGTTGTAGTTGTAAAGATTTTTTTCGGGAGGACGTTATGATTCTGGATTTCGATATCTTATCAAAGATCATTTTCGGAGCAAATACAGTAGAGGAGGCAGAAGGAAAAATTGTGATTCGTCGCTTTTCCTCAAAGCAGGCGGAAAGCCTTTGGGGAAAAATGACGTCTCAGCAAAAACGTCCCACGTCCGTATATCTGGAGTTTGAGACGGATGCGGAAAGCTTGAATATTTCCTATTGCGGTGCGGTTACCGATGCTCAAACAGGTATGCTGAATTTCTCTCTGTTTGAAAACGGACTTTTAACGAGCCACTATGCGCTGGATCACGTTGAGCGTCCAAAGGAAGAAAAATACGTTCGTTTTCCGGATGGCAAGGCAGAGTTTGCGTTACAAAAGGGAATGAAACGGGTGACGGTTTATCTTCCGTTGATGGTAATCGAATTGACCGAGATCGCAGTGTCCGACGGTGCGAGGATCGTCCCCTGCAAGCGCAACGGAAAAATGGCCGTGTACGGTGACTCGATTTCCGAAGGCTATTACAGCGAAGTAACGGGAATGGGCTATTTTGACCAGCTGTGCCGCGCGTTGGACTGTGAGGGATATAATTTCTCCGTGGGCGGCTCAAAATTCCGTCCCGAGTATATCCCGGAAAACTCCGTTCCCGATTGTGACCGATATTTGGTTGCCTTCGGCACAAACGACTTCCGCCGCTCCTCTAAGGAGGAATTCCATCGTGCGATGCCGGAGTTTTTTAAAAGACTGTTTGCACAGGTGACCGAAAAACCCGTATATGTGATCTTGCCCGTCTGGCGCAAAACGGAGGACAAAGTGTTTGCGTACGGTGACACGCTTTTTGCTGTGCGTGAAGCGATTGCGGCAGAAGCTTCCAAGTATTCCAATGCCGTAGTGATCAACGGAAGAGAACTGACTCCCCATGCTATGGCGTTTATGCACGACGGAACTCATCCCAATTCCCTGGGTCATACCCATTATGCCTTAAATCTGGAAAAAAGAATTCGCAGGTATGAAACCGGATTGAATCGTGAATCATAAAAGAAAAATCGGAATTTGGACGTCGAATGCTATTTCGAAATTGTCATTTTTGCACAGTTGAAGGGGCTTGATTTTTGGTGACGTTTGTAAAAAAAGCGAAAAATGCCAAAAAACCAAAAAAAATCCAAAAAAAGTATTGACAATGCGGGGATTATTTGCTAAACTGTAACTCCACCGCCGCTGAGGCGGAGGGCAAGCCAAGAAGAGAGTCGAAAAGATTTTTGAGAAAATTCAAAAAAAGTATTGACAAAGCAGAATGGTTTGGATATAATAGAAAAGCTGCGGTTGACGCAGCGGCGAACCTTGAAAATTGAACAACAAAGACGAAAATGTACAAAGACAAAGCACGATTAGTGGTAAGAAATTACTTTTAATTGTGTGGAA
>SVQO01000022.1 GCA_015065325.1 Oscillospiraceae bacterium | reverse complement strand
TACGCATATATTCTTTATACTTTTCTTTCACCATATTTACAAGAGTTCTTCCAATCGTTTTACCGTGATAATCGGGATCGACGAGAAGATAGTGAACATAAGCGTTCATAATGCCATCATCCATGACGCAAATCATTCCAACCAGTTTACCTTGATCCCAAGCAGAATATACAGTTTCGTAATTCTTCATTGCGACCACCAGCTTATCGGGAAAGTGTCCCGACGACCAATCAACAGATAAAAACAGTCTTTCCAATTGTTCTTGTTCAAAATCGTGAATGTCTTTATATTCAATATTCATATTTCACCTCGTCAAATTCTTCTTTATCGAACAGATTATATCATGAAAGTCAGCAGATTTCAATGAAGTATCGACTTTGTCGCCGGGGCGTTATGCGCAGCCGTCATGATTCGTGAAACAACATCATTTGCCGAAGGCAAACATCATTCAAAAAACGCACCTTTGTCGGTAGACAAAAGTGCGTTTTTTGTTGCGAAAGAGCGACTAAAAGTAGCGTGAGTAGGGGTAAAAGTAAGCAAAAGTATACCAGGTTAAAGATGTTTATATAGCAAGGAGATTGTCGACTTAAAATACTGTTCTTGGAAATATGATGCATCGCCTGCGGCGACATGATGCATTTGCTTCGCAAATATGATGTTGCTCCCGTTGGTCGCAATGATGCGATGTTTGCCATAAAATGTGGCGAAGCCACACATCATTCGCGAAGCGAACATCATTAGGCGAAGCCGTCATCATTTGCCGAAGGCAAACATCATTCAAAAAACGCACCTTTGTCGGTAGACAAAAGTGCGTTTTTTGTTGGCCCACCCTAAGAGGTTCGAACTCCCAACCTTCAGAATCGGAATCTGATGCTCTATCCAGTTGCGCTAAGGGTGGATATAAAGTGCCGAAGATCGGCACTTATTTTTCACTCTGTCAAAGAGGGAATAACGATGGGGATCAGCCAAAGCAGGTGATAGATCATAGCGATCATTCCCGTGATTTTGGTCAAAATACCAAGGTAGGACAGAAAAACTACGATACCTGCTCCCAAAACGATGGAAAGGATCTTCATCGCCACGTTTGCTCGGGTCAAATGACGGAGAGAATCACAATGGCTGAAGGTTCTGAGAAGCTTTGCGATGGAGGAAACGCAAACGATTCCGCTTTCGCTCTTTTCCGCAACGGGGGCATCCTTCATAGCTTCACAGCTTTTGATAATGCCGGCGGGGATCTTGTTGTTCTGCAAAAGGGTGCGGAACAGATCGGAATCTACGTTGGGGTCGCAGGTCTTGACCGCGGGACAAATTCCGGAGCGGAACAGAGTCAGAACGGTCTTCTTGAACTGCTTGCTGATGGAATAACGGATATAGAATTTTGCCGCCAACTCACTGTCGATGACCATATACATGATCTTACCGTGTCTGGCTTCGAATTCCTCATCCTGATCGTCTTTTGTGTAACCGAAGTCGTAAGAAAGCAGGTAATTCTTGTTGCCGACAAAAATATCGTGTCCCTCAATGGAGGCGCACATTCCGTCTGCGGTGATCTCCTTGAAATCAAAGTCTTCGGAAATTTCCTCAACGACGCCGGAAATGGTCTTCTTGAATACCTCGGAAAGAGGACCGCCAAGCTTCTGGAAGATCATGGCAGAATACAAAATCGCTTTGTCAATCCTGGTTTGACCGTAGGTACGGATGGTAGTGATCTTAACGCTCTTGGGCGGGAAGATCTCCTTATCGGTAAAGGATACTACGTCTGCCGCTGCGTGGCTTTCTGCGGCGGCAACACTGATGATGGCACTACCGATTTTTTCGGACTTTGCGGATATATGCGCGAAGGGGAGGGAGATACTGAAAGCACAGGAAAGAGGCAGGGTCATGACCGCCATGGTCATAAAGGAAGTGGCGGTGTTGATCACACCGGGTTCCCTCAGATAAGTGAGAACGGCAAAGCCGATGGAAAGCAGTAAGGAAAGAACCATGATCCAGCCGAAGGAACGGTCTGCCTTGGAGCGCTCGTCCAGTCGGGCAAAGAAAGTATCGATGAAGTTTGCTTTCTGAATGGAATAGAAGCGAGGCTCACCGTCCAACTGATCGCGGAAGGTCTCTGCTTCGGGGGTGTCACCCTCCAGAAGCTTGGCAACCAGCTTTTCGTGGCGGCTGCCGAAAATGCGGAAGGTGCGATATACGCGCTTGGCGTCCAGGAAATTTGCAATGGAATTCAGAAATGCAAAAAGGGTGGCAACGCATCCGAACAGGGGATATACCGTAGCTTTTCGGATCAGAAGAACGACCACGAAAGCGGTGGACAGGAGGTAAAGCAAAGACAAAACGGAATTTCTGTCGGGCTTGCCCGAGAAAAGATTCTTAAATCCGCGGATCAAAGAGGGGGAAACCACCAGTGCGGAAATGAAAAGAATCTGAAGATCCAAAAGGAGGTAAATGTCGTTGTACATTCCGCCGGGTTTCAGAAAATCGGGATGAGGAATCGCCTGAAGAAAGGTTGCACTTTCCAGGTAGAAAACGGCAAGGAATGCAAGAAACGTCCAAAGAATCGAGGAGAGAGAGCGGAAATTTTTGTTTCTCAGGTGCTCGGCAAACTCATCGTATTCTTCAATGGAAGTGAATTCGTCGGGAAGGATAGATTTGCGCTCGTACTTGGTTTCCAGCTCCTCGTAAGTGTCGTTGTAGGGATCGTCGGAGCCGATCTCATCGGAAACGTGAAATTCGTTGGTGAGAGGAGGGATATCCGTGCGGGTCATTTCCGCAGGATCCACGTCAGCCTCGGTAAGCTCGGAAAGGGAACTGTACTCCTTGGTCTTTTCTTCTTCGCCGTCGTGAACGGCAATATAATCGCGGGTCTTTTCTTCTTCGCTTGCGTGATCAGCTACGTACTCGGCTTCCTCCGCTGCTTCGGGGAATACGGTTACGTCTTCTTCGATCTTGACGGGTTCTACCGCGACCTTCTTTTTCTTTCTCTTAGGACCGTGCTCAGTGCCGAAGATCTCTCTTAAAAGATCGGCGGTTTCGTCGTATTCCTCTGCCGAGCTGTCGGAACCGACGGTTCCCTTCGTGTGGCTGAATACTGCGTCAAGCTTTTCCGTATCAACCTTGGGAACTGCGAGAACCTCAGCATAATCCTTAGGCAGAGAGGAGGTGCTTTCCGCAGGAGAAAACAAAGACTCGTCTTCTTTATGAGAAGCTTTTTCTTTTGTTTCGGGGGCTTTCTCGGGTATAGCAGGCTCTTGTTCAACGAGGAGCTCGGACAGAGCTTCGTCCGTTTTCTTCAGGTCTGCTTGTTCCGGTTTCTTATCGTTTTTGCGTTTCAACTTGTAAACAGAAGCCATTGTTGAATCCTTTCCGAAAATTTATCTGTATTTCGCCGCCTCGTACAGAATGACGGCACCCGCGCAGGAAACGTTGAGAGAATTGACCTTTCCTCGCATGGGCAGGGAAATGATAAAATCGCTTTTTTCTTTGATCAGTCTGGATATGCCAAAGCCCTCACTGCCAAGCACGATGGCGATGGCTCCGCTGAAATCCTGCTTGTCGTAGGGAACTCCGTCCGCCTCGCAGGCATAGACCCAAACGTTTCTCTCGCGCAGCTTGTCGATGGCGGCGGCAAGATTCGTTACACGGCAGACGGCAAGATGCTCGGCGGCACCCGCACTGGATTTGATGACCGTGGGGGTGATTCCGACGGCTTTGTTCTTGGGGATGATGATACCGTGAGCACCCGCTCCCTCGCAGCAACGGATCAAGGCACCCAGATTATGAGGATCCTCAACTCCGTCCGCAATGACGAAAAACGGTGCTTCGCCACGGTCTTCGGCAATTTCAAAAAGCTGATCCAGGGTGGCGTATTCCTTTTGCTGTGCCAAGGCAACTGCTCCCTGATGGAAGGAGCCGCCCGCAAGTGCGGTCAGCTTTTGCTTGTCCGCATAGGAGAGGGGGATCTTTTTTTCCTTGGCGATGGCAACGATCTTTTTCAGACTGCCTTCACCGTCTTTTTGCAAATAGATCTTCTCGATGGCCCGACCGGAGGATAAGAGCTCCAGCACGGCGTTCCGCCCTGCTACCACTGCACCTTCCGAGGGGACTGCATCTCGAGGTGTCTTTTTATACGTTTCATTTTTCATATCGTTAATTATACCACAAGAAAAAAGAAATGTATAGGCTTTTTTGAATTTTTTTTGAAAAAAGTTATCGGCATTTCTAAAAAAATGGCGCCGAATTTTAAAAAAATCTTCAATTTATAAAAAAATAAATAGAAATAACTTGCAATTTTGTATCGCTTTGGTATATGATAGAGAAATAAAGTGGAAAGGAGTGCGCTTATGGAGTGGAAGAAAATCGAAAGCAGATCCAACCCGACCGTAAAATTTGCCGCTTCTCTTGCGGATAAAAAGTTCCGTGACCGAGAGGGTATTTTTTCGGCAGAGGGATTTACCCTGTTTTTCGATCTGAGCAAAATGGGACTGTTTCCCCGCAAGATCTTCCTTTCCGAAAAGGCTGCTTCCGTCCGCTTGCGGATCGAGGAGGCACTGGGCAAGGAAAATGCGGAGCTGTATCTTCTTTCCGAAAATGCTTTTGAGAAGGTAACCACGGAAAAAGGATCTCAAGGCATTGTTTGCGTATACGCCGTTTCCGACGTCCGTCGGGTCGCTCCCTTGACCTGCACCGACAAGCTGATCGCACTGGAACGGGTTCAGGATCCCGGTAACGTGGGAACCGTTATACGGACCGCCTCGGCGTTTGGCTTTGACGGGGTTCTTTTGGCGGATTGTGCCGACCCCTTCGGTCCCAAAGCCATTCGCGCTACCATGGGGGCTATCGCGGGAATACCGATTCAAACCTTTTCCGATACGTCGGCACTGTTTTCTTTTTTGAAAGAGAAGGGGGTTCGCAGCGTTGCCGCTTGCCTGGCACCGAATTCCCGACCGATCGGAGAGACCGATCTGTCTGCGCCCGTTTGCGTGCTGATCGGAAACGAGGGCAAGGGCCTGAGTGAGGAAGCGGTGGCATCCAGCGACCTTACTTGCGTAATTCCTATGAAAACCATGGAGAGTTTGAACGCCGCTTCCGCCGCAACGGTATTTCTGTGGGAGATCAAGAGGAGAAGTGAAGAATGAAGGGAAAAGAGCTTTTATATTGGCTGTGGCTGTCACTTGCCTGCAGACCGGGCTCTGCTCTGCCGTCCACCTTGCTGAAGTTTTTCGGTTCTCCGAAAAAGATCTATGATGCCGATGAGGATGATTTTGCGGAGCTGGATATTCCGTTTTACGGCCACGAAAAGGACCTTTGCGACAAAAGCCTTGATCGCGCAAAGGATATTCTTGCTTGGTGCAAGAAAGAAAAGGTGGGGCTTGCTACACCCGACGATTATTTTTATCCCGACTCCTTCCGCGTTTTGCCAAACAAGCCGATGGTGCTTTACTACCTCGGAAACTTTTGTGATTTTGAAAACCGCTTTACCGTAGGTGTTGTGGGAACCCGTCACCCGAGCAATTACGGAATTCACGCCGCCAAGCGAATCTCATACGATCTTGCTCGCTCGGGAGCCGTTATCGTTTCCGGTCTTGCTACGGGAATCGATGCCGCGGCACACCGTGCGGCGCTGTATCACGAAAGCTTTACCGTGGGGATCATCGGTTGCGGAATTGATAAGGTCTATCCGAAGGAGAATGCCGAACTGTATGAGGAAGTGATCCGAAAGGGTCTGATTATGACCGAGTATCCGCCGGGTACCGCTCCGATGGGAAAAAATTTCCCCGTTCGAAACCGTTTGATCTCCGCACTCTCCGATGCAGTCTGTGTGATCGAGGGAAGTGAGCAAAGCGGCTCTCTGATCACCGCGGAGGATGCTTTGAAGCAGGGAAAGGCGCTGTATGCCGTGCCCGGCTCCATTTTTGCCCGAGAGAGTGCCGGAAGCAATTTTCTGCTTCGGATCGGTGCAAAGCCCTGTCTTTCCGCCTACGATCTGGTGGAGGACTTCCGCTCCCGCTATCCCTCTCTGGAGGGTGCGGTAGCGCTGTTTGCCAAGACGGAAGTGAAACAGAAAAAACAGGAAAAGAAAAAAACTCCCGATCTGAAAAAGAAGATCCGTTCTTACGTGTTCCCGGGCTCTGCCAGGAACGAGGAGGAAAAGGCCGTTCCGACGGAATACGAATTCGTTCTGATCGATGCGAGCGACGAGCCTCGGCCGACAGAAGGAGAAAAGGAGAAGGAAGCCGTGCAAAGCTCCTGTCTCCCGCAGCTTTCTCCCGAGGAGAGAAGCGTTTATTCCGCTTTGGGCTACGAGCCCGTGAATGCGGACTCTCTGGTATCACAGGAGCTGAGTGCTTCTGCGCTGCTCAGAATATTAACCAAGCTTGAAATCAAAGGATTGGTGCGCAAGGTGCCGGGCGGAAAATACGTCCTGACCGACCGCGCCGAGATGTGAAAGGAAATACTATGGCACAAAATCTTGTAATTGTAGAGTCTCCGACCAAAGCTACGACCATTAAGAGCTTTTTGGGAAGCGGATATAAGGTCATTGCCTGTCAAGGGCATATCCGCGATCTCCCCAAGAGCACGCTGGGCGTGGACGTGGAGAATGATTTCGAACCCAAATATATCAACATCCGCGGCAAGGGTGAGCTGATCGCTCAGCTGAAAAAGGAAGCCCGTGCCGCTGACCGCGTTTTTCTCGCAAGCGACCCTGACCGCGAAGGAGAGGCGATCAGCTGGCATCTTTATCAGGTGCTGAAGCTGGAGGAAAAGGGCGGCGGAAGAATTTCCTTTAACGAGATCACAAAGCCCGCAGTGAAAAACGCCATTGCCAACCCCCGAAAGATCGATATGGCTCTGGTGGATTCTCAGCAGACTCGCAGAATTCTCGACCGTATTTTGGGATACAAGCTCAGTCCTCTGCTTTGGAAAAACGTTCAAAACGGACTTTCCGCAGGCAGAGTGCAGTCCGTTGCTACTAGACTGATCGTGGATCGCGAACGCGAGATTGCCGCATTCGTTCCCGAGGAATACTGGACGCTGAGCGTTCTGCTCACCACTCCTCAGGGAAAGGATTTTCTCGCCCGCTTCCACGGAACGAGTCAGAAAAAGCTTTCTCTGCCCGACGGCGAGAGCTGTGACAAGATCTTGGAATCCTTGAAGGGCGCGCGTTACAGCGTGAAGAAGATCACTTCCACCACCAAGACCAAAAATCCGCCCCCTCCCTTTACCACCTCCCAGCTCCAGCAGGAGGCGTTCAAGAGATTGGGCTTCCAGTCCAAGCGCACCATGCGCATTGCGCAGTCTCTCTACGAAGGTATGAGCCTGGGTAAGCACGAGGAGCACGGTCTGATTACCTATATGAGAACAGACTCTCTCCGTATTTCCGCCGAGGCTCAGGAAAGTGCAAAGGAAACCATTCTGGCAAAATACGGCGATAAATTCTATCCCGCAAAACCCAGAGTGTATAAATCCAAGGGCTCCAGCCAGGATGCTCACGAAGCCATCCGTCCCACTGATCCTGCAAAAACGCCCGAGTCTCTGAAGGAGGTTCTTTCCGCAGAGCAGTACCGACTGTATAAGCTGATCTGGGATCGCTTTATGGCAAGCCAGATGGCGTCTGCCAAGATCGACGTTCAGAACGTGGATATCGAGGCAGAGTGTCCCGACGGAAAGAAGTACCGCTTCAAGGCAGGAGGCGAAGCCATCCGCTTCCACGGCTTCTTGAAGGTTTACGGTGAGTGGAAGGAAGAAGACGATGAGGAAAAAATGCCCGTCGGAAAGCTTCCCGCACTGAAGGAGGAGGACGAGCTTGCCGAAAAGGAGCTGCTCTCCAAACAGAATTTCACACAGCCTCCCCGTCGCTACAATGAAGCGAGTCTGGTAGATGCTTTGGAGGAGAAGGGGATCGGAAGACCCAGTACCTATGCTCCCACCATCGAGACCATCATCAACCGCGGCTATGTTTCCAGAGACAAAAAACAGTTCGTTCCTACCCGCTTGGGCGAGGTGACCAACGACATTATGGAAAAGCATTTCACCACCGTGGTTGATTATGAATTTACTGCAAATCTGGAGAAAAAGCTGGACGATATCGCCGAGAGCAAAGAATCCTATAAGCTGGTGCTTTCCGATTTTTATGCGGAATTCAAGCGCCTTTTGGACGGTGCCGAGGTTGCCCTTTCCGAAACCGGTAAGGTGCAGCTTCCCCACGAGGAGCTGGACGTGCTTTGTCCCAACTGCGGCAAAAAAATGATCGTGAAAACCGGACGCTTCGGTAAATTTGCCGCATGTCCCGCTTATCCCGAATGCAAGACTACCATGACATTGGACCGCGACGGCAAGGTAGCACCTCCCGCTCCCAAGGAGGAGGATCCTGTTGTAGAGGGAATGACCTGCGAGATCTGCGGTGGTCCCGTGGTGCTGAAAAAAGGCCGCTTCGGTGAGTTTTACGCTTGCAAGGACTACCCCAAGTGCCGCTTTACCCGCCAAAAGGCGAGAAAGATCGGCGTGGCTTGTCCCAAATGCGGCGGAGATATCGTGGAAAAGCACAGCCGTAAGAGTACCTTCTACGGTTGCGACAATTACCCCAAATGTGATTTTTCTCTTTGGGATGAGCCTACGGGCAAGACCTGTCCTGAGTGCGGAAGCCTTTTGGTGAAAAAGAAAAACGGTACCGTTCTTTGCTCCTCCAAGGAATGCAAATACAAAGAAAACTAAGGATCGATTATGAAACTGATTGTAGATGCTATGGGTGGCGATCATGCCCCTGAGGAAATTGTACGCGGAGCTTTTTTGGGGATGAAGAAGGCGGAGGATATCCAAATTCTTTTTACCGGTGATGAAAAAGCCATCCGTGCAGCAATGAAAAAATACGACATTCCGGAGGACGGGATCGAGATCGTGCACGCTCCCACCAAGATCGAAATGGAGGAGGATCCCCTTTGTATTTTAAAGAGTAAGAAGGATTCCTCTATGGCAATGGGTCTGGCGCTGCTTCGCGACGGAAAGGGAGACGCCTTTTTGTCTGCAGGTTCTACCGGCGCTCTGATCGTGGGAGCCTCCAGCCGCGTATATAAAGTGAAGCTTCCGGGGATCCGCCGCGTGGGAATCGGAGCGGTATTGCCGCTTTCCTGCCCGGTGCTCCTTTTGGACAGCGGTGCCAACATTGAGATCTCCCCCGAGGAAATGCTTCAATTCGCCTATATGGGAAAAGCGTATGCCAAGGGTGTTCTCGGCGTAAAGGATCCCAGGGTTGCTTTGGTAAATAACGGTGCCGAGGAATGCAAGGGGACCGAGCTTTACGTGCAGTCTCACAAGCTTTTGAAGGAAACGGAAAATTTGCGCTTCGTCGGCAATATTGAGGGACGAGATATCCCCCTTGGCGAGGCGGATGTGATCTTGTGCGACGGCTTTGTGGGCAACGTGATCCTAAAGCTTTCGGAGGGCTTCGGTAAATTTATCAGCAAGGAGCTGAAAAAAATGCTGGGCGGCACTTTGCGGGGAAAGATCGCGGCGCTGTTTATCTATTCCGATCTAAAAAAATTCAAATCCCGTTTGTCCTACGAGCGTTATGGAGGTGCGCCGCTTTTGGGTACCCGATATCCCATTATTAAGGCACACGGCTCCTCCAAGGCTTCCGCGATCCGCTCTGCGGTATTGCAGGCGAAAAAGTGTTATGAATCCGGGGTCTGCGATATGATCGCCCGTGATATGGAGCAAAAGGAAAAGGGTGAAGCCTGATGGAAGTAAAACTTGCCCGTGAGGAGGATTATCCCCGCGTTTTTCTTTCCCGATTGGATGAACTGGAGGAGAAGGTGGGATATCGCTTCCGTAATCGAAAATATCTGTGGATCGCATTGACCCATTCTTCGTTTTCCAATGAAAAACGAAGCAAAGTTTTATACGAGCACAACGAGCGGCAGGAGTTTTTGGGTGACTCGGTTCTTTCCCTTGTAATTTCCCGGCACCTGTTTTCCGATCATGCTACCTTCCCGGAGGGAATGCTGACCAAGCTTCGTGCTGCCTCGGTCTGCGCGGATGCCTTGTACGAGTATGCAAGTGCTCTGAATTTGAGTGAGTATATGCTGCTCAATCACGGACTTTCCGAGAACGGTGTCAAAAAACATAAAAATATTCTGGCAGACTGCTTTGAAGCACTGCTGGGAGGAATTTATCTGGACGGCGGCTTTGATGAAGCCGAGCGTTTCGTTCTCCGCCTTGCAAAGGACCGTATGCTGGCTCTGTTGGAGGGCGGTAAGATCCGCGATGAGGACTATAAGAGTCTTTTGCAGGAAAAGGTGCAGACAAGTCCGGGAGAAAAGGTGGAGTACCGTCTGATCGGTGAAAAGGGACCGGACCACAAAAAGGAATTTTCCGTTGAAGTACGCATCAATTCCAACGTGATCGGCAACGGCACCGGAACCAGTAAAAGAGAAGCGGAGCAGGCGGCGGCAAAAATGGCGTTGGCAACCTGGTTCGGCGAAGGTAAATAGAAGATTTTTGGATAAGAGAGAAGTAGAATGTACTTAAAAACATTGGAATTGCAAGGATTTAAGTCCTTTCCCGACAAGACCGTCATCGAATTTGATAAGGGAATGACCGCCATCGTCGGTGCAAACGGAAGCGGAAAGAGTAATATTTCCGACGCCGTTCGCTGGGTTTTGGGCGAAATGAGTGCCAAAAGCCTGCGCGGAAGCAAGATGGAGGATATCATTTTCAACGGAAGCGGAAAAAGAAAACCCGCCTCCTTTGCCGAGGTCGTTATGACCATCGACAACTCCGATTTTTTGATGAAGATCGACTTTGACGAGGTCAGCGTCGGCAGAAGACTTTACCGTAGCGGAGAAAGTGAATACTACCTGAATAAAAAGCAGGTTCGACTGAAGGATATCGTTGACCTTTTCCTCAATACCGGTATCGGCCGTGAGGGCTATTCGGTCATCAGCCAGGGTAAGATCGCCGAGATCATTTCCCTGAAGGGCAACGAGCGCAGAGAGCTTTTTGAGGAAGCGGCGGGGATTTCCCGTTTTCGCTACCGCAAGCACGAGGCGGGATTGAAGCTGCAATCCGTCAACGACAACGCCGTGCGAATCGGCGATATTCTTGCTGAGGTGCAGGGCAGACTTCCGCGCCTGGAACAGCAAAGTGCCAAGGCGAAGGCGTACCTTGCCATTGTAGAAGAAAAAAAGACTCTGGAGCTAGGTATCTGGGCTCAGAGAATGGATAAGATCATTCGTTTCCGCAAGGAAGGACAGGAAAAGTACGAGAGCGAGGATAAGGCGCTCAAGGCGCTGAGCGACGAGATCGACGAGCAGGATCGCAAAATCGACGCTCTTTATATCGAAACCCAGGAAAAGAATATGAAAAGCGAGATCCTCCGCGGTGAAGTGAGTGAACTCGCCTCCTCCGATTCCGACCTTTCTTCGGTGCTGTCCGTTCTGGAAAACGAGATCCATCATATTGAGCTTCGCCGCGACGAGATTCTTTCTCAGGGAGAGAAGGATGATACTCGCGAAAAAGCGCTGATGGAGGAAAAGGAAAAGCTGAACGAAGCGTTTTCCGTCATTCAGACCGAACTTTCCGAAATCGAGGAAAAGTTTTCCGAAAACCGCGGTGCGCAGAACGCACTTGCGGCGGAATATACCGCACTCGTCGAACGGGAGGATGCACTTCTCACCGAAAAAGAGGCCATCTCCGATCAAAAGGAATCCCTCAATATGGAATTGAAGGAGGGAGAGGGCTTCGGCAGAGCGGGCGAGGAGCAGAAAAAAGAACTGCAAAAGCGTCTGTCCGAGGGCGGCGGCAAGGATGAAACCCTGCGCATTCGTCTGGAAGAAAAGCGTAAGCTTGCCGACGAGGCTCTGAATGCCAAAGCCGAAGCGGAAAAGGAAAACGGTACTCTGAACCTTACCCTTTACCATTTGGGAGAGGAGATCGAGGAAACGGGGGACGCCCTGCAAAAGCATCGCCTGGAGAAAATGGAGGCGGAGCAGAGAAGGGATACCTTGCTTCGCATGGAACGGCTTTTGGAGGGCTTTTCCGAATCCGTAAAGGAGATCATGAATGCCGCCGGAAGCGAACTTTCGGGCATTTGCGGACCCGTATCCAAACTGATCTCCACCGACGAGAAATACGTTCTTGCCGTGGAAACTGCCCTCGGAGGCGGTGTGCAGAACATTGTGGTAGAGGAAGAAAAGGATGCCAAGGATGCCATTGCTTTTCTGAAAAAGAACCGCCTCGGCAGAGCAACCTTTTTGCCCTTGACTACTTTGCGGGCAGGTCTTTACGATACCTCCGATATTCACGAAAGCGGTTTTTTGGGCAGAGCATCCGATCTTTGCAGAAGTGAAGAAAAGTACCGCGTTGCCATTGAATTCCTTTTGGGGAAAACCCTGATTTGTGAGGATATCGAATCTGCGTCCCGACTGGCGAAAAGCGAAAAGTACGGCGTGCGCATCGTAACGTTGGACGGTCAGATCATCCACGCGGGCGGTTCCTTTACGGGCGGTCAGGCGTTGAATCTGACGGGCGTTTTGTCTCGCTCGGGTGATTTGACTCAGCTTAAAGATACCATTGCGGAGAAGGAAAAGAAGATCGCCGTCCTTCGCGGAGAGCTTGACGCAAAGGAAGAAAAGAGAAGTCAGCTTCGCGAACAGCTGAAGGTGAATGAGGAAAAGCTTTCTCAGCTTCGTATGAAGGAGGGGGTCGCGCAAAACGAGTTGACTTTGGAAGCCGAGCGTATGAATGCTGCAAAGTCCGACGTGCTTCGTATGGAACAGGAGATTTTGGAGATCGACCGCCGCATCGGTGAAAGACAGGTTCGTGCCGACGAGATCCGCGGGCTTCTTTCGGCCTTTGATCTGCGTGATCGGAAAATTACCGATGAATTGGACGCTCTTTCCCTTCAAAAGGAAGAAAAAGAGAAAAAGAGGGAAGAATATATCATTGCTCAGGGTGAGATCCTTGCTCTGAGAGGTCAAGCTCAGCTTCGTCTTGAGCAAGAGGCCGCAAAGCTGAACGACAACGCAGAGGCGTTCAGACAACTGGAGGAGGGCGGCAAGAATAAGGAAGAACTGCTCGCATCTCTGGAAAAGTCCAAGGAAGACGCTTTGCTGAAAATCGAGGATTCCAAAAAGCAACGAGAGACTTTGAAGGAGCAGATCACCGCCAAGCAAGAGGAGATCCGACAGCTTTTGGATCGCGTCAACGCCGCAGGTGAGGAAAGCGCCAAGGTTCGTTCCGCACAAAAGGAAAAGCAGGCGGAAAAGGAACGGAGAATGGAAGCTTTCTCCCGTTTGGCTGGCAGACTTGCCTCTGCAGAAAAGGAGAGAGAAAGCATTATTCGCTCCCTTGCCGAGGAATACGAGATCGCTCCCGAGCATATGGAGTTTGAAAAAGCCAGAGAAACCGATACGGAGTCTTTGGGCGGAGAAGCCAGACTTCAGGCGTTGCGCGGTGAGCTTCGTCGCATCGGACCGGTCAATCTGGATTCTGTGCAGGAGCTGGAGGAGGCACAGGAACGCTTCCGCTTCCTGGATTCCCAGTATTCCGATATTACCAAGTCCCGTGAGGAATTGGAGAAGCTGATCGCCGATTTGGAAACCACCATGCGGGATATGTTTACGGAAACCTTCGAGCAGATCCGTTACACCTTCCGACAGATCTTCGTGGAGCTGTTCGGCGGCGGAAACGCCGATATCGAGCTGACCAACAAAGAGGATCTTTTGAATTGCGGCGTGGAGATCCGTGTTCAGCCCCCCGGAAAGGTCATCAAGAATTTGTCGTTGCTTTCGGGCGGTGAGCAGGCGTTTGTAGCCATTGCTTTGTATATGTCTCTGCTCCGTATCAATCCCAGCCCCTTCTGTATCTTTGACGAGATCGAATCGGCGCTGGATGAAGCAAACGTCCGTCGTTTTGCCCAGTATATCAAGAAGCACAATGACAAAACACAGTTTATCGTCATTACCCACCGCAGGGGTACCATGGAGGAAGCGGATACACTGTACGGAATTACCATGCAGGAAAAGGGCGTCAGCGATTTTATTCGTTTGGATGCCGCGGAATCAGGAAAATACGCTTCGGACGGAAAGTGAGAGAAATATGGGATTTTTTGAAAAATTAAAACAAGGTCTGGCGAAGACGAAAAACGCCATTCTTCACCGTGCGGATTCTTTGTTCCGCGCACTTTCGGGTGAGATCGACGAGGATTTTTATGAGGAATTGGAAGAAATTCTGATCCTTGCGGATTTCGGTGCGGAAACGGCAATGGAGATCATCGATCAGCTCCGAGACAAGATCACCGAGGAGCGCATTATGAAGGGTGAGGAAGCCAAGCTTGCCCTGCGTGAGATTCTGGTATCTTTGCTGGAAAAGGACGGCCTGGAACTGAATTTATCCACCAAGCCTTCCTCGATCTTGATGATCGGTGTCAACGGCGTGGGAAAGACTACCTCCATTGCGAAGATCGCAAATTACCTGAAGCAGGATGGTAAGTCTGTGTTGCTTGCCGCGGGAGATACCTTCCGTGCTGCTGCCCGTGAACAGCTCGGCATTTGGGCGGACCGTGTAGGCGTGGATATGATCTCTCAGGGGGATGGAGCCGACCCTGCCGCTGTTGTTTTTGATGCCGCCGCTGCTGCCAAGAAACGCGGTGCGGACGTGTTGATCGTGGATACCGCAGGCAGACTCCATAACAAGAAAAACCTGATGAACGAGCTGCATAAGATATCCGGTGTGCTGGACCGCGAGCTTCCCGGTTGCGATCGAGAAATGCTTTTGGTGCTGGACGCCACCACGGGACAAAATGCAGTCAGCCAAGCGAAGGAATTTAAAAACAGCGCGGGAATTACGGGCCTTGTTCTGACAAAGCTTGACGGAACTGCCAAGGGCGGCATCGTTTTCTCCTTGAAAAAGGAATTGGGTGTTCCCGTGAAATTCATCGGCGTCGGTGAGGGAATGGACGATCTGCGCCCCTTCGATCCCGAGGAATTTGTAAACGCCCTGTTTGAGTAATATGCGCATCGGAATTTTCGGCGGTGCCTTTGATCCGCCGCATCGGGGACACGAAAAAGCAGTTCTTGCATTTTTGGAAAAAGCAGGGCTGGATCTTTTGTACGTGATTCCCTCGGGAAAGCCGCCGCACAAGATGCTTTCCGACGGAGCAGAGGATTCGGACCGTCTGGAAATGAGCAGGCGCGCGTTCTTGCCCCTGTCGCCGCTTATTCGGATCTGTGATCGTGAGGTGCTGGATCAGGGAACCTGTTACACTTACCTTACCTTGGAGCGGGTCCGTGCCGACCATCCCGACGGAGAGATCTTTCTGTTTGTCGGAACGGATCAGTTCCTCGTTTTTGAAACCTGGCGGCGCTTTGAGTATATATTAAAAATGTGTACCCTTTGCGTAATGGACCGTTTCGAGGATTTCTCAAAGCTTGACGAAAAAAAAGCGTGGCTGGAAGAAAATTTTGGTGCATGCATCTTGCTTTTGCAGGAAAAACCATATATAATATCCTCGACTGACGTTCGTCGGGAACTTGGCGAATATGGATTTTCCCTCTCTCTTTCGCCAAGCGTAAACGAGTGGATCAACGAAAGAGGAATTTACTCGTCTCTTTCACATCCCGGGCGCAAAAGGATCCTTGAGCAGGCGAAAAAAAGGCTTTCTCCGCATCGCTTCTCTCATACGCTTTCCGTGGAACGGGAGGCGGTTTGCCTCTGTAAGCTTCTTTCTCTTTCACCCGAGGATACGGAAGAAATGGCGCTTGCCGCTCTTTGGCACGATATGGCAAAAAAGAATTTGGACGAAGAAGTTTTTTCCTATCTTATAGATCGGGGAGAGAGTGTTTCCGAAGAAGATCGACGGATCCCCGCCGTGCTGCACGGCAGAGCCGCGGCACTTGAGGCAAAACGGGAAGGCGAGCTTTCGCCCGAGGCGATCCTCGCCGTTTGCTACCACACGACCGGCCGCGCGGGGATGAGCCTGAAGGAGAAAATCCTCTATTTTGCGGATTATATCGAAGAAACCAGAACCCACGAGCCCTGTCGGAGGATGCGTGACGAATTTTACCGAAATCTTCCCGAGGGGAAAGAGGAACGCTTGCGGTATTTCGACCGATGCGTTTTGACGGTGATGGAAAACACCGTACAGTATTTACAGGAGAATAATATTCCGTGCCATTCCTTGTCTCTTGACGCACTGGCAGATCTGAGAGAAAGGATCGGACGGATTTGAAAGGAACTCTATGACAGCACTTGAAAAAGCAAAAAAGATCGCTTCCATTCTCGATGAAAAGAAGGGAAAGGCGATCAGCATTCTGAAGGTGCGCGAGGAAACGGTCATTACCGACTATTTCGTGATCGCCACTGCCACTTCTTCCACCCACCTGAAGGCTCTTTGCGACGAGGTGGATTATAAATTAAAGGAAGAAGATTCCATCGCCCCCTCCCGTACGGAAGGATATCAGGGCGGCGGATGGATCTTGGTGGACTACGACGACGTGATCGTGCACATCTTTGACGCTAACAGCCGTGACTTTTTCAATTTGGAAAAGCTGTGGTCGGCAGCAGAGAAAATTGATTTTGAAGCAAAAGAAGATTAAAGAGAATAAACACAGCAGAGGATAAAAAATGGAGTACAATTTTAAAGAGATCGAGAAAAAGTGGCAAAAATTTTGGGAGGAGAACAATACCTTCTACACCGACGTGTGGGATTTCTCCAAGCCCAAGTACTACGTATTGGATATGTTTCCGTATCCCTCCGGTGTAGGTCTGCACGCAGGTCACCCCGAGGGCTATACCGCTACCGACATTATGTCCCGTATGAAGCGTATGCAGGGCTACAACGTTTTGCATCCTATGGGCTACGACTCCTTCGGCTTGCCCGCTGAGCAGTATGCGGTGGATACAGGAAACCATCCCAACGGCTTTACTCAGAAGAATATCGATACCTTCTCCGGTCAGTTGAAGGAGCTTGGCTTCGACTACGACTGGTCCAAGGTGCTTGCCACCTCTGATCCCGAGTACTATAAGTGGACTCAGTGGATCTTTAAAAAGCTGTGGGAGGCAGGCTTTGCCAAGCGTATCGAAATGCCCGTGAACTGGTGCGAAGCTTTGGGTACCGTTCTGGCAAATGACGAGGTGATCGACGGCAAATCCGAACGCGGCGGCTATCCCGTCGTAAAAAAGATGATGATGCAGTGGGTCATCGACCAGCCCGCCTTTGCTGAAAAGCTGCTGGAGGGTCTGGACGAGCTGGATTGGCCTGAATCCACCAAGGAGATCCAGCGCAATTGGATCGGAAAGTCCACCGGCGTTGAGGTTGACTTCAAGCTGGTCGGCGGCGGTGAATTCTCCATTTACACCACTTGTATTGAAACCGTTTACGGTATCACCTTTATGGTTCTTGCTCCCGACGGAAAGATCGTGCAGGGACTTATGGACCGTATTGAGAATAAGGAAGAAGTAGAAGCGTACATTAAGGAAGCGGCTGCAAAGAGTGAGATTGACCGTACCGATGCTACCAAGACCAAGAGCGGATGCCCTCTGAAGGGAATTTACGCTATCAACCCCGTCAACGGCAAGGAAGTGCCCGTGTTTATCGGTGACTTCGTTTTGGGCAATTACGGCACCGGTGCCGTAATGGCGGTTCCCAGCCACGATCAGCGCGACTTCGAATACGCCGTTGCTCATAATATTCCCATGATCCAGGTTATCGAGGGACGCGACGTTTCCGAATGCGCCTTTGAAAAGCAGGATTATCTGGGCAAGGACTGCAAGCTGATCAATTCCGAGGAATTTACCGGTCTGACCGTGGAAGAAGCAAAGGAAGCCATTACGAAGAAGCTGGAGGGGCTGGGCGTCGCAAGACGCAAGACCAACTACCACTTCCGCGAGTGGATCTTTGCTCGCCAGCGCTACTGGGGCGAGCCCGTCCCCTGTGTTTACACCGAAAAGGGAGAGACCGTATTCCTGCCCGACGAAGAACTGCCTTTGGTGCTTCCCGTTTTGGAAGACTATAAGGGACGTGGCGGTCAGGCACCTCTCGAGAATGCCACCGAATGGAAGCAGTACGATCAAAACGGAATCAAGGGCGTTCGCGAGACCTCTACCATGCCCGGATCCGCAGGCTCCTCCTGGTATTTTCTGCGTTACATTGATCCTCATAACGATAAGGCGTTTTGTGATCCCAAGCTGATGGAGCACTGGATGCCCGTTGACCTTTACATCGGCGGCCCTGAGCACGCAGTCGGACATTTGATGTACTCCAGAATCTGGAACCGTTTTCTGTACGATAACGGCTTGTCTCCCGTGAAAGAGCCCTTTAAAAAGCTGGTTCACCAAGGTATGATTCTGGGCGAAAACGGTATCAAGATGGGCAAGCGTTTCCCTGAATTTGTGGTGAACCCCTCCGATATCGTTCGTGAGTACGGTGCCGACACCTTGCGCCTGTACGAAATGTTTATGGGTCCGCTGGAGGTTTCCAAGCCTTGGTCCTCTGACGGTGTTAAGGGTGCAAAGAAGTTTATCAACCGTGTTTGGTACTTCTTTACCGAGCGTGAAAATATCACCGAAGAAAACGACGGCAAGCTGACCAAGGTCTATCACCAAACCGTCAAGAAGGTTACCTCCGACTTTGAGACTCTCGGCTTCAATACCGCCATTGCACAGATGATGGTATTCGTCAACGAGGTTTATAAAAACGGAACCTGCCCCAGAGAGTATGCAGAGGGATTTATCAAGATGATCTCCTGTATCATCCCTCACGTGGGCGAGGAGATCTGGGAGTTTATGGGTCACGATAAGACCATTGCATACGAGCCCTGGCCTACTTACTCCGAGGATAAGTGCAAGGAATCGGAGGTTACCATTGCCGTACAGGTCAACGGTAAGATGCGCGGCACCGTCGTAATGGAAGCCGATCTTGATAACGATACCGTTCTTGCCAACGTCCTGGCAAATGAGAAGATCGCCGCATTCCTGGAGAAGCAGGAGGGCGAGATCCGCAAGACCATCGTCGTCAAAAACAAGCTGGTCAATATCATTGTAAAATAATAAAAATGAAAAGTTTTCACCCGTCAAAATTCATTGACGGGTGAATTTTTCCACAAAAAAGCAAAAAAATATTGACAGATACCAAAAGATGGAGTATAATAACCCTTAGTCGTGAAGACTGGTTTGTTTTATCTCTTCGCTAAGTGCAAAGGGAGGGAAAAAGATGGCAGAAGTTAGAGTTAAAGAAAACGAATCGCTCGACAGTGCTATTCGCAGATTTAAGCGCCAGTGCGCCAGAAGCGGCGTATTAAGCGAACTTCGTAAGCGCGAGTGCTATGAAAAGCCCAGCGTAAAGCGCAAGAAGAAGGCCGAAGCTGCTAGAAAGCGCAAGTTCAAATAAGTTTGTGAAATAGCGCAAAACGGTTTACAAAGCCGTTCCTCGCCAAAAGGCAGGAAGTAATGCCAATTCCGACCACGTTCGTGGCGGAATTGGCTTTTGTAATTTTAAGATTTATAGGAGGCTTTATGAATCAGATCAAAGTTGGCATTATCGGTGCTACCGGTATGGTAGGTCAGAGATTTATTACTCTTTTGGAGAATCACCCTTACTTTAAGATCGAGGCGCTTTATGCCAGCGCCAGAAGTGCAGGGAAGTCCTACGGAGAAAGTGTTGACGGCAGATGGAAGATGAGCGTTCCGCTTTCCGAAAAGATTGCGGCAATGCCCGTATATGACGCTGCGGATATCGATGCTATTGCAAAGACCGTGGATATGGTGTTTTGCGCCGTGAATATGCCCAAGGAAGAGATCCGCGTTTACGAGGAGGCTCTTGCCAAGGCAGAGATTCCCGTCGTTTCCAACAACAGTGCAAACCGTATGGTAGCAGACGTTCCCATGATGATCCCCGAGGTGAACCATCATCACGTGGAGGTTATCGAGAAGCAGAAAAAGAGACTCGGTACCAAGCGCGGCTTTATTGCTGCCAAGCCCAACTGTTCCATTCAGAGCTACGTTCCTTTGATCGAGCCCTTGATGGAATTTGAACCTACCGAGATTTTCGTTACCACCTATCAGGCGATTTCCGGTGCGGGAAAAACCTTCAACGAATGGCCTGAAATGCTGGATAACATCATCCCCTTTATCGGCGGTGAAGAAGAAAAGAGTGAAAAAGAGCCCCTCAAGATTTGGGGTACCGTCGGCGAGGATGGGATTTCTCCTCTCACCACTCTTAAGATCTCTGCCCAGTGTCTGCGTGTGCCCTGTACCGACGGACATATGGCGGCTACCTTTATCCGCTTCAAGAAGAAACCCACGCTCGAGCAGATCCTTGCAAAATGGAAGGAGTACAAGTCCCTTCCTCAGGAGCTGGATCTTCCTTCTGCTCCCAAACAGTTTATTACCTACTTTGAGGATGAATCTCATCCCCAGACCGGTGTGGACCGTATGACCGAAAACGGAATGGGCATTTGTGCCGGCAGACTGCGCGAGGACCCCATCTACGATTACAAATTCGTAGGTCTTTCTCACAATACGCTCCGCGGTGCCGCAGGCGGCGCGGTAGAGGTTGCCGAGCTTTTGTTCCGTCTCGGATATTTTGACAGATGAATACCCCTCTGGCAGTAAGGCTTCGCCCGCAGACCTTGGATGAGGTTTGCGGACAAAAGCATCTGCTGGGTGAAAAAGGCGCTTTAAAGCGCCTTCTTTCATCCGGTCAGATCCGGAATATGATCTTTTACGGTCCGTCCGGGGTGGGAAAGACCACAGTTGCCCGTATCGTGGCAAATCAGGCGGGCTTGCCCTTCCGCCAGTTGAATGCCACCACTGCGGCGGGCAAGGACATCAAAGAGGTCCTTGCCGAAACGGAGGGCTTGGAGGGAATGAACGGCATTCTCCTCTACCTGGACGAGATCCAGTATTTTAATAAAAAACAGCAGCAGACTCTTTTGGAATATATTGAGGACGGCAGAGTAACCTTGATTGCCTCCACCACGGAGAATCCTTATTTCTACGTGTATAAGGCAATTCTTTCCCGATGCGCTGTTTTTGAATTCAAGCCCCTTTCCGTCGAGGAGATCGAAGAAAATCTTGCTCGCGGTATGACGGCTATGAATACCGAGAACGGGACGGAAAAGACCCTTTCCGAAGATGCGGCTCGCTATATTGCGGAATCCTCCGGCGGAGACGTGCGCGCTTCACTCAATTTTTTGGAGCTTTGCTATTACATTGCCTCCGATCGGATCCTGTTGGAAGATGCTCTTTCCTGTGCACAGAGAAATCTGACTGCTTATGACCGAGACGGAGACGATAAGTACGAGCTTCTTTCCGCTTTGCAAAAATCTATTCGCGGCAGCGATGAAAACGCCGCTGTTTTTTACCTTGCCAAGCTTCTGGAACTGGGAGATCTGCAGGGAGCCTGCAGAAGACTTTTGGTCATTGCCTCCGAGGACGTGGGGCTTGCATACTCTCAAGCGGCGGTGGTAGTCAAGGCGTGCGTGGATTCTGCTCTGATGGTAGGGATGCCCGAGGCGAGAATACCGTTGGTACACGCGACCCTTCTGCTTGCAACTGCTCCGAAGTCAAATTCTGCATACGAGGCGTATGCCCGCGCATTGCAGGATATCGAAAAGGGGCTGGGCAGAGATATGCCCTCCTGCTTGAAGAACAATCACTTCTTCGGGGTCGGAGATAAAAAGACACCCTATGTCTATCCCCATGACTATCCCAATCATTGGGTTTGTCAGCAATACCTTCCCGATGATTTGAAGGATCGCAGGTATTACACCTTCGGTGAGAATAAAACCGAGCAGGCTGCGCGTGCCTATTGGGAAAAGATCAAAAAACAATAAGAAGAAAAAGAGAACCGTTTCCGAAGAATAGGAAACGGTTTTCTTCCGTGTTTTGAGTGGGGAAACGCACTCTTGAACGAAAACTGTTGTATTTGCCGAAAAAAGAGGGTAGGGAAACGGGCGGTTTTTTGAAATTCCATAAAAAAACAATAGAAAAATGTGAAAAATCAATTGACATTTTTCTTTCGGTGCATTATAATTTATTTGTCTTATAGTCGGGTTGAATCTCGGCAAAAAATATTTAGGAGGACAATATGAAGAAAGTATTGGTTGTTGCTTTGAGCGCACTTCTGGTTCTTGCACTGTTCATTCCCGCAATGGCAGATGAAGCGCCCACCTACACCACCACGGTTACCGCGAATAAGGTTAAGCGCGGCGAAACCGTTACTGTCAGCGTTGTCGTTGACAAAACCGTTACCGCAAAAGGATTTGCAGTTGACTACTCTGCGATTGCCGGAGCATCCGGTAAGTTTGAGTACGTCAGCGGCGATTTCTGCTCTGCCATCAAGAGCGGCTCTATGTTGGCTGTACCCAATCAGATGGGTAACTGCCAGGGCGCATCCGCTTCCATGAACCCCATTGAGGTTTCCGGCGAGATCTTCTCCTTTGTTGTAAAAGCGAAGGAAGACGCTGCTTTCGGCACCTACGACTTCAACGTAATCGTTAAGGTTGATGCTGTTCCCGCTGCTACCGCAGGTACTTCCGTTGAGATCTATCACGATTGCGTTCCCGCAGCTGATTACACCACCGATGCTACCGACCACTGGAAGGCTTGTACCGTTCCCGGTTGTAACGTAGCTCCCACCAAGACCCCCCACAGCTATGACAATGCTTGTGACACCACCTGCAACGTCTGCAACGAGCCTCGCGTGATCACTCACGACTTCTCCAAGCAGAACAAGGATGCTACCAACCACTGGATGGAGTGCTCCGTTTGTGGTACCATCGACGAATCTACCAAGGCAGCTCATACTCCCGCGGCAGATGACGTTCTCGTATCTCCCGCTGACTGTGCAACCCCCGCTATTTACAAGAAGGTTTGCTCCGTTTGTGCAATTCAGATCGGTAATACCTTTGAAGTAGGTACTCCCGACGCATCTCTCCACTCCGGCGGAACTGCAACCTGTAAGGACAAGGCTGTATGCCAGCATTGCTCTCAGCCCTACGGCACCGTAGATGCAAATAACCACGTTGGCGGAACCAAGATCGAGAAGAACGGTACCGAGCACTGGACCGTATGTAACTCTTGCTCTGCTGAGATCGCAAATACCAGAGAAGGTCACAGCGGCGGCACCGCAGACTGCAAGAATTTGGCAGTTTGTACCACTTGCGGACAGGCTTACGGCGAGCTTGATCTCACCACCCACAAGGGAGGCAAGGCAGACTGTAAGAACAAGGCGATCTGCGAAGTTTGCGGCGATCCCTACGGCGCGTTGAACCCCGACGTTCACACCGGCAACGTTAACGTTGTTGATGCTGAGCCCGCAACCTGTAAGAAGGAAGGTAAGACCGAAGAAATTTCCTGTAAGGATTGCGGCGTAGTCCTCACTCCCAGCACTCCCGTTGAAAAGGAACCCCACGAAATCCAGACTTGGGTCGAAACGAAGCCCGCTTCCGAGACCGAAGGAGGCGAAAAGAAGGGTGAATGTATCCACTGCGGCGACGAGTTCACCGTTCCCACTGCAAAGCTTGCTTCTTCCATCAAGGAAGACAACATTAACGCCCCCGAAGGATCTAAGGTTGAACTTGGCGAAACCAAGCTTCCCGAAGATACCAAGGTAGCGATCCTCCCCGTTAAACCCGAGCAATTGGAGTCTATCGAAGAGAGCTACAAGGAAGAGATCGAAAAGATTCCCGAGGCTGCAGGTAAGGACGTGCTTGCTGCTACCGCCGTAATGTTCGAGTCCGGTGTGATCTATACCGATCCCGCTTCCGGTGATACCATCGTTGATCTC
This sequence comes from Oscillospiraceae bacterium, assembly GCA_015065325.1. GTDB lineage: Bacteria > Bacillota > Clostridia > Oscillospirales > SIG627 > RGIG5579. The sequence goes on along the minus strand of SVQO01000022.1, from coordinate 11,919 downwards.
GAGAATCTTGAGAAGCTTCCCGGCAAGGTTAAGGTAACTCTTCCCATCGCAGCTGATCTTTCTAACTATGAGAACCTCGTTGCGTTTGCTGAAGGCGCTAACGGTGATCTCGTTAAGGTTCAGGCTACGATCGAGAACGGCCAGGTTGTATTTGAAACCGAATCCGCTTTCAACGGCATTATCCTGATGGGTAACGCTAAGAAGGCTCCCAACCCCAACGTTCCTCAGAACGGTGACGCTAGCCAGGTTGGTCTCTTCGCTGCTCTCGCAATCATCTCTGTTCTGACTCTTGGCGCAACCTTCATTTCCAAGAAGGCTAAGGCTTCCAAGTAAGAATTGATTTCTCAAAAAGCTCCGACTTTTGTCGGAGCTTTTTTCTATGTAAAAATGCGAAAAAGTATGAGAATACTCGCACTTTTTTGTGTTTTTTCACGCTTTTGTGAAAGGTGCATAAATTATCGAGTTAAATTTCTGCTTCTTTGACCATTCTAACAAATGAGATTAATCATTGCAATTACATTATGAATGGTTTATAATATAATTATTAATAAATTAATGTTTCGGCAACAGTCGGAACAAAGGAGGACAAATTCCATGGCAAGCTTTGATATGAAACGAATCCGTAATCTTGTTTTGATGGGCCACTCCGGCTCGGGTAAGACCTCTCTGGCAGAGGCTATGCTTTACCTGGCAGGTGGATCTGACCGTCTTGGAAAGGTTCCGGATGGAAATACCGCGTTTGACTTTGATCCCGAGTCGATCCGACGCAAGATCTCTATCGCTTCCTCCCAGGCACCCCTGGTTTGGAAGGACACCAAGATCAACGTGATTGATACTCCCGGCTATCCCGGCTTTACCGGTGAGGTTTCTCAGGCTGTTCGTGTTGCAGACAGTGCGATTATCGTAGTTGATGCAAAGGCTGGTATCGAGGTTGGTACCGAGCTTGCCTGGGACAAGGCAAGTGATGCCGGTCTTCCCAAGGCGATTTTCATTAATAAATTCGATGACAACGATGCCAGATTTGCCAAAATTCTTAACGGCTTGAACGATCAGTTCGGAAGATCAATTTGCCCCATAACGATCCCGATGGTTTCCGATGGGGAAGTAAAGGGCTCCATCGACTTGATCCAAATGGAAGCACACAGCTTCGACGAAAAGGGAACCCATCACGTTCTCCCCATACCCGAGGAGAATATGGATGCTGTTGAAGAATTTCGTGAAATGCTTCTGGAAGCTGTTGCGGGCACCAGCGAAGATCTGATGAACAAGTACTTCGGCGGTGAAGAAATTACCCATATGGAAATCTACAACGCGGTTCATGAGGGCATTATCCACGGCGATATCGTACCTTGCTTCTCCGGCTGTGCTACCAAGCTTTGGGGCGTATGGACTTTGCTCAACTTTATCGCTCAGTCCTTCCCTCGCCACAGTGCCAAGGGCAGTGAGATCAGCGCAGATGGAGACGATATCGAAATTAATCCCGACGGTGCTCCCGCGATTCTGATTTATAAGACAATTGCCGATCCTTTCGTAGGTAAGATGAGCTTCTTTAAGGTTATGAACGGTACCGTTAAGGGTGATCTGACCTTGAAGAATGCACGCACAGGCGATTCCGAGAAGCTGGGCAAGATCTACTCTGTGAAGGGTAAGACCCAGACCGAGGTTCCCGAACTGCTTTGCGGTGATATCGGTATGGTATCCAAGCTCTCCTCAGCAGCGACCGGAGATACCCTGAGTTGGACCGGCGACGTTTCATACGCCGCTTGCGAATATCCCCAGCCCTTCTATATCAAGTCTCTTTCTCCCAAGGCAAAGGGGGACGAGGATAAGATCTCCTCTGCCGTTACTAAGCTTCTGGAAGAAGATATGACTCTCAAATACGAAGTAAATCGTGAAACGAGTCAGATGCTTCTTTCCGGTTTGGGTGGAACCCATTTGGATATTACTCTTGCCAAGATGAAGGCTCGCTACGGCGTAGAGGTCGTTCTCGGCGAGAAGAAGATTGCTTATCGCGAAACCATCCGCAAGTCTTGCAAGGTAGAAGGAAAGCATAAGAAGCAGTCCGGAGGACACGGTCAGTACGGTCACGTTAAGATCGAGTTTTCTCCCGGAGAAGGCGAGGGGCTTACCTTTACCGAATCCATTTTCGGTGGTTCCGTTCCCAAGAACTTCCATCCCGCGGTTGAAAAAGGCTTGCAGGAATGTATGTCCAAGGGCGTTTTGGCAGGGTATCCCGTAGTGGGACTTGCCGCCAACCTGTATGACGGATCTTATCACGACGTTGACTCCTCCGAAATGGCGTTTAAGACCGCCGCCGGTATTGCATTCCGTGACGGTCTGCCCCAGTGTTCTCCCGTTCTTCTGGAGCCGGTTGGTAAGCTGAAGGTATTCACCCCCGATTCTCAGATGGGCGACGTTATCGGTGATCTGAACAAGCGCCGTGGCAGAATTATGGGTATGGAGCAGGATGAGAATAAGCGCGGTTGGAGTATTATCGAAGCTGAGGTTCCCGAGGCCGAAATGAACGACTACGTTCACGCACTTCGTGCCATCTCTCAAGGCAGAGCGTCCTTTACCTTCTTCTTCGATCATTACGAGGAGGTTCCCGCAGCCGTTGCCGAAAAGGTGATCGCTGCCGCTAAGACGGAGTAAAACAAACCAAAAAAGAGTGCAGATTTCTGCACTCTTTTTTATGCTGCGGCAAAACAGAGGAGGGGGGAGAGTCCTTGTTTTTTTCATTCGGTCTGTCTTGCGGACAGCGGCTTTTTAAAAAGATGGGTGAAGCTTTGAAAAAACTATTGCACCCGCTATTATTTTATGATATAATTTTTGCGGTGTCAATCACCGAATAAATTTGTGAGATTGAAAATAGGAGTTTTTAAAATGATTAAGCTTGCTCCCTCCGTCCTGGCGGCTGATTTTACTTGCCTCGGCGAGGAAATTAAAAAAGTATATGAGAACGGTGCTGAGTATCTGCATCTCGACGTTATGGACGGTATGTTCGTGCCCAATATTTCTCTCGGACCGGGTATGATCGCTTCTATGCGCAAGGTTTGCGATATCGTTTTCGACGTGCACCTGATGATCCAGGATCCCATCCGTTATATCGACGATTTTGCAAAAGCAGGCGCTGATATCATCACGTTCCATTACGAAGCTTGCGACAATCATAAGGAAGTGATCGACAAGATCCATTCCTACGGAATTCGCGCCGGTATGTCTGTAAAGCCCTATACCGATGCCAATTTGATGGTACCCTTCCTCCCCGATCTTGAGCTTGCTCTTGTTATGACCGTTCAGCCCGGTTTCGGCGGTCAGAAGTTTATGTATGAAGCCATGCCCAACCTTGAGAAGCTGAATGCAGCCATCAAGGAACTTGGCAAGGACATCGACCTTGAGGTTGACGGCGGTATCAATCTTCAGAACGCATGCGTTGTGAAGGAGCGCGGTGCCAACGTTCTGGTTGCCGGCTCTGCCGTTTTCGGTGCAGATGACGTTGCGGGCACGGTACGCGAGTTTTTGAAATAAGAAGTAAAAGAAAAGTCCTTCTGGACTTTTCTTTTTTCTGTATCTGTGGTAAAATAAAGAAAAAAAGGACTTTTTTTATGGTTTTTGAAGTAATTCAAGGCAAAACGCCCCTGGGCGGAGATTATCGGGAGTATTATTACTTTACCGATGAAATGTTCCCTTGCGAAAAGGAATTTGCAACCCGTGCCATCGTTCGTGAGTGTAAGGAGGGCGGGGCACTGATCAATGAAGAAATTTTAATATTAAAAAAATAAGGATGACTATGGTACCTGAAAAGCCGAAAAGACTTCAAGCTTTTGCCGTGCTTTCCTTGAGTGGTTTCGTTCTGTTCCTTTTGATCGCTTTGCTCTTTGCAGGAGCTTATCAAAGCTCTTTTCAGAGAAAAGATATTTCTTTTTCACTGCTTTTGGACGGGACGGGTGAGGTGATCCTCTCTTGTGAAAAAACGGAACCTCTTCCTAAAGGGAAACAAGTGCTTGTTTTGCAGAACCGAGAAAGGGAAACAGTTGCGTTTTCGTTATACCAGAGCGGTATTGAAAAGGAAACGATCACCCTTTCCGCGAAAGAAAAAAAGAGAATTAATATTGTTTCCGACGGAACTTCTCTATCTCTTTTGGCAAAAGGGGAGAAAGACTCGGTTGCATATTTGTCCGACGCCACCTGTTTTCGGGCAATTTCCGAAGCGATGACCGACGGCGGAGATCTGATCTTCATATCCCGTACCGAACTGAAGGAGGAAACACTTTCCGCACCATTCCGTTTGTTCGGTAATTTTTCCTTCCAAACTCTATCCGTTGAAAGCGGCAAAAAAGGGAAAATAGCCGTGTGCCCGGATAAAGCGTTTCGCGGAACTCTTTACGTCTGGGCACCTGCTTGCCAAATCTTTTGGAAGGATTTTTCTCCTACGTACTCCAAGGAGGAGCGGAATTTTTACTTGAAGGCAAAAGAAGTGAATGAGGAAAGTCTTTCCGCGAAGGACTATCCCATTTCATCTTACGAACAGCTTGCCCGCCTTGCGTCGAAAGAACAACTGCCGCATCTTCTCGACGGAGCAAGTCTCTGCTTTATTAAAGGCTTTGAAATGAAAGAGTCGCTGACCCTTTTCGCCCATGCAAAAATGAATTTTTCCGCTCCCGTGGTGTTCGGAGATAAGACCCTGACCTTCTCCTCTGCGAAGAAAGGGGATTATGTGGTGCAGACCTCTTACGGCTCTTGCATCGGCGGTGCCTCCATTCTCTTTCAAGCACCGAACTCTGCTTTGGTCTGGAAGGGTGAGGGAAGTATCCCCGCCGTCTCCACCATCGCCAAGAGAAGTAATCTGAAGACCTATAACGGTGCTTCGCTCCCCCTCGGGGGAGTTGGCAAGGCAATTCCTGAGCTTATTCTTTATGCCGAGGAAAACGAGTACCTGACGGAAGATGTTGTATTTCGGCAAGAAGGCAATCTCTTGACCGCTTCACTCCCGTATCTTGTTGCCGAGAATAGCCTTAACGGGTCAAATTTTGCTCTTTCTTGCGACGGTGGCACTGCATCCCTGGTAGGGTCTTTGTCCGACGGTGTGATCGTTACAAAGGATCTTAACGGCAAAGAGCGACGCTTTGCCTTAGAAGTTCGTCGGGATCCTTATCAGATCCCCGTGGTGCACCTGGAAACCGAATCAGGTGTGCAGATCACCTCCAAGAGTCAATACGTGTCCGCCACCTTTTCTATGGACGGCGGTCAAAGTGCGTATGACTCTCTTTCCGAGACCCATATCCGTATCCGCGGCCGCGGAAATTCTACTTGGAAGTGGGACAAAAAGCCTTATAAAATTCATTTTGACGAGCCCACCTCCATTCTTGGTTTGCCTGCCGCAGAGGAATGGGCACTGTTTTCCAATTACGCGGACAAATCACTGTTCCGCAACCGCTTGGCACAGGTGATGGCATCGAAACTTTCCTTCGAATACTGTCCGACTCAAGTCTGCGTGGACGTGTTTCTCAACGGGGAATATATGGGAGTTTATACGCTGGGCGAGCATCTTGAGGCAGGCGAAGGAAGAGTCGAGGTCAAGCACGATATGAGTCGTACCGACTGCGGCTATTTCCTGGAAGCAGGAGGCGTGGTCGGCGGTGTGGATATCAAAGGCATGAACTATTTCCATGCAGGACTGGTTGAGTTCGTTTTGATCAAAATGCCCGAGTACAATTCCCTTACCTCCGAGCAATTTGAGTACATTCATCAGTATATGCTCCGCGCTGACGAGGCAGTGAAAAAAGGGGAGGGATACGAAGAATATCTGGACGTTGACTCGGTGGTGGATTGGCTGATCATGATCGAGCTAAGTTGCAATACGGATTGCGGATGGCGGCGCAGTACTTATTTCACCAAGGATAGCGGCGGAAAGCTGGTGATGGGACCCGTTTGGGATTTTGATCTGGCTTTCGGAAATTTTTCCAAGGATAACCCGGGGGACGATTCCTGGGTCAGCTCGGAGCCTGACGACGATTACGTTGGCGAAACCTGGACCACGCATCTGCTGGAGGATCCCGAATTTCGGGCAAGGTTTAAAGCGCGTTGGATCGAGGTGCGAGACGTTTTGATCAATACCGCTCTGAAAGAGATCGACGAGCAATACGCCCTTGTTTCTCCCTCTGCTGAAATGAATTTTTTGCGTTGGGATATACTTGGTAAAAAGGTTGCGTTTGAGCGTTACGATACCGAGGATTACCCGACCTATGAATCGCAGATGGAATATTTGAAGGACTTTATCGTCAATCGTGCTGCTTGGATCGACGAGCAGGTAGAAAGCTTTGTATAAAAAATGACGCGGATCATTCCGCGTCATTTTTCTTTGCATAATAATAGAAGCCGTCCGTGCTTTTCCCGATTTCAATTCCGAAAACCTGAGTTAAAATACCGCTTTTCAAGGTGTCCTCGGGAGAGGCAACGGATAAAAGCCTGCCTTGCTCCAAAACGGCGATCCGATGAGAATAGCGTAAGGCAAGGGGGATGTCGTGAAGGATGCACAGAATACTTTTTCCGTCCTCGGCAAGGGAGCTTAATGTTTCCATTAAGGCGAAACGGTGGGAAGGGTCGAGAAACGCAGTGGGCTCATCCAGAAGAAGGGTTTTACTGTTTTGACAAAGTGCCATAGCGATCAAAGCCTTTTGCTTTTCTCCTCCGGAAAGAGAGGAAAGAGGACGATCCGCCAGGTCTGAAAGACCCGTTTGCTCCATTGCTTTTTTTGCAAGCATCAGATCATTTTTACCGTAATGATGGGGAAAGGGCGTATGGGGAAATCTTCCGTGAAGAACAACGTCTTTTACCGGAAGATCGGACTGAAAACCGACCTGGGACAGGTATGCAATTTGCTTTGCTACCTCGTTTACCTTCATTTGAGAAAGTGCTTTTCCGTCAAGTAAAAGCTCGCCTTTGTTCGGTGTAAGCTGAGATGCCGCCAGCTTGAGAAGAGTGCTTTTTCCGGCTCCGTTTGGACCAAGCACTGCAAGAAGCTCCCCTGACTTCAATTCAAGGGAGAGCTCCTCCAGACGAAAGCCTGACGAGTAAGAATAAGAAACGTTTTTTAAGACCATCATATCTGCTTTCCTCCTTTTCGGCTGAGCAGAAGGCAAAGAAAGAAGGGGGCGCCGAGAAACGCCATGATGATTCCGACGGGGATCTCATAAGGAGAAAAAGCGGTTCTGGCAACGGTATCACAAAACGTGACGAACCCCGCTCCGTAAAGAAAAGATAAAAGCATCAAGTGAAAGGAGGGGATTCCTTTCCAAAGTTTTTTTATCGTGTGAGGAACCACCAGACCCACGAAGGAGAGCAGCCCGCAAAGACTGACCGCGCATCCCGCAAGAATTGCCGAAAGCAACAGAAGCGCGGTGCGAACCGCTGTTGTATGAACGCCCAAGCCTCTTGCATTCTCATCCCCGAGGGAAAGTACGTCCATCGGTACGGAAAGGAAAAGGAGGGCAAGTGAGGCGATCAGGATCAGAACTGATGCGGGCGCGATCCGTGACATGGCAACGAATGAAAAATTACCGATTTTGAAATCGTTGCGGAAGATCCCTACCTCGGGATATAAATGTACGATGGCATCGGAAATTGCATTCAGCAAAGCGCCCACGGCGACCCCCACCAAGATCACGGTTCCTTTGGAGGAAGAAAGCTTTGCAGAAATCAAGCTGACCGTCATAACCGATAAAAAAGCCCCGAGAAAGGCAAAGAGAGAAACGGAAAGCCCTCCCATAATGCCAAGTGCAGAGCAAAGCGTTACAGCCAGTCCCGCTCCCGCTCCCGTTCCGATGATACTCGGTGACGCCAGAGGGTTGGCAAGAGCGCGTTGTATGACACAGCCTGAAAGCGCCAGTGCACCTCCGCAAAGAATCGTAGCAAGCAATCTCGGGAAGCGTACCAGATATAAGATCCGACCCGAGACGCTTTCCTTTCCTTCTGATATTCCTTGAAAAATCTCTTTTAAAGAAAGCTCGGAGGCGCCTGCCAAGCAGGCAAAAAGGGACGAAAGCAGAAGAAAGAGAAAGGCGGCGCCGTACAGGTAGATCATTTTTTGCTTATGATGCCAAAATTTTTGCCAGGGTTTCATAGGCTATTGCCCAGCGTGCGTTAGGCTTTTGGTTGAACAGGCTTTTGTCCAGAATATGCATCCTGCCCTCCCGAATCGCGTCCAATGACGACCACGCGGGGTTTTCCTCCATCATGGTGTTAAAATTTGCTTTTGCTTTTGTTTCATCGCCCATCGTGACCAGCAAAATGTAGCGCGGGTTTTGCTTGAGGATATATTCGATATTTAAGTCCTCCGTTAAGGTGCTTTCACTGTCTGCGAGATTGATACATCCGAGATCGCTGAGCATTTCACCGAGAATGGTTCCCTTACTTCCTTTGGCTTTTACAAGCCCCGATGAAATGCGGAGCACAAGAACGGTTTTATCCTTCTTGGAAAGGTTTTCTTTGGTAAAAGACGCTTTGATTTCTTCAATTTCGCCTTGCAGGTCCGTCCCGTAGGTTTTGTAGTTTTCTGTTTTTCCCGTCAAATCGGTGCAAATCTTTAGCATAGAAAGATACTCGTCAAAGGAAGAAACGTCAAAATACGCTACGGTGATCCCGGCCTGCTCAAGGCTTTCCTTCATATCCACGTGGGAGGGAGTCGAGGCACTTGCCAGGACGAAATCGGGATCGGCGGAAAGCAGTTTTTCCAAAGAAGGGGAATGGGCACCGCCAATAAGGGTCATTCCTTTTGTGTCGATTCCGAAGTCTTCCTCCGCATCGTCCGTCACAGCGCAAACCGTACCGCCGGAAAGGATCCAAAGATCGGCAAAGGAACCCAAAAGAGCGGCAACACGCTTAGGCTTTTTTTCAAGGGAAAGCATCCTGCCAAGTGCATCCGTGAAAGAAGCGGGATCCGCAACGGAGCCCGCTTTCTTTTCTGTGCCGCAGGAGGCGAGGGGAGTGACCAGGCAAAGCAGTGCCAGGATCGCACCGATCAGCTTACAACAGCTTTTTTTCCACATAGTCTATACCAAGCCTTGCAACGGTTTCTGCAAAGCGCTCGCCCTTGATTCCTTCGTCGCGGAACAAAAGGATCGCCTTTTCCACGGCAGAGAGTACTTCTTCCTCACTTTCAAAAATATGGGAAAGGAACGTGCCCCGAGAGCCTTTCTTGCCCCATCTTCCGCCAACGGAAACGCGATATCCGACCTTTGCTTCGGAAAAAACACCGAAGGGACACTTCTCAAGGCATCTCCCGCAACGATTGCAAAGATCGGGATTTAGTTTTACCTTTCCATCCGCAAGCTCAATGGAACCCATAGGACAGCTTTCTGCGGGAATACATTTTTTGCATCCGCGGCATTTTTCCGTATCGGGGATAAAGATGCGGCAGCCGACGATCCCCAGATCGTTCAGATCGGGCTTTACGCAGTTGTTGGGACAACCACCTACCGCGATCTTGAATTTGTGCGGAAGAATCATATTGTGAAAGCCGAGATAATACTTCTCGTGGATCTTTGCACTGAGTGAATAGGTATCGATCAGGCCGAATACGCAGGTAGTTCCCTTGCAGGATACGACCGGGCGCACCTTGGGCCCCGTTCCACCCGTTACCATCCCGTGCTCGTTTAAAAAAAGTATGAGTTGGGGAATATTTTCGTAGGGAACTCCTTGAATTTCGAAGGTCATACGACTTGTCAGAGCAACCTCGCCCGAACCGAAACGGTCGGCAGCCTCGGCAACAACGCGATGCTTTTCGGTAGAGATCTTTCCGTTTCCGGTTAGAACTCTTACGTTAAAAACGTCCTCAAAGCGCTTGTCACGCAAGCAACCAAGGCCCTTGACCTTGTTGATTTGTTCCGCGGTCAAGTCCCCGCTTTTTTCAGTCATTCCCAATGCTTCAAATGCATTCATTTAAAATCTCCTTATTGCATATCTGCCACTGCTTGATGAGCAGCTTGTTGCAAAAGAGCGATCTTTTCTTCGCTCAGCTTATAATCGTCGGGGCGCCAGGTATTACCGATACAGCTTTTTCCCGTCAACTTTTCAAACCAAACGCAAGCGTTGAGGTACTGTCCGCCGCCAACGTCACCGTCGTGATAGTGGTCGTTTTTATTCGTTCGTTCACAAAGCACTTCACCGATCACGGGATTGTGACGAACCAGTTGCCAGGCATCGCCGGTAGGGACGCGCTCCACCCCCAGCATTTCGCTCATCTCCGTAGCGAATTGATGAAGGAAATCGGCCATTCCTTGCTGTTTTTCCTTGGAATCCATCACCATTCCCGCGTGATCTGCACCAATTTCCCACGCCCAGAGCTGATGCCAATAATAACGACTTTGCGGGAATTGCTCGCGCAAATAATTCATCAAAGCCTTTGCGTAGGCGTCTGCCTCCTTGTGGGCTTTTTCATAATCGGTATGAAGCAGTCTTACGGGGCTTTGCTGGAGGCTGATCACGTCCCAGTTTTCCCGCCTCAGACACATATTCAAAGAAAAATTCTCGTATTTGATCCTTCCTCTTTCATCGGTTTCGAAAAACTGGTAATTAGCCTCACTGTTTTTCCACCAGGTCCAATGCTTTTCAAGAGAGCATCCGGAATAATAGACGTTGCATACCTTCATATTGACCCCTGCGGCTTTTGCGATGCCGTACAGCTCCTCTACGTAGTAATAACAGGAGCTGGAGCCAATCATCAAAACGTTGATCACGTCATCCTCTGCAGGGTCATATTCTTGCATAATGGTTTCTTCGGCAGGCTCTTCCTTTTTTGCGGGCTTCGGATCTTTCTTCACGACTTCCGCAGGCTCGGTTTCCGTTTCCGTAGCGGGAACTTCAACGGGCACCTCGGAAAGCTTTGGGGTACAGGATGCAAAGCTCGGTATCATCATAATAAAGGCTAAAACCAAACAGATTCTTTTCATCATATTTATCCTCTGGATTCTGCCACTGCACGGTGCGCCGCTTGCTGAATTCCTGCGATTTGCGCTTCAGTTAAAGTATAGGAAGTAGGTCTCCACGTGTTTCCGATACAGCTTTTGCCCGTAAGAGTTTCAAACCAAACGCAGGCATTCAGATACTGTCCGCCGCCTTCTTCACCATCGTGATAATTGTCGCTCTTGTCGCCGCGGTTACACAGCTTATCTCCCACTCTGGAATCCTGTCTGGCGTACTGCCAAGCGTCGCCGGAGGGGATGCGGGGCAAACCGTAGTCCTTACAAAGCTGCAAGGAAAACTCTCTGCACCGATTTGCCATTTCTGCTTGCTTTTCTACCGTATCTACGATAAACCCGCTACGGTCATAGCCTACCTGATACGCCCATGTGTGATGCCAATAGATTTGGCTTAGGGGGAATTGTCCCTTTACGTAGTCTAAAAGGTCGGTTAAATATTTGTAGGATTGATTCTTGGCAGACTCCGGATCCAGCCGCATAACCGAACTGCTTTGCTGAAAACTGATCACGTCCCAATTCTCCCTGCTCAAACAGTAGCGCAGGTTGGCGGGGTCTGCAATCTTCTGCCTTCCCTTTTCATCGGTTTCAAAATATTGATAATTGGCTTCATCGGTTTTCCACCAATTCCAGTGCTGATTTAATTTGCATCCGGAATAGTAAACGTTGCAAACCTTCATGTTGACCCCTGCGGCTTTTGCAATGCCGTAGAGTTCTTCTACGTAGTAGTAGCAGAAAGAGTTTCCGATCATCAAAACGTTGATCACGTCATCCTCTGCGGGATCGGATTCTTGCATAATGGTTTCTTCGGTAGGTTCTTCCTTTTTTGCGGGCTTCGGATCTTTCTTCACGACTTCCGCAGGCTCGGTTTCCGTTTCCGTAGCGGGAACTTCAACGGGCACCTCGGAAAGCTTTGGGGTACAGGATGCAAAGCTCGGTATCA
>SVQO01000021.1 GCA_015065325.1 Oscillospiraceae bacterium | reverse complement strand
CCTCCTTTTGTTCTTTTGGCGGTTGGCGAACCTGCTTTTAGTTTACAAAAGGAGGATTATTTTTTCAACGCATAGCTAAAGCTTTTTGGAACCACCAGCACTGCTGGTGGTTTTCGTTGTACAAAAACATGCATCTGCCAACTCAAGCACTGGCAGATGCATATCTGAATTTAAATATTTGCTTCGATCACACTTCGGGCATAGTCGGAAAGCTGCTCCGGCTTCAACGCTTTCACTTGCTCCGTAGGGATGACCTCCAGCACGCTGAAGGTGGTATCCGTCTTTCGGAAGGGAAACCTTCCGTGATAGGCATTGGTTCCATCGATCTTGCAGATCACCATGGGGCAGGGGGCGCGCTTTGCCATTACGAAAGCACCCGTTTTAAATTCCAACAGGGTTCCGTCAAAGCTACGGGTACCTTCGGGATAAATTCCCATCGTAAAGCCCTCGGAGGAGATCAGCTTGGCTCCGTGACGGATGGTACGCATAGAGCGGAGAGGATTCTCTCGGTCCAGGGGAAGAAATCCGATCCGCTGTATAATAGGGCCTGCAATGGGGATGCGCATATTTTCTTTTTTGGATAAAAAGCCGAGACGGCGCCCCTTCATCAGTACAAAGGTTACCATTGGATCAAAACGGGAAAGATGATTACAGATCAAAACACAGGGCTCCTCCGGGATCTTCTCCAGTCCCTCCCCTTTCACGCGAAAGCGGAAAAACTCCAGAATGCAATCCATCGTATGATACGCCAAGGGTCGCAAAAAAAGATATTCCTTTTCACAGGGCTTTTTCCTGTAACAAAACAGGCTGATCACAAAGAGGAACAGAATGGCAAGACAAGTGATCGCCAGGAAAAAAAGGATCCACATAGGTAGCAAAAAGAGAAGAGATTCGGCAAAAAGGCACCAAATTACGCTCAACACTCCGCCTAACCAAAAAAACACGCGTAAGAGCATTTTTTGTTTTTCTCCTTTCCAAATCATGCACGGAGCATTTTACTACAAAAAATTCCCTCTGTCAACAAAAGCAGTCCAAGCTTCCGAAAAAACCGCAAAAAACTTTTCTTTCTTTTTTGGTTTTTTCTCAAAATCATCTTGACTTTTCATTTCTCCTTTGCTATAATATCGTGGTGAGCAAGAGTTCACAAAAGATGCGGATGTGGCGGAATTGGCAGACGCGCTAGATTCAGGTTCTAGTGGTAGCAATACTGTGTGAGTTCAAGTCTCGTCATCCGCACCAAAAATCGACAGGTTTCGACCTGTCGATTTTTTATCCATTGCGAAAGCAATGGTATATCATCACGCGCAAGCGTGCATCTCATCACCGAAGGTGTATATCATCAGCCGCAGGCTGCATTTCTTTTCGCAATGATGATATACAAAACTTCGTTTTGATGATATGCAATTCCTGCGGAATTGATGATATACACGGCTTTCGCCGTGATTTGTGTAAGAGTTTGAATTCATATTCAATAATGCCGAAAATATCTTTTTTGTAGCCCGTAGACAGCAAAACGGATCCCGAAATCGGGATCCGTTTTTGCTTTGCGCGAAAGGAGGGCTTGTTGGATGGGAGAGTGGTTTTCATCCTTGAATTTTATTAAAAGTCATTGATTTTTGCGGAAGGATCTGCTATAATCGTGATCGGTATCTTGAATGCTATTTAAAATTATATATGGTCATCGGAGGACAGTACACCGTAGTGTTGGGGTGAGCGGGCCCAGGGCTTGCAGACCACCTGTCGGATAAGATGTCGAGTGAGCTCGGTTATATCATAAGGCACTTGCCTTTTGAAATAGCCGATTTTTTTTGCAAATTGCGCTTTTAAGAAAGGATCGTCGCTTTGAGAATTCAGCTTTCAGACCATTTTACTTATAAAAAATTGATTCGGTTCACCTTGCCTACAATGGCAATGATGATCATTTCATCCATTTACGGTGTTGTAGATGGCTTTTTCGTATCGAACTTTGCCGGGAAAACTCCCTTTGCGGCAATCAATTTGATCATGCCCTACATTATGATCTTTTCCACGATCGGGTTTATCTTCGGCACGGGCGGCTCCGCCATCGTGGCAAAGACTCTGGGAGAGAAAAACAAGGCGGATGCCAATCGCTACTTTTCCCTGTTTGTTTACGTATCCTTCGTGCTGGGCGCTTTATTTGCGGTACTGGGGATCGTGTTCGTTCGTCCCACGGCGATCCTGCTGGGCGCGGAAGGAACGCTGCTGGAGGACGCGGTAAGGTACACGAATATCGTTTTGGCGGTACTCCCCTTTAATACCCTGCTGTTTCTGTTTCAGCCCTTTTTCTCCACCGCCGAAAAGCCTCAACTCGGTCTGATCACCACGATCTCGTCGGGAGTAATGAATATCGTTCTTGACGCGGTACTCGTTTTGCTCCTTCCGCAGGATCAGAAGCTGGTGGGCGCAGCAATTGCAACCGCTATGAGCCAGGTAGTGGGCGGCGGGATCCCACTCTTTTACTTTTGGCGGAAAAACAATAGCCTGCTTCGCATCGGAAAAGCAAAGCTCGAGGGAAAAATCATTCTGAAAGCGATAACCAACGGCTCCTCCGAATTTATGACCAACGTATCCATGAGTATCGTAGGAATGCTTTACAACGTTCAGCTTATCGAATACGCCGGGGAAAACGGGGTTGCGGCATACGGTGTTATGATGTACGTCAGTATGATCTTCTCCGCTCTGTTTATCGGCTACTCCATCGGTGTTGCGCCGATCATTGCCTTTCACGACGGGGCGAGAAATCACGGTGAGGTAAAAGAACTGCTTAAAAGGAGCGCCGTGCTTATCGGTATTTTCGGAGTCGGAATGGTCGCGGCGGGAGAGATCCTTGCCGTCCCTCTTGCAAGGATATTCGTAGGCTACGACGACGAGCTGATGAAGCTGACTGTTACGGGCTTCAGGATCTTCGCCTCCTCCTTTTTGTTTATGGGCTATGCAATCTTCGGCTCAAGTTTTTTCACCGCTCTCAACGACGGTTTGGTCTCGGCACTCATCTCCTTTCTGCGCACGATGGTCTTTCAGGTTGCCGCGGTATTACTCCTGCCCGCATTTTTAGGGATCGATGGGATCTGGTATTCGATTATCGTTGCGGAATTTATGGCAATGGCGCTCAGTGCATTTTTCGTAATGATAAAAAGAAAAAATTACGGTTATATGTAAAAGGCATTCCGGCTTCGACAAATTCTCCCTTTTGCCTTGACACCACGGAAGAAACACGATAAAATTCAATAGGAAAACCAAAAAAACAAGGCGGTGGCTCAATGGCGAAAAAGATTGCTGCAACAAAGGGAAATCTGGTAAAACAGATCTTTATATATACGATTCCCCTGATCCTTTCCACGATTATGCAAAATCTTTTCAACATTGCCGATAAAGCCGTCGCAGGGCAAATGGCAGGCAGTACCGCCGTTGCGTCCATCGGTGCCACGGGAACGGTTACCACTTTGATCCTGAACGGCGCCATCGGGCTTTCCACGGGTGCATCCATTATTTTGGCGCGCTACGTGGGACAAAAAAACAAGGAAAAAATGCGACAAACCATCGACACCGCAATCAGTGCTTCCTTGATTCTGGGTCTGATCGTTGCAGTGGTTGGATTCTTCCTGTCCCCCATTGTGCTGGATCTGATCGATTGCCCCGGCGAATGCTTTGATGATGCAGTGCTCTATTTGCGCATCTATCTGGGTGCCGCCCCCGCCTTCCTTTGCTACAACTACGCATCCGCTATTTTGCGGACTATGGGCGATACGAAAAGACCGCTGTACTATATCATCGTGGCAGGCGTGGTGAACGTAGTACTGAACGTGATCCTTTGTCTGCTTTTGGATAACAAGGTGTTGGCAGTTGCCATCGCCACCGTCGTAGCGAAACTGGTCAGCACGACACTGATCCTGCGAAATCTTTGCCACATTGAAGGGAACGTCAAGCTAAATCTTTTCAATATGCATCCTCACTTTCCCGCCTTCGTTCAGATTTTCCGCTTCGGAGTCCCTACGTCTATCTCAAATTTAATCCTGCCCTTGGCAAATCTGCAGATCGCCAGCGGTATCAATTCTTACGGCGTAGCCGCAGTAGCGGGAAACTCCGCGGCATCCTCCATTCACAATATTGCAGGTGCTTTTTCCGGTGGCTTCGGAATGGCAGCCACCACCTTTATCGGTCAAAACCTGGGTGCCAAAAACAAAGCGCGGGTAATCCAATGCTTTTGGACGCTTTTATGGCTGAACGTTGCGATCTCCGGCTCCGTGGGCTTTCTCATTTGTCTGTCGGGCAAATTCTGGCTCGGGCTGGTTTTGGGTGCAGGTGAGGCCGAAGCCATCTCTTACGGTATGAGCCGTCTGCTCCACGTTACTCTGATCACCTTCGTCAACGCCGTCAACGTGGTGATTTCACACTCCTTTCAGGCTTTCGGATATCCTATGTTTACCAGCATATCGAACATTTTCTTTACCTTGGGTCTTCGCGTGATCTGGATGAAATTCGTTTACCCGTTGAAGAAAACCTTTGATAACATTATGCTCTGCTTCACCGTCTCCTGGACCCTCAATATGCTGCTATACATCGTCTTTTTCGCCTTCATTTTCACAAGGTACGTAAAAAAGGACATTTGCAAGAGAATATAAAAAAGGGAGCGACTTTGAGATGACTCAAGACTCTTTGAATCCTACGATCGAAATAGGCTACGGACGGGTGGATATTACCCCCGACTATCCCGTTGGGATGGCGGGCAGTGCCGCAAGCCGACTGTCGGAAGGGGCGCTTGACCCGCTGTATATGACCTTCATTGCCCTTCGTCAAGAGGAGCGCACACTTCTCGTGGCGACCATGGACCTTGTGGGTGCCTATGAGGAATACACCGCGCCGACCCGTACGCATATCAGCCTGGCTACGGGAATCCCCGAGGAATACGTGATTCTGAATTCCACCCATACCCACTCCTCTGTATCCTGCCGCAATCCTAAATCCACAAACGCCTTGCGGTACCGAGCAGATCTGCTGAAATGGGCAGAGACGGGTGCTAAGGCAGCCTTGGAGGATCTCTCCCTTGCTCAAATTTGGTACGGCAGCACGCAGACCGAGGGAATGACTTGGGTGCGCCACTACAAAATGGCAGACGGCACCTACGCCGGCGCCAATTACGGCTCCTTCAAATCCGGTGTCGTGGGACACGCAAGCGAAGCCGATCAGGAAATGCAGATCGTCAAATTTTCCAGAGCTTGCGCGGGAAAGAAGGACGTTGTTCTGATGAACTTCCCCGCCCACGCGACCATCAATCAAAAGAGTCTGCTTCTTTCTGCGGACTTTCCCGGGCCTGCCCGCGAATACGTGGCGGAAAAGACCGGTGCTTTGGTGGCTTATTTCATTGCCGGCGGAGGGGATCAGGTTCCCGTCAGCCGCGTGATCGCCGAGCGTTTCAGCACCGATTACCAAGTTTACGGTGAGAAGATCGGGCAAATTGCCGTAGCGTGCATGGACAATTTGACCCGAGCAGAGGGAAGCAAACTTTGCTTCTCTGAACGCACCTTCATCGGAAAATCCAACAAAGCAGATCTGAACAGAGCAGACGAGGCGCTGGCAGTCAAGGCGATCTGGGATCAGGTGGGCGGAAGAGGTACGGAAGAAGGAAGAAGCGCGGCAAAGGAGCACGGTTTTTCCAGCGTATACGAGGTTACGGCAATTCTGAACCGTATGCACTTTGCAGAGACCCGTTCCATGGTTCTGAACGCTCTTTCCCTGGGCAACGTCAGCTTTATTTTCGCTCCCTACGAAATGTTCGGCTCCAGTGCGATGCAGATCAAAAAGAATTCCCCTTACGAGATGACCTTCGTGATCTCCTGCTCCCAAAACCACGCAGGATATCTCCCCAGTGAGCTCGGCTGGAGGATCCGCTGCTACGAGGCACAGATCACACGATTTGCCCCGGGAACTGCGGAGCAGCTTGCAGAGGAATACGTGGATATGCTGAAAGAAATGAAGCAGTCCTGATCATCAGGCAACACGATAATAAAATAACCCCCCGTTCGTGTCATCGTCCGTTTTTTGCGGACCTGTTCATCGAACGGGGGGATTTATTTTTGCAACCGCGTAACGGTTACGTTACGCAGAACGGGTTATCTTTTGTTTGCTTTGCAAATACGGTTTCTGGTGTTGAGAGCGTTTGCGGTCTTCTGGATCTGAATTCTGATCTCATCGGTGTTGCCGACGGTGAGAGCCACCTTCAATTCATCCAGCATTGCCTGGACGATGGCTTCGCTTTCCCTGGTAGCTTCGCTGGAAACGGGGTCGCTGTAACGGAACTGCTCCTTCAGCTTTTCCAGCTCTGCCTTTACCTCAAGGTTGTTGCAAGCATCGGCGATGCCGTCGATATCGATTCTGAAATAGGTGATGGTTCTGGTGTTTACCTTGGTTTCTTGCTCGATTTCCAGCGCCATATCGCGGGCATTGTCCGTAGCGATAACTCCGATGACAACGGCACAAAAGAGAACCACGTAAAGAATAATGGGCAGCCAAGAAGGAATATCAACCATAGGTGCGAGGATGCAGAACAGAACGCCGAGGATAAACTGCGCCGCAACGTAATACATACCTATTTTAAATACGGGGATACCGTACATTTTGCTGACCAAGGAATTATCCTTGCCCATTGCGATCGCACAGATAAAAAGACTTGCGATCATAGAGAAGATGGTAAAACCAAAGGAGAGCCAGCTGGCATCCTCCTTCTCAAAGGGAAGCATTACAAAGATGAAAACGTAAAGGAAAATTACGATGCCGTAAACGGCGATCAACGAGGTTGCTTTTTTGTTGCTATTCATGTTTTAGTCCTCCTTTTCGGGATCCGTGGTTTCGGTTACTTCGGGTTCTGCGGGAGCTTCCGGCTTCTTTGCGCCGCACTCGGGACAGAATTTCGCGGTAATTTTCTTGTTGCCGCAAGCACAGTCCCAAGCAGCGGGTTCCTCAGGCTTCTTCGCACCGCATTCGGGACAGAATTTCGCGGTAATTCCCTTGTTGCCGCAAGCGCAATCCCAAGCGGTGGGTGCTTCGGGCATATGGGCGCCGCATTCGGGGCAGAATTTACTGGTAATCCCCTTCTTGCCGCAAGCGCAATCCCAAGCAGCAGGCTCCTCGGGCTTCTTCGCACCGCATTCGGGACAGAAATTGCTGGCAATATTCTTCTGACCGCAGCAAGTGCAATCCCAACCGGCCTTCACTTCGGGCTTGTGTGCGCCGCACTCGGGACAGAATTTAGAGGAGATCCCCGCTTTTCCGCAAGAACAGTTCCAAGTATCTCCGGCAACGGCAACAACGCCTGCGCCAATATCGGATCCCGTTTGCATCATGGGACTGATGGCTTCCTTGGTCATACCGATCACGCCGCTCATGGCACCGAGGGTCACGCCAAGACCTGCAATATCACCCAGCGCAGATCCACCGCCGCCGCTTCCGCCGCCGGTAATACCGTTCTGCATAGCCTCCAAGCCAACCTGGCGTGCGGTCTCCTGCTGGTATGTATAACCCTTGGCACGCATTTCCTCTGCCTCTGCAAATGCCTGAGCCTTGTACGCATCCGCTTCTGCCTGAGCTTTGATTCTGGTGATCTGCGCTGCACCTTCGGCTTTGGCGATTTCAACGCCTTGCGCCGCGCGCTCAATCTCCTGCTGACGCTCCAGAATAGTCTTTTGCCCAAACTGCTCCTTCATACGCTTGAAATTGGGGTCATCATCGGGCGTTGCAATGGCAGTAATGAAGAATTCGGGCATATTCAGACCGTAGTCATCCAGGATCTCGTTGATGGCGATCTTCATCTTCTCGGAGATCACGTCGATCTGCTCGTCAACTTCCAGAACATTGATATTGTTTTCCTTGATGACACGGGCAAGGTTTGCTTTCACCTTGTTCATTACAAGCGCTTTAAACTTGCTTACTGCGTCCGCGGTGCCGAAGCCGTTGCCCATAATCTCGCTCTGAGCAAACTCGGCAGTGGTTCCCACCAGCTTGACGATCAGCTTTCTGGAATTGCTTACGCGGAGATTAAAGTTACCGTAAGCGCCCAGTTCCACGTGCAGACCCGACGCCGGATCAAAGAGGCGAACCTTGGTATCGGTACCCCACTTGATGCCCATCTGGGTCGTCATATTGATAAAGTAAACCTCGGAGTGGAACACGTCCTCGGGATTAAAGGGTAGCTTATAAAGGTTCTGGAGCAAAGGAATATTCTGGGTCGCCAGAGTATATCTGCCGGAGCCGAACAGATCCAGTGCCTGACCGTCGCGGAAGAAGATGGCTTCCTGAGACTCGTGAACGATCAACTGAGAACCAAGGTTGAAATCCTCGATGGGATGCTTCCATACGAAAATGTCGTTTCCGCCCTCATACTTGATCACGCTGGCAAGACCCTTGCTCTTGACCTTTTCCATAGCAAGGCGCTTTTGCACGTCGATCTTCGTTTCACAAAGAGGACAGGTAAAGCTGGTAGCGTTCTTATCGCAAGACAGCTTACAGCTACAAGAGGGACAGGAAAACTCTACGAGCTGCTCCATATCCGCGCGGGTATTCACAAGCTGGTGACAAATAGGACATTTTGCGTCCTCACCCTTGGTCTGGTCGTATATAACGGTATTGCCGCAATGAGGACAAGTTTTGGATTTCAGCTTTTCTGCTTTTACGTTGATAACATTCCCACAGGAGCACACGATCTTTTTCTTTGCAAAAAGACCCGTAGATGCTTCCGTGTAATTCCCGCAATGGGGACATTCGATTACAAACTTTGCCATATTTCGCACCTCTCAATTTATTGTTGTAAAAAAGTATTAAAACGTTTTTTCTACGTTCAACTTGATGGAAGAAAACACTCCCGGTCTTTTGGAAGAAATCTTCCAAGTTTCTCCGGCGCCGGGCCGAACGGAGCAATCTGCCGTATGGATCGGGGATGCAGTGTAGGGATTATCATCCCAGCCATACACTTTTAGATGAATCCGATAATTCCCCGGCCGGACCTTCACTTTTTTTGATGAAATTCCTTTAGCAAGCTTGAACTCAGCTTTTGCAAAAGCGTCTCCTCCGATCTCTTGGACCTCGAAAGCATAATGAGATCCGTTGGCCAGAGCCAAGGGATTCAGTGAATCGGCAACCTCAAAAAGGATCGTGGCTTGATTCTTTTCTTCCAAGTTTTTTTCAACCAATTCAATTTCTTTTATTTTTTCTTGGCACCATCGAGCCTTTTCCCGACTGTCCTTAAAACCATTACTGCGGAAGAAGAATTCTTTTGCACTCTTGTATTCGGCACCGGCTATCAAGTACTTTCCTTCTGCCTCGTGTAATTTTGCTTTCTCAACGTTTTTCAACGCACCGTCATAATAGTTTTCATTCTCCCGAAGTTGAAGCTCCGTGCGAAGCTCATAGCACCTGTTTTCAAGTTCTGCTGAATCCTTGTAACCGCCCAACTGTTTCAAACGTGCTTCCACTCGCTCACAATCCTCTGTTGTTTTTACACGCTCCAACCATTGTTTTGCTTCAAGATATTTGCTTTCCAGCACCGCTTTTTCTTTTTCTGCAAGCCGTTCCTCGGCAATGTTCTTCAAATTTTCCAGATAAGAAGCAAGCTCTGCATTGGCAAAACGAACAGCTTTTCTATAGTTGTTTCGGTCGAAATAAGACTCCGTATAATCACTCAGCTCACTGCGCATCTTCACACGCAACTCCACCATCAATTTACCGAGATACCCTTCAGCGCATTCGGGGTCAAGGTCAAGCGCCTTTTCAAAATACTCGTCAGCCTTTTCCCATTCTCCGTCTTCAAGAAAGAGAAAGCCCCGCTTCACAAAAGATTCAGCGGCAGGGTTTGCAGACGGCACCGCATTTATAGCGGGTGCAGACGCAGGTATCTCTTTTTCGATCACCTTCCCGATGCCGCGGAGAAGATCCTGCGTAAAGCCGATCTTATTCATATCCTGTGCCTGCAAATTCCGAAATTCATCGGGCATATCGTAAGGATCCATATCCCGATAGCAAGGAATGAGGAGCTTGGTCTTATCCGAGTTCATCAGATCCAGATATCGGCTCCACTCGTTTTTCACCCAAACTGCCTCAAAATATTCGGGCTTTGTGCCGATTGCAAGCATTACCTTTGCAGAATGAAGGGCGGCAAAAATATAGGGCTCGTACGCTCTGCCCAGTTTATCCTCCAGCGTAATGCGGGCAAAAAAGGTCTTAAAACCTTTATCCGTCAAACGGTCGTACAGATCCTGTGCAATGACGCTATCCTGCGTTCTGGAGCCAAACTCGTCGGTCTCTTTGTAACAGATAAAGACGTCAAAGGGCTTTTCCTTTTGGACGATCTCCAAAATTCCTTTTTGCAGACTGTCGATGGCACGTGCTTCACTTTCATAGACCTGTCTTGCCACGACGTCGGCACAGCTCAGCGCAGATTTATAATTGTTATCGTTAAAGATGCTCTCGAAAGAGGTTCTGTGGCAGGTGGGGATCTTTTCGGCGGTACGGGGGTCATCCACATACTCGATGCCGTATTTGGAAAGGCAAAGTCCCCAATAGGCTTCTGCTTCACTCGGAAACTCGGCAATAATGCTTTCGTAGATCCCGGACGCACGGTCAAACTCCCCGGCGATGCGCAGCTTGTTTGCACGGTTGAACAGGTTGGTCTTCTTTTCGTTATCCGCAGAAGGAACCGTCTGCGTTGTGCCGCAGAAATCACATTCGACGACTTTCATCCCCTCCGTAACGGAAAGGTCGCCGCCGCACATTTTGCATTTAAAAACTGCCATTGCTTTCTCCGATCAAAACAAATACTTACAGGGAAGCATTATTAAAGATATATACATTTTGTCTTTTAACATTATTCATTTATATCTAGAATTCAGTGTAACACATATTACGCGAAAAAGCAAGTTTTTTCGACAAAATATAAAATTTGCCAAAATGTTGTTTTCGCACATTTTTTTGCAAACACCTTGTCTTGCGTGCATATTTTCATTTTCGCTCAATATACTATCTCAAACGAAAAAAGGCGGTTTGAAAATGAAACGGGAATACGGACTTTGGAGCTTGTGCGGCTTTGCTGCAACGAGCTTACTTGGAACTTTACTGCATTTTTTATACGATCTGAGCGGAGAAAAGCTTTGGGCGGCGGTGATCTCCGGGGTCAACGAATCCACCTGGGAGCATATGAAGCTACTGTTTTTTCCGATGCTGCTGTTTGCTGCGGTAGAATTCTTCTTTTTCGGAAAAAGAAGAGACTTCTGGTGCATTCAGCTTCGCAGTATTTTGCTGGGGCAGCTTTTGATTCCCGTGATCTTCTACACCTACAACGGAGCCTTTGGAAAATCTCCGGATTGGCTCAATATTGCAATTTTCTTCATCGCGGCTTTTTTTGCATTTTGCTGTCAATCAAGGCTCTTTCGCAAGGAACAAACTTGCCTCTTCCCCTCCCTTGCCTTGTGGATGATTTTGGGGATCGCATTCCTCTTCGGCTTCTTCACCTTCTATCCGCCTAAACTCGGACTCTTTCTGGATCCGATTACCTTAACGTACGGCATTTCACAATGAACCCGGGCAACAAAAAAGGCTTGACAGAAATCTGTCAAGCCTTTTCGTTCTATTCTCAGAATTTGATTCTTTCGGCAATATAGTTCTTTACCTCAGCAAGGGGAATGCGGACCTGCTCCATAGAATCACGGTCACGGACGGTAACGCATCCGTCGGTTTCGGTATCGAAATCGTAGGTGATACAGAAGGGAGTACCGATCTCGTCCTGTCGGCGGTAACGCTTACCGATGGAGCCTGCTTCGTCGAACTCCACGTTAAACTCTGCCGCAAGCTCTGCATAAAGCTCTCGCGCCTTATCGGAAAGTTTCTTGGAAAGGGGCAGGATTGCCGCCTTCACGGGAGCCAAAGCGGGATGGAAGTGCATTACCACACGGGTATCGTTCTCGCCAACGACCTCCTCGTCGTATGCTTCGCAGAGGAAGGCAAGCGTGATACGGTCAGCACCCAAAGAGGGCTCGATAACGTAGGGAACGTACTTTTCGCCACTTTCGGGATCAAAGTATTCCATAGGCTCGCCGGAGTGATTGGCGTGCTGGGTCAGGTCATAGTCGGTTCTGTCGGCAATGCCCCACAGCTCGCCCCATCCGAAGGGGAACATAAATTCAAAGTCGGTGGTTGCCTTGGAATAGAAGCTGAGCTCGTCCTTGTCGTGGTCACGCAGACGCAGGTTCTCCTCGGCAATGCCCAGATCATACAGGAACTTAGCGCAGTAGCTTCTCCAATACTCGAACCATTCCAGATCGGTGCCGGGCTTGCAGAAGAACTCAAGCTCCATCTGCTCGAATTCGCGGATACGGAAAATAAAGTTACCGGGGGTGATCTCATTACGGAAGGATTTACCGATCTGACCTACGCCGAAGGGAACCTTCTTTCTGGTGGTGCGCTGAATATGCTTGAAGTTCACGAAAATACCCTGTGCGGTTTCGGGACGGAGATAAAGCTCGGAGGTAGAGTCCTCGGTAACGCCCTGGAAGGTCTTGAACATCAGATTAAACTTACGGATATCGGTAAAGTCACCGGAGCCGCAAGAGGGGCAGGTAATATGATTTTCCTTGATAAAATCGGCAAGCTTATTGTTATCCCAACCGTTGGGATTGATATCCAGACCGTTCTCGGCAATATAATCCTCGACCAGTTTATCGGCTCTGTGACGGGTCTTGCACACCTTGCAGTCCATCAAGGGGTCGGAAAAGCCGCCCACGTGACCGGATGCCACCCAGGTCTGAGGGTTCATCAGGATCGCACTGTCCAGACCTACGTTGTAGGGGCTTTCCTGTACAAACTTTTTCCACCAAGCTCTTTTTACGTTGTTTTTCAGTTCAACGCCAAGAGGACCGTAGTCCCAGGAATTGGCGAGACCGCCGTAAATTTCACTGCCGGGATACACAAAACCTCTGCCCTTGCAAAGAGCAACGATCTTGTCCATAGTTTTTTCCGTGTTTTTCATTCTATTTTCCTCTCTTTCTTCCCCGACTGGAGGTCGGGTGAAACTCTAATCCATTATACACAAAAACAAGTTGTTGTCAATTCTTATTTGTTTCTTCCTCGGAAACAGTTGTTTTTTTCACGCGGGACATCTCGCGCTGAGCGATGACCAGGGATTTATAGATTCCGTCCTCCTTTTCCATCAGTTCCTCGTGGGTACCCACTTCCGCAACGGTCTTTTTATCCAGCACCAAAAGCTTTGTGGCGTTTCGTAAGGTGGAGAGTCGATGTGCGATGGCGATGGTGGTACGGTCCTTGCACAAATAGGCAAGAGACTCCTGGATCAGCTTTTCCGTTTCCGTATCCAAAGCGGAGGTGGCTTCGTCCAAAATCAAGATCTTGGGGTCGTGGAGAATGGCGCGGGCAATGGCAATTCTCTGCCGTTCGCCGCCGGAAAGGGTGTAGCCCTTCTCTCCCACCACTGTATCGTAGCCGTCGGGAAGCTTCATAATGAAGGAATGAGCACCGCCCAATCTTGCGGCGGAGATCACCTCCTCGTAGGTAGCGTCCGGCTTGGCGTAAGCCAAATTTTCGTAGATGGAGCCTGCGAACAGGAAGGTCTCCTGCAGCACGACGCCGATCTGAGAACGGAGGGAGTGCTGAGAGATATCACGCACGTCCTTGCCGTCGATGCGGATGGAACCGCGCTGAACGTCGTACAGCCTCATCACAAGGTTGATCAGCGTGCTTTTACCCACACCGCTTCTTCCCACGATGCCGAGCATTTCACCCGGGGAAACGGAAACGGAAACGTTTTCCAGCACGTTTTCGCTTTCGTTATAGCCGAACCAAATTCCATCGATATCGATCTGTCCGCGGATCTCAATATCTTCTGCGTCCTTTTTATCTGCTACGTCGGGCTCCTCATCCAGCACCTCAAACACCTTCGCCACAGCGGTAGCTGCCTGCTGAATACGGCGGGGATAGTTTGCCATGGAACGCAGGGGGGTATAGATCAGGCTGACGAAGGAGGAAAACATCGTTAATTCGCCAATGGTCATCTGCTGTTTCAGGATCATATTGCCCGCATAATAAAGCAGGATAAAATTACCCACCTGGATCAGGTATTCCGCATAGGGAACCAGTTTTGCCCAGGCGATCTCGTTTCGGACCGCAATATCACGTTGGGTGCGAACCGCGTGATCGTATTTTTCGATCTCACCTTTTTCGGTACCGAATACCTTTACCACGCGAACGCCTTGGAACACGTCGTGGAGAATGGTATTGGCATTGGCGTTTTCCACCCACTGACGGCGATAAAGACGATGCGTCTTGCGCCAGACCACGCGGAACAAAATTGCCACGAATGGGGTCGGGATCAAGATCATCAATGCCATTTCCGCAGAATAGGAAAAGAGGATCACGCCCACGAAGATCACGATAAACAGTTGCTCGATAATAGAGGGCAAAAAGCTCGTCATAAACTGGGAAATGGTATTCGTATCTCCCGAAACACGGTTCATCAGATCTCCTGCCGTATGACGGGAAATGCCCGCAACGGACAGAGACTGGATCTTTTCATACAGTCTGCGGCGAAGCTCTACCACGGTCTTGGTGCTGACGTGTGATAAAACCACGTTCCGCAAAATGGTGGAAAGAACGGCGAAAATACGAACCGCTGCCATAGAAAGCACCACCAGCACCGCGGGAGCATAATTCCCCAAAAGCTCCTCGGGATTTCCCGTATTCAGATATCCGTCTACGAAATCCTTCTGAATCATGGGCAACCAGATATTGAGCAGCGAATGCAGTAAAAACAGCGCCATGGATAATACGATCCAGCCGTACTGCCCGCGCATCAGCTGCAAAAGCTGCTTAAAGGAGCCTTTTTTATCCGAGCAATTCGGGCAAAGCTGACTCCCCTTTCCCAAAGGACGGCGACATTTGGGGCAAACGGTATGACGCTCCGTAAATCGGGCGTCCTCGGGCTTCAGTGCCCCGTCGATCACCTCTTTGAGAATACGGGTCAGCTGAGAAAGATTTTCCTTCCCGGAACCAAAGGCGCGGCAAAGCTCTGCCCACTCTCCGTCGTACAAGATCAGACAAACACCGCCTCCGATAAAGCCTTCATAGCGGGCGTTTGTCATTCGTTCAAACAGATAGGGCAAAATCGATCCGGTTTCTTCACAAAAAACGTAGATTCCCTTTGCGCCGAAAAGGAGAAGAAAATCCTGCCCCTCTCCCCTTTGGTTCAAATTGGAAGAAAGGGTAAAGATCACGCGGTCTCCGTGATCCCGTTCCAAAAGCCTTGCGGCGTCTTCCTTCAAAATTCGGTTATCCAATGCATTCTCCCAAATTATAAGTACAGTTCGATTTTCGAATGGCTCTTTTTATCCATTCCCTTCAGACTTTCGATCTCGTAGCGGCATCCGTCCACGTCCACCACGTAAGCACGGTCCTCGCCCAGACGAAGAATGCTTCGGTGGGGATCCTTGACGGTGAATTTTTTTAAGCCGTAATCGGTTTCACAATCCCAGAAGCTTGAACCGAAGCGCTCCGTGAGCTTGACGATCTTTAAGATCTTCGGAGCAAAATATTTCTTTTTCAGTTCGGCGCGGCAAAGAGATGCAGCTTCATCCGACAAAAGGGACAGAGAGCGGATCATGCCGAGCTCCTCCCGATCCTCGTTTTGCACGCACACGTATTCCTCGTCGGTCTCGAAGGGAAAGGCAAGAGCGAGAAAGGCTCTGCCCTCATAGTCCTTTGCGGGGATTTTCACCATCAGAAGTCCCGTGGGAGAGGAAAAAAAGGTGGCGTTTTCCACATCGATCAAAAAAGAATCGGTAATTTGTTCCAAGC
The DNA here is from genome assembly GCA_015065325.1 of Oscillospiraceae bacterium. Taxonomy (GTDB): domain Bacteria; phylum Bacillota; class Clostridia; order Oscillospirales; family SIG627; genus RGIG5579. The sequence goes on along the minus strand of SVQO01000021.1, from coordinate 23,193 downwards.
CTTGTATCATACGATCTCCTATTCTTCAATACCTATGGTTTTCAGTGCTTCCATCTGGAGGGTGTATAGCTTGTTGTACACACCGTCCTTTGCCAAAAGCTCCTCGTGGGTACCCGTTTCCACCATTTTTCCTTCCTCGATCACGATGAGAAAATCCGAATCCCTCAAGGTGGAAAGGCGGTGGGCGATGGTAATGGTGGTACGGTCTTTGGAAATGACCCGCAGCGCTTCCTGGATCTTCCGCTCGGTCTTGGTATCCATTGCGGCGGTCGCCTCATCCAAAATCAAAATGGCAGGATCCTTCAAAATGGCACGGGCTATGGAAACCCTTTGCTTTTCGCCACCCGAAAGAGACTTTTTATCCGAGCCTACCAACGTGTTGTAGCCATCCGGGAAGGACATAATAAAGTCGTGGCACCCCGCCGCCTTGGAAGCGGCAAGCACCTCCTCTACCGTAGCGTCGGGAGACGCGTAGCGGATATTATCCAAAATACTTCCGCGGAACAGGTAGGTTTCCTGCGAAACAATGGCAACGTGGTCCCGAATGGTACGGATGGAAAGATCGCGCAGATCCACTCCGTCAATGGAAATGGATCCGGAATCCACGTCGTAAAGTCTGGTCAGCAGATTTGCAAGGGTGCTCTTCCCCGCGCCCGTATGCCCGACGATGCCAAGCGCTTTCCCTGCTTCCACGCGGAAGGAAACGTCCTGAATGGTCTTTTTACCGGGAGCGTATGAAAAATTCACGTGATCGAACTCCACCTCGCCGCGCACCTGAGAAAGGGAAACGGGTTCCTCCTTTTCCACAACGTCGGGATCGGCGTCCATAATACTGAACAGTCTTTGCAGGGCGTTCATTCCGTTTGCCATATGGCTAAGGAAGTTGGCAAAAAAGTTCAGAGGAGTGTAGAGCATGGCAAGATAACTGACAAACAAATTCAGAACGCCGTAGCTGATGCCGCTGTTCGGATCTGCCAGTCCCTTTACCACGAAGTAACCGCCAAAGCCCCAAACCAGGTAAGTGCTCAGACGGATCCCCAAATTCAAGAGGGGGAAGATGGTGTGGTTTTTAACGTCGATCTCCAATTTCGAATCGGCAAGACGGCGGCTTTTGTCATCAAAGCGGCGGATCTCCTGCTGTTCGCGGGAAAATGCCTTGACAATGCGCATTCCGCCCAACACGTCGGACAAAACTCCGTTGAAACGGGAACGGTGGGCGTGATTCTCCGCGTGGAGACGGCGGAACAAACGCAGAGCAAGAAAATAGCCCAAAAACATCAGGGGGATGGGGATCAGGATCAGAATGGTCAAGGGGACGTGGATGGTAAACATCACCACCGTAATACCGATCATCTGGATCACGTTGGTCAGAAAATAAGGCACGCCGTCGCAGAAGAACCAATACAGAGTTTCCGCATCGGAATTGATCTGCGTGATCAGTCTGCCCGTATGGCGGGACGTAAAGAACGAAAAGGATAGTCTTTCAAAGGACGAGAAAATCGTTTTTTTCAGGTCGCAGGAAACGAAGGCGGACACCTTTGCGCCGATAATGCCGTTCACGGTGGTCACGAACGCCCGCAGAAGTCCTGCAAAGGCAATGGACAGAACCAGTCCGGTGATCGCACCGTAACGCAGAGAGCCGGGATTCAGCACATCGTCGTACAGAACCTTGCTGTTCAAATACGGGGTAACGACGCTGAGCGCGGAAGAAAAGAGGACCGTCAAAAATACCAAAGCGATCTGCTTTCGGTATCGGACGAAAAATGGCAAAAGCTTCCGAACCAGCCCCATTTTGCTGACACAATGGTTGCAGATCTTTTTTTCCGGGTCGTCGTAGGGACGGTGGCACTTGGGACAAACACCTCCCCGCTCCTTTTTTTCCTCCGGGATCTCACCCGTTTCACGCCATTTATCAAAGCGTTCCGTAAAGGAGAAGATCCTCTTGCGGCAAGCGGCGGTAGCGTAAAACAAGACCTCTTGCTGACCGTCCTTGCGGGTCACGATGACGCGAAGCACGGAAAGCAGTTCCTCGCACTTAATGGAGTCGATCTCCTCCATAGGAAGAAAACGGTAATCCAATTCCCTGAGAGCCGCTTCACTCTTTCGGGGCGAAAACAAAGAAGCACCTTTTTTCTCCTTCAAAACATCGAGACAAAAGAGCGTAGCGATCCCTTCCTCCGTTACCAAGGTATAGGCATCGCAATACAGCTCCTCTCTCCCCATATCGGTCTTGAGAAAAAGCAGTGCTTCATCTGTGAGAATTCCTTTTTTTCGAAAAGAAGCGTACACTTCTTCCGGAAGCTTTATCTTCATACGTTCTGATCCTTTTTCGATCGGTTCATTCCTCTGTGTTCATTTTAAAGGACGGGGCACTTTTTGTCAATTCATTCAGTAAAAAACTACAAGATTTTTCAAAAACGATTGCTTTTTTCCGTCTTTGAAGGTAGAATTGGAAACAATAGGACGCATCCCCAACATTTCTCGGTTGCCAAAATCTATTTTTCGCTTATACTGGAATAGTAAGAAAAAAAGTGAGGCGAAAACATTGAAACTGTACCGACAAGGAGAAGGGGCAATTCGAATCCGACTAACCAAGGAGGATCTGGAAGCCTATTCCATGACCGCGGAGGATCTGGATTACGACTCCGCTCAAGGGAAACGGGTGATTTGGGAATTATTCGACAAGGCGCGTCGGGAAACGGGCTTTGATGCTGCGGGAGAAAAGATCTACATACAGCTTTATCCTACCGATCGCGGCGGCTGTGAGCTATTCGTGACAAAGCTGGAAAAGGAGGAGAAAAAGCTCTGCTTTTGCTTTGCCGATTTTGATCTGCTTTATGCCGCGTTAACCCGCTCTCCCATACCGCTCGGTTCGGAGCTTTGGAGAGAGAAAAAACGCGGTGTCTTTTATGCACTGATTCCCGAAAAGGAAGCACCCCTTGCGTTCTTTGAATTCGGAGAAACAATCAAAATGCCGTCCAAAATCTTTCTCAAGTCCCGCTGCCACAGGGTTCGCAGGGAGGAAAGGCAAACATAATGACACAGACAAAAAACGAAAAAATGGAGCTTTTGGAGCAACGGGTCTCCTCGTGCCGCGGATGCTCTCTTTGCACCACCAGGACCCAAAGCGTTTTCGGCAAGGGCTCCTTTTCCCCTACGGTGCTGTTCGTGGGAGAAGCGCCCGGGGAGCAGGAGGATCGGGAAGGAAAGCCCTTCGTCGGTCCTGCCGGAAAGCTCTTGGATCTGTACATAGAGTTTATCGGATTGGAGGAGGACGACTACTACGTCGCCAACATTTTAAAATGCAGACCTCCACGCAATCGGGATCCGTTGCCCGAGGAGGAGGAAGCCTGCCTCCCTTATCTTCGGGAGCAACTGAGGCTTTTACAACCGAAAATTCTGGTTTGTCTGGGCAGAATTGCGGCAAAGCGCATTATTTCCCCCGATTTTCGCATTACCAAGCAACGAGGGATCTGGTACGATTTGGGCGGACTTCGGGTAATGGCAACCTACCACCCTTCCGCGCTGCTGCGTGACCCCGCAAAAAAAGAAGAGGCTTTGACGGATTTTAAAAAAATTGCCGAAGAAATCAAAAAATTCAAATAGAGAAGAAATAGAAAATCATCAAAAAAATGTGATTGCCTAAAAAAACAGGCAATCATATTTTTTTCGCGCAGTGGAACAATAAAAAGCGTAAAGGAGGAATTAAAAAAATGAAAAAAATCATCTCATTCTTTTTATCGGTCATCATCCTTTCGGCATCTTCCTTTGCCACCGCCAAAAGCGGTGAAAACTGGTATTTTTCTTCAAAAGGAAAAGGCGTTCGTCCCAGACTTCCCGCTTTGGAGGAGCATCTGGGAAAAGGCATCGGAAAGGACGAAAAGGTCCTTTACCTTACCTTTGATGCAGGTTATGAAAACGGAAACGTAGCAAAGGTGGTGGAAACTCTTCGGGAGGAAAAAGTCACGGGTGCCTTTTTCGTGCTCAAGCACTTCATCGAGGCAAATCCCGAGCTTTGCCAAGCCATCCGAAGCGACGGAAACCTTCTCTGCAACCACACCGCAAGCCATCCCAATATTACCACGCTTTCTCCGGAAGCGCTGGAGAAAGAAATCAAGGAGCTGGAAACAGTTTGCGAAACGGTGTGCGGCAAAGGACCCGACCCCTATTTCCGACCGCCTGAGGGAGCGTATTCGAAAGAAGCGCTGGAAACGGTTTTTCGCCTTGGATATCACACGGTATTCTGGAGTCTTGCCTGGGCAGACTGGGACAACAACAATCAGAAAAGTCCCGAATACGCCATGGAAAAGCTGACGAGCCGCGTGCACAACGGGGCAGTCATTCTACTGCATCCCACTTCTGCTACAAACGCTGCCATTCTCGGTGATTTTATCCGACAAATGAAAGCGGAAGGCTACCGATTCGGCAGTCTGGAGGAATTATGGGGAGAATAAAACGCTTTCTCGCCTGTTCCGCAGCAGTTCTGCTTCTGTGTGCCCAAAGCTGTTCCCTCTCCATTTATGCAAAGCCGTACCGAAAGGGTGCGACACAGACCAAGCAAATCGCACTGACCTTTGATGACGGTCCCAGCATTCGCAACACGGAGGAGATCCTTGCCATTTTGAAGGAATACGGAATTCGCGCCACCTTCTTCGTTATCGGAGAAAACGCAGCCGCGGATCCGGACAGGATCCGTATGATCCACAAGGCGGGACACGAGATCGGAAACCACACCTACACCCACGCTTATATCTCCAAGATCAGCGGGGATACCTTACGGGAGGAAATTCGAAAGACCGAGGACGTTCTGAAGGAGATCACAGGTGAGCGTCCCACCGTTTTTCGACCGCCCGGAGGATACTACGACGAGGCGTCTCTTGCAATTTTGGAGGAAATGGGGTATCAAAGCATACTTTGGTCTCTTGATACCAAGGATTGGTGTATGCCAAAATCCGACACCATCGCATCAAAGATCGAGGAAAACGCCGTGGGCGGTGACATCATTCTCTTTCACGATCTGAATGATAAAAGATTGCCGACGCCGGAAGCCTTGAAGCGCATTCTTCCCTATTTGAAGGAAAACGGATATGAATTTGTCACCATTTCGGAAATGATCGAAAATGAGGCGGGATAACCGCCTCATTTCTTTTTTTGAAAACGATTGACGAAAGAAATCTTTTCGGCTATAATATACGGTAATATAGAATACTTATTTTAAGGACTATCCATGAAACTGAACCGTTTAACCATAGAAAGAATAGAAATCGAACAATTTAAGAAGATCCGCACCCTTTCCGTTACTCCCGATCGAAACGGAAATTTGCTGTTCGGAACCTACCGCAGCGGGAAAACCAGCCTTTGCGAATTCATTCAGTTTGCTCTGTATGGGGCGGATTCCGTTTCCCTTGCCAGAGGGAATGCCGAGGACGCCAAGGGAAAGCTTTTTCTCGACTCGGACCAAGGTCCCTTCGTCATCGAAAGAAGCGTGATCGGCGGTGAGGAATCGGTGCTTTTTTACTCCTTTGATCCAAAGACCCCCATTGATACCGAGATCACTCCCGGAGAATACCTGACCGGACTGGATCAGGATTCCTTTGACTTGGTTAATTATTTCCGCCAGGCAAAATACGAAACACCCGCCGTTAAGCCAAAATTTTCTCTCCTGAATAAAATTGCGTCCTTTTCCGAGGAGACGCAACATATTTACCGTGATATTTTCGTGCTCGACAAAAAGAGAAGGCTGTATCGCAACGAGGAAAAAAACGGAAGCCTGGATCTGCTTCTTGCCGAGCAGGAAAAACTGTCGGGAGAGCTGGAGGAACATCCCGATTGGGAACAGGAGGCACAGTCCTGCCAGTCCATTCTCGGTGAAATCAGCGAAAAGATTGACGAAAACGACCGCAGGTGCGTTCTTTTGAAGGCCGATATGGCAGGCTTTGAGGATGATCTTCGCTTGGTTCAAAACAAGGAGAATGCAGAGGAGCTGCATCAAAAGATCACTGCCAAAGAAAAGAAGCTTCGCATTGCCGCATACGACGTTTCCACCAAGATCGGAAAGCTTTCCGAGGGGGAGCTGGATGAAATGAAGATGGACTACAACCGTCTCAGTCTTGCCATCACCAATCTGAACGAAGCACGTCTTGCTCTTTCCTCCGCAGAAGAAAACCTGAGTTACCACGAAGCGCTTTTCACCGGAAAGAATTCCATCGAGGAGCTGGATGAAAAAATCCGGGGCATCGAAAAAGAAAAAAGATTCCGTCTCGGAGTTTGCATTTTCGGTATTCTTCTGATTCTGGGTGCCGCAGGGCTGGCACTGGCACTGTATTATCTGGATTTCAAAATGATCACCTGCATTGCCGCCGCCGCGGCAGTGGCTCTTTGCGGAATCGCCTCCTTGTTCATTTCCACCCTTTTCACCGGGCGAATTAAGGAAACACTGGAGGAATACGATGCGGATAACCTCGCCGAATTTTACGATTTTTACGAAAAGGTTGCCGCTCACAGCACCACCACTCAGGTATATCACAGCGAGGTAGAAAGCGCCAAGGCACTTTGCACCGGAAAAATCCGTGAGAAGAATGCCATTCACAACCGCATTGCCGCCAAGGTAAAGGCAATGGGCTACCGCGAGGAAGACGGTGAGTTGCTCGCCGTTTGCGACGAGATTATCGAAGCAAACGACGCGCTTTACGATCTGCAAAACGAATTGGAAGAGGATAAGGCACTTTATCATAAAATGCTGACGGAAAACGTGGAACGGGAAAGCGTCACCGTCAGCGCGGAGTTCCTAACTTTGCAAAAGGAGCACGCCTTTCTCGTTGCACAAAACGAATCTCTGTATAAGAAAAAAGCTTTGGTTACCGCAAGACTTCAGGAGGCGAAGGAGAAAAGCGCCAGAAGCCCCGAGGAGATTCGCTTGGATCTGGATGCCTTGGAGGAAAAGATCCGCAAGGAAAAGGCAGACTTTGAATCTATTGATCTGAATCTTACCCTGGCGTTGGCACGAAAGGATAAATTCGAGGATGAACTGAAAAAATCCTTAGCCTTGAAGATCAATCAGCGTATGGCATTTCTTTTGAGGGAAGGTGAATCCTTCCGCTTCGATGAAGATTTCGAGCTTTGCTTCTGCGATCAGAAATCCGTTCTCCCCCTGATCGCGGCGGGTGGCGGAGTTATCACCGAAATGGGTGTTCTCTCCTTCAGACTCGCCCTTTCCGAGGTTTTGCGCTCCACGAAGTTTCCCATGATCTTCGACGATTCCCTAGCCGTTTTGTCCACGGGACAGGCAAAGGAATTCTATGAAAGCCTCAGACAGACCTGCACTCAGTTTTTTATCATCACCTCCTCCGAGGAGCTTTGTGACGTCTGCCGTGAAACGGCAAAGCTCGTCGTTCTGTAATGCCCCTTTCCCTCTCCACCCCCATCGGGCAACTGAAAGGGATCGGCGCAAAAAGAGAAGAAGCGCTGAAAAAAGGCGGATTTGCCACCTGTGGCGATTTGGTATTCTCTTATCCTTCCTCCTATCGGAGCGGAACGGTATATCCTCTTTCCTCCGAACGGGTCGGCTTCTTCTCCTATTTTCATCTGACGGTAGATACCACTCCCGTGATCCTGAATTTAAAGGGACGGGGAAAAACACTGCGCTACCTTGCTTCCGATGAAAACGGCACCTCGGTGCAAGTGCTTCACTTTCACCAGCCTTATTTGAAAAATCAGATTTTCACCGGACAAAGTCTGTACTTCGGCGGCGTCCTGCAGGAAAAGAACGGTGTATTTTACTTATTTTCACCCACTCGTGAAACGGAAAAGCCGAAAGAGGATGCCCTGATCCCCGTATATTCCTCTGCAGGAGGTCTTTCCTCCAAGCAGCGCGCAGGTCTTTTGGATCAGGTACTTCTTTCCGTGCTTCCCGAAATTCCCGAAACGATCCCCAATGCAATTCTCAAAAAATTCGGCTTGATCCCCCGTGCCAGAGCCGTCTATCTGATGCACAGACCCGTAAGTGAGCAAAGCCTTGCGGAAGCAAAGCGCCGCTTTGCCTTTGAGGAGTTGTTTCGTTTCAGCGTTCAATCCTCTCTTTTTTCTCTTGAAAGTGCAAAGAAACGAGTTCTTGCCCTTCCCGATTCCGATCTGAGCAACTTTTATGCCGCTCTCCCCTTTCAGCTTACGGGGGCGCAAAAAAGAGCAATCGATGAAATATGCGCTGATCTGTGCGGCACGGGTGAGATCCCTCCTATGGACCGTTTGCTTCAAGGTGACGTAGGCAGCGGAAAAACCATGGTTGCCGCCGCAGCTGCTTTTCTGGTGGCAAAAAACGGAAAGAGCACGCTGTTTATGGCACCTACGGAAATTTTGGCAAAGCAACACGCCCATAGCCTTTCCAAGCTGTTTGCGCACTTTGATATCCCGGTCTTTCTCTTGACCGGCTCCACGACCAAAAAGGAACGGGAAGAAATTTTTCGGCATACCACGGGCGAGCACCCGTATATTCTCGTCGGCACCCACGCCCTGATCGAGGAAGGAACCAGTTGCGGCGGTGTCTTGCTTGCCATCACAGACGAGCAACACCGCTTCGGCGTACGTCACAGGAATCGTTTAGGCGAAAAAGGAGGAGCGATCCACTCTCTGGTTATGAGTGCAACCCCCATCCCACGCAGCCTTGCGATGTTTCTCCACGCAAAAAGCCGCATCTCCGTCATTGACGAGCTCCCGCCCGGACGGCAAAGCATCGATACGCTATACGTTGGTGAGGACAAGCTTCCGCGCATTTACGCCTTTTTAAAGGAACAGCTTAACAGCGGCAAACAAGCCTATATGGTTTGCCCTCTCATTGAGGACGAAGAAAATCTCTCGCCCCTCGTTTCTGCCGCAGATCAAATGCGGGAGGTACAAAAGGAGTTGCCCGAAGTCCCCGTCGCCCTGCTTCACGGAAAAATGAAGCCTGCGGAAAAGAATCGGGTCATGGAGCAGTTCGTGTCGGGAGAAACCAAGCTCCTGGTTTCCACAACGGTCATCGAGGTCGGCGTGGACGTCCCCAATGCTACCGTTATGTGCATTCGCTGCGCCGAGCGTTTCGGATTGAGTCAGTTACATCAGCTGCGGGGTCGGGTCGGACGAGGGAAAGACAAATCCTACTGCGTTCTGATCTCCTCCCACTCGGGAAAAAGTGCTCGCCAGCGCTTGAAAAAGCTTTGTGACTGTCACGACGGCTTTGAGCTGGCACAGTTTGACTTGAAGACCCGAGGTCCCGGTGAGTTTTTCGGAACCAGACAATCCGGATTCGGTTCGGATCCCATCTCGGAAGCGTTTTCTATGGAAATGATCCGTGATGCGGGAGAAGCGGCGAGAATGTTCTTGGAACGCGCCTCCGAAGAAGAACTGCTTCCTTACGCGGGAGCGGTAAGATTAAATTAAAAAACAGGAGTTTTTATGTTAAATTCATTTTTTGAAAGTCTGGGTCAGTTTTTTGCCACCAGCGGCGTAAAGCTGATCTGTTCCATTTTTCTGCTTTTGATCTGCTGGCATTTGATCGGTGTTTTGATCAAACTGCTTCGCAAGAACAGCCGTTTTTCCAAGATCGACCAGGGTGCCCAAGGATTTATCCTTGCCTGTATCTCCATCATCTTAAAGGTCGTTCTGGTGTTGACCGTTGCCGCCAACCTTGGCGTTCCCATGACCAACATCGTTGCAGTCGTCGGCTCTTGCGGACTCGCCGTCGGTCTTGCACTGCAAGGGAGCCTTTCCAACTTTGCCGGCGGTATTATGCTTTTGATCTTCCATCCCTTCCGCGTAGGCGACTACATTGAGGCAGAAGGAAAGGAAGGCACCGTAAAGGAGATCAATCTGCTCTCCTCCAGACTGACTACCCCCGATAACAAGGATATTATTATCCCCAACGGAACACTGATGAATTCGGTGATCACCAACTATTCCGCCGAAACGACCAGACGGGTGGATCTGGAGTTTTCCGTTGCCCTTGGCACCGATACGGAGCGGATCAAAAAGGTTCTCCTTTTGCTCGCCGAACAGCACGAGCTTGTGCTAAGCGACCCTGCCCCCATTGCCAGGATGAGCCGTCAGGACCCCTCTGCACTGGTCTTTACCCTGCGCGTATGGTGCAATCGCGGAGATTACTGGACGGTCCGTTACGATCTTTTGGAGCAGACCAAGGAAGCCTTTGAAAAGCTTCAGATCTGCGTTCCCTATCCGCAGATGGACGTTCACGTTCACCAATAAAGCAAAAATGCCGCGTTTTGCGGCAGAAATAGAGGTTTTTTTATGGACGTAAGATATGCAAACCTTCACCTGCATTCCACTTATTCCGACGCAGGCTTTACCCCCCATCAGCTGGTTCTGATCGGCAAATCTCTGGGCTACAAGGCACTTGCTCTCACCGACCACGAGACCGACGGCGGCAACCGCGTTTTTGCCGCTGAGTGCGCACGCGAAGGGCTTGACTGCGTTACGGGAGCTGAATTTTACGGCAAGATCGGTGATTACAAGGTGCACCTCACCGCGCTGGATTTTGACCCAGACGCACCGTCGATCCGATCCTTTATCAAAAAACGCTGTGACCTTCAAGCGGAAAAGACCCGCAAAACGGTGGAATTCGGCATCAAGCTTGGCATACTGGACGGTCTGACTTGGCAGGACGTGCTGGATCGCACCCCGGAAGGATCCTGGCTTTGCATTGATTCCGTATTAAATGCGGTGCGGGAAATGCGAGTGGAGCTCCCTGAGGGACTTGATGCCATCCGCCCCAAGGTATTCAAGGCACCTGAGGTCAAGGCCTTTAACTTTCCTCATCCCGAGGCAGAGGAAGTGATCGCCGCAGTACGCAAGGCGGGCGGCATCATTGCTCTGGCACACCCCAACGCAAAATTTACCGAACACATTGAAAAGCTCGTAGATCTGGGACTGAACGGTATCGAAACCGGTCATCCCAACATCGCTCCCGAGGTTCTCCCCTTGGCGATCGAAGCGGCTGAGAAATATAATCTGTACCATTGCGGCGGCACGGACCACGACGGTCCTATGAGCTGCTGCGGCGGTGAACGTGCTTGGCCCACCTTCGACGGTGTTACGGAAGAACAGTACTTTGCTCTGAAAAACAGAACCCGCGGATAATCTTTTGCATCAAAAAAGCGTTTGCTAATATGCAAACGCTTTTTTCTTTATGCCAGATCCTTCAAATAGTAGGCTCTTGTCCAAGCCTTTTTCCCCTCAGGAGAGGTGACGCACAGACGGAAGAACGCCTTGTCCTTCCATTCCTCGGTGATCCCTTCTTTCCACTTGGTCAGATCGAAAATAGCCTCGGTCAAGGGTTCTTCCTTCGTTCCGAAGGCACGGCCGTTTTCGCGGCCATTGGTCAGATACGCCACGTTCCCGGCCTCGGAGCAAGTAATGCGGAGCAGATTTCCGTCCACGGTAAGGGACTTGATCTCCGGCCCTGAGGAGGCATATACGTTGCCTTGCTCCATCGCCTCCACTACGCTTTCGTAATTCAGCGCATCCGCACCGATCATCGTCCATCCCCCGCCAACCTCTGACAAACGGTGGGAATCGTCGGCTGCAACGGGACAAAGAGCGTTTCCCTCGCGGAGCAGTTCGTGGTAGCACTGGCTCATATCCTCCTCGCATCCGCCGTGATAGCTTCCGTAATTGAAAACCTCTACGCCCCAAAGGCCCTTCAGATCCAGATAATCCCTGCCATTTTGCAAGGACCATACGGGGTGATTATATACGGCAAAGAACCCCTTTTCATTCGCCTTTTTGATCAGGCGGTTTGCCTCCTCAACGCTATATACCCGCTCCTCCGGCTCATCGAACACCAGCTCCGATTCGTGCCCTTCCATATAAGGACGCAGATTGGGATGATAATGCTGCCAACGGTTTTCGGGAGATTTGGATATGAAATTGATGTGGTAGGTGCGGGCATTCATCCGCACCACGTCCTCGTAGATCATCATTTCGTAGCCGTTGAGGGTCAGAAAATTTTCATCATTCAGCTCAGGATGGGCAAAGCACATTTCGTGATCGGTCAAGGACAGGATCTGATACCCCTTTTCCTTGTACGCCTCCTTCACCTTTTCCGGTGTCACCTTTCCGTCGCTGAGGGTAGAATGAGTATGGAGAGCAGCTTTAAAATACTGCTTTTCGGGCAATAGGTGCTTCATTCTTTTTCTCCTTGGTTAATAAAATATTTCGCCTCGATGGGATTTTCCGTTTTCAGAGGGTCGGTAAGTGAATTCTTATAGATCATTTCCACCACCGCCTTCATTTTCCGTGCGGAAAGAAGCTGTGTTGGCGCATTTCCCAAAAAGCCGTCTCTGCCGCAACGGTGATAGCGAAACGGGATCTCGTATTTGATAAAGCGATCGGAAATATCCTCGGTATAATCGGTATAAAACAGACGCAAAGAACGCTTCACGACCTGGCCGTCCTTCCTGCGGATGGCAACGGTCATGGATTTTTTCTCCATTCGATTGGGAATTTCAAGCATCTCATCCACCGTATGGAGATAGGTATTCCGATTATGGGCAACCCCCACCAGAAAAACGAATCCATCTTCTTCGTAAAGCTTTCCGTAACAGGTTAGGGGTGAGGTCGGAGTATCCGCAAGAAGCTCTCCCCGAGCAAGCGCCTCCGCCTTGCTATGATCACCAAAAATGACCATAGAATGCGTCGGACTTTCCGTGCGATATCCTCTCGGATCCTCCGCGGCAACGGTAGAAAAATAGCCGAGACAATTATCGGAGGAGGACATATCCAGCGTGATCTCCTTGTCCAGATTGTGCCAGGTGTGAGCGGGAACACAAAAGAGTCCCCCCTCCCCTGTAAAGTATTCGACCAAAATATCCAAAAGCCCTTTGGCACCGCCCTCCACGGAGCCGACGGTGCGCAGAGAGGAATGCATCAGTACCATTTTATCGCGGGGTGCCTGCATCGCCTCAAGCTGGGCAAAAATTTCTTTTTTGGAATATACCTTCATCGTTACCCCTTTTAATATTCAATGCCCCAAGGCTCGGCAAAGCTTTTTTGTGCCTGGCGGATATGGGGACGGGCGGTTGCGCTGATGCAGTGCAAAATCGCCGTATTCAACTCCACGGCAACGCGCACCTGCCGCCCAAGAACCTCAGAAAGCTGATGCTCCTTCCAGCGGGGAATCACGTCCGTATTGTCATCATAGGCAAAGGGAATGCAATCGTCGAAAGAAAAGCCTTCGATAAATTCTCCCGTCCGCTCCATCAGACCGAAACGGACGAACCCGTAATTTGCGCGGATATTGAAACTCAGATCGTCTTTGATCAGCTGAATGGGCTTAGTTACCACCTTGCCGCCCAGACCTACGCTCTCAATCCCGCAAAATCCATCGCGTCGAATCTTGTAAATGGGACTTCCCGTTTTGATCTTTTTGTCCCGCAAGGCATCGGCGCGCGCTTTGTTGCTATCCTGAGTTCCGTGAACGAAAATGGCACCGGAGCAAATGATATAGTAATCCTTTCCGTCAATGCTTTGGCAGATATCCTGCGGTGCAAGACCGGCGCAACCGGGCTCGGGCGGCAAAGGGCGTTCCATCAAGGGCTTGCCCGTTGTGGCAAGAAATTCCTTTCCGTCGTAGCTGTATACCAATTCCGGCTCCATATAGCCAAACATTCGGGTATAATCCTCGCTGTAAAGGCCGGTATTGTACCGCCATACGAGACCGTAGAAAATACCATCCATAAAGCGGGCACCCATTGCATAGTGATGCATCGCGGTAAAGCCGTCGTTGTAGGAGGCACCGGGATGCAGAATGATCCGCGGATCGGACCAGTTTTTCAAATCCTTTGAGTCCTTCACGGAGATTCTGCGATCCACGTGAGCCGAGCGGTGCAAAAGCGTATAAGAGGCATCGTAGGGATTATAAAAAATAGAATTGCGGGTATCACTGGTAAAGGGATGAATCAAACAACTGTGATCATTTTTCCACGTCACACCGTCTGCAGAAAAAGCAAGTTCCACCTCTTTGGGAAGACCTTTTCTTCCCATACGGGTCATACCGCAAAGCTTGTAGCGACGATCGGGATCGGGATCATATTCATCGTAAAGGACACTGCACCCGTGAACACCGCTTTCCCCATCGTAGAGCACGTCGCTTCCCTCGGGGGTGACGAGAGGCTCAAAGTGGATCAGATCACGGCTTTCCCACGCCTTGAGATGGCGAGGACCGTCTTTTCCCCTTTCTATGAGCACCTCGTAGTAAACGCGGTACGTTTCCCGCTCTTTATCATAAACCAAAGAACTGTAGGGCCCTGCGGCACAAAGGGAAAAGGGTTCGGGCGAAAACCATCTGCGTACCGTTCCTACGCGAAAATCAATCCAAAAATCATCAAACAGCGGCAGCTTCATTCGATTACATTCCATCGCTTTGACCTCCTCATTTTTCCCTATTATATCATCAAAAAAATCCCCTTGCAAGAGAAATCGGGGCTTTTTGCTGTTTTTGCGTATGAATTCGAACGCTTACATAAATCACGGCGAAAGCCGTGTATATCATCAATTCCGCAGGAATTGCATATCATCAAAACGAAGTTTTGTATATCATCAAGCCGCAGATAGATGCACGCTAAAGCGTGATGAGATACAGCCCCAAAGGGGCTGATGATATGCACCACGCTTCGCGCGGTGATGATATGCCAAGCCTGCGGCTTGGATAAAAAAAGAACGAACTTTTGGTAGACAAAAGTTCGTTCTTTTTTGTCTATGGGCTACAAAAAAGATATTTTGGGCTGTTTTGCGTATGAATTCGAACCCTTACATAAATCACGGCGAAAGCCGTGTATATCATCAATTCCGCAGGAATTGCATATCATCAAAACGAAGTTTTGTATATCATCATTGCGAAAAGAAATGCAGCCTGCGGCTGATGATATGCACCTTCGGTGATGAGATGCACGCTTGCGCGTGATGATATACCATTGCTTTCGCAATGGATAAAAAATCGACAGGTCGAAACCTGTCGATTTTTGGCAGGGATGGCGAGATTTGAACTCACGAGTGCCAGAGTCAAAGTCTGGTGCCTTAACCGCTTGGCTACATCCCTATATGAACCACATTATTATATAGTATGAACCGTCTTTTGTCAACCGATTCTTAAAAAAAAGAAGAGCCTGCAATACAAATTTGCAGGCTCTCTTTTCAGATCAAAGACGGAAAATAATAGCTTCCCAAGGGTCAAGTTTCATTTCCTTAGCCAAGGAATTTTCCTTTTTGAGATTAGACAGAAGCACCTCTCCTCCCTGCAGAAGGCTTTCGGGGAGGGAGATCGCTCTCTGCTTGGAGGATTTGTTGGCAATGATCAAAAGAGTTTCCTCCTTGCACGCTCTGGTATAAACGATCACGTCCTCATCGTCTTCCAAATAGAACGTCAAATTTCCGCGGATCACGGCGGGATGCTCTTTTCTCAGATCCGCCAAGGCTCTGTAATGACGGAAGATGGAGTCGGGAGATGCAAGATCCTTTTTCAGGTTGATCTCGGTATAGCGGGGATTCACCTTCAGCCAGGGCTTACCCGTGGTAAAGCCTGCGTTTTCGCTATCGTCCCACTGATAAGGGGTGCGGGCGTTGTCACGGCTTTGGGTGGAACAAAAATCCATTGCCTCCTCTACCGTGTAGCCGTTTTCCATCATAGACTGATAGGCACCGAGGGTATAGCAGCAGTTATAATCCTCAATAGAATCAAAGCGCACGTTGACCATACCGATCTCCTCTCCTTGATAAATGAAGGGAATTCCGGGACTGGTATGAGTCAGCGTCGCCAAAAGCTTTGCAGACTCTACCCGATAGGCTTCGTCTCCGTAGCAGGTGACCTGGCGCTGAGAATCGTGGTTGGAAAGATACTGGATATTCCATCCGCCCTGCTCCATCACGCCTGCCCATTTCTTCTGTACGGTACGGAACAGCTCGGGGGTGATCTCACTTCTTCTGCGGCTGGAAAGCTCGAAGTGATACAGAGAGTCAATTTCTCCCCTCTCGGGTAAAATGTAATCGGGGGCAAGCTCGCAGGTAACCCCCGCACCCTCACCCATAGTCATACATTCCCGCTGTGAAAATACGTTTTTATTGATATCCTTGAGGATCTCGTGGATACCGGGAACGTGGGTACACATCGTATAGTCTACTACGTACCCCTTGCGATCAAGCTTGGGGTCGGGAGTTTTTGTGCTCATAGGGAAGCCGGGCATTTTCTTAAATCGGGTAAATACGTCCAGGCGGAAGCCGTCCACCCCCAGATCCAACCAAAAATGAAGCATCTTGTAGATCTCTTGGCGCAAGGGCTCGTATTCCCAGTTCAGATCGGGCATTTTTGCGGAATACTGGTGGAAGTAATACTCCCCCGTAGTCTCGTCGAAGGTCCAGGCAGAACCGTTTCCTTCGTGGAAGTAATTCCCCCAGTTGGTGGGTTCGGAACCGTCCTCACGGGGAGGCTGCCAGATATAGTAATTACGGTAGGGATTATCCTTGGATTTGCGGGATTCGCGAAACCAAAAATGCTGGTCAGAGGAATGGTTCAGAACCTGATCCATAATGACGCGGATCCCCATGGAATGCGCAGTATCCAATACTTCCTTAAAATCCTTCAAGGTGCCGTAGGCGGGATCGATCTCCATATAGTCGGAAACATCGTAGCCGTTATCCACTTGGGGGGATTTATAGATCGGAGCAAACCAAATACAGTTAACACCCAGATCACGCAGTACGCCGAGCTTGGATTTCACGCCCTGCAGATCACCGATTCCGTCTCCGTTAGAATCACAAAAGCTCTTGCAGTAAATTTCATAGCCTACTGCTTCGTGCCACCATTTCTTTTCCATCGTTACGTTCCTTTCAAAAAAGCTATACCGCAATTATTATAATGAAAAGAAAAAAATAAGTCAACCAAAACGCTCTTTTTTTCAAAATCTCTTGCGAAAAGAACCTTGATATGGTAGGATAAAGAAAAAATAAGCAAGACGAGGT
Organism: Oscillospiraceae bacterium; assembly: GCA_015065325.1. Lineage (GTDB taxonomy): Bacteria > Bacillota > Clostridia > Oscillospirales > SIG627 > RGIG5579. Next base: position 6,192 of record SVQO01000021.1, on the reverse strand, counting down.
ATGTTATGAGCGTATTTTCCATTACGGATTTCGGTGCCGTCACCTCCGACCGTCTTCAAACCAAAGCCATTCAAGACACTATCGACGCATGTTTCCTTTCGGGAGGCGGCAGAGTCGTGATTCCCTGCGGTATTTTCATTACGGGAGGCATTCGACTCCGCTCGGGTGTGGAACTGTATCTGGAAAGCGGCGCCATCCTCCGAGGAAGTGAAAATCCCGAGGATTACAACGGCTTTTGGGAGGATACCCTGGAGCCCGTACGGGATGAGAGCTTTGAGGGATGCATCCGCTCTGCCGTTGCAACCAGCAGCTGGTGCAACGGTCTGATCCGCGTATTGGATGCAGAAAACGTTACCATTACCGGTGAAAAAGGCTCTTATATCGACGGACGCAACGTTTACAACGCAGAAGGCGAAGAAAAATACAGAGGTCCTCATGCCATTTCCGTTTGGCGCTGCAAGGGTCTAACACTGTCCGGTTACACTATCATCGACAGTGCCAACTGGGCACACGCCATTTTCCAAAGCTCGGATATCCTGGTACAAAACATCTCCGTTTACGGCGGGCACGACGGCTTCGATATTCGCACCTGTGACAACGTTCTCATCGAAAACTGTCTGTTCCATACGGGCGACGACTGTATCGCAGGCTTTGACAATCACGACGTAACGGTACGAAACTGTGATCTTGCTACCGCTTGCAGCGTCTTCCGTTTCGGCGGCAACCACGTGCTCATCGAAAACTGCCGCTCCTCCCCCGCCCCCTTCGGCTTCCGCGGATCCATCCCCAAAGATCAGAGACAGTTTTCTCCCCTGCCCGCGGAAAGCGCACGTCACATCGCGCACACCGCCTTCTTGTATTACTGCGATTTTCGCGCCGAGATCCGCCGTGTGCCCGGCGATATTACCGTAAGGGACTGCTCCTTTGACGGAACCCGTCAGCTTTTCCGTTTGGAATTTGACGGAGAGCATAAATGGTGCTGCAACCGCAGTCTTTCCTCCATCACCTTTGAAAACTGTGAATTTCTGAATTTGGACAAAGAAGGCGTCCTTCACGGAGACGAAAATGAAAAGGTCAGCTACACTCTGAAAAACTGCCGCATCACAAAAAAAGAGGATGCGGAGAACTTCCCTCTCCTGATCTGCACCAATTTCGAAAAGGTCACTTTGGAAAATATACAGCTGGAAGGTTTTGCGCAGCCCTACGTTGAACAGAGAAGTAAAGGCATATTTGAATTTACAAACACGCCTCCCATCCAAATCCGATAACAAAAAATCGTGTGTTCCTCGGAACACACGATTTTTCTTTTTTAAAAGAGGGTGATACCGCCGAATTCCTCCGCAGGAGAACCGGACTGGTTCTTGCTTTCGTCCAAAATCACGTTTTCGCCGGAGGGTGCAAGCACCTGACTGACACGAAGGTCAATCTTCTCCGCTTTGGGACATACGTAAGCCTTTTTCATTGATTTAAACCTCCTTATGCCACTACGGCTGCCTTCTGAATATAGTACAGAAGCGCCTGGGCATTTTCCTGATTCTCGTTGCCGGTGGCAAGAGCAAGATCGTTCGCAAGCTTCTCAACGCTGGTGGTAAGGGAGAAGATCTCATTCTCGCCATCCATAAGCTTCAGCGTAAAGGCATCGGTCATTGCGTTTGCTTTGACGTAGAAGGACACGGTTACATTCTTTCCGTCAACAGTGACAGCAGAGGTAGCTTCGTAATCATTCAGCGTAGCGGTAAGCGTTCCGGCTGTATAGGTATCGTTCAGTGTCAGAGCAAGCTTCACACCCACTGCATCGCTCATCATCAGATTGATGACACCGCTTGCTACGGCGGCTTCATCGCGGCTGAACTCCGTAGTCTGCGCTACGGATTGCAGAGTGTAGAGGGCTTCGTCGTGAACGCCCTCGGCATCGGAATAAACGCCGTTCAGGTTGCAAATCGCTTCTGCAAAGGTCTTCCAATCACCCGTCCAAGTGCTTTGGGCGAGAGTAGCAAGAGAGTTTACGGAGAAGGTAAGGGTCTCGGCACCGTGGACCTCAACGGTGAAATCGGTACCGAAATCGCGCAAGCCGATTCCGCTGATCACAAAAGAATCATAAATCGTAGCGGTTGCGGGATCGACCCATTCTTCAAGCTCGGTTCCCTCAAAGAAGGCAGCCTCGCCTGCTTTTGCAACGGAGTACTTAAAGCCCTTAGAATAAACGGAGGTCATTTCGGGATCCAGAAGGACGCGAATGCCGACTCTGTCCTCAAAGATCAGAGTAGTACCGCCGATCTTAAATCCGCCTTTGAGAAGGATCACCTCTGGAGACTGACTGAGATCGTAGATACCGTAGATACCTTCCTCTTCTTCAACCAGAATATCCGCGGGAGCAGGAACGGTAAAGTAATCGTGTCCAAGCCAGCCCTCGGTCTGAAGAAGGGTCAGTTTGCCCTCGACGGAATCTGCAACGATATTGGTATCGGCGCCGATCTTAATGACGGAGCCGGTGGCAGGAGTCTTTACCTCAACGGTATACACTTCAGGAGCAAAGCCTGCCGCTTCATCCATAGCCAAGCCCACCTCACCAAGCAAAACCAAAGGATCTGCATCGGCTACGGTAGTATCGATAATCACCTTACCTGCGGAATAAGTCTTCTTGCCGTATCCGTTGTAGGAGTTTCCGAAGACACCGCCTTCAAAGGTACCGCCGTGGATCTTCATAATTGCTTCGCCGGGAGCGAGGATATCATCTTCCGTGTCGCGGTTGACAAAGCCTGCCACCACAGAGTTCTTAAAGGTACCGCCGTTGATTTCGATGACGGTGTTACCGGAAAGATGCAGAGAATCGTCGCGATAGCCACCGCCGCAAAGCACGTAAGGATATCTGCTCGAATAGACGTCAAAGGTACCGCCGTTGATCGTGGTTTCAACGTTGCCGGTTACGTGGCCTCTGTTGGTCCAGAAGCCGTGGAAGGAGCCACCGTTGACAGTAGTCTTAATGGCGGGAGCGCCTGCTACGGAATTGGAAATATTTGCATGACCGCGGTTGCCGCAGAACAGATAGCCGGCAAATTCACCGCCGTCGATCACACTTTCAATACCGCCTTCTATCTTGTGGCTGCTGGTCTGATGCGCACCCATAAAAGCAGAGTAACCGTTCTTACACTTATCAAAGCTTCCGCCCTTGATATGATTGTAGATCTTACCGGTAACGTCACCGTTGGTATAAATGCCACCGGTGTAAGCAGCGTGCTTCTGAGCGTTGCTCGCATCGTTACTGTGCTTGAAAACACCGCCGTAGATGGTATTGGAAATATTACCGTTAACACTGCCGTTGTAGTTTCCGCCGATATAACCGCCCGAGAAGGTACAGTTTGCGTCAACGGAGTTGGTGATATTACCATTCACATCAGCCTTATAGCTTCCGCATACGAAAGTGATATTGGTCGTGGTAATATCCACATTCTTCAAGGTATTGGTCATACTCTTGATGCCTGTGGCATTCTTGTTGATGTTGGTGCCAAGGTAGAAGTAATAATAGGACGTATTGGTGTAACCGATGGTACAATCGGTAAATTCATTGACGATATCGCCACCAAACACCTCGCATTCAAGAAATGCAATCTTTTTATAGGAGTTGTTGATGATATTCAGGTTTTTAACCTTCTGATTTACGTTGCCGCCCAGTTTAGCGAACATACCGTAAACAGCGCCGGTCTCCAAACCGTCGATATTCAGATTATAATCCCCATCAACGGTAAGGGTAGCGGAATTATGGCCAAAGAAGGTGCGGGAAAAATGCAGATTCTTATAGGTCAGATTGAAATCACCTTCGAATTTGGTGGTTCCCCAGGATGCCTGTATAAAGTTGTTGCCACTGGTCAAAAAGCTTTCAACGGGCTGGCAATTATCCAGGATCAGGGTGAAATCACCGTTGGCGGCGCCTTCTGCCTTATCCTCTGCTTTATCCGCCTGCAAGGTGCAGGAATTCATAACACGGCCATAAGAGGAATAGGTACCGCCTTCTACCTTGTAAACAACGTCACCGGTATAGATCTCAACCGAGCTGCTGCTTGCCCAGCCTGCTGCGCGGTAACCGGTCACGGTGCAATTCTTCAAATAAACCGTGGACTCGGCAACGGGGTTCATACCGTAGCGGTTGTAGGGAAAAGCGGTAGAACAGTTCTCCCAATTCACGGCGGTCTTCGTATTGTTTGCGGAAATGGTGACCGAGCCGATGACCGCTTCAAAATCGGTAGAAGAGCCTACAGCGGCTACCAGATAACTGCCGTCTTCAGTAGGGAAAGTACCGTTCTTCAAATTCAGTGCAGTGCAAATATGACCGTCCTCATCCTTGCGGGCATTATAGTCAGCCTCGTCCCAGCCTTCAAAGGCTGCCGCAGAATTGTTGTCTGCGTATAAGCGGTATGCGGTACCGGTGCCGATATCACAATTATCAATGGTCACGGTACCGGAGCCGGCAAACAGCTTCACTGCAACCTGGGAAATGGGAAGATCCAGATCCTTGAAGGTAACGTCGTTTGCGTTGACGACGGTGCCGGCGGCAAGAGACAGGGTTCCCTCACCGGTGATCACAATGGGGATCATTTCTCCGTCTGCCGCCCAAATGGTCTTCTGACCGAAGAGCAGAGAGTTGGAGGGAGCGGGCTCCGCTACCTCACCGAGAATATTGATCTGAATGTTGTCGTAGCCGGAAAGATCTGCCTCGGCTGCAGCGTCAAGCGCCTCTGCAACCGTTGCGTAATCTCCGCCCTCGCCTACGCTCAACTCGTAAGGCGCCGCGTCTGCACCGATAAACAGAGAACCGATGACGGACGCGCACAAAAGCACCGAAGCGAGAAGCACGGACCAAAGCTTTGCGTTTCTCATTGTTTTTCCTCCTAGAAAATACTGTCATACACGATGGATCTGCGCCTAGAAGCAGTCCAATCTTATACATAACTATGATATCATCAATCCTTTTTCTTGTCAATCAAAATGCGTTGATTTCGTTCCATAATTTCCATAGAAAAAAAGCATTCCGAAGCACGGTTGACAAAAGCGGAGATGTATGGTATAATGCACCTTGCTTGAGGGAGTAGCAGACGGCACCGCCGTAACAAGTCAACATATTGGTCCTTGACCTGGCTTGTTTTGAATTGCGAGACTCATGCATAGCCTGTCTATGCGTGGAGTCTTATTTTTTTGCCCTCGGGAAAGGAGAAGGAATGCTTGATCTTTTGATTTTGAGTCTCAGTGAAGGGATCGGTCTGGCAATGGATGCATTTTCTGTTTCGCTTGCAAACGGACTCGCCGATCCAAAAATGAAGCTAAAAAAAGCCGCTCTTATTGCTTTGATCTTTGCTCTGTTTCAGGGAGTTATGCCGATGACGGGGTGGTTCTTCGTGCACAGCTTTGTGGAAGCATTTAAAATTTTTGAACCCTTTATCCCCTACATTGCTTTGGGTCTTTTGTCCTTTATCGGAGGAAAGATGCTATGGGAGGGTTTGCACCCCTGCGCTGAGGGGGACACGTGCTGCCTGGAAAAGAAAAAGCTGGGGCTGAAGACTCTTTTGGTTCAGGGCGTGGCAACCTCCATCGATGCTCTTTCCGTTGGCTTTACCACTTCCAAATACAATGCAAGCGAAGCACTTCTCTCTGCGTTGATCATCGCCGCCATCACCTTCGTGATCTGTTTATGCGGAGTTTTGATCGGAAACAAGTTCGGCACAAAGCTTTCCAACAAGGCTGCGATCCTGGGCGGTGTGATCCTGATCGCCATCGGTCTGGAAATCTTTATCACCTCCTTTTTCAAATAAATAACCGAAAGGACTGCGGGAAACCGCAGTCCTTTTTTGCAAAAAAGCTTATGTGTGTTTTTATTCTTTCCTCTTAAATTTAAAAGTAACATGTAAACAATATTTAGATTTGTTTTATATTTCAAGTAATCTTTCTATAATGCTAAAAACAATCAAAAGGATGCTTTACTCTTTTAATAATCTTCATTACCCTAATTACTCTATGTTTAAGACAAAGACTCATCATACTTATATAATCTTGATTAATAAAGAGTCTTATATAAAGAGTCAGGACCACCGGCCGTGCCGGTGGCTTGCACTGGCCCCCTTAGGGCCTTTCATCCGCTGAGCCTATAGGCTCGTCGAAAATCCGCCACTTGCGGAAGATGCCCTACCGCCACCAAAGCCT
>SVQO01000020.1 GCA_015065325.1 Oscillospiraceae bacterium | reverse complement strand
AAATCCTCCGATTGTTTTTTTCGACTGGCAGGTCGTTTTTATCTTATCACAATCGGAGGATTTTTTCTCACCGGTTAACCTTTATTGAACCACGCGACTATCGCGTGGTTTTCTGTTTACAAAAAGAGCCTGTAAAACTCGGTTTTACAGGCTCTTTTCTCATTTTTGAATGTTTTTTTCAATTTCGGAAATGTTCACGGCGGCGTGATGCGGAATAGGCTTCCACTCCACCTTGGTAAACAAAGCGATCACCAGGGAAAGCTTTCCGATCAGATCGAAAATAGGAAAGGTAATACAGAACCATATCTTCTTATACCACTTGATAGGCATAATGCGTTTGCGCTCTATAATGAAAATATAGATGGCAAGCACAATACTCCCCAGGTAGCTGAAGATCGTTGTGAGAAAGAAGGCAACGGTAAGAAAGAGGAACGCCTGTGCCGCCCTTCCCGCCGCATGCATTCCCAACAGCTCCAGCACCGAGAAGCCGAGCAAGCTCGGTCCCGAAACGGCATAATCCGCCGCACAGAAGATCAGCACCGCTTGCAAAGCAAAGACAAGAAGACGGCGAAACAGCGTCACAACGGAGCGAGGATAAACCACCGTCAGCATATCCAGACTCATAAAACGAAGCCGAATATTCCGAAGGAACCTCAAAAAACGCGGCGCATCCGTCTTTTCCCGATTGGCAGCACCTCCCGTAACGATGATATGCTTGAAAAGCTTGGGTCCCGTTTCGACGAAGGCTTGCAAATGTCCCTTCGCCCAGCGAATCCGCTGCCGCATGGCGATCTTCATATCCACAGGCTGCTCGTCGTAAAATACGGCGTCGTTCTGATAGGAGATCTTGTATCCGTTGGCTACGGCATCTGCGCAAAAAGCACGGTCTTCAGTCAAGCTGGTATAATTCCATCCGTTTCGGATCAGTTCGGCGGCAAACAGAAAGCCGGTTCCCTGAATACGGGTCGCCAAATGATACAAAGACCTTGCTCTGTGCTCCTTCCGAATCGTACGAAGCCAGTGAAGACCGTAGGAAGCGGATATCCAATTATCGTCAAAATTCTTGGTATTGCGATAGGAGGCGACGATCTTTTCCCCGGCATCAAAGGCATCGTTCATCTTTGTAACGAAATCCTTTTGCAAAAGGTTATCTGCGTCAAAGATCATATATCCCTCGTAGGAATCGATCCCGTAATCGCGGCGGATACACTCTACCAAATATTGAAGTGCAAAGCCCTTGGTTCGATGCTCCTTGTCGTTTCTCTCATAACAGATCGCACCAAGAGCGCGGGCGACTTCGGCGGTGCCGTCGTCACAGTTATCCGCCACCACGAAAATATCGATCAGCTCCGAGGGGTAGTCCTGGCGGCGGATGCTGTCCACCAAATTGCCGATCACCTCCTCCTCGTTGCGGGCGGCGATCAGAATGGCGTATTTATGATTCTTTTTTGCGGGAGCAAATTTTCTGGTAAGAAAAAAGCCCGTGATAACATAAAAAGTCCTAACCTTATATATCTTTGATACAAAGCCGGATATAAGACGGATCGCTTTGATCAAAAACCTTATCACTTGCATACACTATCCTCTTTTTCTATGCGGTTCTCTCATAGCGGATCACGAAGTTCTATTCTACGGCGTCTGCCCACTCAAGCGATAAAACGTCAAGAGGCTGTTCCGCAAGATATTTCGGGCTATATGCCTCCAGCACTTTCCTTTCTCGATAGCCCCAAAGAGCCGCAACGGTATCCAGCCCTGCGTTTTGTCCGGTTTGCATATCGATCTCCGTATCGCCGATATACAATCCCTCCTCGGAGGATACACCGAGTTCACGAAGCAGAGCACGAACGGCTGTAGGATCGGGCTTGGGCGGAACGCCCTCCCTTCCGCCGACGATGCAGTCGAACATCCCTTTTCCGAAAGCTTTTTCCACGATGGGAATACAGGAAGCTTCATCCTTATTGGAGAGCACTGCAAGGCGAACGCCGCGTCGCTTCAGTTCCGAAAGGACGTGTTCGACCCCGTCGTAGGGCACGTTGGCATCCTCGGTCAGAAGACCGTTTTTCTCCAGATAGAGCCGCCAGAATTCATCGAAATTTGCGTGGTCGCGGTCCCCTGCAGCAGACAACACGTCGCAAACGAAAGCCTCCACGCCGCCACCGGAAACACGGGCGTATTCCTCGGGGGTCAGAAGGGGAAGCCCCAGGTGCTCCAGGGCGTAGTTTCCGCAGGCGGTCATTGCCCCCGTGGTATTGAACAGAGTTCCGTCCAAATCAAAAATGACAAGCTTCTTCATCCTTTTTTCCTTTTCCAATCAAAGTCCGTCCGATACGCGCTCACTTTCCGACCGCTTTCTCCTTTTCGACCGATAACCAAATCATAACACAGATTTATGAAAATTTCAACAATGAGCGCAAAAGCCAAAGACCCCGAGACATAAAAAAGTCTCCCTTGTCGATCGACAAAAGAGACTTTTTGGTGACCCGTACGGGAATCGAACCCATGTTACCGCCGTGAAAGGGCGGTGTCTTAACCGCTTGACCAACGGGCCTTGGACCATATTATTATATCGATTCGGGTACTGTTTGTCAATAGCTTTTCGGAATTTTCTCGTATTTTTATTTCAAGGCCTCTCCCTGGCAGATATGTCCCATCCGAAAGGCAGCCGAGATCGCATTGAGGACCCGCTTCTTATCTCCGCTCCAAAGAGGAGCGATCAGTTCCTTTTTATCACCGTCTCCCGTCAGACGGTGGATGATCACGTCTTGAGGTACGTAGCGCACCAGATCCGTGACCCGTGAAACGTATTCCTCCAAAGTGAGTGCTTCGTAAGGCATTTTTGCAAGATCGGTTCCCTGCAACACGTGGAGCAAATGGAATTTCACTCCGTCGACGGGAAGGCTCGTTGCATAACGCAGAGAAGCGATCTCGTCCTCGTGGGTTTCCCCGGGAAGCCCGATGATCAGATGCACGATAACCTCCAGCCCTCTGGATTTCAGATCTCGCACCGCTTTTTCATATACCGCGTTACCATAACCGCGGCGAATGAGCTTGACCGTTTCTTCCTTTGCGCTCTGAAAGCCCAATTCCACCCAAACCGGCTTGACGGCGGAAAGCTCCTGCAACAGATCCAAAACCTCCTCGGGCAAGCAGTCGGGGCGGGTTGCTACGGAAAGTGCCACCACCTCGGGATCGGAAATGGCGCGGGTAAAAAGATCCCGCTGGATCACAAGATCTCCGTATGTGGAAGAAAAGGACTGAAAATAAGCTACGTAGCCGTAGTCCTTACAACGAAGCTTTGACCTAACCCGTGCTTTCGCTTCTTCCATCTGCCGCTCCAAGGGAAGCTGCGCCACGGCGGCAAAATTCCCGCTTCCGGAAGCAGAGCAAAAAAGACACCCTCTCGTTCCCAAGGTTCCGTCGCGATTGGGACAGGTAAAGGGAGTTGAAAGGCTGATCTTATAAATCTTTTTTCCGAAGCGCTGCTGCAAATAGGTATTCAGATCACGATAGGCAGAGCTTTGTCCGTTCATAAAGTACCTCTCACTTTATTAGGATTATACGATTATACCATTCTTTTTCCCAAAGTGCAACGGCTGAAGGTGCAATAAAAGAGAAGAAAGAAGTGTTTGCTCGCAAATATGATGTTGCTCCCGCAGGTCGCAATGATACAATGTTTTCCATAAAACGATGTTGTGTCCTGCGGACAAAAAGAAAAAACAAAGGGACCGCTTTGACAGTCCCTTCGTTTTTGGTAGCGGAAGTCGGATTTGAACCAACGACCTGCCGGGTATGAACCGGATGCTCTAGCCAACTGAGCTATTCCGCCGTATAAAGTCCGTTTGGACTTGTTTTTAAAAGTGGGGTGGATAAACGGATTCGAACCGTCGACCTCCAGGGCCACAACCTGGCGCTCTAACCAACTGAGCTATATCCACCAGATGGCGTGCTTTGAGGGATTCGAACCCCCGACCTACTGCTTAGAAGGCAGTTGCTCTATCCGGCTGAGCTAAAAGCACATAGTGGAGCGGGTGAAGGGAATCGAACCCTCGTAATCAGCTTGGAAGGCTGGAATTCTACCATTGAACTACACCCGCAGAACACTCGGCTCTCAAAAAGCCGCTCGATTATGTTACCACAAAGAAAGGAACTTGTCAATAACTTTTTATCAAAAAATCCCTCTTTTTTTTCCACAAGCAAATGCACAAGCGAAAAAATGTTGAAGAAATTTTCGAAAACCCCTTGACAAAGCCATTTATAAAGCCTATAATATCTAGGCTATCTGGGTGTAGCGCAGATGGTAGCGCGCTACCTTGGGGTGGTAGAGGCCGTGGGTTCAAATCCCGCCACTCAGACCAGCAGGTGTCAAGTCCGCAGGACTTGACACCTTGTATTTTCTGCAGGTATAGTTCAGTGGTAGAACATCAGCTTCCCAAGCTGAATATGCGGGTTCGATTCCCGTTACCTGCTCCAGAAAAGAAACACCTTTTGTCTACTTGACAAAAGGTGTTTCTTTTCAACTAAGTGTGCCTTACGGCACGTGAAGCGACGCTGCGCATCGTGAAGTTGCTATGCAGTGAAGTTTGCTTCGCAAGTGTTTTGGCACACTTAACTTCACTTCGTGCGAAAGCACGATACTTCACAGCGGCATTGCCGCCGCTTCACTTGGGCGAAGCCAAACTTCACTAAATATTGAACTCAAATCAGTTTTATGGTATAATGTATATGAAACGGAGGTGCCATTATGTCTGAAAGTAAATTGAGAACGCAATCTATGGATTTTGCAGTGTCCATAATTAACCTCGTCAAGTATCTGAAAGAAAAGCGAGAATCCATCATCTCTAATCAAATTGGCAGAAGTGGCACATCTATCGGCGCTAATATCCGTGAAGCGCAATACGCTCATGGCAAAGCAGACTTTATTGCAAAACTTCAAATCGCGCTCAAAGAAGCAAACGAAACTGGATATTGGTTAGAACTGTTGTTCAAAACCAACTATATATCTGAAGAAGAATACAAAGCTCTTGATTCTGCCTGCGCAAGCATTCGTGTTATGCTCATTGCCTCCATCAATACCGCAAAGGAGAACACCAAGTGATAAATATAACAAATTGGCTACATTCATTTCAAGGTAAGCTGCATGAAGTCTTTGATACCCGCGTATGGTTTGTTGGTTTGCAAGGGAGCTACGGACGAGGGGAAGCGACAGAAACAAGTGACATTGATATTGTTGTAATTCTGGATGAATTGTCCGTTGCGGACATCGAAACATATAATGCAATGTTGGATACACTCACTCACAGAGAATTGGTTTGTGGTTTTCTCTCAGGCAAGAATGAGCTTATGAATTGGGAATCCTCTGATCTGTTTCAATTTTGCTATGACACTACTCCGATCCAAGGAAACCTTGATGAAGTATTATCGTTGGTTGATGAGAGCGCTATAAACCGAGCAATCAAAATCGGTGTGTGCAACATCTATCACGGCTGTGTGCACAATATGCTCCATGAAAAAAGCGAAGATTTTTTGCGTGGATTGTATAAATCCGCTTCTTTTGTTATACAGGCGATCGTCTTTAAACAAACCGGAAACTATATCAAACAACAGAAAGAACTGCAACGTTTGGCATCAGCAAACGAAAAGGTGATTGTAGATACTTTTGTATATCTCAAAAGTGGTGGCAAGGTTGATTTTATCAAAATGTCTGAAACATTATTTTCTTGGTGCAAAAATCAGCTTGCAAACAACGGATAATCACACTACTCTTACTTACTCTTACCTCATTTCTGCTCCGTTTGGTTACTCTTTCTTTTCAATGATGTTTGCCTTCGGAACATGATGACGTGTCGTTCTTTTTTGTAAAAAGAAGTGAGAAAATTGCAAAAAGCATTGATTTTTGTTGAGGGAGTGATATACTTTTCTTAGGAAGTATTGAAACGAAAATGAGGTGCAATATGACGCAATCCGAAAAACCGCTTTTTTCCAATCGACGGTTGTTTACGATCATTCTCCCCTTACTTCTGGAGCAATACCTCGCCATCTTGGTTGGTATGGCAGATACTGTAATGGTTTCCTCCGTAGGCGAGCACGCCGTTTCCGGCGTTTCTTTGGTCAATAATATCAGCGCGGTGATGCTGAACCTGTTTACTGCTTTGGCAGCAGGCGGCGGCATCGTTACCAGCCAATTCCTGGGAGCGAAAAGAAGCGATGACGCCCAGCGTTCTACGGGACAGGTAATTACTATGTCCTTGGGCATTTCTCTGATCATTATGTCCCTTTGCCTCGTCTTCTCCAAGCCTCTTTTAAAACTGTTTTTCGGCGGCATTACCGAAAAGACAATGAATGCGGCTTCCACTTACTTTTTTTATAATGCCCTCTCCTTTCCTTTTTTGGCTCTGTACAGTGCCTTTTCCGCGATCCTGCGCGCCGACGGCAATACCAAGACCGCCTTTTACGTCAGTATGCTGAGAAACGTGACCAATATCGGCGGAAACGCCCTTTGTGTTTACGGCTTGAAAATGGGTGTTGCAGGCGTTGCCATTCCCACCGCGTTTTCTCGTTTGGTCGGTGCTGCCTGTATGGCGTTTGCAGTCTCGAAAGGTCATTACCCCCTCCGTCCGCGTGCAACGGATATCATCCGCATCAATCCCAAGCTGATGGGACGTATGCTCAAGGTAGGTCTTCCCACCGCCGTGGAAAACAGCATTTTCCAGCTCGGCAGAGTCATCACGCTGTCTATGATCACCATGGTTCCCGTAGCAGCCGGGCTTGCTCCCGATTACCAAACTGCAGCGAACTCGACTGCCGGCACTTTGAGTAACTTTACGGTAGCAACCATTACCGCACTTTCCGTTGCCGGTATGACGGTGGTGGGGCAATGTATCGGAGCACAAGACTTCAGACAGACCCAAAAGAACGTGAAAAAGCTTCTGTTTTTGGGATACGCGGGTCAGATCGTCATGAATACGTTCTTACTTATATTCCGCTATCCGTTGATCCATATTTTCCAAAATCTGTCCGAGGAGACCATAGAGCTTTCTGCAGACCTTCTGTGTATCCATTTGCCCTGTGCCATGCTGATCTATCCCTTGGCATTTTTGCTCCCCTCTTTCCTGCGGGCAGCCAGTGACAGTGCCTTCCCTATGTATGCCAGCATTGCATCCATGGCGATATTCCGACTTTCCTTGGCTTGGGTTCTTTGCGTAAACCTCGGTTGGGGGGCAAAGGGTGTCTGGTGGGCAATGATCGCCGACTGGTTATGCCGATCCATCCTCTTTTCCGCAAGGTGGCTCTCCGGCGCCTGGAAGAAAAAATTCAAGCTGGATGACAAAAAGGAAGGGAAATCTCCCGCCTAAAGAATATTCTCTAAAGATTTGATGACTTAAAAATCCCATTCGGTTGAATGGGATTTTATTTTTGTTTAAGCATTTTAAGCCAATTCGGGCACAAGTAGATACCGTCTTTAATTCTAACCATATCATTTCAGTCATACATAAAATGCAGGCTTCTCTTGCTTTTTCTACGATCAAAGCACCTGATACAGGATCACAGTGAAAACAAACCGGAGTTCCTTCCGTTAAACCCATTTGAGTCCGAAATACCTTGGGAATTACGATTCTTCCCAATCGATCTATAACTTTTTTCATTCATAAAAATCCCCTCCCTTGTTTTATAATATCACATTTGCATTGCAAATGCAATGCATACATTTGATTTTTTAAGAAATATAATAGGTGCATTACAAATTGTATTGCGAGGATATTATGAGCAAATTCAAAATTCCGAAGGCATCGCCAACCGTTAATAAAACGATTCGCTTTCCTTGTGACGTAGTAGAAGACGTAGAGAAAGCAATTTGCGGAACCTCCTGCACCTTTTCCGCGTTCGTCATTGCAGCCGTTAAGAACGCTTTAAATGATCTGAACGAATACGAGGAAAAGCAGTAACTCCTCATTTTCAAATGGTAAAAAAAGCTAAAAAATCCCATTCGGTTGAATGGGATTTTTTGTTTACAGATCAAATTTTGTCAGATCCTCGTAGGACTCTCTGCGAACCGCAACATAGTCCTTTCCGTCGGAAAGCATCACCACGGGCGGCTTGGGAATTCGGTTGTAATGGGAAGCCATAGAATAATTGTAAGCACCCGTCGTCAGCACCGCAAGAAGATCTCCGCGCTCCACACGGGACGGAAGACTAGCTCCCTCGCAGAGAATATCTCCGCTCTCACAGCATCTTCCCACCACGGAGCAGATCATTTTTTCCGTCTCCCCCATCTTCTCGGGGAGAACGGGAACGTGAATTGCGCCGTAAAGAGCAAAGCGGGGATTATCAGTCATACCTCCATCCACGGATACGTAGGTCTTATACCCGGGAATACGCTTGACCGTACCCACGGTGTAAAGGGTCAAGCCCGCGTCGGCAACGATGCTTCTGCCGGGCTCCAGGATTATTTTAGGTTTGGGGTAAGAAAAGCGCTTACAAAGAGAATCCACCTGCTTACCGACAAGCAGAATGTTGGCACGAAGATCCAGCTCGGGATCGGATTCGGTATAGCGAACGCCGTAACCGCCGCCCAAGGAAAGCTCCTGTGCCACAAAGCCCGTCTCTGCACGAACCTCGTTCATAAACGAAAACATTATATCCGCCGAACGAAGGAAGGTGTCGGAGTCGAACACAAGGCTGCCCACGTGACAGTGGAAGCCGACCAGCTTCACACCGCGGGTCTCAAGACTTTTTTTAGTGATCGCCATTGCCTGTCCGGTCTCAATGGCAGAGCCGAACTTGGAATCCACCTGACCGGTCTGAATGGCCTCATAGGTATGGGTATCAATACCGGGGGTAATGCGGAGCAGCACCTGCTGTGTGATCCCCTTTTCTGCGGCAATACGACCGATGGCGTCGATTTCTTCTTCGTTATCAACCACGAAATAACCGACTCCGCTTTCCATTGCAAAGGCAATGTCCGCGTCGGTCTTGTTGTTTCCGTTGAAATACGCCTCGGACAGATCTGCTCCGGCAATCTTCGCCGTATAGATTTCTCCCGAGGAAACCACCTCAATCCCCATATTTTCTTCCCGCATAATGGAATACATTCTGCGGAAGGAGCAAGCCTTGCTCGCATACACGGGGGTACTGTTTTCACCAAATGCTTCCTGCATCGCCTGCCGATAAATGCGGCATTTTTCACGGATACGATCCTCATCCATCAGATACAAGGGAGTTCCGTATTTGTCTGCCAGCTCTCTCAGATCTCTGCCGGCAAACAGCAGTCTGTCGGAAACGACAGTCAAGTTTTTACAAATCATACAGTTCCTTAGTTTTACACTTGATCGGCGAAGGCTTCGTAAATGGCGCGGATCGCCTTTTCGTAATCCTTCTCCTCCAATGCTACGATAATATTCAGCTCGCTGGAGCCCTGGTCGATCATACGGATATTGATATTCTCCTTGGCAAGTCCCGTAAACAGTCTTGCCGCCGTACCGGGGTTACCCATCATACCGCGTCCCACCACGGCAATCAGACAAAGGTCCTCTACCAAGTGAATGTGGTCGGGCTGAACCGCCTTCTGCAAGGCGTGGATCAATTCGTTTTCGTGTCCGAACAGAGCCGCGCGATCCACGACTACGGTCATGGTATCGATACCGCTGGGGAAATGCTCAAAGCTGATTCCCTTCTCCTCCAGAACGGAAAGCACTCTTCTTCCGAAGCCCAATTCGTTGTTCATCATGGACTTCTCGATATAAATGGCACCGAAGCCCTTTTTACCGGCAATACCGGTAACGATCCCTACGCTCTTATCCGCGCGTTCTACGATCATCGTGCCGATGTGATCCGGCTCGTCGGTATTACGGATATTGATGGGAATCCCCTCTCTGCGGACGGGGAAAATGGCATCCTCATGAAGAACGCTGGCTCCCATATAGGAAAGCTCGCGCAATTCACGGTAGGTCACCACCTCCATAGAACGGGGGTTCTCTACGATACGGGGGTCTGCCATCAGAAGACCGGATACGTCGGTCCAGTTTTCATAAATATCCGCCTTGACGGCACGGGCAACCAGAGAACCGGTAATGTCGGATCCGCCGCGGGAAAAGATGCGGATATCTCCAAACTCGGTAGCACCGTAGAAGCCGGGCAATACCGCACAGGAATACTGGCTCAGCTTGGCACCGAGTCTCTCGTTGGTCTCCTCCTCCAGAAGGCGTCCCTTCTCGTCAAAGAGAATGGCTTCCGCGCTTTCCACAAAAGGATAGCCCAGATACGCTGCCAAAATTCTGGAATTGAAATGTTCGCCGCGGGATGCGATATACGCTTCGCTGGCTCCCTTGCGAATTCTTTCATGGAAGGCGGCAAAATCCTTTTCCAAAGAAAAGTCAATCCCCAGCTCCTTGATGATCTCACGGAAGCGGTCACAGATCTGACCGAAGGGTTCCTCAAAGCTCTCTCCCTCGCGAACAAGACGATAACAGGAAAGAAGAAGATCCGTTACTTTAATGTCGGAGCTGAAGCGCTTACCGGGAGCGGAAGCCACCACAAAGCGGCGGTTCTTGTCCCCGCGAATAATCTCTCCGACCTTGCGGAACTGCGTTGCACTGGCAAGACTGGTTCCGCCGAATTTAACAACTTTTAACATACTACGTTCACCTCAAACCAATATATTCAGCCTTTTCATTTCTTCAAGCAGGCACATTCGATTTTTCTCCTCCATGGGAGTCAAAGGCAAACGAAGTGCATTTTCGCCAAAGCCCATAGCGCTCATAGCAGCTTTTGCGGGAATGGGGTTGACCTCGCAGAACAAGAGATGGATCAAGGGCAGATAACGAAGCTGAAGTTCCTTTGCTCCCTCGGTGTCTCCCGCGAAGAATTTTTGACAGATCGCCTCCGTTTCTGCGGGGCAAGGATTGGACAAAACGGAAATGACGCCGGCACCGCCCAAAGAAAGAACGGGCAGGATTTGATCGTCGTTGCCGGAATAAATGTCGATCTTATCTCCGCACAAAGCGGCAAGAGTAGCAACCTGGGAAAGGTCGCCGCTGGCTTCCTTCACGCCTGCAATCATCGGATGATCCGCAAGACGGGCAACCGTCTCAGGCTTCAGATTGCAACCGGTTCTGGAAGGCACGTTGTACAAAATAATCGGCTTCTCGGTAGCATCCGCCATGCGCTTAAAATGTTCGTAGAGTCCGTTCTGGGTAGCTTTGTTATAGTAAGGCGTCACCATCAGAAGCGCGTCGGCACCTGCCTTACACGCCAAGCGGTTGAGCTCGATGCCGTAGGCGGTATCGTTAGAGCCGGTACCTGCGATCACGGGAACTCTGCCCGCTACGGTCTTTACACAAAATTCAATGACGGAAATATGCTCCTCGGTGGAAAGTGTAGCCGCTTCACCGGTCGTACCGCAAACGACGATGGCACTGATGCCACCCTCGATCTGGAACTCGATCAGACGGGCAAAGGTTTCATAATCGACTGAGCCGTCCTGCTTCATAGGCGTGATAATTGCCGTGGCGGCACCGCGGAAAATGGTATTTTTCATAGCATATCCTTTCTCTAAAAAAATAGGTAGCTGCAGAACAGCCACCGTCTCCAAACATAAAAGAATTCACTTTCAGGAAATCGGATAGCGCTCCGCATTTCTGCGACAACATCTGAGATCTTATTCCCAGCTGCCAGCAAGCCCCTGTCCGAATGGAAGCCGCTTCGGCACCCACCCCTTTCATTTCCTGAGCTTCGGCAGCTCACAAAACAAGAAATTACTCTTGATTAAGTGCACCTCTATCACGCCTTAAGCGTATCACAAAATCCCATAATTGTCAAGGATTTCTCCGAAAATGACAGGGAAATTCATGCTTTTCGGCAAATATGGAAAAAAATGTTTTTCGTCAAGCGATTTCTCTTTGTGAAACCTGCTTATACGGGGGCGGAAAAACGTCAAAAAACGGCTTTCCGCTGTCAATATATGCCCACAATCAAAATGCGTCACAAAACGAAAACTTCGTTATTTTCCGAAACAGAAAAAATGACGGCAAAGGGAAGAAAAAAAGAAAAGAATTACGGAAATATTTTTTCAAACCTACTTTTTCTTTTTGTGGGAAGCCGATATAATAATATAGTATTTTTTCTAACGGAGTATTTTATGGATCAAACGCAACGAAGGGCACTGGTGCCCATATTTCTGAATTTCGGAGAAGCCATGATGGCAGCCGGCGCAGAGATCAGCCGCGTAGAGGATTCTCTCAGCCGCATCGGGGCTTCCTACGGAGCCCTTCGAACCGAGGTTTTTGCCATAACCGCAAGTCTCGTTCTCACGCTTCGCTTCGAGGACGAGGAATTCACAGGAACGAGACGGATCACCTCCACGGGAAGCAACGACTTTGAAAAGCTTCACAAGCTCAACGAGCTCAGTCGGGAATGCGTAGAAAAACACCTCTCTCCAAAAGAGCTGTCCGAGGGGCTTGACCGTATTTCTGCAAGCGTCTCCAAGCCCTTGCCTCTGTATATCGGCTCCGCCATTGCCTCGGGTGCCTTCGCGATCTTTTTCGGCGGAGGAATTTTCGAGGGACTTTTTGCCGCCTTGTTCGGACTTTTGATCTGCCTGTTTCAGGAAAAGCTGGAGCATCGTTTTTCCAACAAGGCCTTTTCTCTTTTCGTCATTTCCTTGTTGGTGGGTTGCAGTGCTTGTCTTCTCGCAAAGCTGCTTCCCTTCCTCGCCCTGCAGATCGATAAGATCATCATCGGAGATATCATGCTGATCGTACCGGGGATCGCCACCACCATGGCAGTGCGGGATATGCTCATCGGCGATACCATTTCCGGCGTGACGAAGCTTTTGGAATGTCTGCTTTGGGCGGCTTGTCTGGCAGCAGGCTTCATCCTTGCCCTGATGCTTTGCGGGAGGTGAAATGATGGCACTGATCCAGTTGATTACCTCCTTTTTCGGCTCTTTGGGCTTTTCTATGGTATTCCGTGTACCCAAAAAGAACCTTTTTCTCTGTTCTCTCGGCGGTGTATTGTGCTGCGGAGTCTATCTGCTCTCGTACGATTGTTTTCATCTTCATCTGTTTCTCGCGTCTCTTGCAGCTGGTGCCGCCTGCCAGATCTACGCCGAAATTTTGGCGAGACTGCTGAAAGCCCCTGCTACGGTCTTTTATATTGCCGCCTTGATCCCAATGATCCCCGGCGGCTCTCTGTATCGCACCATGGATGCGGCAGTTTCCCGCGATTGGCCGATGTTCCGCCTCTACGGAAGCGGCACGGCTTATACCACACTGGGTCTTGCCGTCGGTATGGGTCTGGTCTCGGGAATTCTTCACCTTTTTTTGCATAAAAAGAAAAAAATATAAAAACTTCTCGAAAAACCATTGCATTTTCCCCTTTGCTGTGTTATAATCCCACTACCGAATATGCGGGGCATTAGCGCAGTTGGGAGCGCACAACACTGGCAGTGTTGGGGTCAGGGGTTCAAGTCCCCTATGCTCCACCAGAAAACGACAGATTCCGACAGGAATCTGTCGTTTTCAACTAATTCCACCCTTGCGGGCGGATGAAATATTGCTTTTCAATGTGAAATGCTCTCAGACGACGAGTGGCAGATTTAGCTTCACTGCTCCATTATGCCGTAGGCATAAATTCACATCAGCGTTAACTGATATTTCGCTATAATTTGCTCATTCCGAACAAAAAAACGAAAAGGCGTCGCAAAAGTGCGATGCCTTTTGTTTTTTGACTATTTCTGCAGCTTAACTCCACAATTAAAGCAAAATTTCTGTCCCGCTTCAAAAGGTGTGCCGCATTGGTCGCAAAAAGTAGGAGCCTCCGCTTCAGTTTTCTGTTCTGTTTCAACAGCAACGAAAGCTTCTTCGGAAGGAACTTTTACCTCAGGCTCCTTTACGTTCCGATCAATCGGTTCACCGTCCGTTACACCCTTTGGCTCAGAATCCGAAACAAGAGGAACGGACGCCTGCGGCGTCTGCTTCGTCTTTTTCGTTTCTTTGTTTTTTTGGGTCAGATCTGCAAAAAATTCAATGATCTTTTTCTCCTTGATTTGATAGACAACAAGGAGAGCAATGACAAGAAGAACGATTACTCCCGCAACAATGCCGGAGACGGCAAGATCGTTAAACAAATCTCTTCTTTCCAACAACTTGCCCGCATCCTCAACAGACTCCGATGCCATTTCTATAAAGGAAACCTCATCAATCTGATCGGAGATCTCTGCCGCAACCCCAAAGCAATAAACACTGAAAACGATGCACGCAGCAAGAAGAAGGACAAAAAATGTGTATCTGGCAATCCATTTCATGATTTTCATTTTTCAGCATCCCCCTTTTTGGGTTTCACTTTCTTTTCTTTTTTTTGCTTTTTTTCTTTCTTTTCTCCCTGTGTTTTTTCTTTTTGTTTTCTCCAGAAAATCAAAGCATAGGCAACGATAAGAAGGGCGATCACGGAGCTTGAGATCAAAACAAAGTAGCTGTCCTGCGAAAAAATCTTTTCCAGAAATGCGCCGGGAGCCGTATTCTCCGTTCCCTTATTCTCCGTAATTACTCCGCTGAAAATCACAGCGCTGTATCTGGTTTCATTACCCAAGGCATCCTTGGCAATAACGGTAACGCGGTTTTCCCCTTTTGAAAGCTTGATTTTTTCGGAGAAAGCACCGTTCGCTTCGATTTTTACCGATTTTCCGTTAATGAGCAATTCTTCGCAATCCGAAGTGGTACCGCTCACGGCAACCTCCTCCGCACTGACTGCCATTCCGTCATAATTCTGACTCATATGGAGTACAGGCGGAATTCGATCCACAAAAATTTCTCTTTCGATCAGCCAAGTAACGCCGTTCTGATCTAGATACTCAATTCTGAGGGTGTTCCAATCGTCCCCGAGAGTAATGTTACTTTGGCCTTTTCCGTCCAAAACAAGCTCGGTAACGTAGCCGTTGACGGTAACTGCGCAAAGTTGCTTTTCAAGACCTTTATAGGTCATGGGAAGATTGATGGAATTAAACGCCTCACCCGAAGGAATGGAGATCGCCATATCAGAAATTTTTGCAGTTTTCCGAATCGGCGTAGTATTGACTCCATCGACCTTGTAGGATACCTCAACGCTTACCTCTTTGGCAGCAGGATCGTAGGCAAGCTGGATCTCTTCTTTATCCCGATCGTATTCGTCAAAGAAGATCGGTTCTTCCCCTCCGTCCTCAAATACCGCCACCAACATTCCGTCCACGTTGTAGTCCAGCTTGTCAAAGCCTACGTAAAGCAAGCTTTCATCAGGGCAAACGATCATCTTGAAATCCGATGCATATTTGTCCATGGCCTTGTTGACAAATTCAAAGGTAGGGGAAAACATAAAGTCAAAAAGGTCACTTCCGTCTTCATTCTGCCAAACGTAGAGCTTAAGCATATAAGCATTATAGCTGGAAAGCGCAGAAAGATTTGCACGGGTGTTTTTTACGTCGCCAACTCTCGCGGTGCCACTGGCTACTACCTTTTCCGAGCCGGTGTGATCGATCATCGCACTGATGCGATAGTTATAATACGCGCCGTCCTCTCCGGACACCTGAAAGGAAACCGGAAGATATTTTTCTTCGATCGTTCCCAAGGTGAAGTTTTCGATAAAAAGTCCCTTTTTGTATTCGTGCAGCTCTATATCGATTCTGCTGTTGGTACCCTTGTCGTAACGCACGCGCCATTGGCCCTGGGCAGCACCCTGCACAATGTAATAGATCGTTTTGGTGGTAGTGTTTTCAGCCGTCATAGTTCCCTCGGCCGATTGATCGGGATTGTATTCTATCCCCTCCGGATCGATGAATACGATAGCAGGCTTTGCCTGATCCCAAGAGATCGCAATAACGATATCCTTCTGTTCATTCAAGTAAAAGGTATCCTTTTCTTGCACCTCCGCAAAGACGGCAAAATTTGCCGTCATAAGCGTAGCGCACAGTAGTATAAAAGCAAGTATTTTCTTCATAGGTCTAACCGTTCCTTAATAAGAATACACATCAAATCCGGTAGCTTTTGTCACGTAGGCGTGGAATCCGCTGTATTCACCCTTGGAATTGACACCTCTGACAATCGCAGAAAACTGCAGATTATCGCTAGAGTTTTTATAAACACCCAAAAGGACGTCACCCGAAACATCAAAGTCCGTGCGGAAAATCCACCAGCCTACCTCAAAGTTCGCCTTACCGTTCAGCCAAAGGCCGCTGTAAGGCATACCCAAAACAGCCTCTGCAGAGCCTTGCGCCTGCATTTTCAGTTCACCGGTTTTCCAATCGATTCCCGCGGTGAGCTTCACGCGCAATCCGACCTCATCCTCATTGTAGTAGCCAATCAGCGCATTGGTGTAGTCAAAGCATCCGAGGGACACGCTGCATTCTCCAATATCAAGAACACCAAACAGTTCCACGTCTGCATCGAAGAGAATGCGCAGTTCCTTAAGTTGCAGAGACAGCTCGCAGTCCTTCAGAGACGCCAATGCCGCATCCTCAGCATCGAGAAGCTTTGCAATTTTGGGGAATTTTGTTTTCAGTTTTCCACAATCCACTTCAAATTTTGACGTAACCTTTGTACCAAGTGCCTTGGATAACGTATCCTGGTTCGACTCGTATTTGGAAAAGCCGGCAAGCTCTATTCCGAAATTGCCGATTGAAATAGGAACCGGAGTTTCCATAAGAGGTACATCTACACCATCTGTTTGCAAATAGACACTCTCAAATTTTCCGCCATCAACCTCAAATCCGAATTCAAGTCCCGCCTCCATATCCTTCAATGCCTTAAAGGCAACGCCGGCGGAAATGCTGTAATCGTTTTCCATCGTATTGATGGAAAGTTCAAGTTTTGAAAGCTTCAGAGGCAACGATACGAATACAAACTCTCCTGTTACTTTTTCATCGTAATCTGCGCCGTCCGAATATGAAACTTCAGCATTCAAACCGACGGAGGTAGCGCCGACCAAAATCTGCACCTCCGACTTGGCTTTGAATTTTGCAAGCGTCTCTTTACCGAAGCCCTTCATAATCTGTTCTTGGAAGGGAAGGTCCAGTCCCACGTTAAGCACCTGCAATTCCAACATATCGGGATAAACGGAGACCGAAGGATTCTCGGCGATCAGGGTGGCCATATTGATAACTGCGCCAACCTCAATATCGGAGGTCCTAAAATTCTTGTAATCCGACGGATCGTAGCGTTGAGAATAAATATTAAAGGTTCCGAGGGCGGGGAAGGATACGGGAAGTCCCCAATCTGCCATCGTGTACGCCAAGCCGTGAGCAACGGAGGTGCTGTAACTGATATAGACACCGTGCCGATCCGTAATGCTTACCATTTCCGCATTGTTATAATTGCCGGAAATTTCAATGTCTCCCTTAAAGCGGAGCCAGTTGTTCATGGTAACGTTTCCGCTGAGAACAGTATTTTCATTCTCATTGACGTAGGAGGAAAGCGCCGTGAACGTATAAGATCCGAATGTAAAGGTTTTTTCCGTTCCGTATGCGGCAATGGTCAGTTCCGACTTCAATTCGAAATTGCTTCCCGCCACGCTTACGGACAGATCATAGGTACCGACGGAGACTTCGGTCGGAATGGTGATCTCATAGGTCTTTTTGTCTACAAATTTTGCTTTTAACTGATATCGCACATTTCCGACAAGTCTTACGTCAATGTCGTCTCCCTCATCAAATCCGTTTCCTTTCAGCGAGACGGTATGATCCTGCGAGGACTTATAGAGAAACTTAGTATTAAGACCGTTCACCAAAAGTTTCACGTCCTCCACGACGTAAGGATTGTAAGCATCTTTTCCTTCATCGGTATAAACCGGGTCAACCAGGTAATATGTCTTTTGGGCGTTGCCCATTTCCTCATTCATAGAGATTTCAAGCTTTCTCTCATTTTTGGTTCGATTTTTCGCAGTATATGAGAGAATATATTGATTGTGGAGCATACCGTGAATAAAATCATAAAAGCTTTCCAGATCTTCAATGGTCTCGATATAGAGAAAGCTTCCGTTTCCGCAGGTTGCCATATGCTCGAGGTAATCCGTGTTTACGGAGCCGCCAAGACCGAGCGTATAAACGGTAATGCCGTTTTTCGCACAAAGACCATTGATGGTCTGATACATTTCTCCCTCGCCGACGGAATCACCGTCCTGACCGTCGGTCATGGCAATCACAATGTTATTTGCATTGATATCCGCCTTCATCTGTTCGAGGCATTCCACAAGAGAACTGTAAAGTGCAGTGCCGCCTCCTCCATCATAAAGCTTATCTGCCGCTTTTTTCACCTTTTCGGGATCGGCGGTGAACTCCTCAATGAACACGATATCACTGTCAAAGCCGACAACCGCAACCTTTTCACCGGGAAGCATCTTATCCGCAAAGGATGTCACCGCTTCATGCAACTGAGGAATATTTCCGTTCATACTTCCCGAAATATCGCAAAGCAGGATAATATTGGAGCGCTTGAATTCAAGCTTTTCCAAAGTAAAGTCCTGAATGTAGGAACCGCAATCAAAAACGATTAGATTCCGCTTGATCTCGTCAAACGAGCTCCATTTGGAGGACTGGATCTGAATGCGAGCCTTAACGTCGGGAAATTCATCTTTGTTGATAACACCGATGTTCATGGTAGCCGAGCCCTGAGAGACGATCTCCGTCATTTCACCACGGAATTCTTCCTCGTTGTACTCCATTGCAGTCGTGTCGGTTTGCTTATCTTTTTTATTCCCGTCTTCATCGGGATTTTGATTATCTTGATTCGTATCGCCATACTGATCCGAATTCTCCTCAGTCGAGTCGTTTGAGTTTTCACCGTCAACAATCTCCACTGGCGGAGTGATGATCTGAACGTCCAAAGGCAAAGCGTTGTCCAATGCGCTATCCACGTATTTGGCAATGTTCTTCACTTCCGAGGATTGACTGTTCCCCTGTATCACACTGAGCATCTGCCCCATGGGAAGACGGTAATTCTCATCGTCGCTATCCTGAGCACTGTGCAGCGCATCGGAAAGATAGGAGGAGGTTTTATCTTTGTTTCCTCGGCTCTGCTCG
This sequence comes from Oscillospiraceae bacterium, assembly GCA_015065325.1. Lineage (GTDB taxonomy): Bacteria > Bacillota > Clostridia > Oscillospirales > SIG627 > RGIG5579. The sequence goes on along the minus strand of SVQO01000020.1, from coordinate 21,783 downwards.
ATTTTGGCAAGGGCAAGGAAGCACTTACTTTTCAGAACGGAGCGTCCGCTCTTCGCTTCTTTTTGAATCCCCTCCTTGATGATTGCAAAAGCGGGTCTTTCCAGACCTTCCTTCAAAGCATCAATAACAGCGTGATACTTACTATACTCCTCCTCGGAAAGATCCTTTCTCTTTTTCTTCAGCGTCTCGCTGCAAGCATCTAAAACGGCTTCTCTTCGTTCCAGATCCGTTTTGACGAAGCTGTCGGAAAAATCTTCTTCCTTGATGTATCCTCTGAGATACAGCTCGGAAAGAATAATCGCCTCCTCGGGGCTGACGTTTTCGTCGGCCATTTCGGCAATGTCGGCATAATCTCCGATGATCGCATTTCCTCTCAGTCTTGCCGCTCTCATATGGCTGTTTGACAAAAGGTCGGATTCTTCCTCCATCATCTCTTTCAATTCATTCAGACCATTTTTCACGTCTTGAATGTCGCTGCAATAGCCGTCGGCAAGAAAAGAATCAAAATAACGGTTCAAGGAAATGGTGTTTTTGATGCCGCGAATGAATTCTTCACCGTAGTCCTTTTCAATCTTTTCCAAATTGCTTTTTATGCTGTCTGTGACGGTTTTCTTAGCATCTTCGTAAGAAAAAGCGGACTTAGAGGCTGTTTTAAAACCGTATTTTGTGGGGTCTCCGCCATCCTCTTTGATTTGATGGGCAATGGCACCGTAATTCTGATAGGATGAGGCAGCTGCTAGGGCATTCACCATCTCAACTTCTTTTTTCGGTGCAGAGTCCAGTGAATCGTATAATAGCTTTGCACTGTTAAAATTCGCCAAAAGAAGGGAGCATCTCGCCTTCGCCAGAAGAACCTCTTTATCGTCCGCATTGGATTTTTGAAGCTCATCCAGCACTTCGGCAGCTTTATTATAGTCCCCCTCCACCATATACTGCTGAGCAAGGGCAAGACTGGCAACATCGCTGTTGGTAATTTCACCGACTTCCGTCCCCTGCACTGCCGCAAAAGGAGAAAGCGGTACGAAAACGGAAGTCAGTCCCGCCGCAAAAAGAGCAAGACAAATTACAAAAACCTCCGTTTTTCCGTACTTTCTCACCACCGCTACGGCAATAAGGACAACAAGGCATATAAAAAGCGGTATCGCTGCTTGCAATTGTAAACTCATAATTTTCACCGTACTTTCTTTAAAGATTGGTCCATAACTACAGCGAAAATTTTAGCATATTTTCCGTTGCTTGTAAACAATTTTTGACACTTTATTTTTAGAAACACAGTCCATTTTGTCATTTTTTCGTTGAAAAAAATACCAATCCGTGCTATAATTTGACACTGGAGGTGAGAAGCGTGAAAAAGGTCATTGTGATCGGTTGTCCGGGGAGCGGAAAAACCACCTTTTCCGAAAAGCTTCGAAGAATTACGGGACTTACGCTGTATCATCTCGACGCGATCTGGCACAAGCCTGATAAAACCCACATTCCGAGAGAGGAATTCGATCAGAGGATCTGTGAAATTTTTGCAAGTGACCGCTGGATCATTGACGGGAATTATAACAGAACCATTGAAATGCGACTTCGGGAATGCGATACCGTGTTCCTCTTTGACCTCCCCGCCGAGGTCTGTCTGCAAGGTGCCACCGAACGCCTGGGAAAGGGTCGCTACGATCTCCCGTGGATCGAAACGGAGCCGGACCCTGAATTTGAAGGCTTCATCAAAGATTTTGCCGAACAGTCCTTGCCGAAAATATACGATTTGATCGAAGCGTACAAAGAGGAAAAGCAGGTCGTGATCTTCCACAGCCGTGCCGAGGCAGACGCTTATCTGGAAGCCTTAAAAGGCGGCGTGAAACGATGCAGCTGGTGCAATTTAAACAATCCTCTTTACGTCGCTTATCACGATAATGAATGGGGCGTTCCCGATTTCACCAACGGGTATTTATACCAAATGCTGATCCTGGAATCCTTCCAGGCGGGACTTTCCTGGGAATGCGTTTTAAACAAAAGAGAAGCCTTTCGCGAGGCGTACGACGGCTTTGACCTTGAGAAGGTGTGTACATACGGTGAAAACAAGATCGAAGAATTGCTTGCGAACAAAAGACTGATCCGCAACAGATTAAAGATCCGCGCAAGCATAGAAAACAGCAAGATTTTTCTAAGCATCGTCAAGGAATACGGCAGTTTTTACAAGTATCTGCAAACCTTTACTCACGGAGAAATTATATTCGAAACGGGAAAGACCGTAAGCGCTCTGTCGGGCGCCATTTCCCGCGATCTTCAAAAGCGGGGGATGAAATTCGTAGGCTCTACCATCATCTATTCCTACCTGCAAGCCGTGGGAATCATCCGTTCTCACGAAAAGGAATGCTTTTTATACCGAGCAGAGCCCTCCGAACGCGCGTACCGCGCAGACGTAAAACTGCATTACGATCGGCTGATCGATGAAGAAAACGATCCCTTCCGCGATCCTCCCGCACTGCGGGAATATATGGATCGATGGGACGGGAAGCCTTTTTTGGATGCCTTGAAGCTGCAAAAAACGAAAACGGTTCTGGAGATCGGCGTGGGAACGGGTCGGCTTGCTGCCCGGGTAGCTCCGTTTTGCTGCCATTTTACAGGAATCGATCTTTCACCGAAAACCGTAGAACGCGCCAAGGATAATCTGAAGGATTTTTCCAACGTTACCCTGATCTGCGACGATTTCTGTACCTGCAAATCAAAAGGGCAGTACGACGTCATCTATTCCTCGCTGACACTGATGCATTTTGAAAACAAGGACGCCTTCATGGAGAAGGTCGCCTCTCTGTTAAAGCACAACGGCATTTTTTGCCTTTCAATTGACAAAAGCGAAAAGGATCTGATCGATATGGGCGATCGCAACCTCAGAATATTTCCCGATACCCCGAAGAAAACACGTGAATCGATCCGGAAAGCGGGAATGCGGATCGAAAACGAAGCGGAAACCGAAGCGGCTTTCATCTTCGTTTGCCGAAAATAAGGAGAAAACCATGTGGAAAACTCTATATGACGCCGCAGTCAAGGTGCAAAGACCACGAACCGTCTCGCCGTTTATGGAAGCAGGCGGTGTCGGTGCCGCTGTTTTGACGAAAAGCGGAAGCATTTACACGGGTGTATGTATTGATACCGCCTCAGGTCTCGGGATGTGTGCGGAGCGCAACGCGATGGCAAATATGCTTACAAACGGGGAAAGCAAAATCAAACGGATGGTTGCCGTAATGCCAGACGGGCGAGTCGGCTCCCCTTGCGGCGCCTGCCGAGAATTTATGATGCAGCTGGGCAAGGACAGCGGAGAAATTGAGATCCTGGTGGATCTTGAAACGCAGAAAACGGTTCGGCTAAAGGACCTGGTTCCCGATTGGTGGGGAACCGAGCGATTCGATAAATAAGGAGATCTTATGAAAAAAGACAAACGCTTCATCAAAAGTTATTCCCAAAGCATGGGAGCTATGGAGATCTGGGTGGATCGGGAAACCGGTGTCAATTACTTATACCGCCAATGCGGCTATTCCGGCGGACTGACCCCCTTATTGGACGCTTACGGCAAGGTGATCGTCACTCCCGTCACGGAGCTTGAGGAAGAAAAAGCATGAAGATCATCTTGGAACAGCTCTTCATCCTATACCTCTTTTTGTGTCTGGGATGGTTCTTCGGCAAGCGAAAGCCGAAAAATACCGAGCAGACGGGAATCTTGTCTTATTTGCTGGTCAATCTTTTTTTACCCTGCAAGGTTTTTCGTTCCTTTGCTACCAATTTCACCACCGAATATTTGAGCAAAAACTGGAAGCTTCCTTTAATCGGACTGGGGATGCTGGTTCTTTTGGTTCTGATTTCTCTGCCTCTTTCAAAACTTCTGACAAAGCACCCCTACGAAAAGAGAGTTTATCAATACTCCATCCCCATTTGTAACTACGCTTACATGGGATACGTACTTATTGAGGAAAGCTTCGGCAGTGCCGCTCTGACGGGGCAGATCCTCTTTTGTATTCCTATGATCATCTACACGTACAGCATCGGCTTCGTGCTGCTGACGGGCAACGGTTTTTCATGGAAAAAAATGGTCAACCCTATGACCTGTTCCATTTTTCTGGGTGCGGTAACAGGTCTCAGCGGTCTCAAACTCCCCGGTCTTGTCACAGGCATTCTTTCCGGTGCCTCCGGATGCGTAGGTCCGCTAAGTATGCTTTTGGTAGGTATCAGCCTTTCTGCCTTTTCCGTCAAAAAACTTTTGCGGCGTAAGGTATTATACGTATTTTCCGTCCTTCGTTTGGTGCTGATCCCCTTGATCGCCTTTGGACTTTGCAAGCTCCTGGGACTGGATGAGGTTTTGCTTTTCGCCATTATCGTAACCTGCATGCCCTGCGGACTCAACACCATCGTTTTCCCGAAGCTGGTAGGTGAGGATTGCAGTTTGGGTGCAGGACTCGTTCTCACCACTCATGCTCTTTCCTGCGTCACTCTCCCCTTCTGGCTGATGCTGATCACCTGAAAAAGCAGGAGAACCTACCGCTTGACGCGGTAGGTTCTTTTTGTTACGCTCAGTGAAAAATACGGTGGATTACGTCTTTCAGAATCTTCCGCAATTTTCCCCAGAACGAAGCCGGTATGAGTTCGGGCTCGGGAACGGGCTCGGGCTCGGGAATGGGCTCGGGCTCGGGAATAGGCTCGGGCTCGGGAATGGGCTCGGGAATAGGCTCGGGAACAACGGTCACGAGGGGAACATAGGGAATGCCCAGGGTGGCAAGAATTCCCTTGGCGCAGGCGATGCCCGCCTTTCTTTGTTCCTCGGGGGTATCGATAAATTGCAGGTCCGCCGCGTTATCCACAAAGGCAAATTCCACGATGACCGCAGGGCAGGCGGTCTCACGAATGAAGCCGTACCAATCTCTTCCGGCGGAATTTTTTCTCGTCTTTGCGCCGCGGCTGTTCTGCCCGATGGCTATCAGCTCTTGAAGAACGTTCTCCGCCAAACGCTTTCCCGTTCCGCCGCCGAAGTGGTAAAACGCCTCCGCCCCGTCGCCGCCGCCTGCATTGTTATGAACGTCAAGGGCGAGATCGGGAGCGAAGGCGTTGCACTCACGGATCTCCTCGTTCAGGGTATCGTTTTCGTCGGCGGTACGGCTCATTAAGGTCGTCACGCCGTGTCGCTGAAGTTCTTCGTTGCAGGCAAGGGCGATAGAAAGATTCAGATCCTTTTCCCGAAAGCCGTTTGCAACCGCACCCGGGTCACTGCCGCCATGGCCAACGCCGATAAAAACTTTTTTCATCACAAATCTCCTCCTGTGGTAATCAGTGCGCTTTCCAGTCTTTGGATTACCTTGACCAGATCGCGGTTATATTCTGCCGTAATAATTGCTCCGGGGGTGTTCGTCATAAGGGTCACGCTTTCTCCTTTTCCGACGATACCCGTAACCGTGCCGTCCTTGTCAGGGGCACAGGTCTCAGGCTCTTTGTACACCTCGTATTCCGAGACGGTTGTTCCAAGCTCGATTTGAAAATCGGTAAATTCAATGGAGCTGCCAACCACCGATTCGGGCAAGATATACAGCGAAATCATCGTTACCTTTTTGGGGCGGGTGAGCGTTTTCAGCTTGACTCTTTCGCCGGAAGAAGCCGTATCAAACCGATCCGTGCCGACCACGTAAGTGGTATTGTCTTCATAGGTGATTTGCAGACCGAAGGTCTTATGATACTGCTCCAAATCGATATTGTTTGCAATCAGTCTGAAAGAAAGCGTAAAGGGAGTATTCGCTTCTATGGGGACGATATTGCAGGTGCCGGACCATCTGCTGGTGTTGGTCCCTTCCATAGTAAGCACAAGATTTTTCTTTTCATTTTTTACACATTGCTTTCCGACAAAGCCTTCTTGATCGACCAGGTTCTTTCCGCACTTGGTCAAGGATACGGAGCTCCCTCTCACCCATTCATACAGGGAATCGGTATCCAAATCGTAATAAAGCTCCGTGCCGATCGGTAATTCTTCGGGGATCGGTTCAAGAGTGGCTGTGCTTAAACTACAATAAAAACCGCCTTCAAAATTCAAGTGCAACTCTCCGCTACTGTCCCATTGCCAACCGCTGACGGTATATACGCCGCCACCGTTGAGATAAGGCTCGCCGGTAGCATGCAATTCTATATTCTCAAAATACAAATCGCCTTTTCCGTCTTCCAAAGGAACGCCGGACACCTTCACCTTGATCTCGTGTTCAAAAGGCGAAACGTCCTTCAGAGAAACCGCCGAACCGCTTACTGCCCCTTTTAGAGCATTGGCTACGAGGGAATAATCAGCGTTTTTTCCATCCTTGCCGTCGATTCCGTCCTTGCCGTCGATTCCGTCCTTGCCGTCGATTCCGTCTTTGCCGTCGGTTCCCCTTTCTCCCTTTTCACCCTGATCTCCTTTTTCACCCTGATCTCCTTTTTCACCCCGATCTCCCTTCTCTCCTTGAGGGCCGATCACGTTTCCCGCAGTCAACGCGGTACGGTTTTTCTTTTTTAAGACCAGATCCCCGTTCTCATCTACGAAAGCGCTTTGCAGCTGTTCTCCCCGTAAGGCTGTGATCTCACCGTGAAGAGCACGGGAGCTGACAGGATTTTCGCTGTGAGGAAGCAATGCCGACTCGATCACAAGCCCGGGAATCCCGCCGCCGTCGCGGGAAAGCTCGGTCTGTACCTCGGACTCGGGATACTTGATCTCCAAAATCACGCGGGGACTTTTGGCGATCTCCGTCAATTCCTCGCCCTGTCTGCGATAGGCGGCGGCGTGTACCTTTACGGCGGGAGAAACCATGACCTGCTTCGGCAAAGCAGTTCCGATCAAATTCCCCTCCGCAAGAAGCGGTGTGGAAAAGATCACTTCGTCGTTTTTCTCCGTTTCAAACACCATATAATATACTGCATCCGCTGCAAGCAGTCGCTCGGGCAAGCGTAAGGCAAGCCTGGTTGCGTTGTGCTCTCCCTCAAAGCCACCGAAGGCGATCTTGGGAAAATACGAATCCTGTGTCAAATCAAATACGATCTCTCTCATTTTTTCTCCTTTTCTATTGAATGATTTCCCATTCACCGGTCATCTGCCCGTAAAGGGTGTGCACGTAAGAATTACCGCCGCGACGACGATACAGATCGTGCAAGGCGGAAGCATCCTCCAATTCGTAGGTGTGGATCCTTTTTTCCTTGGCACGTCGGAAATAGATCCCCGTGATCAGATCCCGAAGCACACAAAGATCCACCTCCTTTTGCAATGCCAATTCTTCGCGAAGCTCCTCGTCTTTTGCTACGTGCTCCTCCAAAAGCAGTCGGATGGCGCGGAGCTCCCGCTCCGTCTCCTCTCCGCGAAGAAGTCCCTTTTTCAGTTTATTCCGCAAAGCGGGAACCGTGACGGTTACAAGAGTTCCCAAACTGATGAGAACTCCCGTGAGGGTTCCCAAAATGGTGATCAGTTTCATTTTTCCCGAAACGCTCCTTTCGCCTCGGAAAGCGCCGCCTCCAACACCACGCGAAGCTCTTGTGCACCAATGCGGATCCCCTTCTTCATCAAAAGCTTTTCCCCCATCAAAAGAGCTTTCTCCAGTTTTTCCTTGCCGCTTCGGTCCTTATACATTTGCTCCACTGCGCGGACACAGGTAGCTGCTACCTCCCGTACTCTTTCATCCTGCAGCTTCTCTCTTGCAAGCCTTCCCGCAAGAGCGCCGATCCGAGACGCCAAAAGGGTCAGAGCAATGCCAAGAAGCGCAAAAACACATTCGCTTAAGCCTTCTGTAAACCATTCCATTTTTTATCCTCCTTCTCGTTTACTGCGGGTACGGGCAGATCATACACGAAAACAGTACTGACACGCAATGACAACATAAAGCGCGTCCCGAAAAAACGGGACGCGCTTTTTACGCAAAGCCATTGTATTTTCCGTTTTTTTATGCTAAACTGGGAAAAAATAAACGAGGTATTTTTTGTGAAAATTCTTCTTTTCGATTTAGACGGAACCCTGATGGATACCCTTCGGGATATTACCGATTCCGTAAATTTCGCCTTGAGAGAAACGGGGCACCCCGAGCGGAGTCCCGAGGAAGTTCGTCTTGCAGTGGGCAACGGTGTCGTCAAGCTGATCGAGAATCTTCTTCCCGAGGAAAACGAGGAGGAGCGGGCTCGGGTGCTGGATATTTTCCGCCCCTATTACGCACTGCACGCAATGGATCAAAGCGGTCCTTACGAGGGCTTACCCGCGGCTTTGAAAAGGCTGGAGGACGAGGGCTTTGTTTGCGGGATCGTATCCAACAAGCCCCACGAAGCCACCGAGGGGATCGGGAAGCGCTTTTTCCCCTCCTTCCCTCTTGCACTGGGTCAGCGGGAGGATATTCCCCGCAAGCCTGCGGCGGATCCCATCGAATACGCCCTGAGGGTATTGGGCGGAACCAAGGATGCTTGCATTTATATCGGTGATTCCGAGGTGGACGTAAAGACCGCCCAAAACGCCGCAGTTCCCTGCATTGCCGTTACCTGGGGCTTTCGCGACGAAAGCGTTCTGCTCAAGGCAGGCGCAGAGCATTTTGCACGTACCCCCGAGGAGCTGTACGAAGTCATTCACACCATTTTATAAAAAGTGAGGAAATAAAATGAAACTGAAAAGAATTTTTCTTTGTATGCTGGCACTTGCCCTGCTTCTCAGCGGATGCGGCAGAAGCAGCAACGATGATGACGATGACGATTACGATTCTTCCGAAAGCGGCGATAGCGTTTTCGGCTCCTTTACCGCAAAGGATCTGAAGGGGAACACAGTCGATGAGGACGTGTTTGAAAACTGCGAATTGACCATGGTCAATATCTGGGCAACCTTTTGCGGTCCCTGCATCAACGAGATGCCGGATCTTGGTGAACTGGACGATGCGGGAGGGGAAAATTTTCAAGTCATCGGCATCGTTCTGGACGTAACCGATCCAAACGGCAAGGTCATTTCCTCCCAAAAGAGCAAAGCCGAAAAAATCATTGATCAGACCGGTGCGGATTATCTGCACATTCTCCCCAACGAGGATCTGAACGACGCTTTTTTGGGGCAGGTACAAGTCGTCCCTACCACGGTCTTCGTGGATAAAAACGGAAACCGGGTGGGCGAGGTCTATACCGGCTCTATGTCCAAGGAACAGTGGGAAAGCGTGATCGAAGACCTGATGGAGGAGGTTCGATGAAAAAGCTGCTCCTCCCCGCCGTGTTTTTGTCCCTGGGCGTTGCTTTGATCGCACTCGGTTCTCTGGGCGGAGGGCCCGATTCGGTTTGGAGCAAGGCAGTTATGATTTGTTTGGAGTGTATCGGAATTGGCTAAGAAGAAAAAACGGGGCAAGATCCGCCTTTTCATACAATGTGCCTTCGCCGCCCTGTCTAACGGACACCTGATAGGCTTTCGTACGGGAAGGATCTACACGGGCGAGCTTAAGAGCCTTTGCTCTCCCGGTCTGAACTGTTACTCCTGTCCGGGTGCGCTTGGCTCCTGCCCCATCGGCTCCCTGCAGTCCGCACTGGGAACGGGCTCCTTTCACGCGGCTCTGTACGTGCTGGGCATTTTGACCGTTTTGGGAACAGTGTTCGGTCGGTTGATCTGCGGATTTTTATGCCCCTTCGGACTGATCCAGGATCTTCTGCACAAGATCCCCTTTCCCAAAAAGGTAAAAAAGCTCCCCTTAGAAAAGCACCTTCGGCGGCTTCGTTACCTGCTTTTGGCACTGTTTGTCCTGGTATTGCCCACGCTTCTCCACAACGCCGCGGGAGGGGGCGATCCTTGGTTCTGTAAATACATCTGCCCCGCGGGAACGCTGGAGGCGGGAATCCCGTTGGTGCTTTTAAATCCCTTTTTGCAAAACGCTCTCGGAGATCTTTACGTTTGGAAGCTCTCCGTTCTCGCCGTGATCCTCGTTGCTTCCGTTCTGATATACCGCCCGTTTTGCCGATACCTGTGCCCGCTCGGCGCTCTGTACGGACTGTTCAACCGCTTTGCTCTTTACCGCTACCGCATTGACGAAATGAAATGCATCTCCTGCGGTGCTTGTCAAAAGGCGTGCAAGCTGGGTATTTCCGTTCGAGAGAACCCCAACAGCGCAGACTGCATCCGCTGCGGAGAATGTCTGAGCGCCTGCGCCAAAGGCGCGATCCAAGTCGAAAAATTCAAGAAAAAAGAAAGCCTGCGGGCAAAGGAGAAATGATATGAAGCGCATCGTTTTCGTATGCCACGGCAATATTTGCCGCAGTACCATGGCGGAATTTCTGTTCCGCGATACGGTAAAGAAGGAGGGACGGGAAAAGGATTTTCTCATCACGAGCCGTGCCACCAGCTGCGAGGAGCTGGGCAATCCCGTTCATCCGGGGACCCGACGGGTGCTGGAGCGTCTGGGGATTTCCTGCAAGGGAAAATACGCGCAGAGGATCACTGCTGCTGAATGCGACGAAGCGGATCTGATTATCATTATGGATGAAAACAACCGCAGAAATCTTGCCCCCTTCATTGGAAAAAACGGACACAAGGTGGCATCGCTCCTGTCCTACACAGGACTGAACCGTGATATTTCCGATCCTTGGTACACGGGAAACTTTGAGGAGACCTACGCCGACGTAAAAATGGGGCTGGACGCCCTTTGGAAACAGATCAAATAAAAAAAACTCCCTTCCCACGCACATCGGGAAGGGAGTTTTCGCATCTCCGGCTTTTCAATTCATTTTGGTCGCAAGGAAGCAGAGCCCCGCTCCGCCAAGCTTTACCGCCAGAGAGATCAGAGATACGAAATTCATCGCATAAAGCCTCAGCGAACCATCGGCAGGCACACCGCCGGTGACCACGGGAAGAAACATAGAAAGAACCTGGAAAAAAGCGACGCCGCAAAGCAAAAGGGCGAGCGTGGAATTTCGATTTTTCGCCCGAAGTGCCACAGAAAAATAAAGTGCAGCCCAGATCAATGCCATCAGCATCGAGTAAAACACCGCGGGGAACTTCAAGATCCAAAGCATAAAGATTGGAACGACCACCGTCGCAGCCGCAAGTCCTGCCGTAACAAAATCCAGAAATTCCTTTCGGCTCATCCACATAAGAAAATAGCCGCCCGCTACAAGCAGATATGATACGCTCGACAGCAAGGAAAGCACGGACAAAAGCTCGGGATTAAAGCCTAAAGCCCTAACCAGAAAAAAAGAGGCTCCAAGCTGCACGACGATCAGAGCCGTTGCCAAAAGAAAGCCCAGGGATGCAATTTTTTTACCGTTTTCGTACCCAAACATAATTCCCACTCCTTAAAATTTATATTCCACCGCTTTTAAAGCAAGGTGTACTCAAAAGCTTCGTAGTGCAATCGGCTTCCTTCATCCACACCGGGCGGCAAAAGTGCCAGCGCAATAAAAAGGTCCTCATTGCAAGCTCCCGAAAGATCGTGAAGGTAAGCGTATTCCCCTTCGATTCGGGCAACCTGATAATCCTTCGGTTCCATAAAAATCCTCCAAAATACTCTTTACCTCTTGTTTATATCACAAAACCGTGATAAAATCAAGTCAGTATGATACAAAAGGAAAGGAATGCACTATGTTACAAGAATTGCTTGAAAAAATGGCTCTGCCCGATCTGAAGACCCGCGAGGAAATGTTTGCTTTGCTGGAGGAGCAGGAATACGGAAAGCTCCCGCCCAAGCCCGAAAACCTCCGATTCACCGTGGAAAAGGAGCAGGCGATCCCCAAATTCTGCGCGGGCAAGGCAAATTGCCGCAGAGTTTTGATGGAATGTACCGTAGGCGGAAAGGAATTCTCCTTCCCCTTCCACGCCACCATCCCCACGAAAGAGGGAAAGCATCCCTTCTTCATTATGCCGAACTTCCGTCCCGACATTCCCGACCGTCATCAGCCGACGGAGGAGATCGTTGACCGCGGATACGCCATTCTATCCTTCTACTACAACGACGTCACCTCCGACAACGACGATTTTACAAACGGTCTGGCAGGTGTGCTTTACGAAGACGGCGTGCGCCACGATCCCGCCGACTGCGGAAAGATCTCTATGTGGGCGTGGGCGGCAATGCGCCTGATGGACTACGCGCTGACTCTTCCCGAGCTGGATCACGAGCACGGCACGGTCTGCGGACACTCCCGTCTCGGAAAGACCGCACTTTGGACGGCGGCAAACGATCCCCGCTTCTTTGCAGCTTACTCCAACGACTCCGGCTGTGCGGGTGCCAGCCTTTCCAGAGACAAAAAAGGCGAGAGTATAGAGGCGATCTGCAACCGCTTCCCCTATTGGTTCTGCGAAAACTATTTCCGGTACAAGGGCAACGAAAGCAATATGCCCTTCGACCAGCACTATCTTCTGGCAGTATGTGCCGCCGGGAAGGTTCTGGTGGGCAGTGCCTCCGAGGACGAATGGGCAGATCCGAGAAACGAATTCCTCTCCTGCGTTGCCGCTTCCCCCGCTTTCCGAAACGGATTTGTTTGCGAGGATCGTCTGACAAGCGACGATGAATTCTTCCCTGAGGGGGATCTTGCCTATCACATCCGTCCCGGTCTGCACTATTTCAGCCGTACCGACTGGAACCGCCTTTGTGATTTCATTGATCTGAAAAGAAACTGAATCGCGCTTTTTACGGAAAGGAAACTTACGATGGATAACGGACAAAATCACGCGCATTCCTTTACAAATACCGTAATCCCCTCCACCTGCAAGACCCCCGGCTACACCTTGCACCGCTGTTCCTGCGGGTATGAATACAAGGACAGCTTTACCCCCGTAGGCGACCATAGCTACGAGGTAGCGGAGCAGGTCCTCCCAACCTGTACGGTCCCGGGGAAAAGGACTTTGCGCTGCAAGGTTTGCGGCGAGATCAAAAACGAGGTGGCTCAGCCCACGGGGCACAGCTGGGGCGAATGGCAACTGCAAACCAATCCCACCTGTTCGGAATGCGGAAAGAGAAGTCGGGTGTGCAGGATTTGCGGAGAAACTCAAATCGAAGAAACGAAGCCCCTCGGTCACGCTTGGGGTGAGTGGCAAATTTTGACCGTCCCCTCTTGTACCGAAGGCGGTTCACAGTATCACATCTGCACCCGATGCGGCGCCCGCGAGACGCAAGAGGTACCTCCGAAGGGACATAAGCTGATCAACCCAAAGAAGTCGGAAACCCATCCGGGGATGATGGAGTATTTCTGCGAAAACTGCGGTCAGACCATCCTGAAGGAAGCCGCATCCACAAAGGCGAAGAACTTTCTTTCCAAGCGCAAAAAAGCACTGATCTTTTCTCTGACAGCTCTTGCGCTGGTGGCAGGGCTTACGTTGGCTACGATCTTCTTTTTCATTCCCGAGTATCACTATGCCCGCGCCGAGGCTTGTATTAAAAACGAAGAATACAAGGACGCCTATCTTCATCTGAAGGACTGCTACGGCTACAAGGACTCCGTGGAAATGCTGAAGGATTTCCGCGTCGTTTACGGAGAGATGCAAGCAAAGCTTTACGAGAACGGCGGCGAGGTAATCGGTAAATCGAAGCAAAAACGCGACAAATACGGCAACGTAACGCTTAAAGAAGAACACGACGAGGACGGAACCGTCGAGCGGGAAAAACACGAGTACGAGTATGACAAAGACGGAAACATAACCTTAGAACTCGAATACGACAAGGATGGAACCGTAACCCGCCGCGCGGAATTCAAGTACGATAAGAACGGAAACGCGATCCTTTCTCAAGGATACAACGTTAATGACAACGGCGAAAAAAGCTACTTTAAATACACATACGAGTACGACAAAAACGACAACGTCATTCTTAGCATTTCTTACGACGACGATGGCAAGGAATCGTATCGAACCGAGTACGAATACGACAAAAATGAAAACGTCACTCTTAGCATTTCTTACGACGACGATGGTAAAGAAATCGAAAGAATCGAATACGAATACGATAAGCACGGCAACGAGATCCTTAAAATCCGCTATAACTCCGACGGAAGAGAGCTCTACCGTTATAAAACCGAGTACGAATACAAAAACGGCAAAAAGGTGAGCGAGATCCAATACAATTCCGACGGTATAAAAGAGTACGAGTGCGAGTACGACGAAGACGAAAACCAAACTCTGTACGTGTCTTACGACGAAGACGGAAAAATCTCTTGGAAAACCAAGTACAAGTACGATGCCGACGGAAATATGACCCAGCGGACCCAGTATGACGAAAACAGCAAGATCGTTTCCAAGGAAAAGCGCAAGTACGATAAATACGGCAACATGATCTACTCCGAGGAGTCCAGTCAATACGATGACGGCGATGAATGGGAATACATTACCGAAATCGAGTACGACAAAAAGGGAAATATCCTCTCTTACGTTGCGGTCAGAAAAAGCGACGGCACAAAACAAGAAATGAAATACGAACTCGAATACGATCGGGACGGCTTTATCAAAGAAGTACGGGGAAAAGCTGAGATCAAATACTCCGAGGATCACGACGGAGAAGAAACAGAAGACAAAAAGCAGACCGTTACGGTCAAGCTGTCGGACCCCATCGTTTTATACGAGCCCGTAGAAGACGAGGATTAAAAAAAGAAGGGGCTGTAAAAAAAGTCGCGAAAAAAAGACAAGACTCACTTGAAAGGGTGAGTCTTGGTTAATTTAAGGGAAAAACAAAGATTTGCACAGAATAAGGTGGCGACAAAGCACAACGGAAAAACCATATCCAAAATTTTGGATACAGATGAGTTTTCCACAGATTGTTCGATGATCTGTTAAGCGGCTTTTTCTTTGGCTAAGCTCTTCAAATGATATTTGTGCAAGTTAAAACCGCAAGAAATGAGACCAATCTCTAATTTTAAGCCTTTTAAGCCTCTTCTTCTGGCTCTGGTATAAGAGCGATTCCACTTGATGGAACCGAATACACCTTCGGCTTGAATGCTTCGATTCATACGAAGAAGAGCACCGTGGACGCTATTCAGGTTGTTCCGTACCTCTTGATGAATTTGGGTTAATTCTCTGTTCAAGCGCACGATTCGATTTCCGTTTCCTCGAAAACAATTCTCCCTCTGTTCACAACCTTCGCAATTTTCGCATTGGTAGTATTCTTCCGTTCGACCGAACCGATTGTTTTTGATAGGAACGTTCTTCACAAAATGAAACCTTTTGTTACCCGGACAAAGCAAACACCCTTCTTCATCCAAAGAGAAATTCACTGCGCGGTATGGATCGTTTTGGTAAGCTTCATCCTTGCTTTCTTTTTCATACATGGAGAATTTCATATACTTTTCCATACCGTGTTCTTGGCAATACAGATAATTGTTAAAGCTTCCATAGCCTGCATCGGCTACCGGATACTTTGGATAAAAGCCGTATAACTGTACAAAGCGTTCCACCAAAGACACGAAACAATCTGTATCCGAAGCGTATTGCTTTACGTCAAAAACAGCAACGTATTCATCGCAAATGCCCATTTGTACGTTGAATGCGGGAAGAAGTTGGTCGTTTTTCATATGGTCCCGTTTCATTCGCATAAACGTGGCATCGGGATCTGTTTTGGAAAAGCTGTTTCGATCTTCTCCACAAATCTTGATGTGTTTTGAATACCGTTTCAACTTTTCCACATAACTTTCCAATCGTTCCCAATACCGTTGCACCTGACTTTTGTGCTTTCCCTTTCCCGAAACGGAGTTCCTTGGATCAAACCCTGTCATTTTTAAGTATTCTTCTTGAACCAGTTCCAGATATTCAATCGCGTATTCCCGTCTTAAGTCGAAACAAACACATTGAAAAAGCAGCATTTCATTGATATGCTTCAAAAGCTCTGTGATTCTCAAAAATAATTTATCGCGATTTTTGATACAACTCTTTTTCCACACCCAACTGTACATATTGGCATTGGCACGGAGCTTCGTCCCATCTATGTACAAATGCTGCAAATCCACCTTTTCCGTAGCAAACAAATACGCATTGATCTCAGAGAAAATTTCATCTATTCGTTCTGCAAGACAGTGGTTCATAAAGTTCGCCACCGTCATATGGCTGGGCGCCGGCTGATCCTCCAACAGCCACATAAAACGAATATCCGTTTTGCATAATTTCTCGATTCTTCTTGTTGATACGTATCCTTCTTCCATATACGCAAACAGTATTACCTTCAGCAAAGTGATTTCGTCATACCGTTTCCGACCCAGCCTGCTGTCCTTTTCAGTCAGGTATTTTCTCGGGTCTATATGATCGATGACTTCGCAAAACGTATATACCGGATCAAAAATTTCAATTTTTCTTTCCAAATCTACTGGTAATTTCAGTTGATATGGTGTATAATATCTTTGTTGGTACATTTGTTTTTTAGCAACTCAATTATACCACAAAAAGAAGACTATGTCTCCTCTTTCGAGGTTTCATAGCCTTCTTTTTTTTACAGCCCCTTCTTTTTTTTATAGGGTGATACCCGCTTTTTTCAGCCAAGCCTCGTCGATGATGCCTTCCTCCAGTTCTCGGCGAAGAAGCTCGGGGTCACGCTCGGAGATCTTTCCGTAGCCGCCTGCGCCTGCGGTGACCATTTCCACCTCGTCTCCTGCTTGCAGGGCAATATTTCGGGGCTTGGGATGAGAAAGGATTTCCTTTCCGTCGCGGAGGATCTTGATGCTTGCGTTACCCCCTTCACCGCCGCCGCAAAGTCCCCAGGGGCGGCTGACGGAGCGCTCGGTTGCCGCAGAGACCAGCACCGAATCCGCGCTGTCCTCGGTGACGCGGATGGTACGGACTACGCCCAGCCCTCCACGGTATTTTCCCGCACCGCAGCTGTTCTCGGACAAGGCGTATTTCTCCACCATCAGAGGATACTCCATTTCCAGCGCCTCCACGGGGAGGTTGGAGGTATTGGTCATGTGCACGTGGACGGCGTCCAGTCCGTCCTTGTTATAACGTGCACCGCTTCCGCCGCCGATGGTCTCCACGTAAACGTAGGGATTTCCGTTTCTCTTGTCGGTGCCGGAAAAGAAGAAATAGCTCATTGCCCCGTTGCCCGCCGCGGTAACGCGGGTGGGGTCCATCTTTGCAAAAGCACCGAAGATAATATCGGCGATCCGCTGGGTGGTGGTTTCACGGTCGGAGGTGGGAGCAGGTTCCTTTGCCCAGACGAAGCTCCCCGGCTCCGCCTTGATCTCGATGCTGTCGAAAAAGCCAGAGTTTGCGGGGATGGTGTGATCCAGGATCGCCATCATCGCGTAATAGACCGTCGCCTTCAGCGCGCAGGGCACGCAGTTGTGCGGTCCTTTGTTCTGAGGATCGGTGCCCGTGAAATCAAAGAGGATGCGGTCTCCCTTGACGGTCACCTGCATTTTGATACGGACTCTGCCGCCGCCCGCACCGTCGTCATCCATATAGTCCTCGAAGCCGTAGGTTCCGTCGGGCAGGGCGGCAATGGCGACCCGCGCCTTCTTTTCGCCGTATTCCAGCCACTTTTTGCAAAATTCCTCGTAGGTTTCAAGGCCGATCTTATCAATAAGCTCGGAAAGCTTATCCGCTCCGAACTGGTTGGTGATCATTTGGGCGTTCAGATCACCCTGTCGCTCGTACTTCATCTGAAAATTGGTCATGATCAGATCCATTACGTCGCGCACCAACTCCCCCTTGCTGTAAAGCTTGACCAAGGGAATTCTGAGTCCCTCGTCGTAAATGGTGGGACCTTTGCGGCTCTTGTCGGCGTGGTGACCCGTATTGACCATATACGCCACCAGCTTTCCCCGATAAAACACGGGCTTGAGCAGTACCAGATCGGGAAGATGGGAACCGCCGCCGCTGTAAGGGTCATTGGCAATAAACACGTCCCCGTCGCAAAGCTCGTCTGACGAATACTTCTTCGTCAATACCTCCACCGCACCCGAAAGAGAGCTGAAATGGAGGGGAATATGCTGTGCCAAAGAGAGGAGCTTCCCATCGGGGCTGAATACCGCTACGGAAAGGTCCTTTCGCTCCTTGATATTGGTACTGTACCCCGTTTTTGCAAGGATCACGCCCATTTGCTCGGCAATGGACGTAATGCCGTTGGAGATGATCTCCAGGGTGATCGAATTGATTTCTTTCATTGGAAATACCTCCTTTACTCTTTGCGCTCAATCATCATATTCAGATACACGTCAACCGTTGCCACCTGTCCGGGCAGGACGATGGTGGTGCTGTCCATCTGCTCAATGATGGCGGGGCCGCAGATCACGTTGCCGTAATGAAGCTTTTCGCGGTCGTAAAGTGTGTAATCGGAAAATTTTCCATCTCCCTCATACACGTTCCGACTGCCGATGATCGCAGCGGACGCATCCTCTCCCGCGTATTCGTCCTTGACCACGGTGGGGTAAACGATATCGCCCAGTGCGGAAAGTCCGAAATTGACGACCTGAATCTGGTCGTCGGAGCTGAAGGAATACAACCTTTCGTACGCCTTGATGAATTCCTCGCGCAGAGCAGATGCCGAACCGATGGAAGACACCTCTACGGGAACGCGGATCTCGTAATTCTGTCCCTTATAGCGCATATCGAGAAAGTACTCACGGTGGCGCTGATCGGGCTCGATCTTTTCCTCGTTAAACCAAAGCTCCGCTTCCTTTTCCAGCTCGGTAAAGCGCTGCTTTAAAAGATCGCCCGTTTCCTCGGACAGATCCATTACGAAGGTCTGTACGAAGTCGCGGCGCATATTTTCGGTCAAAAGGCCGTAAGCGGCAAGAAGGCCCGGGGTCTTGGGGATCAAAGCCTTTCGAATACTCATTTCCTCCATCAGCTCAGCCGCGTGCAGCGGGCCCGAGCCACCGAAGGCGACCAAACAAAAATCCCCGGGATTGTAGCCCTTGGCAACGGTAACGTTTTTGATCTCTTTTACGATATTGGAATTGCTGACGGCAATAATTCCGCGGGCAGTTTCCAAAAGCTCCATATCGATCTGCTCTGCAAGCTCTTGCAGAGCTGCGGTGGAATTCTCCGACTGAATGGGAAGACGTCCTCCGAGAAGGCATTCGCGGTTCAAATGTCCCAGCGCAACGCGAGCATCGGTAATGGTAGCCGATCTGCCGCCAAGACCGTAGCAGGCAGGGCCGGGATTGGCCCCCGCACTTTGGGGACCCACCTTGAGAATTCCGCCGCTGTCGATCCAGCCGATACTTCCGCCACCGGCACCGATGGTGGAAATATCAATGGAGGGAATGCGGACGGGATAGCCGCTGATGGTCTTTTCGTCGGAGGCTTCAAATCTGCCGTCCACCACCAGACTGATATCGGTGCTGGTACCGCCGATATCCACGGTGATCAGATCCTTTTCCCCGATCAGCTCGGTAACGTACCGTGCGCCAACCACGCCTGCGGCAGGGCCGGAAAGAGCGGTCTTTACAGGGAATTTCATCGACTCGTCAATGGACATCAGTCCACCGTTGGAGTGGTTGATATAGGTATTGCCGATCCCGATGGACGCCAAAGTGCTTTTTAGATTATTCATATACCTTTTCACTTCTACGCCCACGAAGGAATTCAGCACCGTTCCGCAAAGCCTTTCGTATTCACGGAACTGCTTGGAAAGATCACCCGAAACCGTGAGAAACGCCTCGGGGAAGCGCTTGGTGACGATCTCCTTCAGCTTATTCTCGTTTTCGGGGTTCAAGTAGGAATTGAGGAGCATTACGGCGATCGCCTTTGCCCCTTTTTCGCGGATCTGATCCACGATCTCCTCTGCCTCGGCTTCGTCGATCTCGCGGACCACCTCTCCCTTGTAATTCAATCTCTCTCCGATCTCAAAGCGAAGATCCCGACTGACCAGAGTCCGCGCCTTATCCGCCTGCAGATCGTAGAGCTCGGGGCGCTTCTGACGTCCGATCTCCAAAAGATCTCGGAAGCCGCCCGTGGTGATCAAGGCGGTTTTTGCTCCTCTTCCCTCCAAAATGGCGTTGGTGGCAACGGTGGTACCGTGCATAAAGCGATCCACGTCTTCCCCCGAAAAGCCATATTCCGAGGCAACGACGCGAACGCCCTCTACCACGGCGGCAGACTGGTCATGGAGAGAGGACGGCAATTTATAGACCATCAATTCTCCGGTCTTTTCATCCACCGCGCAAATATCCGTATTGGTGCCGCCTACGTCAACACCGATCCGAACGGTTCTTTTTTCCATACTGTCTCCTTCCAAAGCAAGGTTTTTATACTTAATTATTTAACCACAAGCCAAGCGTAATGTCAATTCCCGACATCGAAAAATCCAAAACAGACTTTTTGCCTACATTCTATTGACACACCTTCAGAATTGTGATAGGGTGAGTGCATGAAAGGAAAAAGGAGCAAGACTATGGTTATCAATGCCGCCGATAAGGCCTTTTGGGGTGCTACCGACTCCGAAACCATTCAGAATGCAGTGGATCACGCTCACAAAACGGGAGCAAATTCCGTCACTGTCCCCCGCTTCAATGCGCGCACGGGGAAATGTGTTTGGAGTATGGAAAGCGCCATTATCCTCCCCTCCGATATGGAGATCGTTCTGGATAACTGTCATCTGCGCCAGGCAGATGGAGCTATGGACAATATTTTCCGTAATTTCCGCGATCCCGAAACCGAAGGACATACCATGGCTGAGCAGAGCAGAAACATCGTCATCCGCGGCGTAGGGAACGCGGTACTGGACGGTGGCCTCCACAACGGGCTGACGGAAAAGACCGCAAAACTTGAAGGAATGCCCCATATTTCTCACAACAGCATGATCCTCTTTTACAATTTGCGTGACTTTGTCATTGAAAACGTAGAGCTTCGGGATCATCGCTACTGGGCGATCCAGCTGGTTCACACAGAGAGAGGCAGGCTCTCGGACCTGATGATCTCGGGAGATTGTCATTGCCCGAACCAGGACGGCATCGATCTGCGCATCGGCTGCAGCAATCTTCTCATCGAGCGCATTTTCGGTCAAACGGGCGACGACGTCATTGCTCTCAGCGCCATCAACAACAATATCCCCGCCTATCGTTTCCACGTTGAGGAGCACGATTGCGATATTCACGACATTATCATCCGCGACGTCATCGCTACCTCCGTGGAATGCGCGGTCATTGCTCTGCGAAACAACGGCGGAAGAAAAATCTACGACGTTACCGTTGAAAACGTTCACTGTAACGACAATTACGCTTATCAGGACGGAAAGCGGTATCCCGATTACCCCACCTACAAGATCAAGCCCTTCGATATCGTTCGCATACGACGCGGAAACGAGCCCTACGCCCTTCTGCGTATCGGTCAACCGGGATACGGTTCAAGAAGCAGTGTCCTCGGCGAGCTTTACAACATTCACGCCACGAACCTTCATACCGATCTCGGATGCGTTGTTTTGGCAAACGTAGCACTGGAAAACTGTTATTTCGGTAATATCTATGCAGGAAACGACGTAGATTATATTTTCACTACGAAAGAATTGCGCAACGAACGCGTTTTCGGCGCTGATCTGAAAAACGTGGTGATCGAAAACGTATTTTACCAAAATGAGGACAACGGTTTTGCCGTTGCTTTCGATCTGAACCAAAAGGACGGAGAATTTTCCGCGGAAAACGTTCTGATTCGCAACGCCTTTCTGGGGAACTGCAAGACGCCCTTTAACGTTACGTACGGATCGGTTTTTTACAGCGGCGTTTTCGGCAAAAACGTGGAAAAGGAAAGCGGTGTTATCACCGCCAAATAAATATCCCCCCGTATAACGGGGGGTATTTCATTTTCGGGCATAGCCCTAAACAATACTGGCGACGCACAAGTGCGTTTTGGGGTTGGCCTGCCAGCCATGCAACTGTTACTTACTACCCATA
>SVQO01000019.1 GCA_015065325.1 Oscillospiraceae bacterium | reverse complement strand
ATGAATTACCGCAGGGCGGGAAAGAACTTGTTCTTATAAAAATGATTGGTTATGATTGCACTTACGATAAAGAAGAATATACAGAATACGTTGACGGTCAAGAGCAAATCATCGAGAAAGCCGTATTCGACGAGTATATGGAGCTTTATTTCCCGACTACAACCACGACCGAAAACTGGAAAAACAACGAGATCATTTTCGTCGGATAATCGGGGGAAAAAAGACCGGGGGACGGTTCTCTCTCTTGACCCGTCCCTCTAGGGCATCGCAATCAACGAGTTGCACTTCCTTTTCGATGAAAATGGAAATATGTGATGATATTCCATGGGATCCCAATCATCCACTGAGATAGGAGATTATGAGATGAAAAAACAATTCTTAATTGGCATAATTGCTGTTTTAATGAGCGCGTTCATTGGAGTTTGCGTATATATGGTGTTTTTTAAAAAAGCCGATACGTTAGCCCCCGTCAAAGAAGATGATGATACGGTAGGAACGTTTAAATTGGAATGGTACAGCAGGCAAATTGATTGGTATGTTGGGAATGAGTATTTCCAGAAAGAAGATGTTCCGGGACCACTGGGCTTTATTGATTCTCCCCAAACAGCAAAAGAAAAAGGTGTGGCAGTTTTGAAGGAAATATATGGCGAAGAAACGTTGAAAGACGAAGAACCTTTTGGAATAGCGTTTGATGAAAAAAACCAAGTGTGGCTGATTCAAGGAACGTTACCGGATAATATGGAAGGCGGCGTTGCTCATATTATAATCCAAAAATCAGACGGGAAAGTAATAGCAGTTTGGCACGATAAGTAAAGACAGGTCGAAACACAGGGGACGGTTCTATCACTTGACCCGTCCCTCTAGGGCATCGCAACCAACGAGTTGCACTTCCTTTTCGATGAAAACGGAAATATGTGATGATATTCCATGGGATCCCAATCATCCACTGAGATAGGAGGATTATGAGATGAAAAAACAATTCTTATTTGGCATAATTGCTGTTTTAATGAGCGCGTTCATTGGAGCTTGCGTATATATGGTGTTTTTTAAAAAAGCCGATACGTTAGCCCCCGTCAAAGAAGATGATGATACGGTAGGAACGTTTAAATTGGAAGAATTCAGTGATGATATTGAATGGTATGTTGAGAATGAATATTTCCCGAAAGAAGACGTTCCGGGACCACTGGGTTTTATTGATTCTCCCCAAACAGCAAAGGAAATGGCTGAAATTGTTTTTTTAAAAGTATACGGAGAAAAAACGGTCCAAAATAGGAAACCCTTTTCTGTGTCGTTTGATGAAGAAAATCAAGTGTATTTGATTCAAGGAACGTTACCGGATAATATTCAGGGTGGCATACCGGAAGTATTAATCCGGAAATCAGATGGAAAAGTGATAGCAGTTTGGAACTATAAGTAAAGACAGGAGAAAGACAGGGGACGGTTTCATGTTGAGCATCAGTTGGGTGTGACGGCATAAAAGCTAGTATTGGTGTGGATGTTGGAGATAAATCATACGATTTAGAAATTACAGTTGGATTAGGTCCCTTATTGGTTTTAATCGAACCAATCAGCGCTCTCTATGGTCAACTTGCAGGAGGATATAATTGATGCGATTGAGGATCAAAAGAATTAAATTTGATGTTTTTATCCTTTTGCTTTCGTTGTTTTGCTTTGTTGGTTCGGTTGGTAATGCTTTTTTTATAAACGAATCGACTAAACTGACGGAAGAAAAGACTGTTGAAGTAATTGCAACTTTTGACAGTATTACAGTTTCGGGCGAAGAAAATAATTTATCTGCTGAAATATATACAAAAGAGTACGAGAATTCGTTTTTGATATCATTAAGTATTTGTAATAGAATAAACCTTGATGATTTGCGCGGTTTGAAAAAAGGCGACACCTTATTTATCGGAATTGTAAAGGAATATGAAAAACAGATAAATCAAGACCAAGTTGTGTTTATGGATATCGTGTCATTGAGGACGGATTCGCAGATTATTTTTGATTTAGAGGACCATAACGCCTATGTGAAAGAAGATGCTCGACCGGCGATAATTGCCGCCTTGGTTGTTGCACTGATTTCTCTTTCGGTATTTTTCTTCTTTCTATTTAGAATAATGAGGAAGAATAAAAAGAAAAAGGCAAATCTGCTGAGTAAATGATTGAAAGCCAGGGGCAAAACACAGGGGACGGTTCTATCACTTGACCCGTCCCCACCAACCAGTTATGAGAATGTAACCGATGGCGGGAATTTAGATATAAAAACACAAGATGAATGGAATTTTGAAGAAGGAAAGGAGTACCTTTTTAACGGGAGAACATTGAGATATGATGATCCAGGTAATATAAATTTTGGTTATGTGGGAGCAATACTCTTTCCAGAAGGATTTCTTTGTTTTGGTGCTGGAATAAATCAAATTAGTAAATTTGGATTTGAATGTGGTGATATCACCACATGGTATGACGATCCGAGAGATAACGAGATGATTAAATATGGATATCAGTTATATCAGCGCGAGGTGAAAAGATGAGAAAACATGATTTTCTTTATTCCATAGTTGTTGGAACATTGTTTTATATCGTTGATTCCCTGTTTTCCGGTCTTGCATATCTGAATGCAAAAAGCTCTTTGCACGATGTTTTTTTTATTCTGTTTCTTGTTCTCGGCAGTTTTTTGTTTGTGTTCGGAATACAGTATAAGAGCGAAAAAATATCACAAAAAATAATTAGGCTTGTTTTTATTATAATCTTCCGTTTTCTGCTTTTGATTTTAGGAGGATATTTGGGGGTATTCAACTGGTATCAAGGTTTATTGCCGTTGTCAAAATCTTCTGTTAGAGATAACGTTTCGGGGCTTTTGTTAACGCTTTTTTATTTGATCACAACGGTCAGCGGAATCTTGTCAATCCTGTTTTCGGTATTGTTGAAAATAATAAAACGCATTATTAAAAATAAGGTCAGCCAAAAGACATAAAAACGACTGGGCAAAAGACAGGGGACGGTTCTATCTCTTGACCCATCACCACCACTCAGGGCAAGAGCCTTTCCGTAGGCGGTCCCAATCCCCTCATCGGCATGATCAATCCCATCCGCTATCGTGGTTATTACTACGATATCGAGACTTGTAGGTTTATCAACGCGGATATATTGCTTGATACGGCATCGGTTCTAGGATTTAACTTGTTTGCGTATTGCGGAAATAATCCGGTGAACAGAGCCGATCCCAGTCAACCAGTTTGATGCTATGGTTAGTGTTGCATATAATGCTGGAAATGGTTTTAAAAAAATAGCTAATAGAATTATTGCCGGAGAAAGTGCAGAGCAAGCTTTTACATTGTATTATACAAGGGAAAGAGCGCAAGGCGGAGGAAATGACTTGGGATTATGGCGACGCAGGATGGATGAATGCGATATATATTTGTACGGAACATATGAAAGGGAGTATAGAATACCATGAAATACAAGTTGCGTTTTATATCAGTTTTGGTACTTGTGGTTGGAATGCTTTTAAGTTCGTGTGTTGATAAAGAGAGTTATAAAAACACAAATGAGCCGCAATCGGTTGTTTTGGAAACAGAATCTAAAGAAACAGTCTTGCCTTCGAATGAAGAAGTTGGTACTTTTGATACTTCGTTTGAAGCGAATTCTGAAATGCAAATGGCTTTTTTAGAGGAAGTAAGAGATAACCCGATTGATTTTGACTATGCTTCGAACAGCGTTGCTACTACAACACTTGAAATGCGACAGTATCAAGAAAAGTATACTGATATTTGGCTAGCAGAACTGCTTTTTTCTTGCGAATCGTATGTCTCTTTATTAAATGACGCAGACCGAGAGAATTTTCTTAGACTTGAAGAAAGCTGGGAAAACAATTTACTTGAAGAATTCAAATTTGTTTCGGGTGTGGTTAATAACCCGGATTACAATTTGCATATGGGGAGCCATTTCCCGCTTGAAAGAAATGTTGAATATTTACAGATGATACGCGCAAGAACTTTGTACGTGAAATATTTGCAGTTTGTCTTTGAATTTTCATCCGAAAATAATGCAGATGTAAAAGTAGAGTTCAAATATACAGCAGAATAAAAAGCGGGTAGTAGTTTGGCACGATAAGTAAAAAGACAGGGCAAAAGACAGGGGACGGTTCTATCTCTTGACCCGTCCCCACCCCCGGGGGCACGGTGTACGGCATCACCTACGATGCCCTGGGGAACCCCTTGCAGTATCGGGATGGTATTGCCCTTACCTGGACGAATGGCAGAAAGCTTGCCACCTTCACCAAGGACAGCAAGACCACCACCTTCACCTACGACGGCGAGGGCAACCGCATCCGTAAGCAAGGTGCAAATAATACGGTAGATTATACCGTGATCGGCGGTGTGATCTATGCGGAAAAGAGAACCTCAGCCGCAACCAATATCCTCCATTTCCTCTTTGATGAAACCGGAAATCGCATCGGCTTTGTGCATAATAATACCGATACCTACTACTATCGCTTCAACTTGCAAGGCGACGTAACGGGTATCTATAACTCCGCAGGGTATCTCATTACCGAATACACCTACGACGCCTGGGGTAAGCTTCTTTCTATGACCGGTTCCAATACCTTGATTGGCTTGATCAATCCCATCCGCTATCGTGGTTACTACTACGATATGGAAACGGGACTGTACTACCTAAATTCAAGGTATTACGACCCCGAGACTTGTAGATTCATCAATGCGGATGGCCTTCTCTCCACCGGTCAGGGCGTCCTCGGCTACAATATGTTCGCATATTGCGGAAACAACCCGGTGAATCGAGCGGATCCCAGTGGACAAGGTTGGATTGACGATCTTTCGAAGGGGCTGACTAATTTTGTTAAAGAAATATCGTTTCCTATATCTCAGTTAACATTTGTTTGCATGATGTATTTGCAGGTGGATTATTTGTCATACCTTGATGCCTTGGCAGGGAGTGAATCAAGCAATAACTATTCGATAGTGAGCAAAAGTGGGAAATTTTGGGGACGTTATCAAATGGGACCAGATGCTTTAAAAGAAGCGGGATTCTGGGATGAAGGTGGAAATTGGACCAAGTTAGCCAATTTTTACGGTGTAAACTCCAAAGAGTCTTTTTTAGCTTCTCCTTTGGCTCAAGACGTTGCCATTACCAGATACAATATTCAACAGTGGAGGCATATTAAAAATTACGGGCTGGATTCGTATATCGGTTCCGTTTATTGCGGAGTATATGTTACCCAATCCGGTCTCTTGGCTGCGTGCCACCTAGTTGGAGCGTACAGAATGAATGAAGCAGTACCAGCTGGGAAAGAAGTGTGTGATGGAAATGGAACAAGAGCTTCCAGCTATATGAATTCTTATGGAAATTATGACATTTCTTGGGTGTGCGAAGGAGGGAGAATTTAATGAAAAAAATTTCGACGATTTTAGTTATATTGTTTTTTATTACTACGATTGTATTTTCTGTTTTGTATTTCTCTAAAACGGATGAGGCTGTGGAATCCAAGAGCGAAAAAACGGGACAAGAAAACAAAACCAATGCTATTGAGTCCGATTGTGAAACCGATCAGCAAAAAGGTGAAAGAGAGACCGTAGCTCCCAATCACCAAAACGACCAACCACAAAGTGATACCGTGGAGCTTGTTGAAACCGCTGAGGAATTGTCGCATGCAGAAATCATTCTTGGTGAGGCGTCTGATTTTTACGGTTACTCTCTTGATCTTGAATATGAGCGCGAACTGGCACTTGCCAAGAGCAATATTGAACTTCAAGAAGTAGATGATAAATATGCAAAGAAATGGGAAGAAAAAGCACTTGAGTATTTGCAGGCAGTGGAGATTGCGTATGCAAACAGAGAAGACGCAACAGTTGCAGAACTCTTCAAAAAAAATCAAGCCGAGTGGGAAGAATATTATGAAAAGCAGACAGAATTCTTCCAAGAAATTATGGATATTGAATTTACTACCGGTACCATTATTCCTGTGCATATAGTAAACTACGATCTTAAACTAAATCGCGATCGAGCTTTGGAGCTGTACTATTGTTGTTGTAGATTATGGATTGAGGTTGAAAAACCCTAATAGTCCTAAGGTTGAGAATCCCTAACAGCCAAAACGATATACTGAACTTGGTCCCTTTGATGATGTTGATCCAATAAAGTATGGTATGTTTAGGTGTAACCGGTAAGGAGAAAGAAAAATGAAAAAAATTACGTTATGCATACCGTTGGTTGTTTTTACTGTTCTTTTGCTTTCTTGTGGCGGAGTGGGTGTTGATCGTGAAGGCAGCAGCGGCGAAAGCTGTGCGGAGAGCTCCGAAAAAGTCAAACACACTTCACAAACTACAAGTGTTAAGGAAGTGGAAGTTGCTACGAAGGTTACGGCGGAAACCGAACAAAAAACACAAGAATTACTCGATGAAGGCGAAAATTATAAAATATATGAAATGTATGCCGAAGACGAAATGTATTATTCTTACGAGGTCTATGACGATGATCAAAACATTTTGGATATGGGTTGTCATCACGGATTGGGTGGAGTTGGCATTTCCAAAAGGGGTTCTCTTTTGGTGCTTCGATATCACAGTGGGTCACCTGTTTTCCATGAACGTTATTATGATATTTCGCGAGGCATCGTTTCAAGATTCTTTTGGAGACCTGTTCAAAATACGGACAAATACGTTGCTTATTTTGATTATAAAGAGTCTGACAAAACAGTTTTGGTTATTCAAGACATTTTTAATCCCGAAGAGTTTTACTTAGAAATAGAAAGAGATTTTTCGGACTTTGTAATGAAAGATATAGCACAGGCTGAGTTCATTGAATCCGAAACGAAGCTTGAAATTACCTATTGGATCAATCCGAATGATCAAGTAGTTACCGAAATAATCGATTTGGAAAGAGACAGATGATCACTTCTTGATCGTTCTCGCGAAAGGCTGTGCGTTGAAAATGCACAGCCTTTTTCCTTGGAAAATGGAGAAAACTCCTTGCAAAAGGTCGGCAGGTGTGGTAAAATTTAAGGTGAAAATGATTGTAACACGGAGGCGACTATGAAATTAGGTCTTACCTGCAACAAGCTGCGTCGTATCGAGGATGCGGCGAAAAACGGATTTGATTACGTCGAGGTTTCTCTGAAGTGGCTGCAGACCCTATCCCCCGAGGAGCTGGATGAATTTGAGTCGGAATTGAAAAAGAACGGGATCACTGTGGATGCTTTCAACTGCTTCTACGGGCCCGAGGTCAAGCTGATGGGTGACGAGATGGATCCTGTTCAGATCGAAAAGGTTACCCGTGAAAACGTAGCGCTTGCCGCAAGATTTAACCCCAAGGTGGTGGTTATCGGCTCCGGCGGTGCCAGAAATATACCCGAGGGATTTCCCAAGGAAAAGGCAATGGATATTTTTGCAAAAGCGGTGGATCTTGCCGCCGATATCTGTGCCGAAAAGGGCATCCGCGTGGTGATCGAGCCTTTGCGCCATAAGGAGACTAACT
This sequence comes from Oscillospiraceae bacterium, assembly GCA_015065325.1. Taxonomy (GTDB): domain Bacteria; phylum Bacillota; class Clostridia; order Oscillospirales; family SIG627; genus RGIG5579. The sequence goes on along the minus strand of SVQO01000019.1, from coordinate 39,619 downwards.
TCATCAATACCATTCTGGAGGGTAAGGAAATGGGAGAGCTGGTGGGAAATCCCAATATCGGCTGTCTGATCGACTTTTTCCACTTCTCTCAGAACGGTGAGGATCCGGATACCGTGGACCAGCTGAAAGGAAAGCTGACGCACGTGCATCTTGCCCGTCCCAGCGACGACAGATTGGTTCCCCGTCCCGAGGACGAGCCCATCGTGCGTACCTGGATGGAAAAGCTTGCTAAGATCGGCTACGACGAACGGATCACGCTGGAGTGCTCCTGGAAGAACGCCAATTCCTTTGAGGAGGAAATGGAGTATGCACGAAAGCTCTTTCCTATTTTGAGAGGCGAGCGCTGAAAATGCCCGACGAAAAAAGGTTGGCGAGGGAGGCTTTTGCAGAGGAATTGCGATCCAACCCAACGAGCTTGGAAAGCTTCTTCAACCGCTATGCGGGACTGATGGCGTATTATCGATGCGCCATGATGGAGATCGAGACCAAGTTCAACGTGCTCAACGAGGAATTCTCGCTTCGCTACGACCGCAACCCCATTCAGGATATTCGTTCTCGTTTGAAAAGCCCGAGGAGCATTTACCGTAAGCTTCAGAAAAAGGAACTGGAGGTGACTCCCGAGCATATCGAGGAGCATCTTACCGACGTAGCGGGGGTTCGTGTGATCTGTGCCTTTTTGGCGGACGTATATCTGCTTGCCGATGCGCTTCTGGGCCAGGACGATATTACCCTCATTGAGAAGAAGGACTATATTCAAAATCCCAAGCCGAACGGCTACCGCAGTCTGCATTTGATCGTTACCGTGCCCATTTTTCTGGCGCAGGAAAAGCGGCTGATGAAGGTGGAGATCCAGCTGCGCACCCTTTCCATGGACTCCTGGGCGAGCCTGGAGCATCAGCTTTGCTACAAAAAGGACGCGGAATTTACCGATAGAATGCGCGCGGAGCTGTATCGCTGTGCCGAGCTTTCCGCGGAATTGGACGAGAAGATGGATTGCCTGCGGAAGCAGACCAATATCGACGAAGAATAAGCGTATAAAAGGAAGAAAGACAAAAGGAGCTTTCTTCCTTTTTTGATACATTGATATTGACAAACGAGGTTTTATCCCTTAAAATAAAATATGTATTATTATAAGTATAACTGTGCAGATTTGAATATATACAAAGAGGAGTCGTGTCTATGAAGCATTTGAAAAAGACTACTGCGACCTTGCTGGCGTTCCTGCTGATCTTGGCGCCCCTGTGCGGGGTCTCCTTTACGCCTGCTTTTGCAGCGGAGCAACCCGTTACCGCAACGACCTCCGTTCAGGAGGGGGACGTTTTCGTCGGCGGCGAGGTGAGCTTTTCCGTTTCTCTTTCGGAAGCGGTGACGCTGCGCTCTTTTGCGCTGGATTTCAGCTCTGCTTATGATCACGACGTCTTTGAATGGGTGGACGGTGCTTGGAGCGATGCGCTTCAGTTTTCCGCTATGACCGACGTGAATCCCGAATACGAGGTGGCGGCGATCCTGAACCAGACTGCCGTGACTGCAGAGGGTGAGATCTTTACCTTTACCCTTCGGGTGAAGGAGGGCGTTTCCTGTAATACTGCGGCGTCGGCTTGCGTTGCCGTTTCCGGTATCGACGGTGTTTTGACTGAGGGCTGCTCGGTTTTGATCGGCCATAAGTACTCTACTGCCTGCGATCCCGACTGCGACGTGTGCTCCGATACCCGCGAGCCCGACGAGCACGAGTTTGATAATGCCTGCGATACCGTGTGCAACGAATGCGGCGCCACCCGTACCGCTCCCCACGTTTACGACAACGACGGCGACGAGGTCTGCAATCTTTGTGGACAGGCGCGCACGGTGGAATACGAGGTGATCACCACGGTCTCCTCCGGCACGTTGAATCACGGGGACAGCGTTACCGTGACCGTTTCTCTCTCCAAGCCCAGACAGACCAAATCTTTTGCGCTGGATTTCCTTACCTCCTATGACCACGCCGCTTTTGAGTGGGTATCGGGGAACTGGACCGAGGAGGTTCGTGCCCTTGGAATTCTCACCGACGTGAACGACGGCTCCGAGGCCATCTTCCTTGCGACCGAGGGGACCGAGATCCCTGCGGGAGAGATCTTCCGATTCGTTTTGCGGGCGAAGGAGTCTGCTTCCTGTCGAGATCCCTTCCAGATCCTGGTCGGTGCTACCTCCATTCCCAACGTGACCTTGACCGGCTCGCAGATCGCGCTGAACCACGTGTATTCCTCCGATTGTGACACGCGCTGCGATATCTGCGAAAGCCTGCGCACCCCCTTGGCGGTGCATACCTACGCAAACAACTGTGACGCCGATTGCGACCTTTGCGGCGAGACCCGCCTTCCCGGGGATCACGTGTACGAGTATGCGTGCTCTACCGTCTGCCTGGAATGCGGTGCAGTCCGTACCGCGGCTCATACCTACGATAACGACGGTGACGAGGTCTGTAACGTGTGCGGTGAAAGCCGCACGGTTGCCCGTGATCTGATCACTGCTCTCAGCGCCGATTCCGTTGCCATCGGTGAAACGGTGACCGTAAAGGTATCTCTTTCTCAACTTCTCGGTGCCAAGGCAATCGGTCTGGATTTCGAGAACGCCTACGATCACGACGTTTTTGAATGGGTGGACGGTTATTGGAGCGGCGAGATCTCTTTTGCTGCGATGACCGAAGTCAATCCCGGGGTGGACGCACTCTTTCTTTCTACCGAGGAAATTTATATCGGCAGTGATATCTTTACTATGATCCTGCGGGTGAAGGATACGGCAGAATGCGCCAAGTCCTACGAGATCTGTGTCAGCGGCTCTGCGCTTCACGGTGCAACGCCCGTGGGTGCGGCTTTGACCGTTGCTCACGGCTACGACAACGATTGCGACGCTGACTGTAACGGCTGCGGCGAGCTTCGCGTGCCCGCCGATCACCTGTACGACAACGGCTGTGACACCGATTGTAACGTGTGCGGCGAAACCCGTGCCACCTCTCATATTTACGATAACGAGGGGGACGAGGACTGTAACGAGTGCGGTGCGGAGCGCGTGGTAGCGCGTGAGATGATCACCGAGATCGACCTAGACAAGGCGGCTCTCGGCGGGGAGATCACCGTGACCGTCTCTCTTTCCAAGCCCAAACTGACCCAGACCTTTGCGCTGGATCTGCTTTCTGCCTACGATCACGATGCCTTTGAATGGGTCGGCGGCACTTGGTCCGACGTCATTACCTCCGCTTCCGCGATGGCTTCCGTAGATCCCGGTGAGGCGGCAGTATTCCTTTCCTCCAATGCCTTCTACGTTTCCGGGGAGATCTTTACCTTTACCCTGCGGGTGAAGGATACGGCGGTATGCGAAAGCAGCTACGAGATCAAGACCCCCTGCACCAAGATCGAAAACGTGACCTTGGTGGGAGACAGCTTGACCGTCGATCACGGCTACGACAACGTTTGTGACCCCGACTGTAACGGTTGCGGCGCGGAGCGTACGGTGGAGGGACATCGGTACGATCACGACGGCGACGAGGAATGTAACAACTGCGGCGAGCTTCGCCTTGCCTTCTACGGCACCAGCCTTTCCCTTCAGCACAACTTTGCCATCAACTACAAGGTAAAGGTGTCGCTTCTGGAAAAATACACCGATTTCTGCGTGGAAGTGGAAATGAACGGTGAAAAGCTCCTGCTTACCGAATATACCAACGACGGAACCTATCTCTCCTTCCGCTACGAGGATATTGCTCCTCAGAAGATCGGAGACGATATTATCGCTACCCTTTACGCCAAGGAGAACGGAACGGAGATCTCCACCAACCCCTACAACTTCGGTGTTTCGCAGTATTGCGAAAGAGCACTGGAGCTCTTTGCGGGGGATGAATACGCCTCCTTCCGTACCCTGGTGGTGGATCTTCTCCACTATTCCTCCAAGGCACAGCTTTACACGGGCTACCGCACCGATTCCCTTGTGGATGCGGATCTGACTGCGGCTCAGCTTGCCTGGGGCACACAGGGAGATCCCGCTTTGCAGAACCATTTCGTATATGACTATGCCACCATCGAAAATCCCACCGCTATCTGGTACGGTGCAGGCTTGATTCTGGATACCGCCGTGACGCTGAAGCTGAAATTCAAGGCGGAAAGCGTGGAGGGGCTGAGCGTGCGTATTGCCATTGAGAACGGTCAGACGGTGACTGTTCCCAACGAGTACTTTACCTATAATTCCTCCGACGGTCTGTATTATCTGGCGGTGAACGGACTGAACGCCAACCAGATGAGCAGAAAGCTGGAGCTGACCGTTGTGGATGCCAACGGAAACGCCGTGAGCAACACGGTTCAGTACAGCATCGAGTCCTACGCTTACGAAAAGCAGAACAGCACCGTTCTCGGACTTGCCGACCTTGTGAAGGCAATGATGAACTACGGTAATTCTGCCAAGGCCTACGGAAACTCCTGAGGTGACGCTATGGAGAAAAAGATTTATCACACGCCTTGCTTGGAAGAGGTGATCCTTTTGACGGAGCAGGCTATGGGTCCCAGCTTCCCCGAGCTGCCCGATCACGATTGGGTGAAAAATGCGGGGATCGAGGTCTTTCCCGAGGAGTCGTGAAAAGGATCGGTATATGCCTTGGGGTACTGCTTGCCCTGGCAGGGGCGTTGACGGGCTGTGTCCGAGAAAAAGACCTGCCGAAGCAAACTGCAACCGAAGAAGCGGCGCTGACGGCGCCGCTTTCCTCTGAGGAAAAGGGGGCGGTTCCTTCTGAAAAGCCGACGGAGGAGAAATCGGAGTTGCAGACTGCGGAAGCGTCCGGCGTCACCGACGCTCCCCCGATGCCCGTGACTACGTCGAAAGCACCGTCCACCACAACGAAAGCGCCGTCCGCCACAACGAAAGCGCCCGTGACCACCACCGCTCCCCCCGTCAGCGAAGGGGGCGTGGAGCTGCCCGACCATAACTGGCGTTGAAAAAAGCCCAACCGAGCTCGGTTGGGCTTAATTTTTATGCTTTGGGTAAAAGGTACATTTCCTCGGCGGCAAGACGTGCCTTGTGGACGGGATAGGGCGTTTCGGGGAAGCAGTAGAACAAACGGTCCTTGGTTCCGATACTGATCATATCACCGATCTCGTAGAAGAAAAAGTCCACGTTTAGGCTGTACGAGGAATAGGGGTCCTGACGGTAGGTAAAGCGCTTGTCCTCGGAGGTGAGGGTGAAGCCGGAGCGGTCGTGGGTCAGAGTGCCTTTTCCCACCAGGTACAGAGCCTTGTGGTCGCAGATGGTATAGACGGAAACGGGGAGAGTAAAGCCGTAGGCGCCGTTTGCCAACTCCTTTTTCACACTGTCTCTCTGGTAGTCCACCCAGCGAGGGATGTGGTTGAAGGCAGCTTCTCCGTTTTGTCGGGACAGAGAGCCGTCTTCCTCCAGCAGATATTCGGCACCGCAGGAGGTGCAGGTCAGGTGAACGCCGTGACCCTTCATTACCCCGTCCTTTTCACAATGGGGACAGCGGTAGAGAATACGCTCCAGCCCCTCTGCACGAAAGCTTTCGGTGATCTTAATCCCTTCCGTCCTTTGCGCGGCAAAGTGGTCGAAGTCAAACGCTTTTTCCAGCATTGCGTCCAGCTCGTCCACGCTCTTTTCCTTCAGCTCCGCGCGGGTGAACAAACAGGAAAGGGTCGCCCCTGCCTTTACCTTGCGCGTTCGCAGTCCGTTGTACAGGGGGTCGCGGAGGAAGGCACTTGCATCGGTGCGGATCAGAAGCACGGGGACTCCCATTTTCTTGCACAGACCGCCCAGCTTTTTGGGGAGGCGGGTGGCTCTGCCGTCGAAGGAGTAGCCTGCCTCGGGGTACATTAAGATACTGCGCTTTTCCTTTTTGGCAAGACGGAGCATAGTCAGAACGAGCCCTGCATCCGTGACGAATTTCTGGGTGGCGACACAGCCGATCAGACGCATCAGAAGGCTTTTTCCCACGAAGGCGTCGGTGGTGGAAACGATGCTGTACGGATGGGGAAACAGGATCTTGGAGGCGATCTTCAGATCCAAAAAGGAGGAATGGTTCATCAGGATCAGATAGGGCCCCTCCTCCTTGCGGTCGCCGCGCAGATCCTCGTAAGAAAAGCGGGTTTGCATCAAAGCGGGAATGGAGAGGACGCGGATCAGAAGCCGCAGGAGAAACATTGGGCGCAAGGGCTTGTGATAGGGGATCTTAGGAAGCTCGGCAAGCTTTTCCCAGGATGTCTTTTTAATTTTGATCTTCATAAAGCCTCACTTATTTACCTGCCCATTCCTCGGGGGAATAGGTGCGGGTCATGGCAAATTTTCCGTTGCGGTCCAGGATGGATACCCGCAGCCAGCCGCGGTCTTTGTGAAAGTCGAAGCTGCACTCGGAGAGCGCTTGCTCTCCCGAGATCTCTCTTTGGGCGGAGCCGTATTCGTAATTGATATGTACGTGCTCCATGTTTTCACCCTTGACGGTGAGAATTCCGTTTTCTACGGAGACCTCGCGGAGGACGGCACCGTTGGAGGCGTAGAAATCGCCCTGCTCCAGGGCGCGGGTGACGGCGCGGTACTCCAGGGAGTCTGCGGAAATCATCACAAAGCCGCCGCAAGCGTCGCTTCTCTTGTCACCGAAGGGGTAACGGTTGTGGTTATCGTCGGCGGCAATAGGGAAAAGACTCTTCCCCGCACGGCAAAGGTGCTCGTACAGAGCCGGGGTATATTCGTCGTAGCCTATCACGTTGCAGGAGTGGTTATATACCTCGATGGCGGACAGATTTTCATATTGCAAAAGGCGCTCGGCGTTTTCAAAGCTCCAGATCGGGTGATTGTAGACCACGAAAAAGCCAAGCCGTCTGGCACGGCGGATGGCGTCGTTGACCATGCCGATGGAGTAATTGCGTTCGTAATCGGGCAGGGTATCGTCAAAGGTGATGCGGGCACGGTTTTCCTCGATATGGGTGGTGATGTACTTGGTTCTGTGGTAGAGAGGGGTCTTGACGTTGTCCTCCTCCAGAGCAATGAAATTCATGTGCACGCAGGGGTTTTTGCCGGGGCGGTCGGGGTCCTTATTCCGCACGGAAAACTCCATTCCGTTCAGAGGGAGAAAATCTTCATCCCGCAACTCGGGGTGGGGGATCAGAACGTCGTGATCGGTGAAGGCTACCACCGAATAGCCTTGAGATTTGTAAAGCTCCTTTACTTGGTCGGGGGAAAGGGTGCCGTCGGTCAGATTGGTATGACAGTGCAGATTCGCTTTAAAAATCTTTTGCTTATTGCCGAAAAGATAGGTTTTCATTGTACTGCTCCTTTCAAGTCGTGAGTCCATTTTAAACGCAATCTTGGGGGACTGTCAAGTAATTTTTGAATGTGGACAGAAAAATACGCCTCCGTCGGAGGCGTATTTTTCTTTTGCTTTATGCTTCCTTATAGCAGTCGAAGATTTCATCTATGCGCTTTTGTTCTTCCTTCTTGTTTTTTGTGAATACGCTGACGAGGGGGACGATGATAAAGGAAACTGCCATGGCACATACACCCATTTCGGGGGATTTTGCCGCTGCGGCGCCAAAGCCGTCCTGCAAGGAGATGATAAGGGTAGCACCGCCTACGGTGAGAAGACCGGAGAGGATCCCCGCGCAGGCGCCGATCTTGGTGATCTTTTTGGAGAACAGACCCCAGATGTACGGGCCGATGAAGCATCCGGATACCACGCCCCAAGAGAAGGACATCAGATTGACGATGATGGGAATGTTTTGGGTGGCGAAAATAAAGGAGCAGGCAACGAATACGAGGCAAAGAATTCTGGTGGAAATCATTTGCGTTTTGGCAGAGACCTTCTTTTTTCTGACGGCGGGGATCAGATCGACCGCAACGGCAGAAGCAGAGGTGAGCACGACGGCTTCCAGCGTGGACATAGAGGCGGAGAGCAGAAGGACCATAATGAGAGCCAACAGGATGATCCCCATAGTTCCGCCGCCGAGAACCTTCAGAAGTACGGTGGGGATGACCGAGTCAACGCCGCCGTCGGGAAGCTCGCCTCCGAGGATGAGTCGGGAGGTGGAGCCGATCAAGTATGCGCCGCATCCGATGACCAGGCAGAAAACGGTGGAAATGATGGTTCCGCGCTTGATGGCGGCGGTATCCTTTACGGCGTAGAATTTGCCGATCATCTGAGGCAGACCCCAGGTACCGAAGCTGGTGAGCATAATGTTAAAGCAAAGAAATTTGAAGGAGTCACCGCCGAAAATGTCGGTGAGCTGTTTGCCGTCAACGGAATCGCCGGGCTGTGCCTTGATATTTCCAAGGTTTTCCACAAGTCCCTTGATGCCGCCAACACTGTCGTGTCCGAGAACGGCGAAGATCAGACAGACAACGCCCACCAGCATAATGATTCCCTGTACCAGATCGGTATAGGCAGTGGCAACGTAGCCGCCTGCTACCAGATATACTGCGGTCAGACAGGCAATGATCAGCATCCAGATCCAGTTATCGATGCCGGGAAATACTGCACTGAACAGAGAACTCAGTCCCTTGTAAACGGCGGCGGAGTAGGGAACGAGGAATACGAAGATGATGACTGCCGCAAGGATCTTCATTCCTTTTGAGTTGTAGCGCTTTTCAAAATAGTCGGGCATCGTGCGGGCATTGAGCCTTTTGGTCATCTTTCTGGTTTTGTTGGCAAACAAGATCCAGGAGAGCAGACAACCCAGTACTGCGTTGCCGATGCCGATCCAAACGGCGCCGATGCCGATGTTCCAGCCGTGCTGCCCTGCATAGCCCACGAAAACTACGGCGGAAAAGTAGGTGGTGCCGTAGGCGAAAGCGGTGACCCAAGCGCCGATATTTCTTCCGCCGATCAAAAAGCCGTCCAGCGTTTTGGATTTTCCGACGCTGAAACAGCCGATCAACGCCATGACGATTGCGTACACAATCAATGCGATGATGGGATAAAGCTGCAGTTCTGTCATAATTGATGATTCTCCTTAAAGCAATAGATCTGTAAATATTTTGAAAAAAGCTTTTCGGTAGGTCTTGCTTTTCAATGATATTATTTATATAATAAATCTCGTCATTAGTCAAACAAATGATTTTAATATTTACCATCGAAAAAATCGATGGATGGAGGGTGCAATGGAATTAAGAAATTTGATTACTTTTATACACGTGGCGGAGCTGGGCAGTTTTACGAAAGCCGCCGCACAGCTTGGCTATTCCCAGTCCACCGTTTCCTTTCAGATCAAACAATTGGAGGAGGAGATCGGGTGCTTGCTTTTTGAGAGGATCAATCATACCGTTGCGCTGACCGAGAGGGGACGTGAGCTTGTTTCCTACGCGCACCAGATTCGTGCGCTGACCGATGAATTTCTGGAAAATCCCGCGGGGGAGGACTTGAAAGGGCATATTCATATCGTAATGCCCGATTCCGTCTGCGAAGAAATGGTTTATTCCCACTATATCGATTTTCACCGCAGGTATCCGGGCATTTCCATTAAGGTCACCACCGCGGATACCTTGGTAATGTTTGATATGCTTTCCCATAACGAGGCGGATATCGTGATCACATTGGACAGCCATTCCTATAATAAGGATTATATGATCGCCAAGGAACAGCAGCTTCCCATGCATTTCGTGGCAAGTGCCGATTCTGTCTTTGCGGGAAAAAAGCGGCTCTCCGTCCGCGACGTTGTAAACGAGCCCTTTATTTTAACGGAATACGGTCAAGGCTACAGGCGGGTATTTGACAAGGAGCTTGCCAAAAAGTCTCTTGAGATCCATCCCGTACTGGAGATCGGACGAACGGATATCATTACCTCAATGGTCGCCCAAAGCGATATGATTTCCTTTCTTCCCGATTTTGTAACCAAAGGGCCGGTGGAGGAGGGGAAGCTTTGCTATCTGGACGTTACGGATCTGAACGTGGAGATTTGGAAGCAGCTGATCTACCACAAAAACAAATGGATCTCAAAAAGCTTGAAAACCTTTATCGATTACCTGAAGAAAACGGATTTTACGGAAGAAGCGGTGTTATAAGAGCGCTCTTAAATAGGAAGAAAGCGCGCAGTCTATTGACTTTTTTAGTAAGAAAGGGTAAACTTGACGGAGAACAAAGTATAGGAAGAATCGGATGAATTATATTGTATTGGACCTGGAGTGGAACCAGCCTCGCTACTACCGAGAGACGGTTGAGAGCCCCGTGCATTTGACGGGGGAGATCGTACAGATCGGCGCAGTGAAGCTGAACCGAAAATTTAAAATCAAAAAGGAACTGGATCTTTTGATCCGCCCCCAATATTACCGCAGAATGCACAAGAAGGTGTCCCGCATCACGGGGCTTGGCAACGAGGATGTAAAAAAGGGGATGACCTTTCAGGAGGCATTCCGCAAGCTGAGAAAATTCTGCGGAAAGGATTTTGTATTCCTTACCTGGGGACCTGACGACGTGCCTATGCTGCGGGACAACCTCAGACTGTTTTCCCTGGACGAGGACTGGATCCCGGATTCCTACGACCTGCAGGTGTTTTACGCCAAGCAGATCGAGGGGGTCATGCGTCAGTATGCTCTGGAGGATGCCATTGAAAAGCTGGGTGAAAAGCCCTTTCAGGCCCACGATGCTCTGTGCGATGCCCGATCCACCGGCTTGATCTGCCGTCATCTGGATATGGCAAAGGGGATGGAGGAATATCCCTTTTTGGTGGGAGATATCGTGGCGCGCCCCTTGGAGACCAGGGAGATCGGCGTCAGCTTTGAGCATCGGGGAGCGGCGTTGAAGGAGCTTTCCACGACCCCCATTCCCTGTGTTTGCTGTGACGGCTTTTTGTATCCCGAGTATCCCATTCCGCAAAACGCCCACAAGTATTTGTGTAAGATCCGCTGCGACTGCGGCGAGGAATTCCTGGTGCGCTTTAAGATCCATCGCTCTCTGGGAGATACGGTGCGGGTGACCCGTGAGATCTTCCGTATGGATGCGGCTCTGGAAAAATTCTATGCAGATAAATGGGACAGGCACGAAAAGCAAAAGGCGGCGGAAAAGGCAAAGCTGCGCCGCAGAAAGCTTCGCGCACGTGCAGAGCGTGCAAACGCACTTGCCAAAGAATAAGGAGATAACTATGAAATTCGGAACTTATACTTTCCCCTGTGACGATCTTCCCATGACCGAGCGTCTGACCCGTATCCGCGACGTGGGATACGATTTCGTGGCGCTGAATTACTTTCCCGAGATCGCAGAGCACGTAAATCACTGCGAGAAGATCGGGCTTCCCATTGAAAATATTCATTTAAAATGCAACGGAACCAGTAAGCTTTGGCTGGACGATGACAGCGGTGACGCCATCGAGGACTTTTACTGCGAGCAGATCCGCCTTTGCTCGGAGCTTGGGCTGAAGGTGGGCATTGCCCACACCACCTGGGGCAAAAACCTGGTGCCGCCCAATGCGCGCGGTCTGAAGCGCTACGAGCGCATTGTGGAATGTGCGGAAAAGCACGGCTTTACCCTGGCGGTGGAGAATACCAAGAGCCGCGAGCATCTGATGGCGATCATGGATCACTTCGACTCTCCCAACGTGAAATTCTGCTGGGACGTGGGACACCAGATCGGGTACGATCCCGAGGCTCCCTTTATGGAAAAATACGGCGATAGGCTGTGTGCTCTGCATCTGCACGATACCAAGGAAAATTCCGATCTGCATATTGCACCGCTGGATGGTGCGGGCTCTTGGGAAACGGTGGCGAAGGCGCTGGCTTCCACCGCCTACGGCAGAGAAAAGCTCTGTGCCGAGCCCGGCGGCAGGATCCACTCGGTGAAGGAGGGACTTACCGCTTCTCAGATCCGCGCTCGCTACGAGTCCTTGGCGGCGGCGGATAACGAAAAGATCGTTCGCTTTTACGACGGCTGCTATACCGTTTTCGAGGATATGGATTTCGACGCTATTGCGCTTTATTATCTGCAAAGAATGCGCGAGCTTGCCGAGATGATCGAGGAGGCACAACAATAATGGACAGAGCACAGATCCCTCAGCCCCTTTTTACGGGTGTCTGGGGAAAAAATCACATTCAGGGAATTTGCGTGGATCAGAAAAAGGGTTATATTTATTATTCCTTTACCACCTGCCTTGTAAAGGCGACCCTTGACGGCAAGGTGGTGGGCTCGGTGACGGGCCTTTTGGGACATCTGGGCTGCATTGCCATGGGTGACGACGGATACGTTTACGGTTCTCTGGAATATAAGATCGACGCCATCGGAAAAGGCGTTTTGGAGCGCTTGGGCACCGACGCCAGCTTCCGTGAGGGCTTTTACGTGGTGCGCTTTGACGCGGACCGCATTGACGCGGAGGATATTTCCGCCGACGGAAACGATCTGATGACCGCCGTTTACATCCGCGAGGCGGTGGAGGACTACAACGGATTCGGAACCGATCAGTCGGGTGCGCGTGTTCCCCACAGACTGGGCTGCAGCGGAATCGACGGATTGACCTTTGCTCCTCTGCCCGGAAAGACCGAGACGGACGGAAAATATCTTTACGTGGCTTACGGCGTTTACAGCGACCTTGCCCGCGAGGACAACGACTATCAGGTGCTTTTGTGCTACGACCCTTCCGATTGGAATCGTCTCGCCCGCCCCTTAAAGCAGGAGGATATGCACGTGAGCGGCTTTGACGCTCCCTTGCACAAATTTTTCGTGTTTACGGGAAATACCAATTACGGCGTGCAAAATCTGGAATACGATCCTCTGACCCATTCCATCTATATGGCGGTTTACGTGGGGAAAAAGGCACAGTATCCCAATTACCCGATGTTTGCAGTGGATCTTTCCGTTCCCGCGAAAACCGAGGATCTGCGCGGCTTGCAGGAAAAGGGCGAGGTCCTGACTCTTCGCTGTGACGGAGAAACGGATCCGACCAGCGGTGTCAGCGGTTATAAATTTAAGCTGGGCACGACGGGAATGTACTCCTTCGGTGACGGGGAATGGCTGTTCTCGGACAACCGCAAATGCACGGGACTTCGTCAGTGCGGCTTTATTTTCCGCTACGAATACGTAGGCGGAAAGGACGCCTTTTTGTTAAAGATTGAATAAAGGAGTTTTGAGATGAAAAGACTGGTTTCTGCGTTTGCACTTTGTTTGAGCGTAGTGCTTCTTTCTTCCTGTACGTTGAATAAGGAAACCGTGGACAAGGTAAAGGATGCCGTGGTTGAAAAGGCGGTCTCCGTTGCGGGGTTTGAGGAAGGAACGGTAATCACCTTTGGCAAGGCTGAAAGTGACGGCAATTATTCCAACGGTCCCGAGAATCTCGAATGGATCGTATTGAAGGTCGAGCAGATCGACGGAAAAGCTTACGCAACCCTGCTTTCCAAGGAGATCGTTGGTTGTCCGGACGGTTGGAATAAGATCAGCGGCAACACCCTTTATTCTCGGTCCAATCTGCACGATTGGTGCGAGACGGATTTCTTCAATCAGTTGGTAACTTCCAATGACCAGTCCTTGGTCGAAAAGATCATGAAGGTCGAGGTTAAGACCGGCAAAGATACTGTTCAAGCGCACGTTTACGCTCCCTCCAAGGCAGAACTCGAAAAGTACCTTGCCGCCGGCAACCGTGCCCGGTATCTCGCTACTAACGCTACAAAGGCGGCAAAGGCAGAGGGTGCTATTTCGAATGCCTACTACGTAAGAGAAGCAGGTGTGAAGGAAGACGGCATTCAGTGGGCTGCGGGCTACGATAAGGACGGTAAATTTCACGACGGCTTCATCGCAGACTCCGGTGCTGTCGGTGCTCGCGTTTGCATTACGATCTTCTTAGGTGAGTTTGACCTTGACGTGAACATCAAGATCGATAAGGAACAGGTGGAAAACGCAAAAGAAGAAGTGAAGGATATTTTGAATCGGTAAAACAAAAGGTCGATGCGCGTCAGCATCGACCTTGCTTTTTTTGGAACCTTTTTGAAAAAAGGTTCCAAACCTCTAAAAACTTAAAACGGTTCGAGGGAGATCAGTTCTTCAAAGGTGACGGAAAAAATTTTCAGAAAGGCGCAGATCTCAATATCCGTTACGAAGCGCTTCCCGCACTCGATTCGCTGAATGGCGTTTTTGTCCAGATCCAGTCCGATGAGCTGGAGACGGTCTGCCAAAGCGCGTTGGGACAGCTTCATTTGCTTGCGAAGTTGGGCGATCTTCTCCCCGCAAAGGTTGTTTTTTCCGTCGGTGGTTTTGTTGATAAACATATTTTTTCTCCAAATTTGACATTTAGTGCTTGTCAATATGCTTATGATATGCTATAATGTAAGAAAAAATGACATTCACAGAATGTCAAAAAGGAGAAGAAAATGAAAAAATTGATTGGACTTGCATTAGTAGCTTTGTGTATCGTCGCTTTTGTTACCTTTATGAATTCTCAGAATTCCGATCCCGCCGAAGATGAAGATGCGGAAACCCTTTTCGAAGCAACTGAGCTTGCGGAAAAAGCGGAGAATAATGCCACGGAAGGGGGGGCTGCCGGAAGCGCCGCTGCGACTCAGAACGCTGATTTCAGAACGGCGATGGACGACTATGAGAAGTATATGGACGAATATATTGCGTATATGAAAAAATTCTCTGAAAATCCTACGGATCCCGCATTGATCGGACAATCCGGCGAGGTTATGCAGAAGTACGCAAAAGTCGTTGCTGATTTTGAAGCTTGGGGCGACAAGGAGTTAAGCAGCGAAGATCTTGCTTATTACACCGAGGTACAAACGAGAGTCAACAAAAAGCTTTTGGAAGCGGGAATCGCTTAAAAACAAAGGTCGATGCGTGTCAGCATCGACCTTGCTTCTTTCTTATAACCTTTTTGAGGGAAGTTTTTTCGGTTCCTTTTTTTCAAAAAAGGAACGAACGAAAAAACGAATTACAATTCAATTTTTGCGGGGCGGAGGATCTCGCCGTTGGAGGCGGTGACCTCCAAAAGGATCGCTTTGCCGTCGGCGGAAAGGATGGCGTCCTGCATCCGCAGGAGAGGGAAGCGGCGGGCAAGCCCGGAATGGGGATCGTTTCGGTTGAAGCAGTAGCGATCCAAAAGAACGCGGCTTCCGTTTTCCTTTTCCAAAATCAGTTTGACGATCGCCATGGGATAATTGGAGAGGATCTCGGTCTGCGCAAGGGTCTCGCGGTTCTCGGGTGCCGCGGTCAGGGTGATCTTGGCCCGCTCGTAGGGCTTTTTCCCTTGGAATTCCGCGGGGGAAACGGGGATGTAGCAGTCCTTCAGAAGATTGTGGAAGGGATAGCGGAAGCGGGTCCTGCCGCTGTGATGGAGCAGATCGTCCTCCACGCGTTCATCGTAAAAGCCGACTCCGTTGCCGCCTCTTTGGTCGGCGATGATCAAGGCACTTTCCTCGGGGATGATGTGTCCTTTTTCGTCGCGGACTACCTCGGGCTCCTCAATGATCATCATGGTGTGATCCCGATCGGAGGAACAGAGTGCGTCTCCCGGGTGGGTCTTGGTATAGGCCTCCAGAATGGTTTCTTCTCCGAACTCGGCGATGATCTTCGAGGTGTGATGGTTGCGGTAATCGTCCAGATCCTCGGGAACGGTAAAATCTCCGACGGGATAATAGCCGTTTTTGGGGGTCATATAGAAATTGATAAAGCGGCCGCTGACCGAGGAGCAGGCCGTGGCAAGGGACCAGCAGACGCCGCAGGCGCAGGTACCGCCCAGACTATGGTTGAATTCCGCTCCGTCTCCGTAGAATTTCAGTCTGCCGGTTTCCTCGTCGTAATATTCAAAAAACTGAAACAGCCCCATTCCCGCATCGGTATAGGGGATGCCCGCGTAAAGGTTTTCCGCCTCGTAGATAAATCTCTTTCTGCTGACCGCGCCCACCTTGTTGTGGGCGATCTTTTGATGGGAACGCCACTGAACATTTAAAAAATCCTGAATTGCCTGAACGGCTCGGGCACGCATTTCCTCCACGGTGGGGGTGTGATCGAAGGTGTAATCGGGTCGTTGCAAAGGACTTGGAACCTGAAACATAAGAGCCTCCTTGTTTTTTTCTGCTTTTAATGTACCATCCGACCGTCGCTTTGTCAAGGAAAGGAAAAAGAGAATACTGAAAAAAAGAGGTGTTTTTGTCGGAAATGTGGAGGGGAGCAAAACTTTCTATTGATTTTTTGTGAAAAAGATGATACAATACCCTTACAGATGCTCCAAAATGCAGAGCAAAGAGAATGAAAGGGATGAATTCTGCCATGGCAAACAAAATTCTTGTTGTAGATGACGATCTGAATATTGGCGAAGTTTTAAAGCTTTATTTGGAAAAAGAAGGCTTCGAGGTCAAGACCGCCGGAGACGGTGTGGAAGCGGTTGACGTTTTCAAGATCTTTGAGCCCGACCTGGTTTTGCTGGATATTATGATGCCCGGGAAGGACGGCTGGCAGGTTTGCCGTGAGATCCGTGAGCAGAGCGCGAAGCCGATCATTATGCTTTCCGCCAAGGGCGAGGTGTTCGACAAGGTGCTGGGTCTGGAGCTGGGCGCAGACGACTATATCGTGAAGCCCTTTGACAACAAGGAGGTTGCCGCCAGAATCAAGGCAGTGCTCCGCCGCTATCACTCCCGTGACAACTTCAACACGGACGAGGTGATCAAGTTTGACAATCTGGAGATCTCCAAGCAGAAGTACGAGCTGAAGCTTCGCGGCGTCCCCGTGGACGTCCCCCCCAAGGAATTGGAGCTTCTCTACTTCCTGACCGCCAACTACAATCGCGTGTTCACCCGCGACCAGCTTTTGGATAAGGTGTGGGGCTTTGATTATCTGGGTGACTCCAGAACGGTTGACGTCCACGTAAAGCGCCTGAGAGAAAAGCTGGAGGGCGTCAGCGACAAATGGATTCTGAAAACTGTATGGGGCGTAGGATACAAATTCGAGCTTCTTTGATGAAAAAAGTCCCGCTTCCGCGGGGCTTTTTCTGTTGTGAGAAGAATGATCTTGCACAGAGGACGTTATGAAAAAACATTTGTTTTCCAAATATTTTGCCTATCTTTTGCTGACCTGCGTGTTGGGCTTTGTATTTCTGATGGGATTCATTTCCCTTTACACCATGGAATACTTTTCCGCGGAGCGGGAGTCCCGTCTGACCACGGCGGCGCAAAGCGCAAAGCAGTCCGTGGACGCTATGATGGAGCTGAGCTCGGAGGGCTTCGACTACCTGCTGGAGGAGCGTAGTGACCTTTTGGTAGGTGCTTTGTCGGCGCAGATGGACCAAGGAGATTCCTTCTTCATCACCAACGCCCGCGGAAAGATCGAGATCGAGGTCAACGAGAAGCTGGGGGAGCAGGTGCTTCCCGCCGAGGTTTTTGCCGATTGTAAGGTCAAAGCAAAGGAAGCGAAGAATTTCCAAACGGATCTGAGCGGTCTTTTATCCGAGCAAAAGCTTTGTCGTGTTTTGCTTCTGGAAAAGGAATTTGAGGACGGTCACACGCAGCTGGTGGGCTCGATCTTCTTTTTGCAGTCGGGGCAGTCCGATCGGTATTTGTCCGGTCTTTTGAAAAGCTTTCTGGTGGCGGGGGGGCTGACCCTTTTGATGGTCCTGCTTTCCTTCCACTTTATGAGCCGCGAGCTGGTTCGTCCCTTGCAGCTGCTCAGTGAAGCGGCGGAGGGCTTTGCCAAGGGAGATTTTTCCAGGCGCTTGCCCGAGGAGGAGGGTGGCGAGATGACGCCCCTGCTCCGTGCCTTCAACGAAATGGCACAGCACGTGGAGGAAAACGAGACCCTTCGTCAGACCTTTGTATCCAACGTGTCCCACGATCTGAGAACGCCCTTGACCACCATCGGCGGGTTCATTCAGAATATGGAGAGCGGGGCGATCCCGCCTGAAAAGCAGGGACACTACTATAAGATCATTCTGGACGAGGTCGCCCGTCTTTCCCGTTTGGTTCAGACTCTTCTGGAAACCAGCCGTATGACCGCGGGAAAGCGAAAGTATAATTTTGCACCGATGGATATTTGCGAGCTGGCAAGGATCACCCTGCTCTCCTTTGAGACCAGACTGGAAAATAAGGAGCTGGAGGTGGAGTTTAACTGTGACCGCGATTCCATTACGGTTTTGGCGGATCAGGACGCCATCCAGCAGGTGATCTACAATCTGATCGACAACGCCATTAAATTTACTCCGCAAAGGGGAAGCCTTTCTCTGGGGATCACCCTGCAAAAGCAAAAGGCACTGTTTGAGGTGAAAAACAGCGGTGAAGGCATTCCCGAGGAGGAGCTTCGCCATCTGTTCGACCGTTTCTACAAATCCGATCGCAGCCGCGGTCTGGATAAGGGAGGAATGGGACTGGGGCTATTCATTGCCAAGACCATTACCGCCGCCCACGGCGAGGAGATCTGGGTGGAGAGCAAGGTGGGGGAATTTACCTCCTTCCACTTCAGCCTGCCTCTGACCGACGGAAGGGAATCGGTTTCCGCACCCGCCGTCGAGGGGAAAGACTAATCAAAAATAAAGGTTGTGCAATATGTTAAAGCATTCTAAAAAAGCCGAAGAAAATCTACCCGAGGAGCAGGGACGAGTTCCCGGCTTCGGCGGGTATTCCACCCGTCACGAATATGAAAAAAACAGGGAAAAGAAAAATCCCGCTCTTTTGATCCTGCAGATCGTTTTGCTCCTGGTCCTGGTGGTATTCTCCTGTCTCGGCGTGATCTCTCTGATCCGTGGAGACTTCGTTCCCGAAGCAAAAAAAGGCGGCTCCGGCTCCATTAAGGTTCCCACCCAATCGGAGCTTTCCGAGACTTCCCGCGATATGAATATGATCCTTGGTCAGGTGGAGCAGTCTTTGATCACCGTGGAGGTGGAGGCAGAGGACGGCTCGTTCCGTTACGGCACGGGCTTTATCGTGGACGATTACGGCCACGCAGTCTGCTCCTCTACCGTGCTGGAAGGGGAAAGCCCCGCAAAGAACGTTACCGCCTTTACCTTCGACGGCATTTCCGCTTCGGCGGAGATCAAGGGAACGGACGAGCAGTCGGGTGTTGCGCTTCTGCTTTTGCCGATGGAATATCAATACATTCCCATTTCCGTGGAAAATTCTTTCTTTGTGAAGCGGGGCGAGACCCTGCGTGCCGTCTCCGCCCGTAAGGCAAAGAGCTTTTACGGAACCGTAGCGGAGGGAATGGTGGGAACGGTTGGCCCCGGCTACGTCTTCGGCAAGGAGGAGATCTATTCCAACGTGATCTATCTGGATATCGACGTGAATCCCACCCTGCACGGTGCAGTGGTGGTGGACGATACGGGTGCCGCGGTTGGATTTCTGTCCGGCACGATTCCTCTTCTGTACGATACCCTTGCCCCCGTGATCCCCATTAACATCGTTTATACGATGATCAACGAATTCTAAGCTTTTTCAAAAAGGAGAAACGCATATGCTTCTCAACGAGAACGTAAGCATCCTGTCGGAAAGCGGTGTATCCGTAAAAAAACGGCTGGAAAGCTTTCTTGCCGAGCATCCTTCCGCAACCCTTTTGCGCCTGGACCAGAGCCTGATGAATATGCCCTTGCCCCCCGTGGTGACCGAGGGGATGCTCCGAGCGGTGGAGGAGACTGCGGCGCCCTTCGGCGTACGTCTTTCAAGCCCCTGGTCGGGGTATGAAAGCTTGAAAAAGGCTATTGCCGAGGATCTGAACGTCCGCGGAGTGAAGGTATCGGAAAGCGAGATCTTTATTACCAGCGGTCTGGAAAGCGCCCATGCCTGTCTGTCCCATCTGTTTGCCGCAGACAATACGGTGGTCCTTCCTTCCCCCTGCGAATCCCATTTGCTTCAACTGCAGCAGTGTGCGGGAAGAAACGTGACCTTTGCCCGTGCCTTACCCGAAAACGATTTCGTTCCGGAGCCGGATTCCGCTCCCAGCGATCTGATCTATCTGACCTCGCCCAGCCCCGTAACGGGTGCACCCATTACCCGGGAGAAACTGCAAAAATGGGTGGATTACGCCAACGAAAACGGCAGTATCCTCTTTTACGACGCCTCCCTTTCTCCCTATTTGGGAGAAAAGGATTATCCCCGTTCGGTCTATGAGATCGAAGGGGCACGCTCTTGTGCCATCCAGATCTTTTCCTTCGAGAAGGGCTACGGGGTGAAGGAGCTGAAGATCGCCTACGTGATCATTCCCGCCACCCTCAGCCGCGGGACTCACCGCATCCGCGATCTGTTTTGCGCAAGACAGCCTGCCACCGCCACACCGCCCAGCTACGTGATGCAGAAGGCGGCGGAGCTCCTGCTTTCCCGCGAGGCGGCAGAGGGCACGGAGAAGCTGATCTATCGGATCCAAAAGGTTGCCGCGACTCTGTCTGCGGGACTGACCCGCGCAGGGATCCCTCACGTGGGCGCGGAAACGAGTCCCTATCTTTGGGCACAGTGTCCCGAGGGAATGAATTCCTGGCAGTGCTTTGACAAGCTTCTGGAGGAGGTTGGGTGCGTGGTCACTCCGGGCTCACTGTTCGGCTTGGGCGGAGAAGGATACTTCCGACTGACCGCCTTCGGCATTCCCGAGGAAGCGGTGGAAGCCGGAGAGCGTCTCTGTGCCGCCTTCCGAAAAAAAGAGGAGCCCACTCTTGCGGAAACGGAGGCGGAGGCAGCCGCAAAGCTCTTTGAGGAGGAAGAAACGGACTCCGAAAACGTCTGAAAAACAGAAAAAAACGGAAAATGAAGAATCCTTTGGAAAACCAAAGGATTTTTCTTGTGAAAAAAGATGGTTTTTCTCTCTGCCTTTTGTTAAAAGTGATGAAAACAGAAAAAAACTTTTGATTTTCCTTGCAAAATGGAGTAAAAAGCAGTATAATTACTCTAGAGTTATACTCGATTGATATAAAAGGGGTTATTCTCCCCTTTTCAGGAGGAAATATCTATGAAGAATCAAAGAAGACGCCTTCTTGCGTTGGTGGCCGTGGTGCTGGCTTGCACGATGGTTTTGCCCTTCCTGGGCTCCTGCAGCAAAAAAGAGAAGGACGATCCTACGAAGACTGCCGCGCAGGCTGTGAAGAAGGAAAAGGAGACCGCTGGAAATAAAGCTCCCGCCACTTCCAAGACGCCCGTCGTCACCAAGAGCGATCCCAACGCCGAGAGCTTGCAGTCCACTCCCAACAAGGGCGGCTCCAATCGCGTGACCAGCGGTACGACCTCTGTCAAGAGCCAGTACAGCAAGGAGCAGGAAGCTCTTTCCAAGCTGGACGTGAACAAGGCACAGAACGTTGAGGACAGAAGAAATTATGCCGAGGCGTATATGCGCGCTATGCTCACCTTCGAGTGGTCTTTGGAAGAAAGACCCGCAACGCAGGCAGGCACCACTGGCGGTAAGACCTTTTATCTCCACGACTATGCCGATCAGGCTGCATGGGAAGCGGCAGTGAATGGTGCCAGCGGTGTTTTTGCCGATGCAGACAACTACACCTACAAGGTAGGCAAGTACACCTTCCCTCTGAAGGCGGGCCGCACCTATCGCGGATTGCCCTACTCCAACGGTGACTCCGGTCTGGAGACCTTTAAGCTGTTCGTTGAGAGCACCAACGACAAGGGCGTTGCCGTAATGAACGACAGATTCGACGTGGTTTATCTTTACGGCGGTGAAGCGATCGCCCGTTTGGGTAACACGGAAGCAACTGCACTGATCTACGCCTGGAACACGGTTTCTTATTCCAGCCGTGCTACTTCCATCAACCATATGGTTCCGAACAACGGTTACTACTTCGTAGAGGGCGTAAAGGTTCCTCTGCTTTCTCCCGAAGATCAGGCTGCAGCCACTCCCAAGCCCCCCATTCCCGATCCCAACGGTGTTATCATCGGCGGTGAGGCAGGAGAGCTGACTCTTACCTACGACAACTCTCTTGCGGGTGATACCGACGAGATCGTAAAGCACAACGGTGAGCAGGGTATGTATGCGGCTTATGCCAACGCCAAGAAGGCAGACGGTATGATCCGCTCCGACGGAACCGTGGATGCGAAGATGGTGGTTTCCGTAAACGTTGTGAAGAATCCCGACGGTACCATCGACGGAGACGCTTCCAACGTCATCGTTTTGGCACAGACGCACCGGAATCTTCAGGACGAGGTCGTTGATGCCAACGGCGTGTATCTCATCGGCGAGGTTGACAGAAAGATGACCTTCAGAGAGCTCTATGAAGGCAACTTCGTTCCTATGACCGTAAAAGAACTGATCGATGGTACTCCTACTACTGCCGCTATGGTCCGTGACGCTTACGAATATACCAGCAGACAGACCGGCTCCTACATTTACTCCGGCGTGATCAACGGCTCCAGAAGAATTCTCTGGGTCAACACCGTGATCACCGACGAGGCAGGCAACGTACTCTTTAACAACACTGCTTTTGCAGAGCGCGCTGACGTAAAGACTCCCGCTGCTACCGAGACCGGCAGATATACCTTCGACCTCGGAAAGCTGGATGATTCCCATGAGAAGATCGTCAGCATCGGCAACGACGTGATCTCCAACAGCACTCTTGGAAAGGGTACCTTCCACTACAAAGTAACTGCTCGTATGATCACCGGTGAGGACATCGTTGTCAGAGACTATACCTACACCAACAAGTAAAGCGTAATGGCTCCGTGAAAAAGACACCTTCGGGTGTCTTTTTCTGAGAGAGGGTATTGTAACAGCGGAGGACAGTATGAATTTTTTGTGGGACGTCCTTGGAGGAACCCTTTGGGGTAAGATTCTGGTGACGTTTTTGATCTCGATGGTACCGATCATCGAGCTGCGCGGAGCGATCCCCGTGGCAGTCTTGCTTCACGAATTGCACCCGCTCCTTGCATTTGCGGTTTCCGTTATCGGAAACCTGCTTCCCGTTCCCTTTATCATCATTTTTATTCGGAAGATCTTTTTCTGGATCCGAAAGCATCTCCCTAAGCTGAACAGCTTTATTGACCGCCTTGAGGAAAAGGGAAAGAGCAAAAAGGACAAGGTTTTAAAATACGGCTTTTGGGGACTTTTTATCTTCGTTGCCGTTCCTCTCCCCGGTACGGGTGCTTGGACCGGCGCTCTGATTGCCGCTATGATGGATATGCGTCTCAAAAGAGCTTTTCCCTCCATCCTTCTCGGCGTGTTGGCGGCGGGAATCGTCGTGACCTTGCTGAGCAGTTTTGGGCTGGCGGCTTATATCGGCTTTTCTGCTTCGTAATTTGCTTTGTAAAAACGGCTGCGACTTCGTCAGGACATCGAAAAAAACTCGGTTATTTGCGTTCAGCAAACGCCCTCGTTTTTTTCTTGCCTTCCTTGTCTCTCTCGTTTTTACTTCGCAAATTGACTGCAACTTTGTTGTGCTACGGAGAAAGTCTCGATCATTTACGAGTGTAAACTCACTCGACTTTCCCTTGCCCGCCTCGTCTCACGCAAATTTACTTCGCAGAACCGTTTTGCAAATTGGCTGCGGTTGGAAGGGGACGGCCCCTTTTTAAAAAATCTCCGCAACAACTTCCAAATGAGGAATAAGGGATTTTGTTTTTTTTCGGGGGGAGTTTTTGCAAAGAATAAACGAAACAGGCACCTGCTGCGGCAGGTGCCTGTTTTTTACTTTGTTAGCTTTTCCAGAATGTGGGTCAGTGCCTCACTGATCGTGGGAAAATTGACGGTGGCGCGTGCGGGATCGGGTAGATGGATTCCTACGGAATAGCCCGTTTCCGCAAACATGGGATAATCATTGGTGTAATCTCCCACGGAGATCATATCCTCGGGAGCGATGCCCGTGACCTCGGACAGTCGGCGGATGCCTGCCCCCTTGGAAAGGCCCTGATACTGAATATCGAAGCAATCGGGATGCTCATAGACGGCGATCTGCATCTCGGGAGTGATAAAGTCGTCCAAAATAGCGCGGATCTTGGCAAAATCCTCTGCGTAAGCGGGGAAGGGGGTCAGCGCGGTTTCGTTGGGCTGATACCAAATACGGTCGCCGAATTCCGCTTCCATCCTTTCGCGCAGGGTCTTTAATGCCTTTTTCGTGATTGCGGGGATCTCGGCTTTTCGGTAAAGCGTAGGGGGCAATGCAGTTCCCACTTGGATCACGCTTCCGTTTTCGCCCACAAGAACCGCATCCTGAAGCCCCAGCTGTCGGGCAAAGGCACAGAGATAAAAGGTGGGCTTCCCGCTGGAAAGGGCGATGCGGGCGCCTGTTTCACGGATCCTGTGAAGCAGTGCTACGGTTTCGGCGGTGCTGGCATCGCCCACCTTGGCAAGGGTGCCGTCCAGATCAAATACAACCAGCAAAATCAGCCCTCCAGATCGTCAAAGGAGATGATCTTACGGGTACGGGGCTCGTCCTGGGGAGGAGCGGGCTTTGGCTCCACGGAGGGAACGGCGCGGGTGCGCATTCCGTTTTCGAGGGAAGGGTCGGGCTCGTAGATCTTCGGCTGTGAAGAAGCGGCTTCGGGCACAGGGGGCATAGCGTTGATCTCGTCGGCAATTCTTCTTGCGCGCTCACGCTCTCTCTGTTGTTCGGGGGTGAGAGAAACGGGTTTCTTGACGGGAACGTAGCGCTTGGTGGCGACGGACATTTTTTTGGATTGTAGTACGGTGAAGACGATGGCACCGATGGCACCCAGAATCAAAATCGTGATCAGGATCCAAAGCCAAGCGGCTCCGCTCTTTTCCTCGTCGTCCTTGTCCTTGGACGGGTTTTGGGTGGTAGTGCCGGCGGAAGCGGTGGGCTTATCGCCCTCAATGACCAGGATCGTACCCAAGGTATCGATCTCGACGGAGAGATACAGGGCATTGCCCACGCCTCCGCTGACGGTTTTTGCAGGAAGAATCTTTTCAGACTGTCCGTTCTTGAGAACAACGCTGATGGTTCCCTTCTTAAAATTCTGCTCGTTTTCGGCAAGGGGGATTTCAAGACGGACGGTGGTGTTTTTAGGCAGAGTAATATTTTTTTCGGTATCGTTGAGAAGACCTACGGTAAACGCCTTCATTACTTTTTTGGGGGCAAGCTTGCTTTCCACGGTGGCAACGGTGGCGCCATCGGCATCCGTCAGGACAAAGGAGGAGCCTTCGGGGAGCTTGCTGAGGATGGCGTAAACGCGAATGCCCTCGACACCGCTTTGGTTGTCTGCCTTGAGCAGAACGGGATCTCCTTCCTTGCGGATCTTCAGGGTTCCTTCGGTGATCTTCAGCTCGTAGTTTGCGGCGATTTCATCGGGGAAGCAAAGGGTTCCCTTGCCGATGACGTATTCGCCGACCTCCTCGCCCTCCTCGCGTTCAAGGTCACCCAGCAGTTGGTCTGCAGGCTCCTCGCCTTGAATTTTGTATTCAAAGGCGGGATCCTTCTCGGAAACGTATTTTTCAGCATCCTGAATTTCAACGTTGACCACGAAGGGGGAGACGGTGATCTTTACGGAATCGGAGGTGGTGCTCTCCTTCTTGGAGGAAAGGGTGGCGGTGACCTTGCAGGTGTATTCTCCGGAATCGGCGACGTTTACCAAAGCGATGCTCTCGGAGGTTTCATCCTTCAGGATCTTTTCATCGCGGTACCACTGAAAGCTGTATCCTACTCCGTCGATGGCGTTGGTGACCTTGGCTTTGATCTCCAGAGCCTTTCCGTCGTAGGTTTTGGTCTTGTCACTGTCGGGATCAAGTGTTACCTTGGGGGTAATGCCGCCTTCCCCCAGTTCGGAATCAAATTCGGCGTAGAAGACCAGACTCGAATCCGAGGAGCTTTTTTTGTCGAGGGTCGCCGTTTTGCCGTTGATCTCGTATTTTGCTTTACTGACGTTGAGGGTCAAAGTTCCCTCCAGCTCGAAATGAACGGTGACGGTGAGACGGTACGTCTTTCCTGCGGCAAAGCTCCCGCCCTCCAGCTTTTGGGAGGAGCCGGATATCGACCAGTAGGCGCTTTCACTGAAAAGAAGGGCTTCGTTCTCCTCATTGGCTACCTCCACCTTTGCTTTATCCAAAGGCTTTGCGAAGATCGCCTCTCCTGCAACGGGGGTGGTTACGCCGCTGACGATGACCTCGGTAATATGGTATTCCTCGGTCTTTTCGGTATCTTCTTCAGGATCTTTTTCGGTGTTTTCCGCAGAAGAATCGGGGTTTGTGTCCGTGTCCTCCTTTGCCGCCCAAACGGGGAAGACCGGGGAGGTAAACATACAAAGAACCAAAATTGCACAAAGTAACTTTTTCATCATAAATCCTCCAAAATCAATAGGAAGTAATGGGCAGATCCGGATCATCCTTGCCCTTTTCAATGGCGCGGATCACTGCGTAATAGGAAAAATCGGGAGTGGGAGAGATTTTTACGCGGTCGCCCACCTTTTTGCCGAGCACCGCCTTACCCATCGGAGATTCCTTGGATACGCACCCCTCCAACACGTTTTCGCGCAGGGTGGTGACGATGCGGCACACCTCCTCCTCGTCGTCCTCCTCGATGTAGAGGGTGACCTTGTCAAAAAGCCCCACCTCGTCTGCCTTGGAGTCGGCGTCGATGATCTTTGCGGTGGCGATCATGTTTTGCAAATAGCGAATTCGGGAATCGTTTTTGCCCTTTTCACGCTTTGCGGTGCGGTATTCGTCGTTTTCCGACAGATCCCCGAGCTCTCTTGCCTGCTGTACGTCGGCGCGGAGCTGGGGGCGCAGGGAGATGCGGTAGTCGATCTCCTCCTGCATTTTCTGAATATCGATTTTCGTCAGTTCGTCATACATATCAGAGCTTTCTAAGACCTTTCGGATAGTAGTTTTTTCCTCTGCCCGCGGAGCATTTGACACCTCCCAGAGGAAGAGTATCGGCAAAGAGGACGCCGTACCCGTTTCCCTCCAGAGAGATCTCCTCCCCGCGCAGATACGCCTCGACCCGAGGATCTGAGTAGGGCAGGGAAATGCGGTTGCGGAAATTCGCTGCATAGGCACGGAAGAAGCGGTGGTGCGGGATCACGCGTCCCTTTTGCACCGATCCGATCAGAACCCCCGGAGAAACGAAAAGCTCCTCGGGAAAGGGGGTATCCTTTATCAGATACACGTCCTCGTCGCGGAAAAGCAAGGCTCCCTCGGGACGCTCCTCCAAAACCTCTGCCAGGAATTTTTCCACAGCGTTGATGCGGGGATCGGGCTTTTTGCCCTTCTCTTTTTTCTTCTTCGGGGAATAGGGGGATTCCGCGCCGCTTTCCCGTTTGAAAATGGCGAGAAACTGTCCTTCTCCGTCGAAAATATGAGGATAAAAGCGCAAGGTGTTGGGGACGAGCCCCTCCTTGGCACAGCATGCCACCGCGGGATCGGGAGGCAGGCTGATAAATTCCGGATGGCTTTCAAGAAAACGGGTCACGTTGTCCTCGTTTTCCTCTTTTGCCCAAGTGCAGGTGGAGTAAAGAATGCGTCCGCCGTTTTTTACAGCCTTTGCGGCACTTTCCAAAATCTCCGCCTGTAAGGCGGCAAGGCTCAAAACGTTTTCTATATTCCAAGCTTCTGCGGCGGTTTCGTTTTTGCGCATCATTCCCTCACCGGAGCAAGGGGCGTCGGTGATCACGAGATCGAAAAAGCCGTACAGCTCCTTGGGAAGGTGCGTGGCGTCAAAGCCCGTAACGAGACAGCGCTTTTCTCCCAGTCGCTCCAGGTTTTGCATCAGGGCGCGTCGTCTCTGGGGAGAAGGCTCGTTGCAGATCAAAATACCGTTTTCGTCAAGGATCCGTTCCGCGGCTTGCAGACTCTTTCCACCCGGTGCGGAGCAAAGATCCAAAACGGCGTGCACCCTTTCATCTCCCAAAGCGGCAACGGGTGCCATGGCGGCAGGCTCCTGAACGTAGATCCCTCCGCCGTGATGCAGGGGGGTGTTTCCGATTCCGTCCAGAGAAAAGTAAAAACCGTTTGAAACGAAGGGGACGGGCTTGATCCGTGCATTCTCCATAAGGGAGGAAAAGCCCTCTTGGGTCAAAAGTGCTTGGTTGTAGCGGAGAGCGCGGCAAGGCTCGGCTTCAAGGCTTGCGAAAAGGCGGTGCGCGTCTTCGCCCAGAAGCTGTTCCATACGCGTTTGAAATTCTGCGGGGTAAGCCAATTTTTTCGCCCTCCTCTCCGAATTCACTATATCACATAAGAAAGAAAAAAACAAGGGAAAAAAGTAAGGGCATTACTACTTTTTTGTAAACATAGATAATCATTTTACACAAAGGAGATCGAGACGTTTTGGCACTTTCTTCTCTTGTCAACGGAAACGGTGTTTGTTATAATGAGATCGGTAAAGAAAAATACAGGAGAATCTATGATGAAACGTCTTTTTGCTTTTGTACTTTGTATTCTTACGATCCTGCCCTTGGCGGCATGCTCCGCCTCCTTGGAAAACACACAAACGGCTCAGAATGCCGCGCAAAAGAGCACCGCGGAGCAGAAAGAGTCCGAAAAAAATAAAGATCCTTACGCCATTACCAAGGACCCCATTTCCTTGCCCGCAGGGACCTGCGTCGGTTATTCCCGCGTGGATATTACTCCGGAGGAGTATCCGATTTATATTTCCTCGGGAATGACGGCAAAAAAGGCGTTGGATCCCTTGTATATTACGGTACTTGCCTTTTCCGACGGTGAAAACGCCGCCTTTATGGTTGCCACGGATCTGAAGAATATGGGTGGTGCCTTTTACACCAAGTGCCACACTGCCATTACCGAGGTGACGGGGGTTCCGAAGGATCATATTTTCCTCAACGCCACCCACAACCACAATGCTCCCTCCGCCAATTCCGATAAGGTGGAAAACATTCGCTGGCAGGCACTGGCACTGAAACGGCTGAAATGGGCTGCCCGTCAGGCGCTTCTGGATCTTTCTCCCGCAAAGGCTGAGATCGGTATTGCCGATACCACAGGCTTTGCTTTCGTGCGCCGCTATATCTGCGAGGACGGATCCTTGCAGGGCATCCATCACAAAATTACCACCGGCTCTCCCGCGATCAGCCACGAGACCGAGGCGGATCCCGATCTGCAGGTCATCCGCTTTACCCGCGACGGAAAAAAGGATATCGTAATGGTCAACTGGCAGGCACACGCCGCCCACGCTGCCAACGATATCAAGGATGCGGTGACCGCAGACTTTATCAATGAATTCCGCACGGGCTCGGAGGAGAAATACGGCGTTCAATTTGCTTATTACAACGGTGCCTCGGGCAACATCAATTTATCCAGCAAGTTTCCCGAGAAAAAGGCGGTAAAGGGCGATTACCGTGAGGTTGGCAAGGCACTGGTCGGCAAGCTGGGCGAAGCACTGGAAACGATGCAGCCCGTGGAGCTGGGCAAGGTGGGCGCGCAGGCATCCACGGTCAAGGCGGCGATCCGCAAGGATGATCCCGAGCGTCTTGCACAGGCACAGATCTGCAATTCCGCAAACGAGGCCAATCGGGACAGACTTCTCGATCAATACGGCTTCCAGTCCAAGTACGAGGCAAATTATATGGTTGCCCGTTCCAACCGCGGTTCATCTCAGGAGCTTGCCGTATCCGCTATTTCCTTCGGTGAGCTTGGCTTTGCCGCAAACAGCTGTGAAATGTTTGATACCAACGGTATGGAGGTGAAGTCTGCTTCTCCCTTTAAAATGACCTTTATTTGTGCCTATACCAACGGCTCCAACGGCTACATTCCCTCCACCTACGCCTTTTCCCGCGGCGGCTACGAGGTAGATACGACTTACTTCGTACAGGGAACGGGGGAGGCTTTGGCGCAGGAGTTGGTACGTCTTCTTACCAATCTCCATTCTGCTTCGTAAATTTGGCTGCGACTTCGTCAGGACATCGAAAAAAACTCGGTTATTTGCGTTTAGCAAACGCCCTCGTTTTTTTCTTGCCTTCCTCGTCTCGCCTAAATTTACTTCGCAGAAATGGTTGATAGAAATTTGGCTGCGAAGGCGGCGGTCATTCAAAAAGTGTGCAAAAAAAGAACCGAGAATGCTTTCTCGGTTCTTTTTGCGTTTTGAGTTATCTCTTAACTCTTGCGTTGCCGCCCCAAACGCTCCAGACCATTTCTTCGTCAGCGGGCTGAGCATAGTCGGTGAGGAAGGTGGTAGCCAGTGCGCCGGAAGCCCAACCGAACTGGATCCACTTTTCGCTTTCCCAACCCTTGAGGATGCCGTAGAGCATACCGCCTACAAATCCGTCGCCGCCGCCGATACGGTCCAAGACGTGGATTCTGCGAGGCTCAACCACGTGCCACTCGTCACCTGCCAGCATAATGGCGCCCCACAGGTGGGAATTTACATTTTCAACCTGGCGCAGAGTGGTGGCAAATACGGAGGCGTTGGAAAACTTTGCCTTTACGCGGGTGATCATTTCCTTGAAGGAGTCGATCTTTGCGGCGATATCCTTGCCGCCTGCTTCGGGACCTTGGATGCCCAGGCAAAGCTGGAAGTCCTCCTCGTTGCCGATGAGAATATCGGCAACGGATGCGATCTCGGTAAAGATCTCGTGGAGCTCTTCCTCTCTGCCCTTCCAGAAGGAAGCACGGTAGTTCAAATCAAAGGAGATCAGCGTGCCGTATTTCTTTGCGGCGCGGGCAAGCTCCAGACAGAATACGCTGGTATCGTGGCTGAGAGCGCCGATCAGACCGGAGAGATGCAGAATGCCTACACCCTCGGTGCCGAAGATGCGTTCCAAGTCAAAATCCTTGATATTCAGGGTTCTGCCGACCTCGCCTGCTCTGTCGTTGCAGACTCTGGGACCGCGGGAGCCGTAGCCGGAATCGGCAATGTTGAACTGATGGCGGTAGCCCCAGGGATCGCCCTGCTCTACCTCCTTGCCCTCGAAGTCCATACCGCGGCTTCTCAGATCGCGCTTGATAAAGTCAGCGATGGGGCTGTCCTTTACGAAGGTGGTGAGAACCTTGGTGGGAAGGCCGAGGTAAGAGGAAACGGAGGCTACGTTGGTCTCAGCGGAGGTTGCCTGCATCATAAACAGGTTGGAGGAGGCGACGGGCTGGCCGTTCTGAGGGGTGATACGGACACCCATACTGGTCGGAACGACCAGAGCGTATTTACAATTCTCGCGAAGCTTCATTTTGTTTCTCCTTATACAGTGTACTGGGTTGCTGCGGTGTCACCGCCGTGACCGGTCCAGTTGGTGTGGAAGAACTCACCTCTGGGAGCATCTACTCTCTCATAGGTGTGAGCGCCGAAGAAGTCACGCTGTGCCTGCAGCAGGTTTGCGGGAAGTCTCTCGCAGCGGTAACCGTCGTAGTAGGACAGAGCTGCAGAGAATGCGGGAGTGGGCATACCCGTCAGAGCACCCTGAGCCACGACTTTTCTCCAGCCGGGCAGAAGGGTAGCAAGCTTCTCGGTAAAGTAGGGGTCAAGAAGGAGGTTGGTCAAAGCGGGATTCTGATCGAAGGCTTCCTTGATCTTGCCGAGGAATACACTGCGGATGATACAACCGCCTCTCCACATCAGAGCGATTCCGCCGTAGTTCAGATTCCAGCCGTAGGTCTTAGCGGCGGCGCGCATCAGGGTATAGCCCTGAGCGTAAGAAACGATCTTGGAAGCAAGGAGAGCGCAACGGATGTTTTCGATCCACTCTGCCTTTTCTTCGGCGGAAAGCTTCTTCGCTTCTTCGGCGGCACCGGGAAGAACCTTAGCAGCCTCTACTCTTTCTTCCTTCATTGCGGAAAGGCATCTTGCAAATACGGCTTCGCCGATCAGAGTCAGCGGAACACCCTCGTCCAGAGCGGCGATGCCGGTCCATTTACCGGTACCCTTCTGTCCCGCGGTATCCAGGATCTTTTCAACGATGGGCTCGCCGTCGGTATCCTTGTAAGCCAGAATATCGCGGGTGATCTCGATCAGGTAGCTGTCCAGGTCGCCCTTCATCCACTCGGCAAAAACCTCGTGCATTTCGTCATCGGACATACCAAGCATATTCTTCATCAGGTGATAAGCCTCGCAGATCAACTGCATATCACCGTACTCGATGCCGTTGTGGACCATCTTTACGAAGTGGCCTGCACCGTTTTCGCCAACCCAGTCGCAGCAGGGAGAGCCGTCCTCTACCTTTGCGCAGATCGCCTGCAGGATCTCCTTTACGTAAGGCCAAGCCTTGGGAGAACCGCCGGGCATCAGAGAAGGACCGTTGAGAGCGCCTTCCTCACCGCCGGAAACACCGGTGCCGATGTAGAGCTTGCCTGCTTTTTCCACGTACTCGGTGCGACGAGCGGTATCGGGGAAGTGAGAGTTGCCGCCGTCGATGATGATGTCACCGTCGTCCAGCAAGGGAAGAAGTGCGTCGATGGTAGCGTCGACTGCGCCGCCTGCCTTGATCATCATCATGATCTTGCGGGGCTTTTCAACGTTTGCAACCAGCTCCTCGAGAGAATAGGTGCCGATGATGTTCTTTCCTGCGCCTCTGCCTTCAACAAAATTCTTTACCTTTTCGGTGGTACGGTTAAAAACTGCCACCGTAAAGCCCTTGGACTCCATATTCAGTACCAGGTTTTCACCCATTACTGCAAGTCCGATCAATCCGATATCTGCCTTTTTCATTGCTAATCTCCTTTTTATTTTTATATGTTGATTTTTATTTTAGCCGTAAATTTCTTTGTGGCGCGCCTTCAAACCGTCCAGCACGCTGTAAGGGATCTCAAGACCGCCTCTGCCGCGACCGATGGAAATGTGTGGCTTGTTGGCACCGTGATAATCGGTACCGCCGGAAAGCACCAGCCCCAACTCCTTTGCCATTGCGCGGTAGCGCGTCTCCATATCGGGGGTGTAATCGGTGTAATAGCCCTCTACACCGTCCAGACCGTGGGGGATCAGACTGCGGAGAAACTCCTTCAGCTTTTCGTCCTCCATCTTGATCAGGTGCAGATGCGCCGCCACGGCAATACCGCCTGCCTCGTGAATGAGGGATACTGCCTCGTGCGGAAGAAGCGCCTGCTTATTGGAGTAGGCGTAGCAACCAACGGACAGGTACTTTTTAAAGCAGTCCTGAACCGACTCGGCGTAGCCCTTTCTCACCATGATCTGTGCAAAATGCGCGCGGCACAGAACGGGATTTCCGTGTGCCTCCTCGCGAAGCTCGTCCATGGTGATCTGAAAGCCCTGCTCGTTCAGCTTGCGGCAGGTCTCCTCCTGTCTCTGGTCGCGAACCACCAGAGAATACTCCATTGCTTCCTTCAATTTTTTGCTTTCAACATCGATGAAGTAGCCGAGAATGTGCAACTCGGTATCCACCTGTGCGGAAAGCTCCACGGCGGGGATGACCTCGATTCCCAATTTTTCTCCCTCTGCCATTGCCTCCCGAACGCCTTCGATGTTGTCGTGGTCGGAAAGAGCCATAGCGGAAAGCCCTGCGGCGTGCGCCGTTCGAACCACGTCTGCGGGAGTCTGTGCACCGTCACTTTTCAGAGAGTGCGTATGCAGATCGATCAATTTCATCCTCTTGCCTCCTTAATCGTCGCAGACCCAAAGACCGAGAGCGGGATTGGAGATATAGAAGATCTCCTCGCCGTCAACGGTGTGGAATCCGTCCGTCAGGATTGCGGGGTCGTATTTCTTTGCCATTTCCTCGTAGGGAACGTAGCGGAACGCGGCTCCCTCCACTTCCTCGCGAGTCAGACCTCCTGCGCAGTAAGTGATGGTAAATCTGCCGTCGGAGGAGCCGTGGATCAGATGGGCGGCAACGGAAAGGTTGTTCTTCAGATCCTCGTTTTCCTCTACCAGCTTCAGGACCTGCTCTCTGCCCACGTATCCGTACTTGCGGATCAGCTTATCGTTTTCCTCGTCCTCGCCGAAGCCCTTGACACCGGGTGCCAGAACGATCAGTTCGCCGCCGTCGGCAATTGCCATACGGGTACGGTAAATGGATTTGTTACCCAGCCAGGTGGATTTGAATTCTCTGGGGTCAAGATACACCACCACTTTTTTCATTCTTTCCTTTACGTGGGTCAGGTTGATCTCCTGACTCTTTTTTACTGCAGCTTCGAAGTTGCTTCTTTCTCTGCCGATATAAAGACCGTGGAGGGTGATCTCGTCTCCCTTATTGGTGGTGGCGGTGAGTACGTACATCAAGGGAACCTTTGCCATAAAGTGCTCCTCGGCGTAGTCAAACACGCGACGGACGGGGGAGAAGTCCTTGCCCATAATGCGCTCCATACCGTAGAAGGCACCCAGCATATGGGAGGAGTTGATCATGGAAGAACCGCCGCAACCGACGAAAATGTTCTTGGAGTAGTTTGCCATACCCACTACCTCGTGGGGAACCACCTGTCCGATGGAAATGACCAGATCGTAGGAGGGATCCACCAAGCGGCGGTTGACCTCAACGTCGATGCTGTCCTTTACCAGACCCTCGGATACCTCAGACACGAATTCTGCGGGGACCTCGCCCAGCTTGACCACGTCGTTTCTCCAATTATGCACGATCATTCGGTCAAAGGGAACGTCACCGAAAAACGCCTTCCATTCTTCCTCGGTCATGGCAAAGTGGGTACCCAGCGCGGGCATAATATCCACCGAGCACTTGTCCTTCAAAAGGTCGTAGTAGATCTGAGTGATCACGCCGGCACCGGAGTACATACGGGTAAAATCCGGGGGCAGGATCAAAACCTTGGAGAGCTTTTTTCCTTCCAGAGACTGCTTTAAAGCCGCTTCCAGCTCCTCTCGGGAAAGACCGCCTTCCTTTTCGTAAATCATCGTTTCCTCTTTCCTTCCCGCAGGGCGGGAAATCCATAAATGTTCAAGATAATCTTAACATACAAAATCCCAATTTGCAACGAACGGGAGCGAAATGAATTTATTTGCAAAATAATTGCCAAGATAGTGAAGATATAAGCAAGATTTTAACCCGATCCGAGCTCTTTCTTGTAAATAGAAGCCGGTTGCATTGACATTTTTCCTTCTCCGTGCTACCATAGAAGCAAGAAAAATACGGAGGAGATCCATGAAAAAAGTACTACTTCACCTGTTGATCCTTGCCACTCTCTTTTCCTGTGCCTGCGCTTCCGAGGAGATCAAGCCTGCCCCTGCTCCTGCGGGAGAGACGGCGGAGGCGGCAGCGGAGAAAAAGCCTGCGCAAAAGAAGGAACCGGTCCTTCTGGACGTCAGCGAGATCGATCCGATCCTGGTGAATAAAAATTGGGACGGCAAGTCCCTGAAGGTGCTTTGCGTTGGTAACAGCTTCGCCCGCAACGCTACCAAGGTCCTCTACCAGATCGCAAAGCGCGAGGGTGTGGAGGAGATCGTTTTGGGCAATCTTCATATCGGAGGATGTCCCATCAGCCGCCACTACGAGCTTTCGCAGAGCGGTGCGGCGGAATACGCATATTACAAAAATACCACGGGAACCTGGGAAAAGACCGAGAACGTGGCGATGATGACGGCGCTTTTGGACGAGGATTGGGACGTGATCACCATTACCTCTACCCCCGGTCAGGAGGGCTTTCCCGAATGCTACGTGGGTTGTCTGGACGGACTTATTGCCTTTTTGCGTGCGAATATGACCAATCCCGACGCGCAGATCGGCTACCATATGTCCTGGGCGTTCCCCTCGGATTCTCCTTCCTCTGCTTTGCCGAAGTACGGCGGAACCCGCAGAATGATGTACGACGCCATTATGGATACCACGGAAAACCACATTATGAAAAAATACGACGTGGATTTTCTGCTTCCCACCGGTACAGCCGTTGAGAATGCCAGAAGTATTTTGGGTGAGTCCTTTTGTGCGGAGGACGGGTACCACCTGAACTCGGCAGGGGAGTACGTGGCGGGGTATATGTTCTTTGCCTCCATTACGGGCAAGCCCTTGACGGAGCTGAAGATGAAAAGCACCGTTGTTACAGAATCCTCTCGCGTGGTGATCGCAAAGGCAGTCAACGCTGCCTTGCACCAGCCCTTTAATACCACCGATATTTCGGAATAAATCTCAAGAATAAAGCAAGCACCCAAGCCGAGTGATCGGTTTGGGTGCTTATGTTATTCCTGTAGGGGACGGCGCCTTCGACGTCCCGTAATCTTCGCAAAAAATGAATATGATTCGGCATAATGACGTATCGGTTTATATGTACACCGTCTATTTTTTCTGACGATAGGAGATATTTTTCTGCAATCGCCCCGATTTTTGTCAATTCAATGCTCGGGACGTCGAGGGCGCCGTCCCCTACGGAGATAAACCGGGACAGGATCGGTTTCCGACCTTCTGTGCAAACCGTAATAAAATATCGCCTCGCTTCGGAATAATCCCTTTTATCCCATCGAATCTGTTTTCTCTTTGGTAATTCCCGTTCCATAAAATCACCTCACCTTATCGTAACATGTTTTTTGCCATTCTGCAACAAAAAAGCACCCGACCGATTTTCTTCTTTCGGTTTGGGTGCTTATTCTTTTACGGATGGGGGACGCCGGTGCCCGTTGCCCGATTAAATTTGAAGAAAACGTAGAGCTGGGTCTTGTTGACCGCGCCGAAGCCGCTGCTGAGGATCAGGCTTCCCGTTTGTCCGCGCTGGTTGACACCGCCCTCCCTTGCCAGGATCTGAGCGCCCGGATTGGATTGCAGCCAGCGGGCAAGAAGCTCGTCGGTGGATGATTTGACGATGCCCGTGGTGGAAAGATTGATCACGCCGTACTGATTGTCGTTGACTCCGCTGAACAGCTCGTACTCGATGGAAAAGGCGTCTAAAACGTATTTGTTGACAAACAGACCCGTTCCTTGATGGGTCAGGAATTTGCCCTTGACGTTTGCCACCTGAGGATAGGAGGCGAACCAGTTGTTGATCTGAGCGATGAATTCCTCCTCACTCAGATTCTCGCGCCGAAAGGTCTGGGTGTAGATCTGCACCTGCTTTTTCCCACACTTGGAGCAGAAGGTGCTCCCTTCTGCAATTTCGGCTCCGCAATACATACAGTTCATAGCTTCCTCCTTACATTCCCATTGGAGGAGGTGGTGGCGGAGGGGGAGGCGGAGGCGGGGGAACAAATCCTCCCTGATCCGTAGGCGTTACGGATTGCTGTGCAAATTCCGTGTGTTGATGAATGTGCTGCTGCTCCATATTCCGCTGAGCGGTATCGTTGTGCATCTGCATTTGCTGTTGATGCATTTGCATTTGCTGCCGGTGCATCTGCTGAGCATCCGCGTTTTGGGGAGGAGCTCCGAAATTGGGATGCATTCCGCTCGCTCCGTAGGGATTGAATTGACGCATGGCGGCATCGTTTTTCTTTTTGGTGCGAATGGCGGAAATAATGATAAAGATCACCATACCGACCATCAATACGGGGACTACCACCATCATAACGTCCACGAAGGAGAACGCCATGGCAAAGCTCTCCTCGAATTCCTCGATATCCTCGGCGGTGTCGTAGATCACGGCATCGTGGAGCTTGCGATCCGGAAGACCGTCCTCCAGCAGGCAAAGCTCGGTGATGACCAGCTTTTCAAGCTCGCCCTCGGCATCCTCGACGAAAATGGAAAAATCTCCCTTGCCGCGGGGGATCTCCATCATGTGGGGCTTGTAATAATACTCACCCTCCGAGGTGGTGACCTCTACGTCGCAGCTGTTGACCCAGCCCAGAGAAACTTCACTGCCGGTATCGTTTCGGGTTTCGAATACGATCTCCATGCCGTCCTTCGTTTCCTCGGCGTCCTCTACCTTGATCCTAAGGGTCTCGTCCTCGTTTTCGCCACAGGCGGCGAGGGTGGGAACGATCAGGAGAAGCAGTGCGAGAAGAAGTGCTGTTTTACGAAAGATTTTGATCATAAAGTCATACCTCCTTACAGCGCAATTGTATCATAAGTGTGAACAAATGGCAAGGTTTATTTCGATTTTTTGGGATAAAAAGAAAAATCGACGAAAAACGCCGCTTTTCACGATTGACTTTTTCTTTTTGCCGTGCTAAACTTCTTTTTACAAAAAAAGAAGGAAGGTATATTTTATGAGGTTTCGTTTGATTTCCGTGCTTGCTCTTATGATGGCGATCCTGATGCTGGTTCTTTCCGGCTGCGGCAGTGAAAAGGAAGCCGAAAAGAATGCAGAACAGAGTGACAAGGCCGAGGGCGGCAAGTCCGAGGAAAAGGACAGCGGTAAAAAAGAAAATGAAAATAAGATCGAAGGCGAAGACGTTTTCGACGGTGAGCGTTTCAACGAAATGCTCTGGGGCTACTATGAAGCACAGGGCTACGAGCATACCGGCTCCAAGGATGATACTGCCGAGTTTCTCGAGGGAATGAAGTATATTGAGATCGACGGCAAAGAGGTTGCCGCGCTTCCCTTGATGGTGCAGTTCGGACAGAACAGCCATTTTCTCTCCTCGTTTACGTATGACGGAGAGATCTATTCCCCCTATACGGAGCTTGGAAAGACCATGTTCCGCAAGGCGTATATCGAAGAAGTGGGCGATCTGACCGAAAAAGAATTCAAGAGAATTGAGAAGCTTTTGCAGTTGGATCTTGCAGAGGTGTCTTTTGTAAACAAGGAAGGGAAAGTCAGCATTTCCAATTTCTCCTACGAGGTAGAGGATGACACGGTTTCCTTCTACGAGGTAGAGGTGGATACCGACGATTATACCGTTGAGATCGAGGAAGATCCTGCATTTACCTGTGATTTTCTGCACGTCGGCGGCAAGCTGATCATGGCTGCCAAGGGCGTTCAGCGCGATTACGTGGCTCACGGCTATCAGGAAAGCGCCAGAATGCTTTCGTTCAGCGGATACGCGCTGAATGAGAAAAATCGCTACGAGGATCTGGACGGCTTCTATTTCAGTATGGACAACGAGGATGAGGATATCACCGTTTACGTGGATCTTACCGGCGGCGAGTCTCCCGTGGATGCACAAATGGAGCTGGACAAGGAGACCGGTGAATTCACCTTAAGCTGGACCCAGCGTTGGATCAACACTCCCTCCGGCTTGGATAAAGAGGACGATGAGGTTGAGATCGAGGGTGTGATCGTTCCCGTGGAAGCTTACGGCTTTGCGGATTACTCCGGCTTCTTTATGTTCATTGACGGCACTTGCTATAAGTACCTGATGAGCCTGGAGGAGTACGAGGAGCTCCGCGAGCGTGCCATGGAGGACGCAGGATCTCTCACCGACAGTGAAAAAGAGGACCTTACCGCAACCAAGAGAGACATTTTGGCGGAGCTGGTAGCGGCATTCAAGAAAGAGGGAATTGACGCGACCGTGGATTACACCTCCGGTCAGGTATCTCTGAAATCCAACTTCCTGTTCGGCACGGATAAATCCGATCTGTCCGATAAGGGCGTGGAATACGTCAATGCCTTTATGCGCGTTTATACCTCCGTCGTGATGAAGGAGGAGTACGCACCTTACGTGACCAAGATCATCGTCGAGGGACACACCGACACCAGCGGAAGCTATTCCCACAACCTGACCTTGTCTCAGAAGCGTGCGGAATCCGTGGTGGCGCAGTGTATTTCCGTTTCAAGCCAGATCGGAGATATCATTACCGCGCAAGGCTGTTCCTACGATTACCCCGTATATAACGACGACGGAAGCGTGAATATGGAGCAGTCCCGCCGCGTTACCTTCCGCTTCGTTCTGAGCGCAAACTGATATTCAAAGAAAAAAGGCACCTGCGATTGCAGGTGCCTTTTTTGTTGTACAACGAAAACCACCAGCAGTGCTGGTGGTTCCAAAAAGCTTTAGCTATGCGTTGAAAAAATAATCCTCCTTTTGTAAACTAAAAGCAGGTTCGCCAACCGCCAAAAGAACAAAAG
>SVQO01000018.1 GCA_015065325.1 Oscillospiraceae bacterium | reverse complement strand
AAGAAATGCAGCCTGCGGCTGATGATATACACCTTCGGTGATGAGATGCACGCTTGCGCGTGATGATATACCATTGCTTTCGCAATGGATAAAAAATCGACAGGTCGAAACCTGTCGATTTTTGGTGGAGACAGAGGGGATCGAACCCCCGACCTTACGGATGTGAACCGTACGCTCTAACCAGCTGAGCTATGTCTCCGACGAAAGTATTGTAGCACAGCGGGAAAAGGAATGCAAGAGAAAAATCGAAAAAATTAAAAGTGAATTCCGTAATTCCAGGCGAGAAGGCTCCATTTTCCATCCTTAAATTCAAACACGTGGATGGCACAGTTTTTGGATTGAATTCCCGGTGAGCGAAGCTTCTGCCCCAAAACCAGATTCATCATAGCGATCATAATGCCGTTATGGGCGAAAACCGCAGCGTTCTCACAGGGATCGTTTTCCAGATAGGTTTCCAAAAACTTTTTCAGGCGCGCTTGAACCTGTTCACTGGTCTCGCCGCCAAAGGGGGTGTAATCTCTTCCGCCCTCGGGCGTAAGCGTTTTTGCGGTGCCGGTAGGCAAGCCAACGATATTTCCCACGTCGAATTCACGGATCAAAGGAGAGGTGGCATCCGCCTTTACACCGGGAAGGGCAATCTGCTGAGTCTCAATGGCACGGGAAAGATCGCTGGAATACACGCGATCAAAGTGAATGGGAGCCAAAAGGGGAACAAGGGCAGCCGCCTCTGCTCTGCCCTGCTCCGTCAAGGGAACGTCGGATTGACCTGCGTAAATTTTTTTCAAATTGGCAACAGACTGACCGTGCCGCACAAAAAAGACTCTCATATTCAATACTCCTTTTTTACTCTTTTTTTATTCTACAAAATAATGACGGAATATGCAAGTGTCTTTTTATTTTTTCTGAAATCTTTCCCAAAAAAATAAAATTGCAGTTGACTTTTCCCGCTTTCTGTGCTAAAATAATCGTCGCAAAAGAATATGGAGGTATAGCCCAGCTGGTAGAGCATTCGCTTGACGTGCGAAGGGTCAGGGGTTCGAGTCCCTTTGCCTCCACCAAAAAATTCGACAAGTTGAAACTTGTCGAATTTTTTTATCCAAGCCGCAGGCTTGGCATATCATCACCGCGCGAAGCGTGGTGCATATCATCAGCCCCTTTGGGGCTGTATCTCATCACGCTTTAGCGTGCATCTATCTGCGGCTTGATGATATACAAAACTTCGTTTTGATGATATGCAATTCCTGCGGAATTGATGATATACACGGCTTTCGCCGTGAATTATGTAAGAGTTCGAATTCATACAGATCTTTTTAACGAAATCCACCCTTGCGAGCGGGTGAAATTACTTTAAGGCATAATCTCATTGAAATATTCGGAAATATTTGGTATAATCGGTCTGAAAATCAGATTTCCGTGTCTCAGATCAAAAAA
The DNA here is from genome assembly GCA_015065325.1 of Oscillospiraceae bacterium. Classification (GTDB taxonomy): domain Bacteria; phylum Bacillota; class Clostridia; order Oscillospirales; family SIG627; genus RGIG5579. The sequence goes on along the minus strand of SVQO01000018.1, from coordinate 46,421 downwards.
GTGGGGTGGCTTGACAATCCATTGACGGTGTAACCCGATTGCCGTAGAATGATGGACGGAGGTGGTCAAAGATGACTGATAAAAAAACATTCGGCTCATTTATAAAAACCAAACGAACCGAGAAAAACTTTTCACAAAAAGACCTGGCGGAGCTGCTGTTCGTTACCGAGGGAGCCGTCAGCAAATGGGAACGCGGTGTGTCCTATCCAGACATTACTTTAATTGCCGATATTTGCCGAGTCCTTGATATAAGCGAACACGAGCTGATCACATCCTCTACCGATTCGGAAGCCACAAAAATGAAGAACGAAGCTCGGAATTACCGTATAATCCGCGGCACTTGGGTTTGGATTCCGACGATAGCCTACGCGATCGCGCTCTTGACGTGTTTGATTTGCAACCTTGCGATAGATCATACGCTGTCTTGGTTTTTTATCGTATTCGCGTCCCTGGTTTGTGCTTACTCCTTCATTCCAACCTATACCGCCTTTTTTACGTCGAAAAAACTTCTTGTTTTCACGGCAACGAGTTTTCTCTCGATCTGTCTGCTTTTATGCACCTGCGCCGCATATGCGAAGGAATACTCTTGGCTCTTAACGTCCTGTATCGGCGTATTGATCGGTTACGTCGTTGTCTTTATGCCGCTCTTTTTATCTAAAACCAATGTATCTCGCTATAAGTTTGCGATCTCGCTTGCCGTAGCTTTCATTCTAACCGTTTTGCTGTTACTCAACATTCGTGTTTGGCATTCTTTTATGCTTATCCCGGCGTGCTTGATCACCTGCTATGCATTCGCACCCGCGATTTTTTGCACTCTTATTTGTGCACAGCGTTTTGACGCATTTCTCAAAACGGGTATTTGTGTTGCTTCCTGCGCTGTTCTGTATTATTTCGCAGAATGCGTAGTGGATGTGTTGTTTGGCACAAACGAAGCTTCCTATCAGGTAGATTTTGAGGATTGGACTCAGTGCTTAGAGGGAAATATTTACTTGATCTCTTTGGTGTCGCTTTTGCTTATAAGTTTGGTTTTTATCGGAATCGGCCTTTTGAGAACACGAAAAAAAAGTCACTGAAATTCAATCACGAAACACAAGCCAGTTGTATGCAGCTGTATTAAAAAACGGATTTTGAGCCACTTCTCCGCCATAGAAAAGCCATCGGTATTAAACGAAAATTACGGAGGATCGAGCATGAAAACCATTCCCGAAGAAAGAATGAAAGAAATCTGCAGTGAGATCGACGGGTCTTACGGCTTATACGTTTCCCTCCCCGACGAAGGCGAGGTATTCCAACTGAACAGTCACACCAGGCTGAATGCCGCAAGCACCATCAAAATCCCGATCATGGCACTATTATTGAAGGATTTTGAGAAGGGGCGGTTGGATCCGGAACAACGCGGAAAGCTCAACGAGGAAAATCGCGTGCGCGGATCCGGTGTATTAAAGGTACTCAGCCACAGCTTTGAGCTCAGCCTTTACGACTACGCGATATTGATGATGGTAGTCAGCGATAATTCTGCCACCAACCATATCATCGACGCACTGGGAATAGATCGTGTCAATCGATTTTGTAAGGAGAACGGCTGGAATGACACGCATCTTTCAAGCAAGCTTTTCTGCGAAAAGCCTCTTTTGCCGGACGGAACCAAGGATTTTGACTACAGCTCTGCCGCAGACCTTGGAAATATGATGGAAACGATCCTGCGAGAAGAAATGGTCAGCAAGGAAGCAAGCCGAACCATGCTTCAGATCATGGCAACGCAGCAAGTGGGAAAATTTGATTTATCCTTACCCGTGAAAAAGCACACGGATCCTTCCCTTCCCTTACCGCCGATTCCCGAGGGATACGTGTATGTTGCCAACAAAGGAGGAACGATCCTCAACAAGCTCCTTCACGACGCGGCAATCATTCTGCTCCCCAACGGAAGACGGGCAGTGATCACGCTGATGACCGCAACCCCCGACAACAAAAAAACTCTTGAGATCTTCAAACGCCTTTCCAGAACTCTGTACGAAAGTCTGATCTGACGAAGCTATAATCAAAGAATCGACAGGCAAAATGCCCGTCGATTTTTTGATTCCGTTTTGAAAATTTACTTTATCGCGATATTTTTCAGCTCGCCTGCAGTATTTCAATCAAGATTTGACACGGAAGGAATTGACTTTTTTTCTTTTTTTATATAGAATATATTAAAGTTTGTAAAAAAACAGAGGAAAAACACTATGAAGGTATTTTTTGTCCGCCACGGACAGACTACGGCAAACTTAACCAGGGTCTATTCCGGACAACACGACTTTTTGCTGACTGACCTCGGTAAAGAACAGGCAATGGCAATTCGCCCTTATATGGAGAAGATCGCCTTTGACAAGGTATTTACCAGTGATCTTACACGTGTTGTACAAACACAGAAGCTTGCACTGCCCGATGCAGAGGTTGCTTTGCGCTCCCCTCTGATCCGTGAGATCAACGCAGGCAGCATTACCGGTACGCCCATCGGCTCCTCTGTTACGGTAAACGAGGAAGGTGAAAAGGACTACTCCCCCTACGGCGGTGAAAAAGCGTCCCAGGTTTGTGCTCGGTTAAAGAAGTTTTTGGAAGAAAACGTAGAGCCTTACGATTATAAAAACGTTGCGGTTTTTGCCCACCACGGTATTTTGATCGCAATGCTCTCTTTGGCAGTGGGTAAGGTTATTAACTCCGCTGACGTACTCGTAAAAAACTGCGGCGTTGCAATTTTTGAGTACAAGGACGGAAACTGGGTCCTGCTGTCCTGGAACAACGGTTCCGATTTTACCGAATAAAATCAGTTATGAAATACTGAAAATAAAGGAGATAGAAAAAAATGGCTAAAAATGTTCAGGAAATCATGGAACTGATCCGCGAAAACGACATTAAGATGGTCGATTTCAAGATGGTCGATATTCACGGTCAATTCCGCCACGTAACCATCCCCGCCAAGAATTTTTCCGAAGAAACCATGAAAAACGGCATCGGCTTTGATGCTTCCAACTACGGCTACGCCGTTGTGGAAAAAAGCGACATGGTATTCATCCCCGATCCCGATACCGCGGTCATCGATCCCTTCTGCGAAGTACCTACCCTGTCTATGACCGGTAACGCAATGATCATTGATAACCCCGAAAACAAGCCTTTGGCTCAGTACCCCAGAAACATCGTTCTGGCGGCAGAGAAATATATGCAGGACAGCGGTATCGCCGATACTATGCTGATTCTCCCCGAATTCGAATTCTATCTCTTTGACGACGTGCGTTGGAACCTTCACCCCTCTGATATCTCCATGAGCTTGGATGTAAACCAGGCACATTGGAACAGCGGCAACGAGGGAATGGGCGTTGTGGTTCCCAAGCAGAAAAACTACCACATTGCAAAGCCCTTTGACCCCACCTTTGAGTGCAGAAGCGAAATGTGCATGCTGATGGAGGAAGCGGGCATCAAGATCAAGTATCATCATCCCGAGGTCGGTGCCGCAGGACAGTTCGAGATCGAGCCGCAGCTGGGCAAGATGAGCCAGATGGCAGACGCTTCCATGATGATCAAATATATCATCCGCAATACCGCTCTCAAGTACAGTAAGACCGCTACCCTGATGCCCAAGCCCGTTTACGGCGAAGCAGGTAACGGTATGCACGTACACATCCTTTTGATGAAGGACGGTCAGCCCGTGTTCTCCGATGATAACGGCTACTCCAACCTGAGCCGTGAGGCACATTACTTTATGGGCGGTCTGCTCAAGCACATCGCTTCCCTCTGTGCCATTACCAATCCCAGCACCAACTCCTTCAAGCGTTTGGTTCCCGGCTTTGAGGCGCCCGTTACCGTAGGCTATGCCACCAGTAACCGCAGTGCGGTCATTCGCATTCCCGCTTACGCAAAGACCCCCAATCTGCGCAGATTCGAGATCCGTAATCCCGATGCGACCTGCAACCCCTATTTCTGCTATGCCGCACTTTTGATGGCGGGCATCGACGGAATCAAAAACAAGATCGATCCTCACGAAAACGGTTGGGGTCCCTACGACGTAAACCTCTACACACTGCCTGAGGAAGAAAAAGCAAAATTGAAGGGTCTGCCTACCTCTTTGGACGCTGCTTTGGACGCTCTGGAGGCAGATCACGATTATCTGACTGCCGGCGGCGTATTCCCCGAGGAGCTTCTGAAAAACTTCATCAAGACAAAGCGTGCAGAGTGCCGCGAGCTTTCTCAGATCCCCCACCCCGCAGAATTTGAAAAATATTACAACCTGTAAAAGAAAATGCCGCGTAAAGCGGCATTTTTTATTGCAGAGAAAAAGGTCTTGTGCTACAATAAGTAAAGAAAACGTGGGAGGTAAAATTAAATGACCTTAAAAGAAGCGGCGCTTCAGCTGGGTGTTGAACTGCCCGAGGATTGGAAAACGGCAAAATCGGAGGAAGACGTAGGCTGCACCGACGCTCTGATCCGTTCCTTGCAAGAAAAATTCGATCTGTTCGGTCCCTATCACCGGATCGTACAAAAGGCATTTGCCCATATCCGAGAGGATCGGGCAATGTCGCTTTGGCTGGGCTTTGCTTGCTCCTATTACAAAAAAGCGGATCACGATCACGGACGTGATCTTCCCGTACCCGTAACCGACGGAAGCCTCGCACGGGATTTTCTCCCCTTGGCAGTTCTGCTTCCCACGGTAGAGACAGCCTATGAAAATTATCTCAAGCGCGGATTTTCTCACGAAGAAGCCGTTGGCTTTCTGGGATGCATTAAGCTCAATATCCGCATCGTAGAAGAACGGATTCTCGGACGACCCGCCATCACCGCCACCTACTTTCGCTGGTTGACCCATTATCTGAAATGCACGATCTTTGACCACGGCGGTTTGAATTTTGAGATCAAGCCGTTTCAAAAAGTCGCTTACTATCTCAAAAACAAGTTGAGCGGTGAAATCGTCGTTCTTTCCGGACGTTCTGCCGCTCACAGATGCGGTATGCCCCTTGGCAGTGCAGGCTTCGAAGATGAGCAGGGCTCTTTTGAGATCGGTTTTGAGGAAACCGAGAATGCTTATATCGGGCATCCCGTGAAGGACCGGCTAATACAAAAAGAGAAGGAACGCTATGCCAAAGCAGAGTGGTCGCTTTTCCTTGCACCGGGGGATTTTATTATCAACGTTCATATCCCCCGCGGAACGGATCTTTCCCCCGACAAGGTAAAAGCTGCGTACGCCGACGGGCGGAGAATCGTTACAAAGCGCTTTCCGGAATACGCCCCAAAGGCGTTTATTTGCTCCTCCTGGCTGATGGATCCCACCTTGAAAGAGATTTTGGGTGCCGACAGCAAAATCGCAAAATTCGCCGAGCCGTATCTGCGCATTCCGAATAAAAGCGCGGGAAAAGAGATCTTCTCCTTCGTGTTTTGTCCCAAGGATGCAGACGATCTTTCCGCCCTTCCCGAAAATACCCGTCTGGAGCGTGCTTTAAAGGAAATGTATCTGAGTGGAAAATTCATTTACGCCTATACGGGAATGATGCCCTTTGAAACGGCTGAGAAGCTATGAATAATACGCAACGGAAGATCTCCTATATTGAATGCGGAAAATATGAACCGAGCATCGATGACATTATTGCATTTTGTATTTTTTTTAAAGTATCTTCCGATTTTCTTCTGGGACTGTCCGATCGTCAAAAATAAGCCCTGACATAAGTCAAGGGCTTATTTTTTATCTCATTTATTCAATTCATCGAGAAAATACGCGTTGGTATAGGCGTGCTTTCCGTTTTTATCGGTTACGGTGATGCGGAAATAGTAAGGATCCTTATCCACGGGAAGCTCGTAAGTAGCACAAGCCAAGGGCTGATCCTCACCGGGGACAAAGCGTTTTGCCTTGCGAATGCCCGTTGTAAAGCGGATCTCGGCTACTTCCGAGGTTTCGACCGTCACCTTTCCGTCCTCGAGGTAAAGCGCTTTGATCTCCGGTCCCTCGGAGGAATAGAAATCCCCCTTCATAATCGCATCCATTACCGCTCTGTATTCCAATTTTTCCGCTTTGACCATCATATAACATCCGCACATACTGCCCGTTCCGTGACCGTCATCTGCACCGATACAAAGAATTCGTTTTCCACCGCGAAGCAGATCGTCGTACACGCGCTCGTTGTACTCGGGAAATCCGGCACGGATACAGGTATAATTCATTATTTCCATCGCGTGCAAATGCTCGTACCCCATATAATCGGAATAATCCTCACAGGACCAGGTAGGATGATTATAGATCACAAAAAAGCCGTTTTCCCTACCCAGACGCATCATATCGGAAACCCCTTCCGCAGAATACGTTCTGACATAATCGGGCACGGCGGGATCGAATTTCACCTTATCCTTATGGGGCTGTGCCTTTACGGGAATATACTTTTCCCTGTGCCAGCAGACGGGAGTTTCCATTTCGGGCGTTGTGGCGATAAAGCCCATGTGACAGGTCTTTCTGCCCCCGGTAACGGGTGAAGCCTCAGACTCAGGCTGCGAAACGTCCAGTTCGTAACCGTTTAGAACCAAAAAGTCTTCGTCCGTGAGCTCATTATGGGTAATAAATACGTCGTGGTCCGTACAGGAAAGAATGGAATAGCCGTGCGATCTGTAATAATCCTTGATCTCCTCGGGGGTAAGGTGTCCGTCGGAAAAGGTAGAGTGGGTGTGAAGATTTGCTTTGTAAAACGTACCTTTTTCAGGCAGAAGATATTTTTGCATAATACTTGATCCTTTCTCGATCTGTTTTTTTATAATTTAACGGAAACTTTTTCCGCCGGCATCGTAATCCGTCCAGAGAAACCACCAATGCTCATCGATCCGCTCCGCTTTTATCACGTTATCCCCGTGAAAAGTTTGCAGATACGTCTTCGTTTGTCCGTAAAGGGTTCCGTCTTTTGTATAAACCAGCTCCCAATACTGTCCGCCCAGCATCCCCTGAGAATCGACTTCGAAGCAAACCAGTTCTTGGTTCGGATCGAAACTGTAGCGATAAGCAGAATCCTCTTTACCTCCCTTTTCTTTAGACGAAAAACATTCCAAGGCAATCTTTTCCAGCTTCGTTTTGTGTATCGAAAGATAGCTTTCACTTTCTCTTTTTGCCGTTTCGTACGACTTGGAGAAAACGGCTCCAAGCAAAGCATATAAAATAAGGCAAAGAACTGCAAGGGAAAGGATCGAAACACCAATGATAAGGGTGATCTTCTTTGTTTTTTTCATACGATTCTTCCTTCTTTTTTCAGTGTAACACAAATCCAAGGAAAAGCAAGAAAACCTTTCACGCAAAAGCTCGGGAGGACGGCCTATAAAACAATTATCGAACGCCTGCTACTTCTTCAAAAAATTTGCTTTCATAACCGTGTTCTTTCAAAAAAGAAAAGGTTGCCGTCAATTTGTTCTCGAAATTCGGTTGATAAGACTTGTAATCCGAATAAAAATACTGCTCGTGGATCATCACCCTAATACACTCCCGTTCCTCGAGCCCTTCTAACCGAATCAAAATCTCCTCTTTTGGGAACTTATTGAGGATGATATCGATAGACGCGAAATCTATTTGACCAAGCTTTACGATCTCGCCGTTTCGGATCCTGCTCGCAATCTCCTCGCCGATCCCATAAGAGGTTCGCGGATTTTTTGCATCGCCGAAAAGTCCTAACAGTCCCATCACTTGATTGTCCGACAGCGCTTTTAAACCCTCCTCGGTCGTACGGCAATAATGAACGGTGGTAGTTTTAGCAAGTGCCGATTCCGAAACGAAGCGCTTAATCTCGTTGTTGACCCGTTTGCAATCACCGAAAACCTCGTCATACCCTGAAAATTCATAAGGTCTGGCGTTTTCCAGCTCCGAATGAAACGAAAGCTTCAACCATTCGGAATTCCGCTTAAATTCCTCATAATAGGCATCTGTCATTTGCGACAGATCAAACCCTTCCATGCGATAGAACAAATTCAACTGCACCTTCAAATCAAATATCTCGTGCAAGCTCTGATACATAGCAAGATAGGGATGTTCAAAAATACTTTTATACTCCTTCTCGGTCAGGTCCTTCAGAAAACGGACGTTATCATCCACCGTAAAACAATACGTCTTCATATTCTCACCACCTCGAATCCATTATAGCAAAAAACTCTCAAAATACAAACACTATTTCTGAAAAAAATATATATTCAAAAAGCATCGTGAGTTCGAATCAGCTTTTGTATGCACATTTTTCTTGTATATTTCTCATCTCCTATAAAAAGCAAAAAAACAATGAGCCTCCTGTAATCAACGAAAAATACAAGGTAACACATTATATAATAAACAACTTTTAAGGAGGTGAATATGATGAGAAAATGGAATTGCAGCAATAACGATCATAAAAAAGATAACCGCTGCAAGGTTTGCACCGACGATATACAAACTTTCGGGTGTAGTTGTGCGGAGAATTGTGCGAACGAATGCTCCTGCAATCCTTGCCCCGAGTGTCCCCCGGTCCGCAAGGTCCCGTGGGCACAAACACAAAAAGAAAGACACGATAAGAATCGTGTCTTTCTTTTTGGGAGTTTTGAACTTAGTGGCACGAATGAAAAGTGCCTGAAAACTTAGATTTTCATCCGATAACAATCAGATTTCTAATGTATTAGCATATTCTTGTAATATGTGATTTATTTGTTCTTCGTTTTCATAAAAAACATCATCGCATTGTTCTAAAATTTCTTCTGCTTTTTCTTCATCTTCTTTTTCTTCTAATATCAAATGTGCCTCATATGCTTTTTGAAGATTCTCTCTTAAAAGCGGTGTAAGAATTTCTTCCAAAGCAGACATTTCTTTTTTCAAATCACTTACATTATCAACGTTGCAAAAATACTGACTATGCCCACCGTTATTGACTTCACTTTGGTAGGTCATTAGTTCATTGTAAGGTGATTTTGTTTTTTCTTCTGTCCACAATTCCCACATCTTATTCCATTTAAGTTGTGCTTCCGTCAATTCAACTTTCTTTTTCTTAAATATATCAAACAAACCCATAAAATCAACTCCTTGGGTTTAGTATAGCATAAAAGCGACGATAAATCAATGCGAAGCATTGTATATCATCAATTCCGCAGGAATTGCATATCATCATTGCGAAAGATTGTTTGATGCACACCTGCGGTGTGATGAGATACAACACGGCATTGCCGTGTTGATGATATACACGCATACTGCGTGGTGATATGCCATTGCTTTCGCAATGGATAAAAAAACTCTCGTTCAAAAGAACGAGAGTTTTTTGGATAGTTTGAACTTAATGACACGAATGAAAAGTGCCTGAAAACTGATAGTTTAACTATTTTCCGCATCTAAACTTGCAAAAAACTGCTTGTTTTCCATAACATAATTTCTAATCGCAAAGAAATAATATATTGAACCTACTACACCTATTACACCGCCAATAACAAGATTATAAACCAACGTAATTATCGGTCCGGTCAATGGCTCAAACTTTGCTACAATTCCTGTGGAATTTTCTAATAGAGTTTTACTGTACTTCATATCCTGAACTGACGAAACAACGTTCAAAACACCGACAATCAGCAAAAACCAATTTATAAAAATACCGCCTAAAATCTGCAATATTCCAATAACAAGCCAGATTATTCCGTTTGTATTCAGCCTTTGAGACAATGTGTTGAGTAATGCAGTACCATCACCCGACGGATTATTGAATATATGTTTGTTCTGTCCGTCCACCGCACAACCGCAACCGGGACACAAAACCGCTTCGTCAAACAGTTCTTTTCCGCAATGCGTGCAATATTTCATCCGGTGTTCCTTTCTCCTAATCTAATATTTCAATGCTAACATAACTGCCATCATAAGCATTAGTAGTAATTTTCAAATCATTGCCATAGCTAAATTCATGGAAGCAATCCAATATATTTTTCTCAAACTCACAGTGGGCTAAAATCGATCGATATATTTGTTCTCCATCATCAGAAGAAAAAAAGAATACAACCTTTCCTTCCTCTGGATAAACAGCAAATCCATATGGAGTAAAGCCCATGAGTTTTAAGCTTTCATTGTCCGGATATCTTAAAACTTTTGCTCCAGTCTCATCATCAGTTGATATATCGGAAGGACATCCGTACTTAATGATAGCGCCAACCATACCCGTTCTCTCAATATCCGAAAAAAACAGATCTCGCGGAGAAAAAAGGACACCGATCACAGCACAAGCAATAAGAACCAGCGCCATAGCGGAAGCTCCAATAATCAAAAACAGTTTCTTTCCTCTAACCTTTTTTTTAACTTTTTCTTCATTTTTTACATCAATTCCAACCTCTACCTCCATCTCGGTCTTGCAACCGCACCCTGGACATACAACAGCCTCATCCATAATTTCTTTTCCACATTTTTCGCAAAATTTCATAGTGAAACCTCCTTAAATAATTTGTCGAAAAACGACTAACTACATTATATGACGTATTGTCATAAATGTCAATAAAAAATTATGACATAATGTCATTGGAGGTGTTAGAGTGAAGAATAACTTAAGGCTTTTAAGAAAAAGCAAAGGTTACACCCAAATTGCCGTACAAATGAAAACCGGCATTGAGCAGGCTTTGCTTTCAAAATTTGAAAACGGTGAGCGTGTTCCCCCTACCGAAACTTTGATCAGACTTGCAGATTTTTATGACGTTAGTATTGACTATATCCTTTGCCGCACCGATAACCCAAAAATACAAAAATAAGCCGTGATATTCACGGCTTATTTTTATTGCATATTTTGTTTTGTGGTGTTGACGGAGGCAATGAGCATAGCACGGAGTGCGGTGCATTTTTGATCGAGCGTCTTAAACTCTTCTTCCGAAATGTAGCCTGTTTCTACAAGAAGCTCTAGCCAATAGCCCGTTTCGTTTGCTTCTTTGAGAGCAATCTGCAATTTGGAAATAAAGTCTGCCTTTCCGTGAGCGTACTGTGCTTCACGGATGTTTGCGCCGATGCTGGTACCGCTTCTGCCGATTTGATTCGAAATAATGGATTCTTTCTTCTCTTTCAGATCACGCACAAGTCGAATAATGGTGACAGCAAATTCTTTGGATTGAAGGGATAGTTTATCGCTTTTCATATTTTCTCCTTTTGAATGAAGCATTTGCTTCGCAAATATGAAGCACAAGGCTCCGCCTTGCATGAAGCAGCGGCTTCGCCGCTATGAAGCAAAGCGCACACGAACTTTCAATGCGCCGTCAGGCGTGCTTCATAGCCGTAGGCGACTTCATTTTTCATGCACCGCAGGTGCGCTTCATTTCCAAAAATAAAAGCAGGTCGATTGACCTGCTTTTATTTTTGGAGCTGATATCCGGATTTGAACCGGAGACCTCATCCTTACCAAGGATGCGCTCTACCTACTGAGCTATATCAGCAAGGGTGGCGACCTGAAGGGGGCTCGAACCCCTGACCTCTAGCGTGACAGGCTAGCGTTCTAACCAACTGAACTACCAGGCCGTTTTAAGATGCTCGGAACGAAACCGTTCCGAGCAACATGGTGGAAACTATAGGGCTCGAACCTATGACCCTCTGCTTGTAAGGCAGATGCTCTCCCAGCTGAGCTAAGCTTCCATGTGGAGCGGATTACGGGGCTCGAACCCGCCACCTCGACCTTGGCAAGGTCGCGCTCTACCAAATGAGCTAAATCCGCATTCTTTTCCGCAGTAAGTGGTGCCTCCGGTCGGAATCGAACCAACGACACGGGGATTTTCAGTCCCCTGCTCTACCAACTGAGCTACAGAGGCAAATCCCTCTCGCTGCGACCCTGTTATAATACCACCATTTATCGGGATTGTCAAGTGCTTTTTTCATTTTTTTTGATCTTTTTTTCGTTTTTCTGATTTTTTGAACATTTCACACAAAAACCGACGGAAAACCGTCGGTTTTGTGTGAAAAATGATTTATCTGAGGATCGTGGGCATATCGGGTCCGGAGAAAGGATTGTTTGTTTTTTCCTTCTCCTTAGACTCCTCAGCTACAGGCTCCGTTGTGGGTGCAAGCTCTTCCGCTTTTGGCTCAGTTTCTGCGGGAATGCTTTCGCCGCGACCGATTCCGTCCAGGGTTCTTTTTGCTCTTCTTCGTTTCGGCAGATCGCGGGCGGTTGCTCCAAATTCGACGGAAGGCTTCTCTTCCTCCACGGGAGGAGCAGAGATTTCAACCGTCGGCGCATCGCTTGCCGGTTCAGAGATTGTGGAAACGGGACCGTTTTCTTCGGGAAAAGGCACGTGGGGAACGAACAGATCTTTGGGTGAAATTTCTTTTTCGGGCGCGGGCACAGTCTCCTCGGTTGCTTCGGTCTCTACCGATTCCGCTTCTTCGGAGTTTTCTTCATCTTCCGTATGATCCTCCGTCGAAGTTTTTTTCTTTTTCAGTACAAGCACAAGGATCAATCCGGTCAGAAGCAGTGCCGCGATCACGGCAGCAATCAAAAAGAGGATCTCCATGCGGTCCGACTTCTTTTGGCTTTCCTCGTAAAGGCTCTTGAATGCGGCAACGTCCTTCAGCGCCTTCTCTTGAACGGAGGTGTCCTCGGAGGGCTTGAAAAAGGAGGAGAAGGTCGCCAGCTTTTCATCGTAATAGTAAAAGCCGCATTCTCCTTGATCGTTCATTCCATAAACCAACCAAATTTTTGCCGCTTCGGAATTATTGGCTTTATAGACCTGCCACACCGTTTCACCAACGGTGATCTCGTGGGGCAAAAAGCCGGCGGGGATCCGTACGTCCTTTTCGGGCGTCAAAAGCACCACGGAATTTGCGGCTCCGGTGATCTGACGAAATTCGGAAAAGGTCTGTTCGACAGGATCATAAATATACCAGGCACCTTCGTTTTCATTGGACAAATAAGCGATCTGCAGGGTTTCCTTGGGGGAGGCGAACACAAGGATCTTTTTGCCTTCGTAAAGTGCGGTGGTGGCAACGTAACCGACGGGAACGGCAAGCATCAAGGGATCGTAGGCTACGTCGTAAACAGCATCGTCCATATTTACCGTCACGCCGGAAAGCTCGGATGCCTCGCGGGTTACGGTAATGGTATAGGTGCGCTCGCTTCCGTCCTCGGCGGTAACCACGACGCTGACCTTATTCTCCCCAACCAAGAGGGCATCGGAGGGGGTCACGGATACCTTTGCTTTTCCATCCTTTGCAGTTGCATAAACGGCAACGGAGGTAGTCTCGTAAGGAACGGAAACACTGTAATTCGTCGTATCCGTCGTAAAGGCGGGATTTAGATCTCCCGTGGAAACAGAGAGCGCGGACAGATGGTTCTCCCCGGAAAGATCGGGTGCCGCAACGATATTCAGTGTGCAAGAACTGCCGCTGACGGATACCTTCGTAGGCATTTCGTTATCTGCAGTCTTGGGAGTAACGAACACGTCACTGACAGAAATCTTCGTTCCGTTTTTCGTAATTCTTCTCGCCTTGAAGCGGATCGAAAAGGTTTTGGAGGTAATTCCCTCTCCGCCGCTTTCGTTTAACAGCTGAACGGCACCGCCGCCGCCTTCGCCGTCGGCACCGGAAACGTATTTCAATTCAGACTGTTCATAGTTTACCACCATGCTCCAGCCGGTAAACGCCGTATCTCCGGAAAGAGTGATCTTTAAAACGTATTCGTTACCGACCACAACGTTTTTGGAGCCCGAAACGGAAACGGAATATTTTGCAGCATCCGCGGGAAACGTTAAAAGCGATAACAAAACGACAAAACAAAGGAAAATAGAGGTTAATCTTTTCATCATTGGGTATCTCCTAATCCTGTGGAATCGTCAGTTGACCGAGTAGAGCCTTTCGCTCGGCAACCAGATCCACGATATCGACGGTGCCGTCGTGGTTAATATCACAAGCTATTTTATTTGCTTCGTTCAAATTGAGCTGTCCCAGCAAATATTTTCTGATAGCGACCAGATCCACGATATCAAGCGCCGAATCGCCGTTCACATCACCGTAGATTACGATGTTGTAGTGGTTGAGATTTGTACCGTCAAAATAATTCAAGGTAAGACCCGTGCGGACAGTCCCGTAAAAGGCGGCTCCCGTTTCGTCGGTAATGCCTGCATTGGCACCTCCGTAGAGTCCCAGAGAGGACAAAAGCCCGTCAGCGGTCGTACCGATGGGAATGCCGCACACCACAGAGCCGTTGATCGTATAGGAGGGATTCCATCCCGACGAGGAAGAAGGAGGCGGTGTGGGAGGTGTATAGGGCGGCGGTCCGTCAGAGGAGCCGGAGCCGTCCAGAGTTACGGTGACCGTAAAGGTTCTGACTGCTCCATTTGCCGCAGTACAGGTAATCACAAGGGTATTGTCTCCCGTTTGAATGGGGATATTCCCTACGTGTCCCGTCACCTTCGCAGTTTTACCGGCGGGAATGGCAACTACCTTCACCGAGGGCACGTTTCCGCTGACCCTCAAGGTATAAGAGGTTCGCCCGTTATTCAAGCAGTCATAAAAATCAAAGGTAGGAGTCAGGGAGTAGCCTTCAATTCTCAGATCCTTCAGATAGTTATTTGGACTGCCTGCGGGTGCGGGCGCGGCACAGGGGGCAGCGGGCATATTCTGATAAACGGGAATGGAAAAGGTAAAGCCGGTTTCCAGCATTCCCAGATCCACGTATTTATTCTTCTGAATTTTTCCCTCACTATGCGCTGCTGCAATATTGGTCATATACTGGTGGGAAGCAACGTTGTCCTTTTCCACCACGTTGAATTTCTGATAATAGGGGGTGTTTTGCCCGCGAGCAATGTAATTGGAGGCAATGAAGTTACCGCCTGCAAGAATCGCTTTATAGGGAGAATTCCATCCGTTATTCTTGGCGTAAACCATACCGTCCCGTGCTCCGCCGTAGGCGCCGATATTAAAAAAGTTGTAATACCCTTCAAAGCCGGGATAGGTGCCGAGACTGCAAGTGGAGCCGTTCCATCCAACCTCCTGGATACAACGTGCAACCAGGTGGAACGCGCTGACGTTGGAGGCAGTGGCAGCATCCAGAAAGGCTCTTGCGTAGCTCACTTCTTCTCCTGCGGCGTTCAAGGTGGTCTTCCCTTCCATAAAGGTACCCGCAAGCATCATGGCGATGGTTGCTTCCGTCTGAGATGCGGGAGAAAAGGCAAGGAGTTCAAACTGAAACAGATCCGTTTCGTTTAAAAAGTTTCTCGGGTCCATAAAGTAGGCCACCATATCGGGATGCGCCTGATACCAGTTATGGCCTTCTTTTACAAAGTAAGTATCCGTTTCCCAATCATAGGCACCGGGAGCGGTGGAATAGTGGGAAAGAATGCCATCGTTGATAAAACTCCAGCCAAGGCGATTCTCCAATTTTTGAACGGCAGTCCAATCCAACTGCGTATCGTATGCGACGAAGTTCCAAGCAGGATGCTTTTCATGAAGCGCGATCAGCGCGGGCTTATAGTCCTCGGGAAAAGCGGCAAGCTGGGTCTCAAAATCGGGATTGCCGGCAGAAGGATCGTCGGGGGAAACGGTAGGAACGATGCGAACGTAGTCACTGCGGATATACCCCGTATATTCGGTTCCGTCCTTGGTGAAGGAGATCTTATACCACGGCAAGGCGCCGCCATTGGAGTCCGCCTCTTCACCCAAGACCGTAACGGCGTGCCCCGCGCTCAGCCGAACCCCTACGGAGGCGTGAGATGTCCCGGGTCCTTTACGTACGTTTACATTCTCACCGGTAACGATGCCCGCTCGAAGCGTTTCCTCTCCCACGGCAAAAGAAGCAACGGAGATGGAGGAAAATATCAGTAAAAGGGATAGAAACAGGGAGAGAACGCGAAAAAAGTTGCGCTTCGTTCCGCTCACTTGCCATCACATCCTTTCGATTTCAAAAATCATTCATAAACAGATTGATTTTATCACATTCTCGTTCATTCGTCAAGAATCGACACAGAGCCAATTCTTTGAGAAAATAGAATACGTTTCCAAGCGTTATGTTTCCACGTAGGGCATTTTTTTGATAAAGAAGCCGTCCCGTTGTTTCTGCGGGAACGCCATAGCGTAGATCTCATCGGCAAGGTAGGCTCGCGATGCTTGATGCTGAACCGTTTTATCCTCGCTTCGAAAGGCGTGGGCAGGTTTTGTAAAGACAGGGATCGTCCCCTGCTCCTTGATCGCACCCAAGAGGTCTCGTCCGCGTGCGTTACATGCCAGCAGAGTCGTATAGGCGGGCACTTCCTTTTCCGCAAAGCGGGGAATCTGCAAAAGCAACGCCAAAAGTCCTCTGCGAATGCGGGAGTCGGTAAAGGAAGGATTCTTGATCTTCTCCACCAACTCTTCCACGCTTTGGCATTCCCCGCAATAGCGGACGGCTCGGTCACACAGTGCGGAAAAGCCGTAAACGGAGGAAAGCTCCTTGCGGCTCTTGGTTTTCAGCAAATAGAACAGCACGGCAGAAAGGCTTTCCACGGTTACGGGAAAGCGTCCCTCGGCTTTTTCTTTTTCGATCTCAAGACGGGTAAACTCCGGCAGCTTTCCGAAAAGGCTCTCCCCTTCCCACACACAGCTTCTCAGTGCCGTGGCGGAAAGAAAAGTTCCTTCTTTTTTCTCGGAATGGAAGCCCTCTCCCTTTCGCAGGATCGGATAGAAAGAAAACGATGCATTTTCTTTGCGGGAAGCAAGAAGATAATTGACCGCCAAGGAAGCGTTCGGCCGGGAAAGCGCGTCACAGTGCCCGAACAACGACGTATATACCGCCTCTCTTGCAGCGGGATAGCCTGCCCCGGGATGCCGAGAGAAATAGGCTTTCAGTGCCGCTTCAAATTCTTCGGAGGCAAGGTTTTCCGCGCAAACGGAAAGAGCGTGCGCATCATCCAGCTCCGTACCGAAGGCAAGCGTGTCACAAACACCGAGTCCCTTTAAGATCCGCACACCCGCAGAAGCAAAGCTTTCCGCAGAAAGACTTGAAAAAGGAAAGGGCATTTCCAAAACGAGATCCGCACCGCCACGCAAAGCACAAAGAGCGCGGCTGTATTTCTCCTGGATGGCAAAGGACCCTCTCTGGACGAAATTTCCACTCATCACGCAGACGATGCCACGATCGGGAAACGCCGAGTGAGCCTGCTCCAAAAGATAGGCGTGACCGAAATGAAAGGGATTGAATTCACAAATGATCCCTACTGCTTTTTCCATAACGTCTCCTTTACTTTTTTCATACTTTGTGTTATACTCGTTTCACTTGAATCGAGGTGGAATATGCAAGATATCTGGACTTATTTGAAAGGGGCAAAAAAGCCCATCGTGATCTACGGAATGGGCGACGGCTGTGATAAGATCCTTGCCGTTTGCAAGGAAAAGGACATTCGCATTTCCGGCATCTTCGCCAGTGACGAATACGTGCGGGAAAAGGTGGTGCACGGCTTTCCCCTCACAAGCTACGCCCAAGCCAAGGAAACCTTCGGCGATATGATCGTTTTATTGGCTTTCGGCGTTTTTCGCGACGATCTGATGGAAAAGATCCGTTCTCTTGCCGAGAAAGAGGAATTGTACGCGCCCGAGGTACCCCTTTTCGGCGGCGGATTATTCGACGAAGCTTTCTACCAAGCAAACCGCGAAAAGCTTTTGCAGGTAGAAGAAATGCTTTCGGATGATCTGTCGAAGAAGGTTTTCGGCGCTTTGGTGGAATACAAGCTGACCGGAAGGATCGCTCCTCTTTTCACCTGCGAAACCCATCGCAAAGACGATCTTTTAAGTCTGGTTCCCTATCAAAAGGGTGATATTTACGTGGATTTGGGTGCCTACGACGGCGATACGGTTCTGGAATGGGACGCCCTTCATCCCGATCACGGAAGCATTTATGCCGTAGAGCCCAACCCAAAAACCTTTGTTAAGCTCTGCAACAACACCAAAGAAATCAGCGGGATCACTCCCCTGCCTTACGCAGTTTGGAATAAAGACGAGTCTCTTACCTTCAACGGAAAAAGCGGACGAAGCGCCGCCGTTTCTGAGGAAGGAAAAATTTCGGTTGAGGGAAAAAGGGTGGATCGTCTGATAAAGCACGCAAGCTTTATCAAATTCGACGTAGAGGGTGTTGAAAAGGAAGCCATTGAAGGAACGGAGGAATTGATCCGAAAGGAAGCTCCGGCTCTTTGCATCAGCGCTTATCACAGAACCGAGGATCTCTTTGCCATTCCCTTACAGGTCAAGGAAATCCAACCGAAATACAAGGTGTATTTGCGACACTCTCCCTACATTCCCGCCTGGGATACACAATTTTATTTTATTGCAGAATGATCTGCCGAAACGGTCGCTTGCGCGGCCGTTTTTATATTGCAGAAAATTCCCCGTCCTCCGCAAAGGCGGAACGGCTTGCAAATTCTCCCGGGGTACAGCCCACCTTACTTTTAAAGGCTCGGCAAAAATGATACACGCAAGAAAAGCCACACTCCGCAGAGATCTGCGTTACCGAGAAGGAAGTGTGGCACAAAAGCTGCTTGGCTCGGGCAAGTCTCAGCCCCAAAACGTACTGCTTCGGAGTCGTACGAACCCCTTGACGGAAAAGCTTGCGCAAATATACCTCGCTGATTCCAAGGTCACGTGCAATGCTCTCGTTGGAAAGACACGGCTCGAAAAGATGGGTTTCAATATACGCAAGCGCTTCTTCAAGTCTCCCGACACGCGGCTTTTCCTCGGCACAAGCGAGCTGAAGAAGCTCGTAAAAGGTAGCAAAAATCTCAAGTCTGCTTCCTTGCAAAAGAAACAGGTCCTTGATCCTTTCATACAGACGGATACAGGCCGCCTTATCGGGCATAGGAAAAGACAAGACCTCGTCTCCCAACTCGCCCGTGCACTTGAAATTGATCAAGGGAAAGCGCCCGTCAGACTCACCAAGCAGCGTATATTTCGCTCCCTCGGGAAGAAAAACGACGCTTCTTTCATCGGAGACGATCTCTTTTCCTTTAGATAGATATTGAATTCTGCCCCCGAGACAAAAAGAAAGCCCGCAGTTTTTTCGCGACTTTTGCTCGAGGTATTTTCCCTTTTTTGAAAGGACTGTAAAGGGTTCATAAATTTCCGTTACCACGATCTTATCCGGTTCAAACACAATTATCACCTAAGGTAATTATATCTCTTTTGTTAAAAATGTCAATGTATTTTCGCAAGTTTAGTATCAGAAATGTTAAAGTCCTTCGGTTTTTGCTATTGAATTTTCAGCAGATACCGAGTATGATGGCAATGAGGTGATAAAATGAATTTCAAAAATAAATGCGCACTGATTACCGGTGCCGCATCCGGTATGGGCCTTTTGTTTGCACAGAATTTTTCCGCTTTGGGCGGAAACGTCGTTATGTGCGACGTAAACGAAGAAGCACTTTTCGATGCCGCGAAGAAGATCAACGAAAAAAATCAGGGTAAGGCAGAGCCCGTGCTCTGTGACGTTCGCAGCTACGAAAGCGTTGTTTCCGCAACAGAGCACACCGTAAGGATCTTCGGTCGAATTGACGTTTTGGTTAATTTCGCAGGAGGAACCGCCACTCGCGTATGCAAGGTTGATCGGGAAAAATACCCGGAGTTTCCCGACGTACCCATTGAGGTTTACGACTGGGGGATCGACGTGAATTTGAAAGGGCCTTTTTACTTTGCGCACGCAGTTTTGAAGGTAATGCGAGAGCAGCAGGAAGGCTTGATCGTCAATATCGGCTCCATCACGGGTGCAGAAGGAAGCGCATACGGAATGGATTACTCCACCTCCAAGGCGGGGCTGATGTACGGCTTGACGAAGTCCGTCGCACAGTTTGGTGCAAAATACGGAATTCGATGCGTTTGCGTCTCGCCCGGTCCCGTATTGACCCGCGCCGCCATGGCAAAAATGAAAACCTTACTCGACAGAGCCGCCGAGCCGCAGGAAATCATTGATCTGATCCTGTTTCTCGCATCCGAAAAGGGACAGTTTATCAACGGAGAAAACATTATGATCGACGGCGGCAGAAATGCTATGACGAGAGGACAAAAACAATGAAACGCGATTTTTTCTGTCTGCGCAAGGATCCTCTGACGGTAATTCTTCAATGTGATACTCCCGAGCTTGCCATCGGAAGAATTCGAAATGCAAACTGCCTGGGGGCGGATGCTTACGGCTTGCAGACCGAGTCTCTGCGGGAGGAATACCAAAATCCCGAAACGTATCAACGCATTTTCAAGGAAGGAAAGGGACGGCCCTTTTACGTCACACACTATCGCAGAAAGCATAACGCGGAAAAAAGTGAGAAGAAATTGGCTGAGGGGCTTCTGACCCTTGCAGAAAGCGGAGCAACGCTTTGTGACGTGATGGGCGACTTTTACGCACCTCACCCCGAGGAACTGACCGACGACCCGACCGCCATCAAAAAGCAAATGGAGCTGATCGAAAAACTGCATGAACGCGGTGCACAGGTATTAATGTCTTCTCATATTTTAACGTTTAAGCCCGCAGAACGCGTGCTTGAAGTTGCACGGGAGCAAAAAAGGCGAGGAGCAGACGTGATAAAAATCGTCACCGGAGCCGATACTATGGAGCAACAGCTTGAAAATCTGCGAATCACTACGCTTCTGAAAGAGGAGCTCGGTTCTCCGTTTCTCTTTTTGTCCTCCGGAACCTGTTCCCTGCACCGCAGGCTCGGGTTGAAGCTGGGGTGCTGCACGGCTCTCTGCGTTTATGAGCACGACGCCTTCTCCACGGCCGCCCAGCCCCTTTTATCCACGATGAAAACAATTCGCGACGGTATTGATTTTTAAGGAGTATTTTATGAAAGCGATCTTAATTAACGACGATCGGTCTCTGCGCTGGGACAACGTTCCCGACCCACTTTGCGCGCTGTGTACGAAAGGAGCAGGAGAATGAATTTTCTCCGGATTATGAATTAGAGGTCTATAAGCTCTTGCTTCAATGCTACGGCAAAAAAATACAACTTGGAGGTAACTATGTTTGCAACGAAAATTGACGTGGACGGAAAATTGATTTGGGCAGAAGCCGAAGATCCCGTCATTCAAGAGGATGAGGTTTTACTGGAAATTCACGCCGCCGCGCTGAACCGGGCAGATCTTTTACAAAGAGCGGGACAGTATCCGCCTCCTCCCGGTTGGCCCGACCGATTCGGTCTGGAAGCCGCAGGCGTCATCAAGGCGGTGGGGAAAAAGGTCGAAGCAGAAGGACGCTGGCACGTAGGCGATTCCGTGTGCGCTCTTCTCGGAAGCGGCGGCTATGCGGAATACGTAGCGGTACCGGAAGGAATGCTGATGCCGATCCCCAAGGGACTTTCCATGACCGAAGCCGCGGCTTTGCCCGAGATATTCGGTGCCGCATATCTTTTTCTGTTCCTCGAAGGACATTTGAAAGAGGGAGAAACCCTTTTGATCCAAGCGGGCGCAAGCGGTCTTGCAAGCGTTGTCATCCCGATGGCAAAGGCATTCGGCGCGCGGGTTCTGACCACCGTCCTTAACGACGAGATGGCAAAGGCGATTTTCCATTTGCCCACCGACCGTGTCATCGTAACCGAGCACGAGGATCTTTCCGAGGTGATGAAAACCGAACTGGAAGAGGGGCGAGGCGTGGACGTTTGCATCGACTGTCTGGGCGGCGAGACCGTAGGAAAATGCCTTCCCTATATGAATTTCGACGGGCGCTGGATCATGATCGCCACTCTTGCAGGAGATCCTACCTGCGTAAATCTGAGAAGCATGTACGCTCGCCGTACCAAGCTCATCGGAACCAATTTGCGAAGCCGTACACCGGAGCAAAAGAAAAAACTGCTGGGCGATATGGTAGATCTGATCTGGCCAAAGGTTGAAAGCGGTGAGATTCGACCCACGATCTTCAAGGTTTATCCCATTCAGGAGGCAGAAGAAGCGCAGGCTTTGATGCAGTCCGGAAAAAGCGCAGGTAAGATCTGTCTGAGTGTAAAATAGAAAAAACCGTCCTTTCGGACGGTTTTTTCTATGTTAAAGAGTAACCTCGTCGATGTTTTTGGTGAAGGAGGATACGTAATGCTCCAGGAAGAAATCCACCTCAGGCATCTTCATCTCCCTCATGGAGCGCTCGGTTGCGGCGCAGGCAGAGGAGAATTCGCGGTTTCCTCTTTCCAGTTCCTGAAGGCACTTGATGTAAGCGCAGAGCTTATCCGCACCCTTGACGATCCTTTCCTCCTCGGGAGTAAGATCAAGCAGCTCCTTATAGGATTTTTCCGTTTCTTCATCCAGAAGGGACAGCATTTTTTCAAGGCTGATGCGCTCGATCTCCTTATAGGAATTTTTGATGCCGTCGTTATAGTACTTAATGGGTGTAGGAAGATCGCCCGTGAGCACCTCGTTCATATCGTGAAAGAGCGCCGCCGCGAGAATGCGGGTAGGATCCAGCTTTCTCTCAAAATGGCGGTTACCGATCAGGGCAAGTGCGTGGGCGATAACGGCGCATTCCATCGAATGCTCACTCAAATTTTCCTGGCGAGTATTATACATCAAGCCCCAGCGGGCAATATTTTTCATCTGAAACAGCAGGGCGTAAAAATCGCCGTTGGTTTTCATTTCAGAACTCCTTTTCTTCTTTCAATTTTTCTGCTATGACGAGCAGTTTTTGCAGGCGGTGGTTCAGTCCCGACTTCGTGATCTTTTCTTCGGAAAAGCGACAAAGCTCCGCCAAGGATACCTCGGGCAAGGAAAGACGCAGTCTCGCCGCTTTTTGAAGGGGCTCGGATAAGGTTTCCAGAATGCCCTCCGACTCCAAATAGCGAATGGCAGAAATAGTACTCTGTGCTCCGTTGATGGCACGCGCCATATTGGCATTGTCGAAATTCTGCCTGCGGCTGATATCGGCACGAATGCTTTTTTCCACACGATTTTCCATCAGTTGGAGGGAGAATTTCTGGGCACCGATGGCTGAGAGAAGATCCTCGACCTTGCCGCTTTCCTTCAAATAGATCGCGGGAAGTCCGCGCTCAATATGCTTTTTCGACTCGATGCCAAAGCTTTCAAGCACCGCGGAAAGCTCGTCCGCCCCTGCTTCGTTTTGTGCACGGAAGGAGGCGTGGTAGCCCTTTTCGGGATCCATAATGGTCCCTCTTGCAAGAAGCGCCGCGCGGATATACAGTACGCGGCAACGGTCACAGCCCTCCGACATAAATTTCTCCGACGCATAGAGAACTCTTTCGCACGTTCCGCGCGGCAAAGACAAAATGGCTCCCCGACGGTTTCCCCGCTCACGCTTCAAAACCTTCGCTTCAATATCAAAAGCTCTGATCAAAAGATACGCGCAGATCTCCAAAAGTTTTTCGCGGTCAGAGGATAGAATCTCGGCTCCGTCCTCCTCCTGCGCCAAAAAGAGAAAGACAGCGCGTAGGAAGGCTTTGCCGCAGCACTCCTTCCACTTCACCCTCTCTTTTTCTCCAAAGCCCAATTCCTCAAAGCTTTTGTCGCAGAGGTAGGACTTTACCGAAGAAGAAAAACTCTCCATTCAACTCCTCCGATCAAACGATCATTCAATAATGCGGACCTCGCGCTGAATGCGGATCCCTTCGCTTTCAAAAATGGTCTCCTGCACCTTTTCGATCACGGCAAAAATATCCGAGCTGGTGGCGTGGTCGTAGTTTATAACAAAGCCTGCGTGCTTTTCACTGACCATGGCACCTCCGTGTCGATAACCCTTCAAGCCGTTTTCATCGATCAGCTGTGCCGTAAAACGACCTTCGTAGCGCTTAAAGGTGCTTCCTGCACTGGGATACTCCAGAGGTTGCTTTTCCACGCGGCGCGCCATAAAATCATCCATGGCAGCACGGATCTCCTCCGCCTTTCCCTTTTTCAAGCGGAAGGTGGCAGAAAGGATCAGATCATCGCTTTCTTCAAAGCGGCTGGTGCGGTATCCCAACGCAAGTTCGTCAACGGAATAGGTCTTGAATTCCCCGCTTGACGTAATGCAGTTTACGAAAGCAAGCACGTCGCGGCACTCGGTTCCGTAGGCACCCGCATTCATAAACACGGCGCCCCCAACCGTACCGGGAATGCCGTACAGCGCCTCCATTCCCGTCAACGCATTTCTCTGAGCAAGGGTTGCGACGGTGGTTAAAAGTGCTCCGCTCTCCGCCGTAATACAAACATCGGACACCTGAGTCTTTTTCAAGCGGATCAAGGACAGGATCAAACCGTCGTAGCCTTCGTCCCTTGCAATCACGTTGGAGCCATTCCCCAAAACGAAGATCGGAATATCCTCTTTTTTCAGAAGCGGATAGATCGCCGCCGCCACAGAAAGCGTTTCGGGAAACAAAACCGTAGCAACTCCGCCCGTTTTGAAAGAGGTCAGACGAGCAAGCGAATATTTCTCACAAAGCTCATACTCCTCGGAACGGATCTTTCCCTCTTTTTCCAAAGAAGAAAGCAGGGTGCAAACCTTTTCAAATACGGACATAATTACCTCCAGAGAAGTGCGGCGCCGATAATTCCCGCGTCATTTCCAAGCTCTGCTTTTTTCAAAACGGTCTTCTTCTCGCAGTTGCGGGAATACTGTTCCCGTTCCAAGATCTCCCGTACAGGAGCAAGCAGAGTCTCTCCCTCTGCGGAAATTCCTCCGCCGACGGAAAGGATCTCGGGCTGAAAAATATTGACCATATTGGTAATACCGATGGCAAGATAACGGGTAAATTTTTCCAGAACCTTTTTGGCACTTTCATCCCCCATACGCATCGCGTCAAAGGCAGTTCTTCCGTTCACGTAGCCCTTTCCCTCTCGAACCACCTGCCACATCAAAGACTCGGGATTTTGATTCATCTCCTCCTCGGTCATCCGACAAAGAGCGGTTGCGGAGCTATAGCTCTCCCAACAGCCCTTTCTGCCGCAGGAGCAAGGAACGCCGTCAGATTCGATAACCACGTGACCCAATTCCGCTCCCGCAAAATTAAAGCCGTGAAACACCTTGCCATCCAGGATGACACCGCCCCCCACACCGGTTCCCAGGGTAATAAACACAGAGCTCTTGCAGCCCTTGGCGGCACCCGCCTCCGCTTCTCCCTTGGCGGCACAGTTGGCATCGTTTTCCAGACCGATTCTGGCAATGCCCGTGCGCTTTTTCAAATCCTCAACGATGTTGAACTTCAAAAACGAGGGCAAATTACAGGAATACTCGATCACCCCGCTGTCCGAATTGGCAATTCCCGGAGCGGCAACGCCCAAAAAGGCGATCTTTTCCTTGGGAAAGCCGGACTCAGCGATCACTTCCTCGACCAGTTTTGCCATATCCGTCATAATGTCTTCCACGGGGCGATCGGCTCCCGTCTTGCAGCTTTTTTTCAAAAGCAGCTTTCCGTTTACGTCAACGATCCCGCAGGCAATGTTGGTGCCTCCCAAATCAATTCCGATATAATACATTATTCTTCTCCTTCAAACTGCTTCATCAGGCGCTCTTCCAACTCCTGCGCCGTATTGAAGCCCATAAGTCTCTGTCTGGTATTCATCGTGGCAATTTCAATAATAAGGGCAAGATTTCGACCGGGACGAACGGGAATGGTCACAGAGGGGATCTTGATTCCCATCAATTCCGTATATTCCATTTCCATCCCCAAGCGCTCGTAGAATTTTCCCTGCTCCCACTGCTCCAAATGAATGATCAGCTCAATTTTCTCCGTATCCTTGACCGCGCCCATTCCAAACAAACGGCGCACGTCAACCACGCCGATTCCGCGAAGCTCCACGTAATGGCGGATGGTTTCGGGAGCAGACCCGACCAGAGTGATATCGGAAACCTTTTTGATCTCCACCGCATCGTCGGCGATCAGTCGATGACCGCGCTTTACAAGGTCAATTGCGGTTTCACTCTTACCGACGCCGCTGTCACCCAAAAGCAAAACGCCTTCACCGTACACCTCCACAAGAACACCGTGCCGCGTGATCCGCTCGGCAAGAGCCACGTTGAGCATAGAGATCAAAGCGGACATGAAATAGGAGGTATCCTTATGGGTCATCAAAAGAGGAACATCGTTGATGGCAGCGTACTCCTTGGTAGCTTCTCTGGCTTCTTTACTATGGCAAAGAATAACGCAGATGGGCTTTTGCTCCATCAGTGCACGAATAGAATCATTTCTTGCTTCCTCGGAAAGAGATTCCAGATAATCGTACTCGGTTTTTCCCAGGATCTGAATGCGGTCGGGGTCGAAATTCTCGTGGAAGCCTGTAAGAAAAAGACCGGGGCGGTTCACTTCCTTACGGTAAATTTTCTTCTTTCGTTGCTCCTCGCTCAGGACAATTTCCTTCAAATTCAGTTTTTCGATCAACTCGCTTAATTTGACATAATACTGCTCTGACATTTTCACTTTTCCTTTCGACCGTAGTTGCCTTTTCATTGTATCATAAAAAATAAAAAAATACAATGCAAAAAGCATAAAATGGTGCAGAAAACGAACACTAAAAGAAAAAGCTCAGGAGAAAACGAATGAAAAAGATCAAAATCAACCCCAAAGACAGAAAACCGCGTCCCGTCAGTGAGACAGGTCCCAGCGATATGATCCATCTGCCTCCCAGCAGGACCGATCCGGAGGGATGGTACACCGGTCTTCCGCTGGATTTCAAGGAGCGGCCCGTTCAGGACGCCGACGACCTTTGAGCACGGGCACATCTGCGGATGTGCCTTTTTTCTTAGCATCCTA
The DNA here is from genome assembly GCA_015065325.1 of Oscillospiraceae bacterium. Taxonomy (GTDB): domain Bacteria; phylum Bacillota; class Clostridia; order Oscillospirales; family SIG627; genus RGIG5579. The sequence goes on along the minus strand of SVQO01000018.1, from coordinate 19,796 downwards.
TGAATCCGAGCTTTTCTTTATTCCAATATTCCGAAAAAGCATTTTTTAAAAATCTCTTGATTTTCCGAGGGGAAAAGGATATAATATTTACAATAAAAAAAGGAGGTAGCACTATGAGTGAAACCAAATACGCAGGAACCCAAACCGAAAAGAACCTGGAAGCCGCATTTGCAGGTGAAAGCCAGGCAAGAAACAAGTACACCTATTTTGCATCCGCGGCAAAAAAAGCAGGCTATGAGCAGATCTCCGCTCTGTTTCTGAAAACCGCCGAAAACGAAAAAGAGCATGCAAAAATGTGGTTCAAGGAGCTGAACGGTATCGGTGATACCGCCGCAAACCTTGCCGCAGCAGCAGAGGGCGAAAACTACGAATGGACCGATATGTACGAGGGATTCGCAGTAACCGCGGAGAAGGAAGGCTTTACCGAGCTTGCAAGAAAATTCCGTTTGGTCGCCGCCGTTGAAAAGCATCACGAGGAAAGATATCGCAAGCTTCTGCAAAACGTTGAAAAGGCTGAAGTATTCGCAAAAGAAGAAGTAAAGGTATGGGAGTGCCGCAACTGCGGTCATCTGCACGTTGGCGACAAGGCTCCCGAAGTTTGTCCCACCTGTGCACACCCCCAGAGCTATTTCGAGCTTCTTGCCGAGAATTATTGATTTTTCGACAAACGATTGACAAACGGAGTTTTTTTCGTTACAATAGAACTATGCTGAAGAGATGCAAGAGAAACGGATGCGCTTCCTTGCATCTTTTTCGTTATAAGCAGAATATTTTACTCCACGTTCTGCATATTTTTTAAGAAAACATAACAGGAGGAAACATTTTGACTGGGTTAGAAGGAATTTTCACAGTAGGGTTACGTTCGCTGGTCGCTGTTTTGATCGGACTATTTATCGGCATGGAGCGTGCACGCCACGGCAGAGCTGCGGGAATGCGCACCCACGTGCTGGTTTGCCTCGGTTCCGCCGTGACCGCGATGACGGGCCTTTACATCAACGAGATTGCAAAGACCGGAGACGTTCTCCGTCTGGCGGCACAGGTAATCAGCGGCGTCGGTTTTCTCGGTGCCGGAATGATCATCCTCAAAAACGACAATATGATCATGGGTCTGACCACCGCCGCAGGTGTATGGGCAACCGCTACGCTCGGCATTGCTGTCGGCTACGGCTTTTACAGCGGTGCGTTGATCGGAGCCTTTTTCTTCCTCATCACGCTGACCCTTTTTTCCAAGTTTGAAAGAAGAAAGAAAAACACTTTGGTCGTTTACGTTGAGTTGACCGAAATGACCCAACTAAACAACTTCATCAAAGAAGCAAAGGAGAAGTGTCCCGCCGAGCCTACCTTCCGCGTTTATGCCCCGATCAGCGGCTCTGCGGGTCATTTGGGAATTGACGTTGTCATGGACCGAAGAAAGGGTCTGCACGCAGACGAATTCCTGGAACTGGAAGGCGTCGCCTACGCATTTGAAGCATAACGGACAGAAAAAGGATAAAAGCAATGAAAGCAATGAAAGTTGAACAACTAAAAGAAATCGAGCTGTTTCTCTTTGACATGGACGGTACGCTGTATCTTGGAAATCAGCTTTACCCCTTTACCAAGGAGCTTTTGAAGAAGATCCGCGAGGAGGGAAAAAAGTATCTTTTCACCACCAACAACTCCTCCAAGAGCCCCGAAGACTACGTAAAGAAGCTGGCAAAGCTCGGCATCGAAAGCACCGTAGAGGATTTCTACACTTCCTCCCAGGCAACCGCCCACTATTTGCTCGAAAACCATCCCGGAAAGACGCTTTACGTTTGCGGAACCGAATCCCTAAAGGAACAGCTTCGCGGCGCCGGCTTCTCCATTACGGAAAAGCTGGACGAGGTAGAGTGTATCGTAATGGGCTTTGACACCGAGCTGACCTTCAAAAAGCTTGAGGACGTAAGCCGTTTGCTTTGCGATAATCCCGAACTTCCCTATCTTGCCACCAACCCCGATTTGGTTTGTCCCACCGAATTCGGCAGTGTTCCCGACTGCGGAAGCGTGTGCAAAATGATCGAAAACGCAACGGGAAAAACTCCCGTCGTTATCGGAAAGCCCGGCGCATTGATGATGGATCTTGCAAGAAGAAAAATGGGTGCGGAAAAGGAAAAGACCTGTGTGGTCGGCGACCGCATTTACACGGACGTTAAGAGCGGATTGAATGCAGGCATTTGGGGAATTCTGGTAATGAGCGGTGAGACCGATGAAGCGATCCTTGCTGCTTCTCCCGACAAGCCTCATCTGGTACTTCCCGATGCAGGCGTCATCCTGGACGTACTGAAGGCATAAAAAGAAAGCAGAGACTTTTTTCAAGTCTCTGCTTTCTTTTTTTCGTTTTTCGCAAGAAGGGAGAACAAAAGCACGGCAACTGCGTAACCGATCATTACGCCTGCCAGATCCACCAGCACGTCGGTCAAGGCGGGTCCCCTTCCCTCCGACAGCTTCTGCAAATGCTCGTCCGTCAGAGCAAGCGTCATTCCGCAAAGTATGATTTTTTCAAAACGTCCGTTCCGATAATCCCCGAGCAAAATGACCGAACAAGTCAGGCAGAAGGAGAAGAGAGCAAATTCCGTTACGTGGAAGCACTTGGAAACCACTGCCAATCCCCCGACGGAAAAATCCGGCTCGTCACCACCGACGGCAGAAACGATCTCTTGCACGAGATCCACCACAAAGCCTCTTTTGGCGCTTGCCTGAGCTCCGCTGGAGAGAGAATTTGAAAAGATAAAGGCAATCACCAAAAAGGTCAGAACGGGGAGTATAACCCTCATATAGCGTTTCATTTCAAACCTCCGGAAGAAAGCCCTCGGTCTGAAAGCCTTCAAACTCCCACTGGCGAAGAACCTCGTAAACGGCGATCGCTACGGAATTTGACAAATTCAGACTGCGGATATTCTCCTTCATAGGCAGTCTCAGCGCACGGTCCAAATTGGCGCGGAGCAAATCCTCAGGAAGGCCTTTCGTTTCCTTGCCGAAAAAGAGATACACGTCGCCGTCATAGCTTACCTGCGTATGATTCTTCTTTCCTTTGGTGGTAAAAAAATAAAACTCCCCTCGATTCTTTTGAAAAAAGTCCTCGAGATTTTGATACGTATGAAGCTCCAGATACTGCCAATAATCAAGTCCTGCCCGCTTTAGATAACGGTCGCTGATCTCAAAGCCAAGAGGCTCTATAAGATGCAAACCTGCGCCGGTTGCGGCGCAGGTTCTTGCAATATTCCCGGTATTCTGCGGGATCTCGGGTTCGACCAATACAATATGGAGCTTCCCCTTTTTTTCAGGCATGTGCGGAAATGTAGTCGCAGAGGTCCTGTACGGTAAGAATGGTATGGATCTGATCTTCTTCGATCTCAGCGCCAAACTTTTCTTCGCAAATCAAGACGAAATCTGCAATATCAAGAGAATTCAATTTCAGGTCGTTTACAAATTCAGCATTCGGGGTGATCAACTCGGGATCAACTTCAAGCTCATCTACCAAAATCTTTTTCAGTTCTTCAAACATAACAGTATCTCCTATTTAATTTTGTAACGAATGATCTTCTTCGAGGTATTTTTTTCGAACTCGTTGCGACGCAACTCCAGACCGCGCACCTGTTTAAAGGACGGGAGGCTGCGGTTCAGCTCGGCGAGCTTCTCCTTGATCACGCCGCCGATGGCATTCAGATCCGTTCCCAGACCCATCTCTTCCGCTTTGGCAAAATCAGGATAGATCAAGGCGGTAACGACAACGTTATCGTCGTCGTTCTTTCTGCCGATGACCACACACTCTGCCACCAAGTCGAATTTATAGAGGTACTCCTCAATTTCCTCGGGGAATACATTCTTACCGTTGTTCAGAACGATCACGTTCTTCTTTCTGCCCGTGATGAAGATAAATCCATCCTTATCCAGGTAGCCGTAGTCGCCCGTACGGAACCAAGCGCCGGAAAGCACTTCCTCAGTGGCGGTACGATCCTCAAAATATCCCTTCATAATATTGGGGCCTTTTACAAGAATCTCACCGATCTCCTTGCCATCCTCCACTTCTTCCACGTCGATCTTGACCTGAACGCCGGGAATGGGAGGTCCAACGGAGCCGGGACGGTTGTCATCCTCGGGACAAACGCTCAACAGGGGGGCACATTCGGTAATGCCGTAGCCCTGGCAAAGATTGATACCGAAAGCTTCAAACTCAGCAACCAAATCGGGAGGCATGGGAGCACCGCCGCAAATGATACGCTTGATCCTGCCGCCAAACACCTCTCTGACACTCTTGAACAGGATTTTTCTGGTATCCACCTTTACCTTGCGCAATGCATTGGAAACGGCAATACTGTTGCGCAGGATCTTTTCTTTGTTTCCTTTGCGAGCAGTATCCCAGATGCGCTTGTAGATCGTGGAAACGAACAAAGGCACCAAAACCAGACCCGTAGGACGGAAAAGCTGAAAGTTACGCACGATATACTTCAGAGAATCATTGATGCAAACAGTGGCACCAATGAACAGCGGGGTCAAAATACCGCAGGTCATTTCGTAGGTATGATGGATGGGAAGCACCGATACCACGGTATCCGATGCCTCAAAGCCGGTCACGCGGTAAGAAGCGTTGATTGCGTGGATGATATTCTTCTGGCAAAGCATAACACCCTTGGAGGAGCCGGTAGTACCGGAGGTAAAGAGAATGGCACATACCTTCTCCATATCCACGGGAATCGCATCGTACCTTTCACAGCCGTTTGCAACAAGACCTCTGCCGAAGCCGAGCATCTGCAAAAACGGAACCACGCCCTTTTCGGGACGGGAGGCACTGCTCTCGGTCACACTCGGATCAAAGGGAATTTTGTATTCCAAGGAGGAAAGCTCGTCAAAGTCCCCCTCGAAATGGGAAGCAAATTTATGACCGTAAACCACCGCCTTACAGCCAACCTTGTTGATAAAGCCGCGAACCGCTTCCGCGGAAAGCTCTTTATCCAAAGGTACGATCACGCCACCGATAATGATGGTGGCAACGTAGGTAATGATCCACTCGGGGCTGGTTTCTCCGATCACGGCAATACTTGCGCCGCCGAGCCCCAACTCAAGGAAAGCCTCGGAAAGAGCACGAACGCGCTCTTCAAAGCCCTCAAAGGTGACGGACTCCAATCCGCCGCCGCGTTTATAAACCAAATAATCCTTCTCGGAAAAGCGATCTGCGCTGGACGCAACCATGCTGCGAAAATCATAGGCCACGTCATTTGTCATTTTTTTCAAACGAATTATCCATCCTTTTTTCAAAAAATTAACTATATGGATTATAGCCGACAAAAGCGAGTTTGTCAATAAAAACAGTAATTCTCAGAGCTCGCCCGTCTCGGCACGATCGATCAAAGCACGGGTTGCCGCACGGAATTCCTCCTCGGTTCCGTCGTTGAACAAAAACAGATCCGCCATAGCGATAGGACCGCCTTTTTCCATATTTTCGATCTCGGCAATATCACGGCTTTCAGCCTGTTCGGGAGTCAGAGGGCGAACCGCGCGACCGGAAATTCTGCCGTAGCGTTTTTTCCGTTCAGCAATAATCGCCACCACCGTAAGTCTTTCACCCAAAGCCTCACGAAGGACCAAAAGCTCCGACCAGGAATACAAGCCGTCCAGACAAACGTTGCTTTTTTGAAGTTTCTCTTCGATCTCATCCTTGAGAAGAATGGCAAAGGCGGCCTTTCCGTAGGTGGCACGAAGCTCCTCGCGAACGCTGCGCTCGTTGGTCTCGTTGCGCTCCAGCCCCCGTTTTTCCAGTTCTTTCATCGTAACGCCGCCGAAGTAAACGTACTCCCAGCCGCGGGAACGGAATTCCTCACAGCAAACACTTTTTCCGCTTCCGCACATTCCAACCAAAGCAATCACTTGATTCATCGTTTTTACTCCTTCGAAAAACTCTATGTGTCTATTCTACCCGATATTACCGAAAAAAACAAGTACCGACTGAAAAATTTCAAAGGAAGTGCGGTATTGACTTTAAAAGCGGAGCCTTTTATAATGGTATCAGCATAGCACCAAGGAGGGTTTTATGAACGTAAAGAAATGCCCCGCCGCTTCTCTGCTCCCCCGCGGAAAGAAAGGCAGAGTACAAGCAATACACGAGCTTTTGACCTTACTTTACCCGGAAGCGGAATGTGCTCTGGATTTCAAAGGCGATCCTTTTCGGCTCCTCGTTATGGCAAGACTTTCCGCTCAGTGCACCGACAAGCGGGTCAACGAGGTTTCCGTTTCGCTGTTTAAAAAGTATCCCGATGCCGAAGCCTTTGCCCGCGCAGAGATCGCCGAGCTGGAGGAAGCGGTAAAGCCTTGCGGACTCTATCGTACCAAGGCGGCACAGATCCTTGAAATGAGCAAACTCCTGGTTCGCGATTACGCAGGCGAGGTTCCTTCGAGCAAGAATGCTCTTTTGGCTTTGCCCGGCGTGGGAGAAAAGATCGCCAATCTGATGATGGGTGACGTCTTTGGTGACCCGCACATCGTGGCAGATACGCATATGATCCGTCTTTCGGGGAGATTCGGATTGACAAATTCCGTCAATCCCGCCATCGTTACACGGGATCTCGAAAAGATCGTACCCAAAGCGGAGCAAGCAGATTTTTGCCACCGTATGATCTTTTTGGGTCGTGAATACTGCAAAGCACAAAATCCAAACTGCTCACAATGCCCTTTTATGAAAAAATGACTTGATAGCGGCATTCAAAAGCTTCGGTAAAAACCGGGGCTTTTTCTATTTTTTTACCATTGCTTATTAAGGATTGGCAAATTGCATAAAAAAACACTTCGGTTTTCCTATTATATGACCATTGATTTTTGTATAATAAAATGCTAAAATATGAACAACAATGGATTTTTGTACACAAGTGGTAAAAGAATCCGAAAAAAGAAAGGAAAAAACGCTATGAAAAGAAGAATTGTTTGGAAGATCGTAGCCGCTGTTTGCCTGGTGGCTATGCTGCTTCCCACGTTCTCCACGCTGTCTTCCACTCCTGCGGTTGCGGAATCCGGCGTGAATCCCCCGGCACCCCTGCCCTACGCATTGGATTTTGCCGGACAGGAACATCTCAAGATGTACCTTACCACTGCCGATGTTACTGTGGACGGTACAAAATCAGACAGTGAAGGCTACGTCCTCCTGATGGAAAAAACCGATGGAGACGACAGTACAAACGGCATTTTTACTTCCGACGGTTCGATCACTGCACTCACCTCTCCCGCAAGTGAAGCCAGACCGAAATATCTCCGTGTATACGGAAGCTATGACGAAAGCGGATTGAACCTTTACATCGAGGCAAAGAGCCGCACTCATTGCAGTACAACTGACCCTCAGCTTCAAAATCAGTCTCTGCTCACCCTTCGCTTCGGTACAAATTTCGGTGCAACGGCGGCAAATGCATACTCCGAAACCAAAAGCATCACTTTGAAATTTACCAGCGGAGACGATGTAATTGATAAGAGCACCGCGGCTATCCCCTATAAGATGAGCAAGGTTGACGATGCAGAAACCATTACCGACTCTACGGGGACCTACAATCTGACCACCGCTTCTTACGAGATGAGAATGCCCTGGTCTGAGCTTGGCTTCGAAAGCTTTGCCGACGTTGACATTGACAGAATCTACTTCATTGCCCGCTACTTTTTCCTGACCAACGGCGGTGCAAACTACGACTACTGGAACTATGCGCTTCCCAGCAATACAGTCCTTCTCAACAAATACCCCATTTCAGAGGTGTTTGGAGAAGCCGTAACAGCAATTCCTCACGTGCTTGAGCTTTCCGGTACAAAGCCCGCCGCCACGTACACGAACGAGCCTACCCTCACTTCTCTGAACAACGGCACGGTCAACGGCGACAATTACACCCTTGACTTTAACTACGCACTGAATGCAAATGCTACGGTTGCGGAAGCCGGCGTAATTTACAAAGATTCTGCCGATATCGGTTCAGGCAAGCTTATGCTAACCGAGGGGATCGCAAAGCACACAGTAACCCTCACCGAGGGTAAGGCAAGCTTTACGCACAGCTTTGCCATCACAAACTACGACACCTTCGTATCTTTCCGCCCTTACGTGAAATACGAAGACGGAACGGTCATCTACGGCAATTATCTCACCACTTCTCCCAACTACATCGAGCGTTCCTCCTCCGAATTTGACCGTGAGATCAACGTTTTGATGATCGGATGCAGCTTTAACTACTACTACCTGGACGAGTTGGTTTCCATCGCTGCTGCCGACAACATCAAGATCAACGCTCACAAGGCTTACTATTCCGGTAACCCTGCAAAGGATACCTGGAGCTGGCTGATCCACGACGGTGCCTATTGGCAGGAATTCCGCCACACCACCGACAATCCCACGGGTGTAAAAATTGAAGCCCGCACCCTCAAGCAAATTCTTGAAGGCGGCGAGGACAAGTTGACTTGGGACTTTATCAGCGTGCAGGATCACTACGCTCCCGGCGTTTCCAAGAGTTATGAGCTCTGTATGGAAAAGTCCATCCCCTATCTTGCAAACACCTTCCGTTATTTGGAAGCTACCGAGCCTCAGGCAACCCTGCTTCTCCACGAGACCTGGGCTTACGACGCTGATCACGATAATATGAAGGCGATCAACGCCACTCAGGAAACCGTCAATCAGCACCAAGCAAACATTTCCAAAACCATTTACAAGATCTCCGAAAGCATTCCTGCCAACGGAACCATCGCAAATTACGAGAATATGCCCATCGTTCCCAGCGGAGCGGCATGGAATTATGCGCGCAACGGCGTGACCATTGGCGGAACCGAGTATAAGATCGACGGCACTCTGACCAAGGACAAGTACCACGACGGCGAGACCCAAGGCGGTCAGTATCTGAACGCTTGCGTATGGTACGAGGTTTTGACCGGTAACAGCTGTATCGGTAACACGTGGCGCCCCGTCAGCTACACGCTGGACGAGGCAAGGGCGCTGCAGCTCCAACAGATCGCTCACCAGGCAGTAGCCGATCTGTACGGTGCAGACTATGCAGACAACATCCCCGACGGAAGACAATAATAGAAAGGAGAAACGATGATGAAGAACAAGAAATTCACGAAGCTTTCCGCGACCCTTCTCAGCGCTCTCCTTGTAGTTGCTCTGATCGTCCCCTTCGTAAAGGCTGAGACGGAGCTTCTTCCCGGACAAAAAGAGCTTTTTGTCAAGACTGTAACTACTCCCCCCGTACAAGACGGTATTTTGAACGGTCATAAAGTAAACGGTGTGACCGTTGACGAATACGGCTCCGGCGGCCCTACCATGTGTCTGACTGCAGAAAACGGCGACTACCGTGCAGTTGACCTGGAGGGAAATCCTCTGAACACCGAGCTTCCTTCCTATATTTATTTGTACATGTCCAAGGACAGCGACGCTTTGTATGTCGGTATGGAAATTCAGGAAGAACATCACGCAGGCGATCTGTACGAGTTCACCACCTTCCTGGGCTTCGGTGACAGCAAGGATGCCGATACCATGAACAGCGGTATCTTTACCACCTTCAAAATGGACAACGGCAACTCTCCGAGAAACGACCCCGGCACCTGGATGGATACCCAGGTAACCGCGCTTTCCGCGCAGTCCGTGGCCGCAGACGGTACCGTAACCGATACCACCGAAAGCCGCAAATTCAGCATTCCCTTCGAATATACTCTTCCCTCTTGGGCATCCGAATCTACCAGCAATTCGCTCCCCGTTACCATTTTCGAGGCAGAACTTGATTTCGAGGATGCAATGCTGGGAAGCGGACTGGAAAAAGGCGCAACGCTTCCCGATTACGGATACTTTGCTTTTGAACTGGGTATTTTCAACGGAACCGAAAAGATCGGTAAGATCGTATTCAACAACGATATGACCGGCAAGTCAGGCGCTCCCAACGGTGCGATCAAGACCGTTCCTCATTTTCTCAATCTGAAAACTGAGTTTAACGCTTCCTCGGCAAACAATGCAAATCTTGCAGAACTGTCTGTGGAAGGCGGAACGTTGTCCCCCGCATTTGTAGCTTCTGAAACCAATTACACCTTGAACCTTCCCAACGGTACCACCTCTGCCAATGTCACCGCAACCGCGGTAGCAAGCGAGACCCGTGTAACCGTGGAGGGCGCAGACACGATCGACAACGTCAATTTCGGCGGAAACGACACCATCACCGTTACATGCGTTGCACAGAACGGTTTCAAGAAGGTTTACACGCTCAATATTAATTGGGTTTACGATAATACCGATTACTACGTTGATGCTTCCGCCGGTAATGACTCCACCGGCAACGGCAGCGAAGCAGCCCCCTTCGCCACCATCGAAAAGGCAATGCAAGCAGTTTCTGCTCGCGAATGGGAGATCAACGAAATGGCTACCATTCATATCAACGGTACCTTTGACGCTACCGTAACCGAAGGCGTTCTTTGGGGTGCAAAGACTGTCTTCACCAAGGAAGCAACCAGACTTCCCATCACCATTAAGGGTGATACTATTGCAAGCGACGTTATCAACGCCTATGCAGGCAAGGCAGCTTGCGCCAACAGCTATCACTTCGACACCTTAACCTTCTACATCGATGGTATAAGCGGTGCACAACTGTTCGCAGGCAGCGGAGAGGTTCGTTTCGACAACGTAAAATGGACTACAGCAAGTGCTGCAAAAGGCACCTCCGCGGTATTCTTTGGAGACACCTTTACCGCAAAGGTGTTCGACGGTTGGACTGAAACCGAGATTGAAAAAGCAAAAAGCCAGAGCAAGAGAGGAAACCTCGTAACCTCCTTGACCATCGGTGAAAATGCAGAATATTGGATAGCCGGAAGCAGCGGACAATATCTCAATGCGTCCGGTGATAACGGCGGTTGGGACAACGCCGACAGCAGCACGGTTAAGAGCACAGACGTTGAGCCTATCGCAATTTTGGATGGCTCCAGAGTTTCCAGACTTGCAGTATATTATCCCAACTCCAACATTAACACCTATGCGCACGCAGGTGTTCTTATGCTAAGCGGCTCTACTCACCGTATCGGTGTTGACCGCAATGACGGTTCCACTCGTCTTGTAATCAATAACGACGTTTCCATCGAAGTTTATGGTGGCACCAGCGTCGCATCCAGCAGTTTTATTCGCGGTCTTTGCGCAGACACCGTCAACGGCAATATGACCATTACGATTGAATCCGGTACTTGGCAATATTTGCAAGGCGCGATGAGCGACAAAACCTACGTTTACGGCGACGTTATTATGAACATCGGCGGAACCGCAAATATCACCGGTCATGCTACCGGAGGTCTCGGTTCTACCGGATCCCTCTGCAGCGGAACGGTTTACAACCGAGTTTACGGTAACCCCACCATCGCAAAATTCCGTGCAAGCCGTGAAGGAACCACTGTAGTTTACAACAAGATTGTAAATGAAGTCTCCGGCGGTACCATCGCTGAATTTACAGGTATTAACAACAAAGCATTCGCATCTACTACCACCGAAGTTATCAATAATATTTCCGGTGGTACCATCACCTATCTGTACGGCGTTTATACTCAGGACATTAAGTCCGTTGAAAACAACATCTCAGGCGGTGTGATTCAAAACTTCTACGGACATTACAAAGCAAACGCAGAAAAGGTTACCAACAAAATCTCCGGAACGGCAAATATCACCAACTACTACGGTATTTACGATATGCAGACCGTTGATGGAGAAAACGTCTCCATGGAGCACAACTACGGTGATATCAAGAACATCGTTTCCGGCGGTGACATCGGAACCTACATCGGCGCATTCAGACTGAGCAACTATACCTCCTTTGAAAACGAAATCACCGGCGGTACCTTTGACAAATTCTACGGTGTCAGTGCGAACGAAATTGATGCGGTAACCAACAACATCGAGGGCGGTGTCTTTACTACCTTCTACGGAAGCAATCAGAGTACACTTACCACGCTGAACAACAACATCAAGGGCGGTACCTTTACTACCTTCTATGGAAGTTACAAAGATACCATTATCACGCTGAACAACAACATTTCCGGCGGTAGTTTTATCGGAACCTTGTCCGTTGATTCCTCTTCTAACGAGGCAGGCTTAGAAGTTCTCAACGGTAGCTACGGCTCTACCATCACGACCCAGAACAACACCTTTACCGGCGGTAGCCTGGGTGGAGTAGGCGGCGAGAACCGTTCCACCGTCACCAATATGAATAACACCTTTGACGGTGCTACGGCAGGACGCGTTTTCGGTACCTTCCAGGGTACTGCAACCAACGTACACAACGTGATCCTCAGCGGTACCTTCACGCAGGGCTTTGACGGCTGCTATCGATCCACTACCGATTCCGTCTGGACGGAAGTAAAAGACGGCGAATTCCAGAAGACCTTCTATCCTGTCTGGGCTCGCTATGCCACCATTGACACCGTTAAGACCGACATTGACGGCGGTACCTTCAATGGTACGATCCACGGCGGTTACGGCGGAGCATTCGGATCTATTACCACCAATATTTCCGGTGGTAAATTCTCCAACTCCTCCATCTACCTGGGCTGCGGTTCTACCACCTGGCCCAGTGCAGTTCTCGGAAACGTCACCAACAACATCTCCGGCGGCGACTTCACCGGATCTACTGCCGTATACGGCGGCGGCATGTGCGGTCTTGTAAAGGGAGATATCATCAACAATATCACCGGCGGTACCTTCAAAGTGTTCTACGGAGGTAACTACCGTGCTTACACCAGCACCTCGGATAGCAGGCTGGTTGCAGGAACCGAATTCAAGGGCAATTCCGTTCTCGGAAAGATCGCAAACACCTTTGGTGCAGAAAACGCGGAAAGCGGTCCTACCTTTAATTCCTACGTAATGGGCGGTGACCTCGGTAACACCGATGCAGTTATCGATTACTGCGATATTGAAAACACCATCCACGCAGGTACCTTCAAGTCCAACTTCTACGGCGGTACCGATACTGCAAACGCTGCTCCCGCAAGCATTAAGAATACCGTAAACGGCGGCACCTTTGAAGGCAAATTCTGGGGTGGTGGCAACGACGGTGCTTGTATCGGTAACATTGAGAATACCATCACCGGCGGTACCTTTAACGGCTACTTCTTCGGAGGTGCAAGAAAAGCCGACGTCGGCGGCGATATTATCAACACCATCAAGGGCGGTACTTGGAACAGTTACTTCTTCGGCGGCAACGATCAGAATACTTCTGCTGCAACCGATACCGTTGCTCCTACCACCTTCACCATCGGCGGAAGCATTAAGAATACCATTAGCGGCGGTACCTTCAAATCTGCGGCATCCGGTGCAGGCTTCGGTACCATCACCGGCAACGTCGAGAACACCATTAAGGGCGATGCAAGTTTCGAATTGGGTTACTACGGCGTACAAGCTACCGTATTGGAGACCGTTGTCGAAGGTAACGTTCTGAACCTGATCACCAAGGATGAGAACGGCGTAGCTCCCTTCTTTGCAAAGAAGAATATGGACATTGACTACGTATATGATAATGCAAGTTTCGCTAAGGTCTTTACCACCAGCGGATCCAACATCGGCTTTGCAGCGACAGCAGGCAGCGGCGTGGTTTTCGATGACGATACCAAAGATGAAGAACAAAAAGCTTCCATTATTGACTATACTGATGTCAAGGGCTACGTCGAGACCATTGTAGAGGCAGGAACCTTTGCCGGTCACTACTATGCAGGCGGTGCTCACGACATCTTCGGTCAAAACGAGGACGGCTACGGCGTGATCAACATCGTCAGAGGCGACCCCGTATTTAACTACGTATGGGCAGGCGGATGCATCTCCTCCTCCAGAGAAGCTGCATACAAGACCTACAACGAGATCAACGGCGGTACCTTTAACAAAGAATTCTCCAGCTTTAACAGAACCGCTACCGCAGGTGCTTACACCAACGCCAGCGAGGTTGTTACCGTGATCAAAAACGGCGTCTTCAACGATGCCTTTGAGTTCGCAGAACCTTGGAACGATTCACATTCCGGCCAGTATCAGAGAACCGCTCCTTATACGCTCACCATTGAAGGCGGTATCTTCAACGACGTAATTTACGGTTTGGATGAGATGACATCCACCAAGACTACCTACGTAGGTCCTTACCTGAAGGAAGGCGGCGACGTGACGATCAACATCAACGGCGGTACCTTCGCAAAAGGCATTATTGCTACCGGAAAGACCTACACGGCAGAAAAATTCGCAAGCAATGCATATGCTACCATCAACATTGAGCCTACCAAGGGTGACGTTACCATTCTCGGTACGGTAGAATCCAGATTTGCCAACGAGAAAGTCAACCTGAAGGGCGGCGCATACAAACTGATCCTTGGTGCAGATGCTTCTATCGAAGCTACTTCTGCTACCGGCGACGTGAAGCTGGGACAGGTTGAAGACTGGAAGAAGCAGACCTACGTTACCCTTCCCGAGGACAACGATGCAATCGTTACCGTAACCGGACCTCACTGCTTCGACAAGATCGGCACTTCCGTAGTTGCGGTCAAGGGCGGCGTACAGCTCGCAGGAGCAACCATGATCCTGACCGACAGAGTTGCAGTTCGCGCACTCTTCGACAAGGAAAGCGTCGATTCCATCGACAACTTCACCTTCTCCTTCACTATGAACGCAGGCGTGCTTGCCAGCGGTAACAAGAGCGATCTTGTAGAATGGAACGACGATTACTACTGCATCGTGCTTGCAAAGATCGGCGCCGGCAACTTCACCGATACCGTATCCTTTGCAGGAAGCGAAGAGGTTTGGGGATACGACTTCTCCGTCAAGAGTCTTGCAGAGCTTGCGGAAAACGCTTGGGCAGGTAATGAGGTTGACGTTCAGCTTGCCAAGGCAATGCAGAACTTTGCTACCATCGTAAAGGATCCCACCGCTACCCTGCCCCACACTTTGGCTCCCGATATGACAAAGCTCTCCGGCTTCACCGCTACCGCTTCCAAGGAAGACGGAACCGGCTTCGTCGTTACCGGCAAGGGTCTGATCATGGGCAATGCAGTAGGTATCCGTATTTACGGTACCAGCGCTGAAGAAGTTACCGCAGACAGCTTTACCATCAAGGTAAACGGTACTGACGTAACCTCCAAGGCAATCGTTTCTGCAGGCGCAGGCGCAAACGAATACACCATCGACCTGTACGTCAATGCAAAGAATATGTCCTCTGCTTTGAACATCGTGATCACGGAGAAGGCAAGCAATAAGGTTTGCCTGAACCTGACCGACAGAGTCGATGCCATTGCAGCAGCTTACCCCGAAACTCACGAAAATTACGCGAAGGCTCAGCAGCTTCTTGTTTATATCCAGGCAGCTGTCGCCTATGCAAGCAAGGGCTAATCCCTGCAAAAAAGAACCGAGGATCTCCTCGGTTCTTTTTGTGTTCCAAGGAAAAACTTCTGAAAATCGGGGTTGACGGAGATCAAAAAATCTTTTATAATATGAAACGATGAAGAAAGACGGAAGGTGGTTTTTTTATGAAACTGAACTCTATGAAAAAAGTGCTTTGCATTCTTCTTTGTATGAGTTTTCTGTGTGCTCCTTTGCTGAGCTGCTCTCCTGCTCTTGAAGAAGCGACTGCAGAGCAGAAGAACACCCAGACCCAAGAAGCGGCTAATGCAAATGACAATGCCTCCAATAATGCAAACAAGACCGATAAGAAAGAAACCGAGGAGCTCGTTCCCGATCCCGACGAGGATGACGTGATCAAGATCCTGATGATCGGCAACTCCTTCTGCTACTATTTCCCCGATGAGCTGTACGGAATGCTGGAAAGCGCGGGACTGAGCATTGAGATTTACAATCTGTATTACTCCGGATGCAAGCTGAATCAACACTGGAACTGGTATCTGGAAAATGCTGCAAAATATCAATATATCAGAACCAACGAGGCTTCCGCAGAGGAAAGGACCATCATTAAAGACTTTACATTAAAGCGTTGTCTGGATGCACAGAACTGGGACGTTATTTCCATCCAGCAGCACTTTGGCCCCACGGTTGCAAACACCTACGATGCTTGCTATGACAGCTGTAACCCCTACGGCGAAAAACTGGTAAACCTGATTCGAAAGACGCATCCCAAGGCTGACCTGTATTTTCAGGAGACCTGGGCTTATCAAGTAGGATGGAGCCGCGACGGCGTTACCATCACCGATTCTGCTATGCAGTCCTTGCACGCAGATAATATCATCGCAGCATGCAAGCAGCTTTGCCTGGATCTGAATCTGCCCATGATTCCTTGCGGAAGCGCCTGGAAAATTGCCAGAAGCCATCCCCGGATCGGTGACGTGCTTTGCAACAAGGGCCCCAACGGAGACGATTCCAAGGGTGACCGTTATCACGAAGGAACCACAGGCGGCGGACAGTACCTGAACGCTTGCGTATGGTTTGAAATCGTAACGGGTCAAAGCTGTATCGGAAACACCTGGCGCCCCACGGATTACTCGCTGGACGAAGGACGCGCTCAGCTCCTACAGCAGATCGCCCATCAGGCGGTTGCGGAAAAACCTATTTGACCGTAAGAAAAAAGCCTTCGGGCTTTTTTCTTTTATCTTTGCAAAAAAGTCCGTCTCGAATTGACTTTTTCTATGTTTTTCGTTATACTGGATTTGTAAAAAAAATATTTTGGAGCGCTATTATGAAACAAACCTTTCTTCGCCTTTTTTTTGCGCCAATTCTGTTGCTTTCCTCTCTTCTTTCCGCTTGCTCCCCTGCTCTTGAGACACCCCCCTCAAAACAAGCCATAACAGCTACGGAGACAGCGACCCAAACCACAGAGAAAAAAGAACCTGAGATCATACAAAAAAGTGATCCAAAAGCAGACGACACGGTCAACGTTCTGATGATCGGCAATTCAGGATGCTATTATTACGTTGAGGAACTGTACGGAATTGCTAAGGCCGCAGGGATCAAAATGAAGGTTTGCAACCTGTATTACTCGGGCTGTCCTCTGGAAAAGCACTGGACCTGGTGGAAGCTAAACGAGAAAAAATACCAGTACTTTGAAACCGACGAAAACGGAAGAATCGGATACTCGAATTATTCGCTGAATATGGCGCTGCAATCGGAAAACTGGGATATGATCTCTCTGCAGGAGGCATTCTCTCCCAACAAAGCAAAAGATCGCGAGCTTTGCTTTTCCAACTGCGAGCCCTACATGAAGGATCTGACGGCGTATCTGAGAGAGCAGTTCCCGCAGAGCAAGCTTTTTTGGCATCAGACCTGGAGCTACGAGGTTGGCTACAATCGCGATAACGGAGTCATCGATTCTCCTGAGGCACAGGAAGCGCATCATCAAACCGTTCGCGACGTTTCTCTTCACCTTTGTAAGACTTACGATCTGCAACGTATTCCCGTCGGAGATGCCTGGCAGATTGCAAGAAGAGATCCCGTGATCGGTGACCGTCTCTGCCACAAAAAGGGTGCAGTAGGAGACTTTCTCCACGACGGTGACACAGGCGGCGGACAGTATCTCAACGGCTGCGTTTGGTTTGAGGTGCTGACCGGTCAAAGCTGTATCGGAAACACTTGGCGTCCCGACTACGTGCTAAGCGAGGAAATGATCGCCGCATTGCAGCAGGATGCTCATCGAGCAGTGGAAGAAATGCGAAGTGAAGCAGTATGAAAAAACTTTGTATTCGTTTATCCGTAATTTTGCTGTTTGCGATACTGCTTCCCTCTTGCTCCCCGTCTCTTGAAGCACCGCCCGAGGAAGTGGGCACAAAGACCGGTGAGAAGGACGCCGCCTCTGAAAAAAACGAAAGCAAGTCTTCGAAAGAAGCGGAGCAAAAGCAAGACCCAAAAAAAGAGATTATGCAAAAATGCGATCCCGCGGAGGACGAGGTTTTGAATATTTTGATGATCGGCAACAGCTATTGCTATTACTACGTAGAGGAGCTTTACGGTATTGCAAAAGCCGCAGGGATCGATATGAAGATCTGCAACGTCTATTATTCCGGCTGTCCCTTGGATAAACACCTGACCTGGTGGAGAAACGGCGAAAGCAATTACCAGTATTTCGAAACCAATGAAAACGGAAGAATCAAATACGAAAATTACTCCTTGAGACGTTGTCTTGATCGAGAAAACTGGGACGTGATCACCCTCCAGGAAGGAAACGGAAGCTATCGCAGAAACGGTCTGGACGGCATTCGCAAGGAGGTGTCCTGCTTCGGTACGCTCCTTGACATCATCAAAGAGCAATTTCCGAAATCTCGGTATTATTGGCATTGCACTTGGGTCCCTCAGATTGGAAACTATAATGCTTCAAGCAATTTCCGTATCGAGACCAAGGAAGACGAAATGGCTTGGCAGAACGCCAAGATCACCATCGCAAGAGAGCTTGCGGAGCAATACGGCGTCTCCATCATCCCCACCGGACAGGCGTGGATGGATGCAAGATACAATCCGGTGATCGGAAACAAGCTTTGCCTTCGCAAGGCAAAGCCAGACGATACCTCCCACGACGGAGACATCGGCGGAGGACAATATCTCAATGCCTGCGTTTGGTTTGAAATGCTGACGGGCAAAAGTTGTATCGGTAATACGTGGCGTCCGAACTACGAGCTGAGCGAAGAAAAAATTGCTATTTTGCAACAAGCCGCGCACAAAGCGGTAGTCGCGGAAAGAGGTTGACACAATGAAAAAAATTTGTTTGCTTTTAGCCCTTATCATGTTGGTACCAAGCTTTGTTTCCTGTACCCCACAGCTTGCCGAGGCGCCCGCCGAGGTATCTGCTACGGAAACGGAAACTGAGCCTGCGGAAGTAGTGAAAAAAGATCCGAAGCCTGCGAAAAAGGAAGAAACGGTTGAGGAAACCATTATGCAGGAATCCAATCCCGCCGAAGACGACGTGATCAACGTTCTGATGATCGGAAATTCCTTCTGTTACTACTACGTAGAAGAGCTCTACGGCATTGCAAAGGCCGCAGGGGTCAATATGAAGGTTTGCAACGTCTATTACTCCGGCTGCAAGCTGGTTCAGCACTGGACCTGGTGGAAGCAAGACGAGTCCCATTACCAGTATTTTGAAACCGATGGAAGCGGAAGGAGCAAAATCGCCGATCCTACCAACCTGCGCTACTGTCTGAGCCGCGAGAATTGGGACGTGATCAGCTTCCAGCAAGGGGTTATTTCCCAAAAAGGCGATCTGCAAGCTTCAAAGGACGCTTATTATAAGTATCTGACGCCGCTTTATGAATACGTTAAAGGGCAGTTCCCCCAGAGCAACTTCTATTGGCATCAGACCTGGAGCTATCAGGTGGGATATGACAGAAACGGCTATCAAATGAAAGACGCTCAACAGCAAGCGCAGACCGCAAAATGGTCCGAGGAATTTGCCATTGCCGTTTGTCAGGACTACCCTATGACCCGTATCCCCTGCGGTACTGCATGGCAATATGCAAGAAACGATTCCAGGGTCGGAGACGTACTTTGTAACCGCGGCAAAAAAAGTGACAACTACCACGACGGTGACGAAGGCGGCGGTCAGTATCTCAACGCTTGCGTCTGGTTCGAAACCATCACGGGACAAAACTGTATCGGAAATACCTGGCGTCCCACTACCTATTCTTTAAGTGAAACAAAGATCGCGGCTCTCCAGCAAGCAGCCCATCGCGCGGTGGCAGAATCGAGAGGAGAAATATGATGAAAAGAATCTGTTTGGTTTTAGCCTTTTTTATGTTGATACCGAGCTTTGCATCCTGTACCCCAAAGCTTTCCGAGGTGCCCGTTGAAGTTCCCGCTACGGAAACGGAAACCGAGCCTGCGGAAGTCGTGAAGA
>SVQO01000003.1 GCA_015065325.1 Oscillospiraceae bacterium | reverse complement strand
AATCCGGTGCGGCCTCAAGTTTCTTACGAAGTGTCGCCATAAACACACGTAGTGAAGCCACATCATTATCCCAACTGCTGCCCCAGACTTTTTGAGTGATGAAGGTATGTGTCAGCACCTTACCAACATTCTGTGACATCAGGCAAAGCAGCTTGTACTCAATAGGAGTCAGATGCAACTCTTCCTCGCCGATAAAGGCACAGCCTGCTGCATAATCGATCTTAAGTTTTCCGTTTGTGAATACCGACTCATTGGCACCGGCATTGGCTTGCATCATAGCAAGTCTTCTGCCTGTTACACGAAGACGTGCAAGCAGTTCTTCTACCGAGAAAGGCTTAGTTAAGTAATCGTCGGCACCATTGTCAAGGGCTTCAATCTTATCGCTGTCCTCGCTTCGAGCGCTGATAACGATGATAGGCATATTGGACCAGGTACGGATCTTCTTGATGACCTCGACACCGTCCATGTCGGGAAGCCCAAGGTCAAGAAGAACAATATCCGGATTGCAGGTGGATGCCTGACGGATCGCTTCCTCACCGTTTTCGGCTATGATATGTTTATAATCGTGTGCTTTTAACGTGGTAGTAATGAGATTACGCACCGGTGCGTCATCCTCTACCACAAGTATCTGTAATTTATTCATTGATGTTCACCCCACCTGACGGAATGATAAATGTAAAGATACTGCCGTGGGGCAGATTATCCGTCAAGGTTATTTCTCCGCCGTGTGCGTTGATAATAGATCTGCAAAGTGGTAGACCTAAACCAAGACTGCGGCGGCTGTCTGCAATTCTGTTATCCCCGGTATAAAACATTTCAAACACACGGGGCTTTATATGATCCGGAATACCGTTTCCGGTATCGGCAACGTGTACCGAAACATAGCCGCTTTTTTTCTCTGCGGTTATCTTGATATCAGAACCGGCAGGCGTATATTTGACGGCATTATCCACAAGATTGATGATGACCTGAATGATGAGCTTGGCATCCATACGGGCAAGAAGCAGTTCGTCCCTGCATTCAACGGTAATGTTATGCTCGGCGCCCTTGCGGCTGATATGCTTCATTGCCTCGTCGATGACCTCGTCCATCAGCTGCACCGACATATTAAAATTCATTCTGCCTTCTTCGATTCGTGTAACCGAAAGCAGATTTTCCACAAGGCTGATCAGCCATTGTGAATCGTCAAAGATATCGGTAAAAACCTGCACTCTCGTTTCTTCATCCAGCTTGTCATAATTGGAAAGCAGATTGCTTGCGTTGCCCGAAATGGAGGTAAGCGGTGTGCGCAGGTCGTGGGAGATTGCACGAAGCAAATTAGCACGAAGCTGCTCGTTCTTGGCAAGAACAGCGGCCAACTCTTTTTCCTTTGCATTGCGATTGTTATCCAGAGCCAGCGCACATTCGCCTAAGATAGAGAGCAGGATGCTTGTTTCAAATGAATCAAGCGGCCTTCCGTTAATATGGATACCCACAACGCCGTAAATGCGTTCGTTAATACGGATCGCCATATAAAGGCATTTCGCTTTGTTCAGCGTTTCGGTCGTAGCACCGGCACGGTGGTGATTTTTAAGCACCCAACAGGCAGCTGTATGCTCTTCTGATGTAAACAAGTCATCGCCGATACCATCCGGTTCTACAGGGAAAAGCGCACCTTTAGAGAGTTTATCTCCCTTTACCGAATACATCACGACCGAACGGTTAAGCAGCTTCATCAGCTGTGTTGCTGTGATATTGAAGATATCATCATTATCTTGAGCCTTCTGTAAAAGCTGATTCGTGTCGAGGAGCACCTTTGTTCTGAATGCAGCCTGAGCCGATAGCTTGGCGTGGGATTTCAATTTAGATGCCAGAGTTCCGGTAATGATGGATGCCGCCAACATAATGGCAAAAGTAACGGTGTACTTGGAATCATATGCGTGAAAAGTTAAACGCGGCTCGGTAAAGAAGAAGTTAAAGAGCATAACGCTCAGCAGTGAGCCGACGATGCCGCAGAAATATTCTCTCGTAAACAAGGAGGTCAGCAGTACACCAAGTATATATACCGGAATAATATTGGAATCGGTAAAGCCGAAACGGTATAACGCAACACCCAGCACGGTTGTAAGAATAAGCACCAAGAGGGTTATGAGAAGATCCTTCGGGTACGGGATGAAGTTTTGCCAAAATCCATATGACTTTTCCTTGTATTTGGGGTCTGCCGTACTGTCGGGAATAATATGGATATCTATGTTGGGAACGATCTCTGTCAGCTTTTCGGTAAGCGTATGCTTGTTCCAGAAATGACGGCGCTTAACATTACTCCTGCCGATTACGATCTTGGTGACTCCTGAAATACGGGCAAACTCTGCGATTTGAAAGGAGACGTCCTCGCCGTAAACGGTGGTAATGTTCGCACCCATTTGCTCGGCTAAACGGACATGATATTGCAAACGGCGTTTGCTTGCAGCATCCATTTTATCCGAATCGGGAGTCTGTACGTAGAGCGCTGTAAAGCTGCCGCCAAAAGCAGAAGCCATCTTAGCAGCAGTCTTTACGATCTTAGCGTTAGTTGGAGAGGCGGACAGACAGACAAGGGTATGCTCCGTTTCCGCATTCCCTTTGTTCGTTGTATTTTTCATCTGCATCACCGCCTTACGCCATCTTAATGTTTTAATTATATCACAGATTTGTAAAAAAATCTACTGTTTCCGTCCAGCATAGTAATCCATACTTTCCGACAATTCTGTGTCCAAGCTATCGTAAAGGACGATTCGTGCACCTATGTGCTTATCCCGGAACCGTTTGACTTCCGTTGCAATCTCTTCATCCGACATTTCTTCGGTAAGCATAATACAGGTGGGTTCTCTCTTTTCGTTCTCCTTTTCAATGGTCTTGCGGTTTTCACCCAAGAACTTATCCAGCCGTGCCATCAGAAAGTATCCGAACACGAATACTCCCAGAACACACAGGATCAATAAAATATCTCTCCATACCTCCACTATGCTCACCTCCTAACCGTTTGAATAGCGGCGGTTATATATGGAAGCACTTTTGCAGTGCCTTATCCTCCCCGATAACAAGAAGCGTTTTATCCTCAGATAACAGGGTATCCGGTGTAACAGTTACGTTGGTTTTGCCATCCTGTTTGACGCCGATAATGTTGATGCTGTATTTCTTGCGGATGTCGAGTTCTAAAACTGTCTTGCCCACCCACGATTTCGGAATGGTAACCTCGAAAATAGAATGTGTTTCGTCCAATTCAATATAATCAAGAATATGGTCCGAACTGTATCGAATGGCAGCCCATTTTGCAACCTGCTTTTCGGGATATACCACTTCATCCGCACCGTTACGGAGCAGGAACTTTGCCTGTCCGTCACGCTCAGCACGGGATACCACCATCTTAGCCCCTAATTCCTTGAGCGAGCTGGTTGTTTCAAGAGAACTTTGAAAATCACCGCCGATGGCGACGATACAAACGTCGTAGTTGTCAATGCCGAGGGAACGCAGGAATTCCACGTTCGTACTGTCACCGATCTGTGCATTGGTTACAATGTCCACAGCATCGTTGACACGTTCTTCGTTATGATCCACAGCCATTACCTGATGACCAAGCTGATTGAGTTGCAGGGCAATGTGCTTTCCGAAATTTCCAAGTCCAATAAGCAATATAGATTTCATAGTGTTTTCTCCTTTAACCTACTGTGATTCTTTCCTGCGGCAGCTTGGATAGCTTCTTGCCGGTTCCGGACAACGCCGCATAAATGAGTGTCAGACCTCCGACTCTTCCAAAGAACATCAGCAACATCAGCACGCATTGAGACAGTGTTCCCAGCTGCGGTGTAATTCCCAAGGTCAGACCGACCGTACCGATTGCCGAGACCGTTTCATAAAGACAGGTGCCAAACGGAAGTCCTTCCGCAACGCTGATCACTACGGCACCACCGAAAAAGAGGACGATATACATCATTAAGATGGTCGCCGCATTTCGCACAATGCTATGATCTACTCTGCGTTTGAATATCTGAGTGTCTTCCTTGCGACGAAAGGTGGAAAACGCAGTGGCAAGCAACACGGCAAAGGTAGTGGTCTTCATACCGCCTGCAGTAGATCCGGGGGATCCACCGATCAGCATCAGCACGATTATGATTGCCTGTCCTGCACCGGTCATGGCGGTTAGATCCGCCGTATTAAAACCTGCTGTCCTCGGTGTTACTGACTGAAACAAGGAGCCGAGCACACGTTCCTTCACCGGCATATCTGCAAAATCCACAAAGAAAAAGAATATTGCCGGAATCAGAATCAGTGTAGCGGAGGTAACGAGGATGACCTTACTCTGCATACGGTATTTCTTAAAATGATATTTATTGGTTACAATATCCTCCCAGGTTAGAAAACCGATACCGCCAATGATGATCAGTGCCATTACGGTGATGTTGATAACCGGATTTCCGAGATATGAGGTGATCGAAGTAAACTTTGCACCTTCCGTTCCCATAATATCAAAGCCGGCATTACAAAAAGCCGAGATAGAATGAAAGAAGGACATCCAAATACCCTTTGCACCAAAGTCACCGATAAACGTCGGCATCATCACTAAGGCACCGAGCAGCTCAATCAGGAAAGTGACCTTCAACACAAAGAACGTCAGTCTTACGATGCCGCCTACCTTCGGTGCGGAGATCGCTTCCTGCATGGTACTTCTTTGCATCAGAGTTATCTTTCTACCCGAGAGCAGAGCGAAGGATGCTGCAACTGTGATAACTCCGAGACCGCCGATCTGGATCAGCACCAAAATTATGCTCTGCCCAAAAGCCGACCAATAGGTTGCGGTATCTTGAACGACCAGTCCCGTTACGCATACTGCCGAGGTTGAGGTAAATAATGCTTCGTTAAACGGTGTTACGGTACCGCTTTTAGTTGATATCGGAAGCATCAGCAATAACGCACCCACAAGTATAACTCCCGCAAAACCGAGTATGATAATTTGAAACGAGGTAAGTCCTCTCTTTTTATGTATCAGATCCGCCATAATGCTTCTCCTTATCTTCCTTTTGTCATCTTAATTATACTATTTTAAATTTTAAGACGGTGTAAGAGAGCAATTTATGACATTAAGATTGCATAAAGAAAACCGAACGAGTTTTAATACCCATTCGGCTTTTTCTTGTGACAGTCTAAATATTTGATTTTACCTACAACTCAAACAATTTCATAGAAGGTTTTGTAATTGATATCCGCTTCATACCAAATTTTACCGTTCTGTCGTTATTTTTTTCAATAAGCTGTATTTCTGCGTAGGAATATGGTTTATTGGTTCATGCTCAAAATTGCTCCTTGTGCGCGCAGGGCTTCCCGTAGCTTTTCAACGTCAATTTCGGCGGGGGAAAGCTTTTCCGTTACTGCCATTGCCGCAGCAAGACCCGCGGCTTGTCCCATCGCCATACAGCAGGGCATTACGCGGATTGAGCCTACCACGTGATCGTCAACGCTGATGCAACGGCCGGCAAACATCAGGTTCGACAGCTCTGCACTGACCAGACAGCCGTAGGGGATGCCAAAGGGGCGATCCAATTTCTTAAACAGGGTTCCCCGATGGTTGTTATAATGAATATCGATGGTATAACCGGACAGACAAATGCTGCTGTCGGAGATTGCGCCTTTCAGTGCCTGCTCCAGGGTGATGCAATCCAGACCCTTCATCCGTCTGGTTTCCCGAATGCCGATGTTGGGTGCAATGGAGGATATATAACAGTTCTCAAAGCCGGGGACGTACTTGCGGAAGGTGTCGATCAGCTTGTACAGCTGCAGGTGACCCTCCATTTCGCCGCGGGTCAGGTCAAAAACGTTGGTTCCGTCCACGTCCAGAAGCCGCGTGGTATTGACGTACATCTGTCCTTTATGAACGCCGTTGATGACGATCATATTTCCGCGCTCCACGGGACAGACCCCCTGTTCCTTCAGCTTTGACCAAAGACGGGTCATCCCTACGAATACGTAATTGGGATCCGCCTTGAAATAGGCGGCGTCATAGCCGGGCTTGGTTTCGATGGTAGCGCTCATAGGCTTCATCTCGTCGGGATGCTCCTCCACGTAGTCCAGCAGAGCCGCGTCGTTTACGTTCTCGATGGTGCACATAACCGTAGGCGGCATTGTTTCTTGCTCCTTGCCGCGTCCCGTTTCATAAGAACAGCCCGCAAGGCACCCTACGTCCCCGTCGCCGGTGCAATCAACGAACAGCTCGGCGCGAACTGTGATCCGATTGCACTTGCCGTAAAGGGTAACGGTGTCGATCCTTCCACAGTCCACGGCAGCGTCGATCGCTTCCACGTGCAGAAGCACCTCGACGCCCGCCTCACGGCACATTTCAAAGGCTAAGATCTTAACTGCTTCCGCATCTACGTTGGTTACGGAATTGTGCTTGGGACAGGGACGGATGCCGTAGCACGCATCGCGCTCCTGCAAACGCCGTACAAGCTCCTCGGCAAAGCCGGAAATGCACTGATTTCCGTGCTCGTCCAAAAATCCGAGTAAGGGAAGACCGATGGTCAGGTTCCCTCCGAGAAATCCGTTTTTATCTGCCAGAAGGACTTTTTTTCCTTCCCGCGCGGCAGTAATGGCGGTGGCAAGTCCTGCAGGACCGCCTCCGATCACTGCGATATCATAGTGACGGGTAAATTCTTTCATTCGTTTCTCCTAATCCTCCAGCATCATTTCGACCCGGGCTACGATCTGCTCGGGAAGAACCTTTTCAAAATCGGTGGTATCGATTTCCAGCCGCTTGCCCGGGCATTCGAAGGAATCCATTCCCCGCTTCATAAATTTCTCGAAGAATTCATCCCGCGTCATAGTGTAATACAGACTTTCGCCCGGGAGTGGGGGATAGTGCTCCTGCAAAACGTGTCCCAAATGACGGGCGTGGGCATTGTCCCGAAGGGTGTAGCGTCGATGCAAAACGTCTAAGTCTCCGTGTAGAAAAATACAGGCACACTTGGGTTCGTACCGTTCCAGCATCTCCTTGAAGCGTTTCCCGCTTTCAGAGTCAAAATTATTATCCACGATCACGGAGCCGTCTGCTTTCAGGATCTGCTCCACCGCGTGGATCACCACTGCGTTGGCGGCGTGGTCCAACGCACGTTTTTCTGCATAGCAGGTAAATCCCAGCGTATCAAAAAGCTTTTCCTTGATCGCATCCTTTTCCACCACGGGGAAACCGAAGTGCTCTGCCAGCGCCTTGCAGATGGTGGATTTTCCCGTTGCCGGCATACCGGTCAAAACAATTACTGCCATAGGTCCGTCCTTTTTGTTTTTTATTGCTGCTTTTGCCTTTATGCGAGCTGATCGGTAACGGCTTTTGCCAAGGCAGTGATCTTCTCGTAATTTCTATCGGTCAAAGCCTGCTTATCTAAAATAGAGGATGCCATTCCGACGCCTACCACACCCGTTGCAAGCACCTCGCGGATATTCTCTGAGGAAACGCCGCCGAAGCAAACGAGGGGGAGGTGATTTAAGGGAACGCGGATCTCTTTGATGACCTTTAAATTGACCGTGGATGCGGGGAACAACTTGATCAGATCTGCACCCAGTTTGTAAGCCTTGCTCATTTCGGAGGGAGTGGTGCAGCCGGGCATGGAAATAAGTCCTGCGGCTTTCGTTGCCTCGATCACATCCTCCTCCATTGTGGGGGAAACGATAATCTCGGCGCCCGCTTCCTTTGCAATTTCAAACTGCTCCAAGGTGATGACCGTTCCTGCGCCTACGTGCATTTTATCACCAAGTGCCTCTTTTACGACCTTGATCTTCGCCGCAGTTTCGGAAAACGAGTCGGGGTCTGCCTGATTGAAGGGCACCTCCATAAAGCGGATGCCTCCGTCATACAGGGCACTTGCCACGTTTACCATCTCCTCCGCGGGGATTCCGCGGCACACGACGATTACCTTTCGTTCAAAAAATTCCGTCATAAATTGATTCATAATCGTAACTCCTTTTAACCTTGATTCTTTAAAGCCTCAATAATGATCCGAGTTGCCATATCGGCAGTATTTTTTTCTGCTTCCTTGCTTCTGGATGCAATGTGTGGGGTTAAGTAAAAATTCGGCAAGCGCAAAAGCGGCTCATCCTTTTGCGGAGGCTCGTTCACCAAAACGTCGAAATACGCCGCGCGGATGATTTTTTCGGACAATGCCGTAAACAGATCCGCCTCGTTTACGATTCCACCTCTGGCGGTATTGATCAAAACGGCACTCGGCTTCATCAAGTTCAGTTCCGTTAAGGTGATCGCATCTCTCGTTTCTGCGGTTAAGGGCATATGCAGGGACACAAAATCCGAGCGTTTCAAAATTTGCTCCGTATCTGTGACCTCAACGTTGAACGCTTTTGCTGCCTCCGGGTCAACAGCGTAAGGATCGTGCGCCAGCACCTTCATTCCGAGGCCGAAAGCCATTCGGGCAACCTTTTTGCCGATGGCACCGAAGCCTATGATTCCGATGGTCTTTCCCTCCAGCTCGTAGCCGGTCTGCTTCGTCCATTTGTGTTCTCTTGTATCGAAGATGCTTTGGTATAGATTTTTGGAATCCGCAAAGAGAAACCCGATTGCCGTTTCGGCAACGCTTCTTGCGTTGGAGCCCACCGTTCTGCCGACGAAAATACCCTTTTCGCGGCAATATTCAAGGTCAATGTTATCGGTACCGACCCCGAATTTAACGACTGCCTTCAATTTCGGATGCGCATCGACATACTCCCGATCCACGAGCTCAACGCCAACGATCACTCCGTCGGCATCTCGGGTTTTTTCGTAAAATTCTTCTTTCGTGTAGGCGTTTCCCGTGTCGTTGTATTCAACGGAAAAGCCTGCGTCCTCTATGATTTTAACGTTATCTGCTCCGCACTTTGCAAAGCCTCTGGGGGTAACGACGATTTTCAGTTTGCATTCCATTTTTTATTGCACGTTCCTTTCATTCGTCTGAATTGACATATTTTAATTTTAGTGCTATTATTGGTCAATGTAAATAGGAATTGTTGCTTGAAATTTTAGAAATATTGCGGTGTAATATGATTTATAATGCTTATGCAGAGCAAAATGAACAGGTGTGCGGGATCAAGCTGGTAAGCTGCGGGCACATTTTCTCAAAGCCCGGTAGGGAGATCAACCGACCTTGCGGTCGGGAGGATTGGCTGTTGTTTTATATTGCGAAAGGAAGCGAAACCTTTTATAAGGAGAATGCGGAGGTCGGGGAAGCGGGCTCCTTTATTGTTTTTGCTCCCGGGGAAAAGCAGCACCACGTATCGATCGGGGATAAGACGGCTGAGTTTTATTATATCCATTTTCAGTGCCGACAGCTTCCCGACGATCTTTCCCTTGAAACCTCCAGAGTGTATCATACGCTTTTCAATCGCCGGATCTGTGACCTGTTCGAAGACGTCCTTGACGAGACGATTCGAAAAAGACCTTTTTACGAAAAGCTCTGTATTTATAAGCTTCTCTATCTTTTAACGGTGCTGAACCGCGAGGTATCGTGTATCAATCATCCTGATCGGGAAAATTTTGAGCGGATCGCCCAAGTCGTTCAGCATATGAACAAATTTTACAGCAGTGATCTCACTTTGAAGGATTATGCCGATATGTGCTCAATGAGCAAGTATCACTTTTTGAGAACCTTTGAAAAGATCGTCGGTGATACTCCCGTTGAATACCGCAATAACATCCGTTTGCAACACGCGGCAGATCTGCTTTTGGAAGAAAGGCTTGCGGTGGAGCAGATCAGCAATTTGGTGGGGTATTCCTCCGCTTCCTATTTCAGCTCGGCGTTCAAGCAAAAATACAAGCTTTCTCCCAAACAGTATCAAAAGCAAAAGAGGTAATACGGGACCTTCGATTGGTTTCGTTCGCGTATATTTTGCAGAAAATGCACCGGAGCTGGTAGCCAAGGAAAACCGACGGATCGTAATGCACAGCATCGAATATATCAAAAATCATTTTGACGACGAGATCACGCTTGGGGAGATGGTGCGACGGTCGGCAATGTCAAAAACGAATTTTTGCACGATTTTCAGTTCGATTACCGGTATGCCCTTTAAAGAATATCTTAACCGTTATCGAATCGAGCGTGCGGCTGAGCTGATCGCGGCAGGTGAAAAGGTTTCCGTGGCGGGGAATTTTTGCGGTTACGGTGATTTCAGCACCTTTTACCGCGATTTTAAAAAATATATGGCAATGTCTCCCTCGGAGTTTGCAAAGAAAAATAAAGCGGTAAAATGAAAGGACCGAGAGATTTAAGATTTACAGAAAATGAAGGGTTGCTTTTTAATAAAAATGTGATATAATCGATTTAATATCGAAAGGAGGCCTTTCAATGTTGATTTTGAAAAGAGAAAACGCCCCTTGGACGGATAAGGCGCGCGCCTACAAGGTGTTTATTGACGGTGCTTTCGCAGGCAAGATCCTTGACGGAGAAACGAAGGAGTTTGTGCTTGCGGACGGTCCCCACAGCTTAAAGCTGAAGATCGATTGGTGCTCCAGTAAAACGCAAAAATTCGAAATACGTAACGGAGAAACGGTATTTGCTTCCTGTTCTCCTGCCAAAAAGCCGATCATCATCGGAGAGCTTTTGTATATCACCTTCAAGTTCAATCGCTATATCGATCTGCGGATCGGATAAGGAAACTCCCTCCCTTGCGTGAGAGCAGGGGAGGGAGTTGTTTGCAGCTTACAGGTTGTACTTATCGGCATCGTTCTCAATTCGTCTGCCGCATACGTCGCAGAATTTCGCATTGTTTTTTAATATGTTACCGCAATACTTGCAAAATGGCGCTGATGAATATTCATATTCTTTTTTTGTATCAAAAAAAGAAAATTCAGAAAAGAAACCTTGCTTTTTCAAGATGTAAATTCCTATGATGCTTTCAATTAGTGTCGTGATGACGATTATTAAAACGTATATCCTGCAAATTTGATATAATTCGGCTCCGAATTCTGCCAAGCTCGTGTTCACGCTGCGGAAATTCATCATAAGAAAATAGACGGTATCCTTTTTTATTATAGCAAGCAAAATTATTTCAAAAACACTCAATTTGAGATTATAACTGCTGTCTTTTTTTATTTCTAAAGGATCAAGAGAGGGATTGTTTTTTTTGACCAAACTGATGAAATCCAATGTTGCTGGAAGCAAAAAAAGAACAATTGCGAAGAGAAAAGCAGATAGAAGAATAAATGTAAAACCGAAAGTATTTTCCGCACTTATATTATAAGAGCTGTTATATTCGTACAAGTGAAGGACGAGAAAGGCAAGTGTGATCGTTTTGATGATGTTGCCAATGATTTTAGTCACATTATAAAATAACATTTTCTTTTCTCCGTAAAAAGTACAAACAACCGAAAGGAGTGCTTTATTCGCCTTTTTTGTTAATGGAATTTAAGTATTCGGCGGTGACGATGCCTGCCGGAAGGGCAACGACCGCGATGCCGAAGAAGGAGGAGATCATTGCTACGCTCCGTCCCAGCGCGGTAACGGGGTATATATCGCCGTAGCCAACCGTGGTCAGAGAAACCGTGGACCAATAAATGGCGTCAAAAAACGTATCGAAGGAATCGGGCTCTACGTTGAACATTACGATGGCGGAAATCAAGATGTATCCTACTGCGAGTCCGCCCACGGCAGTCAAGGGCTTTTTGGAGCGCTTGAGAATATCCAGGATGGTACGCACGTTTTTGGAATAGCGGAAAACGCGGATAATTCTGAAAACGGTGAAGACCTCCGTCAGCTTGAACGCTACGGACCAGGAGCTTAAAGAGCAAACGAGAGCCAGAATCGACATAAGGTCGATGATGGAAATGAGACGGAAGGGGTATTTTGCAAAGGAGGTCCATTGGTTTTTGCCGAACTTGTAATCCGCCGAGCACCAGCGCAGCACGTAGTCCAGGATAAAAACGACAAGGCAAGTGCTTTCAAGGATCAAGCAAAAATCCGGCTTTTCTTTAAAGGTGAGGGGGATCAGACTCAGCGTGATGACGAAGATCATAAAGTACTTATAGAGAATGCTGATCTTATTTCCCTCGTAGATGTGAACCATTCGGTATATCTTTTTTCGCATAGCTGCCTCCCATTTGGATTCACTTGATTGTAACATAATACGACAGACAAATCAAGATAAGAAGCTCGTAAAAAACGGAGTGAATTTCACTCCGTTTTTTTGGCTTTATTTGCTTTTCCGCTTTCTCGCGGGACGCGCTGCTGCCAGCGCCTGTTCCAAGGCTCTTTGCTTTGCCGCTTCTTCATTCAGAAGCCTTTGCTCCTCTGCCTCCTGCTTGGCACCGAGCAAAGCATCCGCTTCACTTTGCAGCTCGGGATCCGTAAATTTCAGAAAATCCCGAAAGGCATCGGGGTAATTATGCTTGATCTGCTTTTGCTGTTTTTCGTAATAAACCTGAAAATAGGGAAGAGACCAGGAAATGATTGAGCCTTCGCCCAGATTTTTATGAATGACTTTTTCACCGATTAAAGAACGACTCATCTTTTCTACCTCCATCGTGTGTATTTCCTCGCCCGATGATCTGCTTCTATTATACAGGAAGAAAAAAAGTTCGTCAACTGTTTTTCGAAGCCGCTTGTCAGGCGGAGCATCCGAGGGTGATAGCTTCCTTGACCTGCTTTTTTCGGGTCTTCAAAATTCTCGGCACAAGAAATGGTGTCGGGATCCGCCTTTATTCCGTACTGTTTTTCCAAAATGTCTGCCACGTCCTTTTGGCTGAGTCTGTAGTTGCACCGGTGTACTTGGGCAAGATGTCCGGAATATTGATGATCATAAGCTTCTTTCCGCCGGTTTTCATACCGAAACACATCCGAAAAAATGAAAAAATGTGGAAAAATGGGGGAGAGTGTTTCCATCATATCAAAAAGGTGGCTATAAATGTCCCCTAAAGGAAAACACCCCGAAAGTTTTTACTTTCGGGGTGCAGCACTATGTGATTATACTTTTCTGGTGTAATCGGGGAGGAGCTTGGGAGAAACGATTTCGGACTTGACGCCTGCTTCTTCCATTTCCTTGGCGAAGGCATCTACGTGTGCCAGAGTCAGCTTGCCAACCGTGGTCTCTGCAGCTCTGTCTGCGGCGTTTTTGCCCGCGCTTCTGCCGAATACAATGATGTCCAGAAGGGAGTTGCCCATCAGACGGTTTCTGCCGTGGATACCGCCGACCGCTTCGCCTGCTACGTACAGATTGCGGATGTTGGTCTCGTTGTCAGCCTTGATCTCGAGACCGCCGTTCTGATAATGGAGAGTAGGATAGATGAGGATGGGCTCCTTACGGATGTCGATGCCGTACTTGCCGAACATTCTCATCATTGCGGGAATTCTCTTTTCGATGGTTCCCTCACCGCCCTTCAGCTCGATCATGGGAGTGTCCAGCCAGATGCCGTATCCTTCGGGAGTGGGGATGCCCTTGCCGCGTTCCTTGCATTCGCGGATGATGGATGCGGCGGAAACGTCGCGGGTTTCCAAGGGGTGCATAAAGGGAACGCCGTCAACGTTGATGAGCATAGCACCCAAGGAGCGAACCTTCTCGGTTACCAGTGCACCGAAGATCTGCTCGGGGAAGGCGGCACCCGTGGGGTGATACTGAAGGGTATCTGCATACAGGAGCTTCGCACCTGCTCGGTAACCCAGAACCAGACCGTCTGCGGTAGCGCCGTAGTGGTTGGAGGTGGGGAAGCCCTGATAGTGAAGTCTGCCGCAACCGCCGGTAGCAATGATCACGGTTTTTGCTTTGGCGATCAGGATCTCGCCGGTCTCCATATTCTGGAGCACGGCACCTGCCGCCTTGCCCTCGTCGTCAAGAATAAGCTCGATGGCGGAGGTGAAATCTACCACGGGGATATTTCTGTTAAGAACCTCGTCGCGAAGGGTACGCATAATTTCCGCACCGGAGTAGTCCTTCGCGGCGTGCATTCTCTTGCGGCTGGTACCGCCACCGTGGGTGGTGACCATGGTTCCGTCGGGCATTTTATCGAATTCTACGCCCAGGTCGTTCAGCCACTTGATGGCGTCGGGTGCTTCATTTACCAGTCTGTAAAGAAGCTCGGGCTTATTGGCAAAGTGTCCGCCGCCCAAAGCATCTACGTAGTGAATGGCGGGGGAGTCGTTGGGCTTGTCAGCCGCCTGAATACCGCCCTCTGCCATCATGGTGTTTGCGTCGCCGATACGAAGCTTGGTGACGATCATTACGTTGGCGCCCTTTTCGTGTGCCTCAATCGCGGCACTGGAGCCCGCTCCGCCACCGCCGATAATGAGAACGTCAACGTCGTAGTCGGTTTTTTCCAGATCGATCTGCATATCCTTTACTCTGGAGTTTGCTTCCAGAAGGTCGCGCAGCTCCAGCGGAACCTTTTCACCCTTGTTGGGGCCTACGGTCAGGGTTGCAAACTGCTCCTGAATATAGTCGGGGTGGAAGGTAGCAAGGAGCTTTTCCTTCTCCTCGGCGGTCATTCTTCTGGGTTCGGTGGCAGCGTTTGCTTTTCTGTTTGCTTCTACCTTTGCCATGGAAAGGCGCATTTCTTCATTATACATCTTCGCTTACCTCCTTACTTCTCGATCTCGCGGTTGTTGTAGAGCTCTTTCAGCTCCTCGATGGGCTTTTGCATCAGATTTTCCAAAAGCTCCTGGAAGGTGCCTTCGTTGATCTCCTTTACGCGATCTTCGAGGTGACCGCAACCGGGAGCCAGATACTTACCGTTGAGACGGCGAGCCAGCATCGCAACCTGAGGATGGCTGATGCCTGCGGGGCAACGGGAGGAGCATACGCCGCACATTACGCAGTCAAAGCTCTCCTCTGCGCACTTTTCATATTCACCGCGCTGTGCGTAAGCGATGTACTGCATTACGTTCAAGCCCTGGGTGCATGCCTTGGTGCAGGCGTTGCAGCCGATACAGCTGTAGATCTCGGGATAAAGCTGCATCATGATCTGCTCGGTGGGAGCGATCTTTTCGATGTCGTATACTTCCTTGACCAAGGGGAAGAAGGGGAGGGTGGCAATGTACATATTGTCCTCTACCTTTGTCTGGCAAGCCAGACAAACCTTCAATTCTCTGTCGCCCTTGATACGATATACGGTAGCGCAAGCGCCGCAGAAGCCGTTACGGCATCCGCATCCGCGGACCAGCTGGTAGCCTGCGTATTCCATTGCGCTCATAATGGTAAGATTTGCGGGTACGGAATATTTCTTTCCGTACAGGAAAATATTTACGTTCTGTTCCATGTTTTTTTCCTTTCGACATTAATATTCGTCCGGCAATTCTTCCAGCTGGTCAAAGCGGAAGACGGGACCGTCTTTGCAGATGAATTTGTCACCCAGGTTACATCTGCCACACTTGCCGATTCCGCACTTCATACGCATCTCCAAGGTGGTGTAGATCTGGTCCTTGCCGAAGCCAAGCTCCTGCAGACCTGCCAGGGTAAATTTGATCATAATGGGAGGACCGCAGAGAACGGCGGTTTTGTTCGTATCAAAGTTCAACTCTTTTACAAAGTTTGGTACAAAGCCGACGTGTCCGTTCCATTCGGGCTGCTCGCGGTCGATGGTCAGGTGAACGTTGATGCCGTCCTCCTTGCACCATTCCTCCATGATTTCATTGTAGTCCACCAGATCCTGCATGGAACGGGAACCGTAAACAATGTCGATGGAGCCGTAATTGGAACGATGGTGACGGCAGTAGTTGATAACGGATCTGAGCGGTGCCAGACCGATACCGCCTGCCACAAAGAGCAGATCCTTGCCCTTGAAAGCGCTTTCCACGGGAAAGCCGTTTCCGTAAGGACCGCGGATGGTCACGTACTGACCGGGCTCGGTGGCGTGAAGGAAGCCGGTAACACAGCCGCACTTTTTGATGGAAAACTCCATATACTCGGTATTGGTAGGGGAGGAGGTGATGGAGAACAGTGCCTCACCTACGCCGGGGATGGAGAGCATTGCGCACTGACCGGGAATATGCTCAAAGGGCTTCTTCCCGTCGGGGGTCACTACGCGAAAGGTTCTGACATCGGGGGTGTCGATGCGAATATCGGTTATCACGCCGATCTCGGGGATCAAAGCTTCTTTTTCCATTACTTATCCCCTCCAATCTCTTTGATTACTTTTACGATGTTCATATTGATAGGGCACTTGGCAAGGCATCTGCCGCAGCCAACGCAACCGAAGACGCCTTCGTTGTTGGCGGGGTAGTAAACCAGCTTGTGCATAAATCTCTGACGGAAACGCTCCATCTGAGTGTGACGGGGCTGATCTGCCGCCATTTGTGTAAAATCGGAATACATACAGGAGTCCCAGCAACGATAACGCTGAATTCCGTTTCCTGTGTCAAAATCGCGGATGTCAAAGCACTGGCAGGTGGGACAAACGAAGGTGCAGGTCCCGCAGCCCAGACAAGCCTTGTAAAGCTCCTTCCACTTGGGATCGGAGAAATGCTCCATCAGCTTTTCTGCCTTGAAGTGGTCGGTGGGAAGGTTCTGAATGGGAAGCTTTTCCAGAATGGAACGGATCTTAGTCTGCTCCTCGCGGACCGCTTCTTCTTCACCGTCCTCCAGGGCAAGGGAAGCAAGAAACGCTTCGCCCTTTTCGGTGTTGGCACGGAAATACATTTCCTCATCCGTCTTCCAGGCGCTTACGTCTCCCGCAGGGTCTGCAGCGTCGATTCCGAAGGTGCCGCAGAAGCAAGTTTCCTCGGGAACGGAGCAAGCCAGGGAAACGATAGTGGCGTGCTGACGTCTGTTTTTATAGAAGGTGTCAACGGGATCGGCAAGGAATACTCTGTCCAGGATATCAAAACTTCTCACGTCGCAGGCGCGGGCACCGAAAATGACGAAATCTTCGGTTTCCTTGCGGATATCGATGACCTCGATCTTCTTGCCCTCCACCTTGAAGTTTGCCATATTTTCCACCTGAGGGAAGAAAAAGTCCTTGGCGCTTCGGTTGGTGTTGCAGGCGTCGGAAAGTTTATCGCCTTCCTCGTATTTCTTATATTCTGCACCGGAGGCAGTATCTACGGGGAGATACAGAGCCGTTTTTTCGGCGATGGCAGAAAGCAGCTGAGGGAGCTTGGAAAGTTGGATCTTTTTCATCGTTCTTACTCTCCCTTCTTAAATGCGTCGGCAGGCTCCATATCGCCTTGGGTGAAATTCATCAAGGGATATTTTTCTTCGGGGTCGGCACCGGCCTGATACTCACCGTAGAATTCGTTGATGTCCTTAATAAATTTGCGGTTGAGCAGGTGCAGAGGAATGGACTGGGGACAAACGCGGGAGCATTCGCCGCAGTCGGTGCATCTGCCTGCTACGTGGAACGCACGGATAATGTGAAAGTTCTGCTCCTCAAAGGAGGAAGCGGGAGCCTTATTCTCGATGCCGGAGGCGGCATTGTCAAACACGCACTTTTCACAGGTGCAAGCGGGACAAACGTTGCGGCAAGCGTTGCAACGGATGCAACGGGACAATTCGCCCTGCCAGAAGGCAAAACGCTCCTCTGCAGTCATCTGTTCCAGTTTTTCGACCATATCGAAGCGAGCGGATTCTAAAACCTCTCCCTCTTCTCCGAGAAGCTCATCGTAAACGACGTGCTTGCGGCTCTTGCAGTTCCTGCAGCGCTCGGCGAGTGCCTCTGCGCGTGCGATCTTTTTGTCGCCGTAAATGGTCTTAACGGTGATCTCGTCACCGTTTTCCTCAAGGGAGGTGATACCTTTTACGCCCATTTTGCGGATCGCGTCGATATCCAGCTTTCCTTCGCAGGGGATACCTACCGCCCATACGTTTTCTCTCTTGATGCGATGCTCCTTGAGAAGCTGGCTGAAGGAATAGGTATCACAGGGCTTGAGAAATACTGCTACAACGCCTTCCTTTTCACTTTCCTTGATCAGATACTTGGAAAGGTTTGCACCGGAAAAACCGTTATAGACGAAATTCTTTTCAATGTCCTCGGGACAGGTAAACACCTCGGGGGTCTGATCGTAGAAAAACTCACCCTCGCGCCAGCCGATGACGCGGGCAGCTTTTCCGGAGGTGATCAGAGATATTGCTTTTTCGCGGATTACTTGTTGCATCTCAGATCCTCCAATCTACGATTTTTACCCAGCTTGGTAACGGTAGCGACAAAGTCGTTCATGGTAGCGGCAAACTTTGCACCTTCTGCGGCGCTGACCCACTCCAGTCTGGTTCTTTCTCTTTCGATGCCGAGAAAGTCCAGCATAGAGAACAGAAGGGTCATACGGCGGCGGGCGTAGTAGTTGCCGGTGGTATAGTGACAGTCGCCGGGGTGGCATCCGCAGATGATCACGCCGTCAGCACCTCTTTGAAAGGCGCGGAGGATGAACATCGGATTTACTCTGCAGGAGCAGGGAACGCGGATGATCTTAACGTTGGCAGGGTACTGAAGACGGTTGGTACCGGAAAGGTCAGCACCCGCATAAGAGCACCAGTTGCAGCAGAAGGCTACGATGGTGGGTTCAAACTTTTCTTCTATTTGCATATTGCATCTACCTCCGCCATGATTTGTCTGTTGGAGAAGCCGTGGAGATCCATAGCACCGCTGGGACAAGCGACGGTACAAGCACCGCAGCCCTGGCAAACGGCAGGGTTGACACTTGCTACGCGACGCATCTTGGTGGTGCGGTCGGGCATACGGAATTCCTTCTCCTGATACGTAATGGCACCGTAAGGACATACCTTCTCGCAGGAAGAACAGCCGTTACAGAGCATTTCCTCGGAATGTGCAACGCAGGCGTTGCAGGTCAGGCTGTCCTTGGCAAGGAGTCCGATGACCTTTGCGGCGCAGGCAGAAGCCTGAGCAACGGTTTCGGGGATGTCCTTGGGACCCTGACAACAGCCGGACAGGAAGATACCTGCGGTGGGGCTTTCTACGGGGCGGAGTTTGGGATGAGCTTCGGT
The DNA here is from genome assembly GCA_015065325.1 of Oscillospiraceae bacterium. Lineage (GTDB taxonomy): Bacteria > Bacillota > Clostridia > Oscillospirales > SIG627 > RGIG5579. The sequence goes on along the minus strand of SVQO01000003.1, from coordinate 146,647 downwards.
GAAGAAGTCGTTGGTATCCATAGAGGCGGTCAGCATGGTTGCCAAAGGACGGGCGGATTTGTCCGGCTCAATGGCGGCGGCGAGGACTACCAGATCGGCGTCAATGGTGAGCTGCTTGCCTTCGATCAGATCGGAGGCTCTTACCATTAATTTCCCGTTTTCGGGGGATACCTTGCCTACCATACCCTTGATATAGTGAACGCCGTATTCCTCTACTGCTCTGCGGTAGAATTCGTCGAAGTTCTTGCCGGGGGTACGAACGTCGATATAGAATACGTAAACCTCGGTATCGGGGTACTTTTCACGGGTGAGCATAGCGTGCTTTGCGGTGTACATACAGCAGATCTTGGAGCAGTAGGTCTTTCCGCATCCTCCGCCGTCCTCACGGCTTCCCACACACTGAACGAATACGATCTTGTGGGGATGCTCTCCGTCGGAGGGACGGAGCAGAACGCCGCCGGTAGGACCTGCCGCGTTGGTAATACGCTCAAATTCCATAGAGGTAATTACGTCGGGAGACTGGGAGTAAGCAAACTCATCGTACTTGGTCAGCTCAATGGGATTGTAGCCCGTAGCAACTACGATGGCACCGTATTGCTCCTCTACGATGGTATCCTTCTGCTTATAGTCGATGGCGCCGACGGCACATACCTTGGAGCAGACACCGCACTTGCCGGTTTTCAGCATGGTGCAGTAATCGGGATCGATGGTAGCAACCTTCGGAACTGCCTGTGCAAAGGGAATGTAAATGGCACGTCTCTGATCCAGACCCAGATTGAATTCGTTGGGTACCTTCTTCTGGGGGCACTTCTCGGTACAAAGACCGCAACCCGTACATTTGACCTCGTCAACGTATCTTGCCTTGCGGCGGATCGAAACGTTGAAATTACCTACGAAGCCCTTTACCGAATCCACTTCACTGAAGGAGAAAATGCGGATCTTCTCGTTCTGTGCTACGTCCACCATTTTGGGGGTAAGGATGCAGGCGGCACAGTCCAGGGTGGGGAAGGTCTTGTCGATCTGGCTCATCTTACCGCCGATGGTGGGTTTCTTTTCAACGATATCCACTTCAAAGCCTGCGTCGGCAATGTCGAGGGCAGTCTGAATTCCTGCGATACCGCCGCCGATGACCAGCGCGCGCTTGGTAACGGGGCTTTCTCCTGCGGTCAGGGGAGCGTTGAGATGAACCTTTGCGATGGCGGCTCTGCCCAGAATAATTGCCTTTTCCGTAGCACTCTGCATATCCTTGTGGATCCAGGAGCACTGCTCGCGGATGTTGGCGATCTCTACCATAAAGGAGTTGATGCCTGCGGCGGCAGCTGCCTTGCGGAAGGTGTTTTCGTGCATACGGGGAGAGCAGGAGCAGACCACGGCACCGGTGAGCTTGTAGTCGCGGATAGCCGCCTTGATCTTGTTCTGTCCTTCCTCGGAGCACATATACTGATAATCTTCAAAATAAACCACGCCGGGCTCTTTACCCAGTGCCTCGGCAACGGCTTTTACATCAACGGTTGCGGCGATATTGCTACCGCACCAGCAAACGAAAACGCCGATTCTTTGCATATTCGTCCTCCTATTTTGCGTATTTTCTCATAGCGGAGACGATAGCCTGCTGAGGCAGATCTTCGTCCAGCATCGCGGGAATTTGGTCGGGCTTCAAGTGGTTTTGACCCTGCTGACGGATCACGGAAAGTCTTACCGCCTCGATCAGCTTGGCAGGCTCTACCTGACGGGGGCAACGCTCCACGCAGGCAAAGCAGGTCAGACACTTGTACAGACCCTTGGATTCCATCAAGGGCTGGATGTCGCCGCTTTCCACCATATAAACGAACTGGTGGGGATGAAATTCCATTTCGTCGTAGGAGGGGCAGGTTCCGGTGCATTTTCCGCATTTCATACATTTGCGGGGATTGACACCGCTGATGCGCAGAATATCTTCTCTCAAATGCTTCTGTTCCATATTTCCTCCTTATTCCAATCCCAAGGCTTCGTAAAGGAGCTCGGTAAAATATACGGCAGGGATCTCGCCGCCGCACTTTTGCAGGTTATAAAGGCAGAGAGGGCAAGCGGTGATCACGCATTCTGCACCGCAAGCGGCGGCGGAATGGAGCACAGCGGAGGATTTTCTCGCAGTTGCTTCCTTGTCCTCCAGTGTCAGATAAGCACCGCAGCACTCGTTGCGGTAGGGATATACCACGGGCTCAGCACCCAAGGCGCGGATAAAATCCTCAATGATCGTGGGATTCTCCGGATCGTCGAAAGCCATTACCTTGCCGGGGCGGAGAAGCAGACAACCGTAATAAGCGCCGATCTTTCTGCCGGTCAAAGGATTTTTCACGCTTTCGCGGATCTTGTCGAATCCTACCTTGTCGCGGAGCATTTCGATAAAGTGAAGTACTTCACCCTCGCCATAATAAGGCGTCTCGTTTTGCATATAGCGGTTCACGCGGTCGGCGATCACCGCATCCTCTTTCATATCGGCGTTGACACGCTTGAGTACGTTGTGGCAAGCGGAGCAAACGGTGACAACGGGCATTTCCGCTTCCTTTGCCGCCATCATAACGCGGACTGCGGAAAGCTTCGTGGCGATCTCATCCTTTGCTACGGGGTAGCAACCGCCGCAGCACTGCCATTCGGGAACCTCGTTCAAGGTAACTCCCAAAGCCTCGGCAGCCATTCTTGCCTTGCGGTCAAGCTCCTTTGCCTTCGTTCTCAGGGTACAGCCGGGATAATACTGAAAAACCATAGCCATTTCCTTTCGGTTTTGTTTTTTAAACCATCTGTTCGGGATGGAAGACCTCGTCAAACTTCTCAGCGCTCAAAAAGCCGAGTGCCACGCAAGCTTCCTTAAGAGAAATGTTTTCTTTGAACGCCTTCTTGGCGGTCTTTGCGGCGTTCTCGTAGCCGATGTAGGGGTTCAGCGCGGTAACCAGCATCAGAGAGTTGTGCAGGTTGTCGTGCATCTTTTCGCGGTTTGCGGTGATGCCTGCAGCACAGTTGTTGTTAAAGGATACGATGGACTCAGCCAGAAGGCGAGCGGACTGCAGGAAGTTATAGATGCAAACGGGCATAAATACGTTCAGCTCGAAGTTGCCCTGGCTTGCCGCCATACCGACTGCAACGTCGTTACCCATAACCTGTACGGCTACCATGGTAACAGCTTCGCACTGGGTGGGGTTCACCTTGCCGGGCATAATGGAGGAGCCGGGCTCGTTTTCGGGAATGAAGATCTCACCGATGCCCAGTCTGGGACCGCTTGCCAGCCAGCGGATGTCGTTTGCGATCTTCATCATATCTGCGGCAAGAGCCTTCAGTGCACCGTGTGCAAACACGAGCTCGTCCTTGGAGGTGAGTGCGTGAAATTTGTTCTCTGCAGTAACGAATTTCTTACCGGTGATCTCGGATACAGCCTCGGCAACCTTTACGTCGAAGCCCTTGGGAGCGTTCAGACCGGTGCCGACTGCGGTGCCGCCCAGAGCCAGCTCGCGCAGATGAACCAAAGAATCCTTCAAGAGTGCCTTGTCCTTCTCAAGGCTGGATCTCCAACCGGAGATCTCCTGAGAGAACTGAATGGGAGTAGCGTCCTGAAGATGGGTTCTGCCGCTCTTTACGATGCCCTCGTTTTCCTTCTCCAGACGAACCAGAGTGGAAATGAGCAGATCCATAGCGGGGAAGAGCTTGTCCTCGATCACCTCCACTGCGGCGATGTGCATTGCGGTGGGGAAGGTATCGTTGGAGCTCTGAGACATATTGATATCATCGTTGGGGTGAAGAAGCTTTGCGCCGGCGATCTCGTTGCCGCGGTTTGCAATGACCTCGTTTGCGTTCATATTGGACTGGGTACCGGAGCCGGTCTGCCAAACGACAAGGGGAAAGTGATCGTTGAGGGCACCGCTCATTACTTCGTCACAAGCGGTCTTGATAGCAGAGAGCTTCTCGTCGGTCATCTTCTCGGGCTTGAGAGCGTGGTTCGCGATGGCGGCAGCCTTTTTCAGTACGCCGAAAGCACGGGTAATCTCGCGGGGCATGGTTTCAATGCCTACGCCGATCAGAAAGTTCTCGTGGCTTCTCTCGGTCTGTGCTGCCCAGTATTTGTCGGCGGGAACCTTTACCTCGCCCATAGAGTCGTGTTCAATACGGTATTCCATTTTATATATCCTCCTTAGTCGTTGGCTGAAAAGAGCCAATAAAATTTCATTCTATTTATTTTAACAAAAAAACGAGAATTTTTCAAGAGGAAGCGGTTGGAAATCCGCCTGAAAACGGATACAAAATTCGACATAGCCCCATAATCTCAGGGATATATATTATATAATGATAAAAAGCGACGGAAACGCGTTTGCGCTTTCGTCGCTTTTGTGTGATTTTTTTTATTTCTGTTTATAGCCCGAGAGGAAATCACCCAGTTCCGTCATCGCCTTCTTCAAGACTTCTTTTTCGGGAAGCATAACGATTCGGAAATGGTCGTTTCCCGGATGAGCAAAGCCGGAGCCGGGAATGATGAGAACGCCCTTTGCGTGAAGCAGATCCAGAGCAAACTGCGTATCGTTTACGATGCCGAATTTCTCCTTGTCAAGCTTGGGAAACAGGTAGAAAGCGGCGTGATTTTTTACAAAATCAATGCCGTCGATACTCTCCAGAACCGAGCAGGTTGTTTCTCTCTGCTCGTACAGACGTCCGCCGGGGATCAGCATGCTCTGCGTAGAGTGAGGATCGGCGAGTGCTGCGGGAACCGTCAACTGGGGCAGTGCCCCTGCGCAAAGCCGCATGGAAGCAAGCTTCATCAAAGCTTCGCGAAGTACCTTCTTTTTTTCCTCGGGACCGGAAAGCACGCTCCATCCGCTACGCCATCCGCAAACGATATGGGACTTTGAAAGACCGTTAAAGGTCACGCAAAGAACGTTTTCGGAAAGGCTTGCGGTGGAAACGAAGGGGGTGGGGTCAATGATGAGTCTGTCGTAGATCTCGTCGGAAAAAATCATTAAGCCGTGCTCCTCGGCAAGTCGGGTGATCTGCTTCAGAACGGCTTCGGGATAAATGGCACCGGTAGGATTGTTGGGATTGATGACCAGAATGGCACGGGTGCTTCGGGTGATCTTTTTTTGGATGTCGTCAACGTCGGGGATCCAGCCGTTTTCCTCGTCACAACGGTAAAAAACGGGCTTTGCCCCCGCCAGATGCGCGCAGTTTTCCCACAGGGAATAGTTGGGGCAAGGGAGAAGGATCTGGTCTCCGGGCTCCAGCGTGGCAAGGGTGATCATCTGCACCATTTCACTGACACCGTTGGAAAGGAAAACATCTTCCTCGCGAATTCCCTTCAGTCCGCGGCTTAGGTGGTAAGATAAAATGGCTTCTCGAGCGTTTTTCATTCCCTTGACGTCGCAGTATGCGGTGGCACGCTCCATCTCTTCCGTCAAGGCGCGGCGAACGCTTTCGGGCGCCGTAAAGCCAAAGGAAGCGGGGTTGCCCGTATTCAGCTTCAAAACCTTTTTGCCCTCCCGCTCCATTCGTAAGGCTTCCTCGTACAGAGGACCGCGAATATCGGATCGGATCAGACTCAGTCTTTGTGCAGTTTTCGGAATACTCATTTTTTTGCCTTTCTTTTTTTACGAAATACGATATCAACGATGACTATGATACCATATTATTTTTGAAAACGCAACCCATTTTCCGAATTTTTTTCGGAAATTTTATCATTTTAACGAATTTTTTTGTAATTGTATATGCTTTTTCCTTGGAAATAAAGACATATATTTTTCTTGCCATTTTTGAAAAATTGTGCTACAATATGCTTTGTTTTGTTGAAATGAAAGGATTTTTTTGTAAAGATGGATCGAAAAAAGGAACTGTTTGAACGGACACCCGTGCCGAAGGCGTTGGCGACCCTTGCCATTCCTACCATTATTAGCCAGCTGATCACGATGATCTACAATCTTGCCGATACGGTATTTATCGGCTTTGCCAACGATTCGAATAAGACGGCGGCGGCCACCGTTTCCTTCGTTCTGGTATTTGGAATGAATGCTCTTGCCAATCTGTTCGGTGTCGGCGGAGGAACCTTGATTTCCAGATTGCTGGGAAAGGATCGTCCCGAGGAAGCGAAAAAGGTTGCTTCCTTCAGCTTTTACGGAACGATTTTCATTACCGCCGTTTATTCGATGTTGTGTCTTACGTTTTCCGATACCGTTCTGAGATTGGTTGGAGCAAACAACGCTTTTATTTTGAAGTATTCCTACCATTATATGCTCTGGGTCGTAGTGATCGGCGGTATTCCCGCTACCCTCAGTATGGCAATGGCGCATTTGCTGCGCAGTGAGGGCTATGCCAAGTACGCCAGCTTCGGCTTGGGAATGGGCGGCGTGCTCAATATCATTTTGGACCCCTTATTTATGTTTGTGATCCTTCCGTCGGGACAGGAGGTTGCAGGAGCTGCCGTTGCTACTTGTATCTCCAACGTGATCGCGATGGTGTATTTCCTGCTGATCCTTTGCAAACTGAAGCATAAAACCGTTTTGTCTATCTCTCCGGAGTATATCGGTCCCGGTTTCTCCTACGTCCGTGAGATCTTTGCCACCGGTATCCCGTCCGCTTTAAGTGCGCTCCTTGCCTGTATTTCCAATCTGGTGCTCAACAACCTGACCGCAAACTACGGAACCGAGGGTGTGGAGCTTGCCGCACTGGGGATTGTAAAAAAGATCGATATGCTTCCCCTGAACGTAGGAATGGGACTTTGTCAAGGTATGATCCCCCTGGTGGCATACAACTATGCCTCCGGCGACCACAAGCGTATGAAAAAGGTGATCTCTGCTTGTCGTGTTGCGGGAATGGGCTTTGCTTTGATCTGCGTGCTCTTTTTTGAGATCTTTTCCGAGCAGATCGTCTGGGTGTTTATCCGTCAGGAGAAAACCCTTGCTCTGGGCTCCAGTTTTTTGCGGATCGTATGCCTGGCAACTCCCATTATGTTTTACAATTTGCTGGCGACCTTCTCCTTGCAGGCAATGGGCAAGGGACCGGAATCCTTACTGCTTTCCGTGTGCCGCCAGGGACTTGTAAATATCCCGCTGCTCTTTTTGCTCAATTCGCTTTTCGGCTTGTACGGCGTAGTCTCCACCCAGCTTGTGGCAGACAGCATCACGATGATCATTTCCACGGTGCTCACCTTCAGTGTTTTCAAAAAGCTCAAGGAAGAAACAAGAGAATAAAAAACAGAAACGGACTTCCTCGGAAGTCCGTTTCTTTATGCAATCAGCTCGCCGCACTTTTCAAAGTAATAAAAGTGCTCGGAGAGCTTTAAGGTGTAGTAGGTGGCGTTGCCCGCACGGTCGATCTGGATCCAGCGTCCGTCCCGTCTGGTAAGCTCTGCCTTTCGCCCCCACCAGGGGCAGGGCAGAGAATCGTAGGAATAATAAATGCCGTTTTGAATCCCGTCGTCCTTTTCCTTCGTATAAGAAAAGATCACGCTCCGACGGGCGTCGCTGGCGGTCTGGAATAAGATCAGGCGAAAGCCGTATTGAGTCAGAGCCTTTTCCAAAAGCTCGTTTTCGATCTCGGTTCGGTCCTCGCTTTCCTTGGGATAGGAAACCAAACGAGCCTTGGAGTCCTTCTTTTTTTCGTCGGCTTCCATAGCAACGTAGATCCGATCCTCCCCGAATTTTTCCATTTCCGCCACGCATTCCAGGAAAAAAGATTCGTTTTCTTCCAGATATTTGGCACAGCTGTTGGCGTCCGGGGCAGCTTTTTCACCGGTGCAGGAGGTGAGTAAAAGGAGGGTGCAGAGCACTGCGGATATATATCTTTTCATCCCTTGTCTCTCCCGTATTCAAGGATTCCCTTTTCGTAAAGCAGGCGCGTCTCCTCCGTTCGCGCTCCCGTTTCATCCTGCAACACGAAGGGGGCACGGCTTTTCAGCTCAGGATTTGCGCCCTTGACGCCTCTCACCAGGATCAGATCGGGGGAGCTGTGGGGCTTGGGGGTAACGAAAACTATGTTTTTCGGTTCCAGATCAAATTCCCGCATAGCGGAAAACAGCTCAGCCATCCGAGCCAGGCGGTAAACACAGTAGAAATCTCCCTTGTCTTGAAGCAGACTTCCGGCGCTTCGGCACACGTCACGGATGTCGCAGTGGATTTCGTGCCGCGCGATACGCTTTTTTTCATTGTCGTTGACTCTTCCGGACTCCTTTTTCATATAAGGAGGATTGGTAAATACAAAATCCGCATAGAAGGGAAGAAGGGATTTGGCATCCTTCAGATCGCCCTCTATGACCTCTACCTTGTCCGAGAAACCGTTCATGGAGAGGTTTTCGCGGGCAAGCTCGGCATAGTCTCTCTGGATCTCCAAAGAGTAGATCTTCTGAAATTCCTTGTGCATGCAAAGAAGCATGGGGATGATCCCCGTTCCGCTTCCGAACTCTACCCCGACGCTGTTTTTTTTGGGAGTGATAAAGCCGGAAAGCAGGACCGCGTCCGTACCGAAGGAAAAGCCCTCGGTGAACTGGTAGATCCTGTGGCTTTCGTCGAGCTCTTGAAGAACCTTTGCCATAGCGGACTCCTTTCTTGATTTGTTACTTGAAATCGGTAAAATTTTGTGGTAGGATAGAAGGAGAAATGCCAAAGGAGTATTTATGGAAAAAATCTATACCATACCGGTCAATGAAGCCTTTGACGAAAACGGCTCCTGTCCTTTTTGCAGAATGAAGAAAAAATTGGAGGAGAACGAGATCGAGCTGATCCTCGGTGCCTCTATGATGGAGCCGGATATCCGTATCAAAACCAATGAAAAGGGCTTTTGTTCTCATCATTTTGAATTGATGTTCCGTGCACAAAAGAGACTTCCTCTTGCGCTGATGCTGGAAAGCCATTTGGATCTGATCCGCAAGGAATGTGCTACCCCCAAGATCTCTCTGAAGGAAAAGCTTTCGGGCGTAGCCGCGCATACCGAATCCTTTTGCCAAACTTGCTACGTGTGCGAGAGGATCGAGTTTCATCTGAGCAAAATGTTCGAGACTGCGTGTCTCCTCTGGGAAATGGATTCCGAATTTCGCAAGAAAATGGAGAATCAGACCTATTTCTGCTTGCCTTGCTACACTCGTTTTTTAAAAACGGCAAAGCTCTATATCTCCAAGAAGAAACTGCCCGATTTTCTGGATGCCGCGCAGAAGGTTGAGATGGGGTATCTGGATGAGCTTCGCGGCGACGTGTCTCACTTTTGCAAGAAGTTTGATTATCGCTATTCCAAGGAGCCTTGGGGCAATGCCCGCGACGCCGTGGAAAGAAGCATCCGTTTCCTTTCCGGAGAAGGGGAATCCTTGACGGAAAAAGCCAAGGAAGACGAGAAATAGGCATTTTTTCGGCTTTTACGGCAAGAAGTTTTCCACAGGGAAAGGAACCGGTTTTTGTCAACAATGCACGTGAAAATTTGACTTTTTCACATTATCCACAAAGTTTTCCACACGTTTTTGTGCAAAACTCAGAATTTGAAGCTGAAGGGGGAAGTAGCGGAGGCGTTGAGAGACTCGTCTGCCGTGATCCCTGCCTTAAAATTATAATACGCTTGAGCGGCGATCATGGCGCCGTTGTCTCCGCAAAGGGAAACGGGCGGCAAAAAGAGGGAAGCACCGCAGGAGCTGCATACCTGCTCCGCTGTTTTGCGAATGTGAGAATTGGCGGCAACGCCTCCTGCCAAAACCAGCTTCCTGTGGGGGAATGCAGCCAAGGCGTTTTTCAGCCTGGATTCAATCCCTCGGCAAACCGCTGCCGTAAACGACGCGGCAAGATCCTCGGGGCAGATTTCTTCCCCAAGCTGTTTTTTGTTGTGCGCATAATTGATCACTGCGGTCTTTAACCCCGAGAAGGTAAAATCGTAGTCGTGATCCCGAATGGCGGCAGAGGGCAGGGGAATGGCGTCGGCATTGCCCAGATGTGCAAGTCTGTCCATTTCCTTTCCGCCCGGGTAGCCGATCCCGATGATTCTGCCTGCCTTGTCAAAGGCTTCTCCCGCCGCATCGTCACGGGTAGCCCCCACGAGAGAAAAGGCAGTGTAGCCTTTTACCTCTACCAAAGACGTATGCCCTCCGCTCATAATGAGGGCGAGGAAGGGCGGCTCCAACTCGGGGTGTGCCAGATATAGGGCGGCGATGTGTCCCTCGATATGATTGACGGGGATCAAGGGCAGACCGTTGGCGAACGCCAGACTTTTTGCAAAGTTTACTCCCACCAAAAGAGCGCCGATGAGACCGGGACGGTTGGTGACGCCGATGGCGTCAACGTCGGCAATGGTGAGTCCTGCATCGGAAAGAGCGCGCTCATATACGGTGCAGATCGCTTCGGTATGGGCACGGCTTGCGATCTCCGGAACCACACCGCCGTAGCGGTGATGAATGTCGATTTGGCTCAGTACGATATCAGAACAGATTTTTCTCCCATCCTCCACCACAGCAGCGGCGGTTTCGTCACAGGAGGATTCAAAAGCAAGGATCTTCATAAACCGTTTCCTTATTTTTCCTTTTCAATTTTTTCGTAGATGACGGCATCCTCAACGGGATCCCGATAATAGCGCGGGCGAAGAGAGATCCTTCGAAAGCCCATTGCTTCATATAGGCGCCTGGCGGGAAGATTTCCTCTGCGCACCTCCAAAAATACTTTTTGCAGACCTTCCTCCCTGCCTGTTTTAAAAAAATGCTCCAGTAAAGCACGGGCAAAGCCTCGGCGCCGATGCTTTGGAACCGTGCCGATGCGCAGTACCTCTCCTTCGCCTGCAAGCAGACGAAAGAGTCCGTATGCGCAGGGAACTGAGTCCTCGAACAAGACGTAGCTTTTTGCAAAGGGACAACAAAGTTCTTCAGAAAGGCTTTCCGCGCTCCAGGGATCGGAGAACAAAAGTGCTTCCGTTTCGGCGGCGAAGCCTATGGTCTCTTTTGTCATTCTTCGGATCTCAATCACGGAAGAAGCCCTCCTCGTGCAAGGCTTTGACGCCTTGGAAAATGGCGTGGGCGCAGGCAAGGTAACGGGGCAGATCTCCTCCGAAGGGATCTCCGATCTCCCTTGGCATGGCGATCACCTTATTGCTTTCTCCAAAGGCTTGGCGGATCAGCGCTTTGTGATTTTCGGTCATAGCCACCACCAGATCGGCACTGCGGAGCATTTCGCCCGTTAGGGGGATTGCTTTGTGGGAAAAATCTCGGATCCCGAATCCGATCTCCAGCGCTTTTTGGGAGTTTTCGGAAAGAGCTTGCCCCGGTACGGCGTAAATTCCCGCGGAGCTGCATTCTGCCGAAATTCCCTGCTCCGAAAGAAATTTTGCCGCGATGGCTTCTGCCATGGGACTGCGGCAGGTATTTCCCGTGCAAACAAATAAAAGCTTCATGTTTGTTCACCTCTGAAGCATTATAACACAGAAAACGAAAAAAAACAATTCCCTAAAGGAGGAATCCATGAAGAAAAAACAGTTGGTGACCATGATCGTTTTAACAGTGATCGCGGCACTTCTGATCGCGGCGTTTTTCTACGTTGCAAATATGTATAATCAAAAAGGGCTTGCTTTGATCGAGCAGTGGGACAAAGCTTACGAATATAACGGAAAGCTTTTGCTTTCCGAGGATCGCAGCGAGGCACTTCGCGTATGGGCAATGGGACAGACCAGCTTTGATCCCGTTCCTTTGACGCAGGTGGATCTGACCGAGTTCGGCTTCGAGGGAAAGAAATTCTCCTATTACCGCGTAGAGGTGCCGCAGGAAAACGGAACCAAGAAAATCTTCCTTTACACGCCCGAGCCGGAGCTGGAGGGCTTTTGGCCGGTTTTGAAGCCCGAGCGTCTGATCTATACCGACGAGAAGGGGGCACGGTATTGCATACATCCCTCGGAAAAGCTTTGCTATCCTATGTTTTCCGACTCCATCAAGGAGGTGGATCCCTATGGAAAGGACGTGCTTGCCTTTTCCGAAAACGGCTCCTATGCAATTGGTATGACGGGGGATCGGGTAACGGTGTATCACACCGATCCTACGGACGATTCCTTGCGAGTCGTGGACGTGAAGACCGTTTCCTTTAAAAAATACAAATCCGTTTCCTTCGGTGCCTTCGTCAGTGATACAATGGCGTATTTCAAAACGGCGCAGGGCTACGTGGCTTTGGATTGTACAAACGGAAAGCTTGCGGACTCCAAGCTGGATAAAAAAGGGGAGTATTCGCAGCCCATTTGCCGTCTGTACGCACAGCGTCTTGACGTAAAAGAGGAAGATAAAAACCGCGCCGTCTGGAGCCATTTGCTGTTGGGTACTGAAAGAAAAACGCCGGTTTTGACCGACTATTCCTCCTTTGAGATCCGGGCCGTTTCTCCCGGCGGTAAATATATTGCAATGCTTGCCGAGGGGAAAACTAAGGAAATTATGGTCTCTACCGAAAAAAGAGCCTTTTCATTAAATTCCGTTCTGGAAAAAGGGATGAAGGTACAACGAGTGGATTTCGTATATGAAAACTTGATCTACGTGACCTTGACCGATTCCGCAGGAAAGACGCTTTCCCGTTGCTATAAGGTGTGTTTCTGATGAAAAACTGCTTTTTTGACCTGGACGGGACCCTGACTGATTCTGCGGAGGGGATTATCAATTCCGTCCTTTACGCGCTTTCCACCTACGGGATAGAAGAAAAGGACCGTGCCGCGCTTACTTCCTTCGTAGGGCCTCCCTTGGGGGACTCTTTTATGAAGCGCTACGGTTTTTCCGAGGAACAGGCGGAGGAGGCGATCCGTCGCTTCCGCGTGCGCTTTACCTCCATCGGTATTTTTGAAAACGCCCTTTACGAAGGGGTTGACGGTATGCTTGCTTCTTTGAAGGAAAAGGGAGTTCGAGTGATCCTTGCCACCTCCAAGCCGGAGACGTTTGCAAGGCGTATTCTGGAGCATTTCGGCATCGCACGGTATTTCGATTTTATTTGCGGTGCCAATCTGGAGGAAAAAAGCCGTGTGGAAAAGGAAGACGTTCTTTTATACGCTCTGGAAACCAGCGGTGCCGACCCGAAGGAATCCTGTATGATCGGAGATCGCAGATACGATGTGACGGCAGGGAAAAAGCTTGGCCTTTCTACCGTAGGCGTGCTGTACGGCTACGGGACGCGCGAGGAGCTGGAGGAGTCGGGAGCAGACCTGATCTGCGAAACGGTAGAAGAACTGAAAGGGGTGTTGAACGGATGAAAAAAATCGTATTGTTGCTGAGTGTGCTCTGCTTTTCTTTCCTGCTTGCCATTCCCGCTTTTGCGGCAGAGGAGGAGTCCTTGCCCCTTACGCTCTCAGCTTACCAAAAGAATTTGACTGACGAGAATGAAAAAGGCAAGGTGAACGTTAAGGGGCAGGTGACGGTCTCCTGCGAAACCCCCATTGATTCTCTTTATCTGATCTTTTACGACAAAACCGCAGAGCTGAAAATTACGGCCGGCGGCGAGGAAAGGCTTGTTTCCGCTTCCTTTTTAAGACAGTACATCAGCATCTCCGAACTGTTCGGGGGAGCACAGACTCAGCTCGTCATCGATTTCGGAGAGGGAGTAGGTCTCACGGAGCTGTACGGCTTTGGCGGCGTGCTTCCGTCCTGGGTACAGGTTTGGAAAGCACCCTGTGAAAATGCGGATCTTTGTCTGATGACCACCCACGCCGATGACGAGCAGCTTTTCTTTGCAGGCGTATTGCCTACCTATGCGGGGGAGCGCGATCTTGAGGTTCAGGTGATTTATTTTACCGACCACGCAGGGGAGCCTTTGCGCCGCCACGAATTGCTTCGCGGGCTTTGGACGGTGGGAGTGGACCATTATCCCGTTATTTCGCCCTTTCCCGATCTTTACAGCAAAAGCGGTGAGGTCGCAGAGAATCAATTGAAGGCAAAGGGATATTCCCACGAGGACATCGTTGGCTTTCAGGTAGAAATGCTCCGCAGATTTAAGCCTTTGGTGGTCGTAGGACACGATCCCTTGGGAGAATACGGTCACGGTCAGCATATCGTTAATTCTGCCACTCTGCAGGAGGCGGTCGCAGTTGCCGGGGACTCGTCGGCTTATACCGAAAGCGCGGAAATATACGGAACCTGGGACGTTCCCAAGACTTATTTGCATTTGTGGAAGGAAAACCCCATCACCATGAATTGGGATATTCCCCTGGAGCATTTCGGCGGCAAGACCGCGTTTCAGGTGACGAAGGAGGGCTTTCTGTGCCACGATTCCCAGCAATATACCTGGTTTCGACGTTGGCTGAACGGCAACAACGGTGAGATCACCCGCGCCGATCAGATCAAGACCTATTCGCCTTGCAGCTACGGACTGTTCCGCTCCCTGGTGGGAGAGGACGTGGAGAAGAACGATTTCTTTGAAAACCAGCTTACCTACGCCCAGATCCGTCAGAAAGAGGAGGAAGAACGCCTTCGCTTGGAAGAGGAAGAACGTCTCCGTTTAGAGGAGGAAAGGCGCAAGGAAGAAGAAAAGAAAAGGATCGAGGCAAGCCTGAAGTCAAAGCAGGCTGCCGAGCTAAAGCGGGATGAGGAGGAAAAAGCGGACGGCTTATTTCTGGCGGTTGCCGCAGGAGGAGGCACTGTAATTCTTCTTGCAGCTGCGTCGATGCTTTTTCTCAGAAAACGCAAAAAATAACGGAAGAAGGCACCTCGAACGAGGTGCCTTCTTTTACTCTTCTTGCAACATCGCGGCAAAGGCAAGTGCGGAAAATCTTGCGGCGTTTTCAGCCTCCTCCAGCGTGTTTGCCGCACTCCCTACCTCCAAAAGCAAGCAACCGGGCAGGTATTGCTGATTGTATCGGGCGGTGCGCAGAAAGAGCGCACGCGAGAGGGAGGGGTAGTGCTTGTCCATTTGCTCCTTGAAGCTTGCGGCAACCACTAAATTTTTCTCCCAATTTTCATGTTTGCCTGAGCCTACCACCAGCATGACCTGTGCCGTGGGGGTGTTTTCAACGGTGGTAAAGCTTTTAACGTAGGAATCACCGCGAACGACGGAATCACGGTGCAGATCGATCACGTACTGGATGGAGGGATACTGTGCCAGCATTTGCTTGACTGTTTCGCCGCTTTTTGTATAGGCGGAATTAAAATCTCCCAGATCGTGCATAGTGGATACGTGGAGGGTCGGGATGCCGCAGGAGATCAGAGTCTGGGTGAAGATCTCGCCGACTTGCACCACGCTTTTTTTGGGATCGGTGGTACGGAACGAGGTTTGATCCGGGAGAAAATAGCCTTCCACACCCTCAGGTGCAAAATCCGACAGATTGGTATTATCCTCGAAGTATCCTTCCGTTCCGTGGGTGTGAAGCACCAGTACCAAGGGATCCTTGCCCCAATCGGTTTTGGAGGGAAAAGCGGCGTTTCGTACCGCCTGCTCATCTACGGAAAGATTGGTGGTATTGATACAAAAGGAGGCGGAGGACAGGTCGCAGGAAATGATGGGAGTTGCCCCTGCGGGCAGGGCATCGTAAATGACGTCGGGCAGCTTCTCAACGGGTGAGGCGGGAGCTTCTTGCTTGGTTTCGTAGGAAAAATATTTGCTGCTTCCCACTTGCATCGCGATCTGATCGTGCCCGGGCGGCAGGAGCTCCTTTGACAGAAAGTAAAATCCTCCAACGGGGCGGCTGATCCGTTTTCCTGAGCCGATAACACGAAACAAGCTTTGCTCTCCTACTGCGGCAAAGAGCTTTTCGGCGTTATAGGAGCCTGCGGACTGAACGAAGAACAAAAGGCCGACCATTGCTCCGCATACGAGGGGAATGGCACCGTATAGGGCAAAAAGACCGCCCAGCTTTTTCAGAAATGCAAGACTTTTTTTGATCCACTGTTTTTCCATAATTATCCTCCGACAAGGGAGAGCATATCCTCGTAGGAAAGCTCTCTGTTTAAAGCGAGATTGATGCCGTGACCGATAAAGGCTCCCAAAACCCGAATGATCTGATCCGTCTCCTTAGGCGTAACGAAAAAGTTTAAGCCGTTTTCGTCCCACGCCTTGCGGATCTCGTCGCCGTTTGCTTCGGTATGAGAAAAGGTGCGAATGGCATCGGCGGCAAGGGTGGCGGCATCGACTACGGTGGGAATTCCGATGGAAATAATGGGAATTCCCAGGGTCTCGGGGAAAGTGCGGGGCGTCGGTTTCCGATACCGGAGCCGGGGCTGATGCCGCTGTTTGCGATCTGAATGGTGTTGACCAGATGAGAGAGCTCACGGGACGCCAGAGCATCGATGACCACCAAAAGCTGCGGCTTGACCTGTTCCACAACGCTTCGGATCATATCCGCACTTTCGATCCCGGTTTGTCCCAGAACTCCGGGGGTCATGGCGCAAACCTCACAAAGCCCCAGATCGTCAAAGATCTGCGGACGTTCCCTGCGGATGTGGCGGGTAACGATCAGATTCTTTACGGCGATGGGGCCGATGGCGTCAGCGGTGATGCTTTCATTTCCCAGTCCCGCTACCAGAATGCTCCCTTTGCTTTGCGGGGTGATCATCGGACGCAGCAGATCACAAAAATCCAGGAGCTTCTGTTTGATCTTGTCCCGATGCTCCATCCAAAGTCTGCCGCAATCGATGGTAACGTATTTTCCTATAGGCTTGCTGACAAGGCTTGCACCCTCGGGGGTGGAAATGGTAACCGTTTCCAAATTCAAAGAGCCGCGACGCTCTCTGGTACATTCTATTCCGGGAAGTGCTTGCTCATTCTCAGAAAAATTCTTACAGATCTCGATGGCAAGATCGCTGCGAATTGTGTTCATTTTGTCTCTTTTTTCCTTTCTTTTTACCCGTTTCAAGGCTATTCTTGACAATTTTTCAAAAAAATTTCTGAAAGTACTTGTTTTTTTTAAAAAACGGTGATACAATTACTCTGTTAAGTATCGTCAAGGAGGTGAATCGTTTGCCGAATATCAAGTCTGCTAAAAAGCGTGTGTTGGTTTCTGAGAAGAAGGCCGAGATCAACAAGGCTTTTGTTACCACTGTAAAGACCACCGCAAAGAAGTTTGATAAAGCTCTCGAAGAGGGAAACAAGGAAGCTGTTCAGGCAGCTTACAAGGACGCGGTTAAGAAGATCGATACCGCAGTTTCCAAGGGCTATGTTCATAAGAACACTGCAGCCAGAAAAAAGAGCCAGATGACCAAGAAGCTCAACGCTGCAGAGTAAGGAAGCGAAGTGAAAAAGCTACGATACAGTCGTGGCTTTTTTTCTTTTTTTCGCACTCTCTGAAAAAAGAGAAAGGGTTAAGATCAGCAGGGACGCATTTTTTTCCGTTTTTAAGACCCAAAGGGAAGCGGCGCACAAAAAGGCAAGGGAGACGCCGTGTAAAGCCTGTGCAAGCCGAACCGCCCGATATTCTTCTCCGAAGTGGCAGAAGAGAGCGTAAAGAATCCCTCCTCCGTCCAGTCCTCGTACGGGAAGTAAATTCAGAAGGGAAAGCAGAAGATTGAAGGAGAAGAAAAGCATTCCTCCTTCGGTGAAGTGCCACCGCAAGAGGAAAAATGCGAAAATACAACCGAGAAAGCCCGCAAGAGGTCCCGACAGAAAGACGATGGCTTCCTTTTTATAAGGCAGATACGGATTGTGCGTCACAAGCTTTGCGCCTGAAAGGGAAAGGGTGATCCTTCGCGGGCAGGCTCCGAAGGCAAGCAAGGCGAGAAGATGCCCCGTCTCGTGAAGCAAAACCGCTCCCAAAAACAAAAGCAATTCCGCAGGATGGCTGTCCCAAAACAGCAACGGGAGAAGGAGAAAAAACGAGGGTTCGACAAAAACGCGTTTTTTCACAGAAAGTAAGCCTCTCCGTCTTCTCCGAATACCTGCGCAGCTTCTTCCTCCTCCAGGTCAAAGACCTCCCGCGCCCATTCTCGCTCCATCAAACGGCGGAAACCCGTTTCGGAGATCTTGCCGGGACTGTTTTCATAGGTATCTTTTTTGCTGAAAAGGAATAAGAATAGAAGCAGTATCAGAATTGCTTTTTTCATCATAGACTCCGTTTGAATTTTCTGTGAAATTACACTTGGTTCATAAAAAATATATTGACAGACGCCCCATTTTATTCTATAATCTCGGGTAGGGAAAAGGTTCCCAAATCATTGAAAAGAGGTAATTGTAATGAAAAAGTTTTTGTTTGTTGTTCTTGCAGTTTTGATGATCCTCCCCGTAGCCGTTTCCTGCGGTCAGGAGAAGACCAAAGACGTTGAAATGAAGAGTGTTGAGATCGCCAGCTATATCGGCGCCTACAACGAAGACGGTACGTTGGACGAAACCAAGATCACCTCGATTTCCACCGGAACTGCCATCGCAAAGGTTCCCGAAGGTGAAAAACTTTCCGTAAAGCACGTGATTCTGGGCTACGACGAAAGCGCTTACATTGAAAACGACACTCTGCTTAAGACCTTTGCAGGTATCAATGCAGGAGCAAACACCGAGAACGACGAGTATATGTGGATCGTTTACGTAAACGACCAGGATGCAAAACTCAGCGACGAGGTTAAGCCGGAAGACGTGATCAAGATCGTTTGCGAGAGGGGCGAAGTTCTCGCAGGCGAAGAAGCAGAGAATGCTGATGCAGCAGCTGCAGCAAACTAATTGATTTGAATAGCGTGAAAGAAACGGGAGCTGATCCCGTTTCTTTCTTGTAGGAGAGTATGAAACGATTTTCTTTAAAAGGCCCGATTTTCTTGTTACTGGCGGCGTTTTTCTGGGGAACTACCTTCGTCGCGCAGGATCTTGCAAGCGACGCAGTGGGCCCCTTTACCTTTAACGGTACGCGGATGGTGCTGGGAGCACTCTTTTTGCTTCCCGTGCTTTTGATTAAAAATAAAGGGAAACTTTTTGCATCTGCTCCCACAAAGGACGCGAAAAAAGAACTGCTTTCCGTTTCTTTACTTTGCGGTGCCGTTATGTTTCTGGCGGCAAATTTTCAGCAGATCGGTATTTCGCTCGGTACGGGCGCGGGAAAAAGCGGCTTTATTACGGCGATGTACGTGGTATTGGTTCCCGTGGCGGGACTGTTTTTCGGTAAAAAGGTCAGACCCTTGATCTGGGCATGTATCGTTGCCGCCGCAGTAGGGCTGTATTTTTTGTGTATGGCATCCTTTGATGCGGGGCTAGCAGGACTCCTTGACAATTTAAAAATGTCCCTCGGAGATCTGTTTACGCTGGGATGCGCCGTTTTTTATACCGTTCACATTATTTGTATTGATATGAAGGCTTCCCGTGTGGACGGCGTTTTTCTGTCCTGTTTGCAGTTTCTTTTTGCGGGAATTGCTGCGCTTGCCGTGGCGTTCATTTTTGAAAAGCCTACTCTTGACGATCTTTTGGCGGGCTCGGGCGGTATTTTGTATTCTGCGTTTTTTTCCTGCTCCATTGCCTATACCTTGCAGATCCTGGGTCAGCAGTGTACCCCCGCCGTCATCGCTTCGATCCTGATGTGTATGGAGTCGGTATTCGCGGTGCTTTCGGATATGATCGTTCTTAAGACTGCTCTTTCTCTCGAGGAGATTTTAGGGTGTATTCTGATGTTTGCGGCAATTCTGTTTTCCAATCTGGCGCCCCTTCTTCCGACCCGCGGAAAACGTGCGGAAGAAAGAGAGCGCGCAAAAAAGAGGAAACAAAAAAAGCTGTTGCCGTAACGACGTTTTTCCGAATACGATTTAAAATGAGTTTCCCGTTTTTTCGGGAAACTTTTTTTGTCCTTTTCTTGACTTACTTTGCAGAAAATGATATAATAAAATGCTATTTTATAAAAAATCGGGAGGAATCTTTATGGATATCAATGAACTTCTCAAGGGCGTGGAATGCTCGTGCGGCCGCACCCATACCTGCCCCATCAAATACGTTTACATCGAGAAAAATGCAATGGCGCGTCTGACCGATATTTGCGCCGACTACAATAAAATTCTCATCGTGTCTGATGAGAATACCTTTGCCGCCGCAGGAGAGCAGACACTTGCCGCTCTTGCGGGAAAGGACCTGCGCCGTGTCACCTTCACGGGTAAGGAGATTCTGGTCCCCAGCGAGCCTGCCATTGAAGAGGTAACCAAAAATCTGGGGGATGCAGAGTTGATCATCGGCATCGGCAGCGGTGTAATTCAGGACCTTTGTAAGTACGTGTCTCACTTTGAAAAGGTTCCCTATATGGTAGTTGCTACCGCTCCTTCAATGGACGGCTATGCTTCTACCGGCGCGGCAATGATCACCGGCGGTATGAAGGTGACCTATTCCGCAGGACTTCCCGTTGCTTTGGTTGCCGATACCGCCGTTCTGGCACAGGCTCCTCTTGAAATGCTCAAAGCAGGCTACGGCGACGTCATCGGCAAGTTTTCCGCCCTCAACGACTGGGAGCTTTCCCGCGAGGTAACGGGCGAGTATTTCTGTCAGTATATTTACGATCTGACCTACGAGCAGATCGAGACCACTTTGCAGCTTGCAGACGGTATTTTGCAGAGAAACGAGGAAAGCATCAAGGCACTGATGGATGCGCTGGTCATCATCGGTATTATGATGAGTTTTGCAGGTTCATCCCGTCCCGCATCCGGCTCCGAGCACCATCTGTCTCATTTCTTTGAGGTAACCGGTATCGTTGACGGAACCGGGTATTTCCCCCACGGAATTGACGTTGCCTATTCTACCGTGATCACCGCAGGCGTTCGCGAAAAGATCTTGGCAAAGCCTTTCCCCAAGACCATCTACCGTCCTGAGAAGGCTTTCTACGAGGCGGAAATGAACCGCATTTACAAGGAAGTCGGTCCCGGCTTTATGGAGCTTCAGAAGAAGATCGGTGCTTACGAGGCAGACAGAAGCGAGGTCTATCTTGCCAAGGAAGATAAGATCCGTGAGATCTTCGGAAAAATGCCCACCGCTGAGCAGGTCAAGGAAATGCTCTCTAAGGTGGAAATGAATATCGACGAGTTTTACGCCCTTTACGGTGAGAAAAAGATCCGTGACGCCGTGCTTTACGCAAAGGATATCAAGGATCGTTATTCCGCCCTTTGGGTGAACTATGATTATTACGGAGGAGAGCAATGAAAGATATTAAACTGATCGCAATGGATCTGGACGGAACCCTGACTCAGCACAAGACCCCTCTTTCTGCTTTGCAGCGTCAGGTGCTTACCGCCCTTTCCCAGAAATATAAGCTTCTGATGGTAGGCGCAGGACAGGTGATGCGTATTTTCAATCAGCTGGAGCAGTTTCCCATCGATATTATCGGTAACTACGGCTTGCAGTGCGGCACGTATAATCATCGGACCGGCGAAATGGAAATGATCCGTGATGAGGTTTTGCCCTGCGACCGCGAGAGTGTTTCCGCCAGAATTGCTATGCTCCGTGAGAAATACGGCTTTACCGAATTTGCGGGAGAGTCCGTGGAATTCCACCCCTCCGGATGCGTTACCTTCCCCATTTTGGGAACGAAGGCGAAGCAAGAGGACAAGCTTGCCTTTGACCCCGACCGCAGTAAGAGAAGAAAGATCTACGATGACGTGGTCAATACCTTCAGTGATTACTGCGTGTTCGTAGGAGGCTCCTCCTCCTTCGATATGGCACCCAAGCCCCGCGACAAATACTATGCGCTGGACGTATATTGCAAGGAGCACGGCTACAAGCATTCCGAGGTAGTCTATATTGGTGACGACTACGGTCTCGGTGGAAACGACGAGTCCGTTTACAAGTCGGATTTCAATTATCTGACCATCGACAATTATCTGGATTTTCCCAAGGTAGTGGCAGAGCTTTTGGCTGAGGTGGACGTGGACTACTGGACCCAAAGCCCCAAGAACGTTTTTGTTGCGGCGCATCGCGGCTGGCGCTCCAAGTATCCCGAAAATACCATGGAGGCGTTCCGTGCAGCTTTGGATCTGGGCGTTGACCAGATCGAGACCGACGTCCGCGTGACCCGCGACGGAAAGTTGGTCCTTATTCACGATGCCACCGTTGACCGTACCACCAACGGAACGGGCAACGTAGAGGACTATACCCTGGAGGAGTTGCAGAAGCTGGATGCAGGAAACGGAACGAAGATCCCCACTCTTATCGATCTGATGGAGCTGGTAAAGGATTATCCCACCCTGACCCTTGACCTTGAGCTGAAGGAGTATCCCACCGAGGGAAGAGTAGAGCTTTCTCATAAGGTTTGTGACGAGATCATCAAGATCGTAGAGGAATACGGCTTTGGTGACCGCGTGGTCATCAATTCCTTCCACGGCGACCTTCTTGAGTACGTGGTTGATACTTACGGGCCTAAATACAGACTTCATACCTTCTATCCTCCCCGCTACGTGAGACAGCCTACCCGTGATATTTATCCGGATGCCTACTGTGCTTGCGTATTCGGCATCACCAAGGGTGAGGTTTCCATCGAGGAGGCAAAGGAATTCGGTAAGAAATACGACGTCCGTCTGTGGGCAGGCTCCTACGCCAAGGATGAGGAGTCCATCGACCTTGCTGTTGCCATGGGCGCAGAGTTGATCACCTGTGACAATCCCGACGAGGTTCTTGCCATTCTGAGAAAGAAAGGTCTTCACAGATAAAATAAAAAGAACAAGAGAAGCATTTTGCTTCTCTTGTTCTTTTTATTCCCAGAGCGTTCGATTGATATTGGGGGTGAGCTGCGCAAGCATTCCACCGTCCACAACAATTTCAGCGCCGGTGGTATTGCTGGACTGATCGCTTCCCATATACCAAGCGGCATTTGCCACGTCCTCAAAGGAAGCGATGTCGTGAATGGGTGTGTAATTGGGAAGGCAATATTTACAGTTGTTCTCGTTATTTTCCCAGCGAATGGTTTTAATCATACCGGGAAGCACACAGTTGGAACGGATCCCGTATTTTCCCCAATCCACTGCAAAAGATTTTGACATTGCATTGATGGCGCTTTTGGAGGAGCAATAAGCGCATCGGTTTTCCGTGACGCGCAGGGAGGAGTTGGAACCGATAAATACGATGGCGCCCTTTCCTTTTTCCTTCATTTGCTTGGCGGCTTCCCTTGCCATCAAAAAATTCCAACCGATATTGGTGGTGTAAACACCCATAAATTCGCGGATGTCCACCTCAAGGCTTACCTGACCGATCCCCAGATTGGCTGCGTTTAATACCAATGTATCGAGCAAATAGCCCTCGCTTCGTATATCGTCAAAGATCGCGCGGATCTGATTTTCGTCCAGCGTTTCCGTTTGATAAGAATAGCCCTTGGAAAAGACGCCGTACGTATTTTGAATGTTTCGTGCCGCTTCCTCTGCTTTTTCCTGCTTGCGGCTTCCGATGAAAACGGTGTAGCCCTCTTTCGCAAAGCGTGAGGCAATGGCAAAGCCTGTTCCGTCGTGTGCGCCCGTTATAAAAACAGATTTGTTCATTCTGCTCCTCCTTATATTACCAATCCGCCACGCTTCCGTCTTCAAAATACTGACGGGGCGTAGTCCATTTTCCATCGTAGATTTTTTCCTCCAACGCCTTTTCGTCCAGCTCCACGCCGAGGCCGGGCTTAGTGGGCACGTCGATGTAGCCGTTCTTGATCACGAAGGGCTCCTTGATATAGCCGACGCCGAGATCGCTCTTGTCGGGATTTCCCGGGTGCTCTTGAACCAAAAAGTTGGGGCAGCAGGCATCCACCTGCAAGCATGCCGCGAGGGAAACGGGACCAAGGGGATTGTGTGGTGCGATGGAACCGAAGTAAAGCTCCATCATAGAAGCGATTTTTCTTCCTTCAAAAATTCCGCCGCAATGACAAATATCCGGCTGAACGATGCTGACCGCCTGCTTTTCGATTAGCTGTCTGTATTCCCATTTTCCGAACAAGCGCTCGCCTGCTGCGATGGGAATGGTGGTAGAACGGGCAATGTTGACCATACAATCCACGTTTTCCGGCAGACACGGCTCTTCGATGAAAAAGGGCATATAGGGCTTCAATTCTTCGGCAAGGCGAAGTGCCATGGCGGGGCTGACTCTACCGTGAAAGTCGATTGCCAGATCCACATCCCATCCAATATGCTCACGCACCCTTGCAAAGCGTTCCACGTGCGCTTTCGTATTGGACGGACTGTCGACCTGCTTGATGGGAGGGATGATGGAGTACTTCAGCGCGTTATATCCGTCAGCGAGTCGCTGTGATGCGATGGAGAGCATTTCTTCAATGGAAAATTCGCCTGCGGCGCCTGCGCGCTTGATATGGGTATACATACGGATCTTATCGCGGCATCGTCCACCCAGCATTTCATATGCGGGGCAGTTATAATATTTTCCTTTAATATCCCACATGGCTTGCTCGATTCCACTAATGGCGGATAGCATCAAGGGACCGCCGCGATAAAAGCCGCCGCGATAAAGCGCTTGCATATGATGCTCGATCATCATCGGGTCTTTGCCGATCAAGTATTCTTCAAATTCTTTGACAACCGCCTCTACCGCGGTGCAATGCCCTTCCAGCACGGGTTCACCCAAGCCGTAAAGCTCGGTATCGGTGTATAGCTTTAAAAACATCCAGCGAGGTTTTACTTTGATCAGTTCCAGTCTTGTGATTTTCATTTGATTTCCTCCAAATAAATCTTCGAGCAATAGCGTTTGGACTTTTTTGGTTTTATAGAGTCAAAGCCGCTTTCGTTTCGGGAAAACGGTGCGTTTTGACAGTTTGCCAGACAGGTCTGCGGCTCCAGACACAGATAACCCTCTTTTCCGCCGCCGTAGATCAGGCGAAATCCGAATTTTTTATCCGGTTGATAGATCACGCGAAGTCCTCTTGCTTCGTCGGTGATGGACATACTGCCTGCTCCGCGGTAATGCCGACTGATGCCGACGTCGGACGGACGAAAGAAACCGTTTTTCAAAGCTGTGGAAATCTCGTCGAGCATTGGAGTTTTACCGGTCGGCAAATAATTTACTGCCATATTTCGTTCGTATTCTTCGGCAAGAGGCACGCAGACGGAAACGTTTTCCGCGCTGCTTTCTTTTGTAAAAAGTGTATTAAAGGTTGTATGAAACCCGAGAAAAACGGGCATGTTTTCGTCAGAGTTGTTTTTCACCGTTACCCGATGGTGCAGACCATCGCTTTTTAGTTCGTATTCCTGAATCACCTCGAAAGCATGCGGAAAACCGAGATATTCCCCCTTTTCTGCTTTGAAGGTGCATTGGATCAAGCGCTTCGTTTGCCGCGTGATCTGAAAAGGGGTTTGATGAAGTGTTCCGTGAAGATGACAATTTGTTTTCGGCTCGTTGATGGGGAAGGAATAAAGACGTCCTTCAAATTCAAAGCAGCCGCCCTCGATACGATTGACGGGAAACAAAATTGGCATTCCGTACAGATATGGGTTGTCGAGCGGGTACTCCCCAGGCTCCCTCAAAAGATATGCTTCGTGTTTTCGATTACGCAATCGGATGCAATTCGCTCCGCATTCGGTGTCGACCACGGCTTCCCAGTCTCCGTGGTAAAGCAACTGAAAACGACTCATTTTTTCATTTTTGCGGTGAAATCCTCGTCCGCCAGCGTGCAGAATTCACGGATCACCTCAATTTCTTTGGGGTCGTAGGGGCGGTGATTGGGGCGGTACAGATCGTGGAACCATTTGGTAAAGTCTACGTCCTGCAGATCACCGCTGTAGTACTTTGTCCAGGTGCCCTCGTAAGGCTCGTAGGTTTGATACTTTCCTGCGACAAATCCCCAGTTGATACAGCCGATTCCCTCAAGATAAAAGAGGGGAAAGAGAGAAAAGACGTCGTTCCCGAAGCATCTTCCTAGCCACTCGGTATTTACGATAGGGCGCCCGTATGCTTTCAGCTTTTTGATGATTTTCACGTGGGAATTATAATCCTTGTAGCAGTGATAAGTGATAATATCGGAATTTTCCAGGATGAATTCGTTGATGCTCTCCACGTTCGGGCTGAAGCTGAAAATTCCTGCGGTCAGGGGCTGGATGGGGGCAATTTCCCGTACCAATGCAAACAGCTCTTTCAGAATCGGCAGGGAAAGATTTCTTCTGCGGCTGTTGCCTGCCTCGTTATAAACATCCCAAATGCAAATTCGCTCGTCATTTTTGTACTTACTTACAATTTCCCGAACCATTTCGTAATATTTTTCTTTTGTTTCAGGCTCATCCAGATAAAAATGCGGCGCAGGACCACTATGCATAGCACTGTGCTGAGAGTGCTTTCTTCCGCCGTGGTATCCCCAATCGTAATGCTGCTCGCCCACGTCGGGGAGCTTCCAAAGCTCTGTTTTGGGCGGCATACAATCGTTTGCCAAAACGATCATACAGGAAATTCCGTATTTGTCGCAAAGGGAAATATAGCGATCAAAACGCTCCATAAAAGAGTCGTGTTCCTTTTCCCAGACCACGTATTCCAAAATCAGACGAACGGTATTGAAGCCTGTTTCTTGCATCAGGGCAAGCTCTGTCTCCGTGGTGGCAAAACGCTCCTCAAAGCCAAACGATTGCCATTGATCTACGCGGTTTGCGCAATCCGCGCTCATATAGTTGCAGCCTCGCATCCAAGGACGGCTGTTATACCATTCCCACGCTTTTTCCTTGCTCCATCTCATCGCGATCGCTCCTTTTTTCTTTGATACTTCTATTAAACTGCTTTTTTTCTTGCAAAACAAGCGAAAAACAGATATAATAGTTCCAAAAGGTTAGGTGATGGAATGAGATATCAAAGTGAAAATTTTAACGGAGAATTGGATTTTCGTTGTCGCGAGCATTTTGGATGGCGTATACAGGCAAATATTCATGAATACAGCGAATGCTTGTACTGCAGAAAGGGAAGCGGAATCGTGACCGTGAACGGGGAAGTGATCCTTCTCCGTGAAAAGGAATTCGTATGGCTCCCGCCCAATTACGTACATCAATACGATTGCGAAGAAGCAGAGGTAGTTTGCGCCGTTTTTTCGGCAGATCTGATCCCTTTGTATTTCAAGGAGGCGCGAAATCGGTATTACGTGCCCCGCGCCATTGAAGCGGAGGAGCTTTCTCTTATATTGGATCGGTTTCACCTTTTGAATCCGAGAGATTTGTGTACGGTCAGTGGGTACCTGAATCTGATTTGTGCCAAGGTATTAAAAAACGCGGCTTTTTTGGAAACGAAGCAAAACGACGGCAATTTGTTTCAAAAGGTGATCTCTTACGTAGCCGAGCATTTTTCCGAGGAGATCGTTTTATCCGATTTGGCAAAAAGGTTTGGTTACAACGAAAAATACTTGTCTTATGCGCTTCACAGCGTTACGGGAATTCATTTTCGCCGACTTTTAACCTTTTACCGTATCTCTGCTGCCAAGGAAAAGCTTGTGAAAAATAGGGAACAAAGTGTTACCAGCATTGCCTTGGAATGTGGTTTTGCCGCCGTGAACACCTTCCACCGCGCCTTTAAGGAAGAAACGGGAATGACTCCGTTGGCGTTTCGCAAAATCAATCGTTGAAAAATGGAAGAAGAGGCTTATACCTCTTCTTCCATTGCTTTTTTCTTTAATTCATTCAGGATGCGGGGGTAGAGCTGGCAGGTCATACCGCCGTCTACCACCATTTCGCTGCCCGTAATATTTTTGGACAGATCCGTTCCGAAAAACCAACAGGCGTTGGCAATATCCTCAAAATCGGAAATATCGCCGATGGGAGTCAGACTTCCGTTGACGATCTGCTTATTTCCCATTTGCACCCAGCGCTCGGTCTTGATGGTGCCGGGAAGCACCACGTTGCATCGAATTCCGTAGGGGCCCAGATCCACCGCCAAGGCTTTTACCAGAGAATTGATGCCACCCTTGGAAGCGGAATATGCCGCGCGGTTGGGGATCGCCCGATAGGCGGTATTGGAGCTGATGAAGACAACGGAACCTTTTTTATGCTCCCGCATACGGAGCGCCGCTTGGCGGACGATGGAAAAATTCCAAACCAAATTGGTTTCAAAAACCTCGGCAAAATCCTCCAGAGGAACGGTCCAGAAATCCTGACCTGCGGCGGGATCTTGAGGGTAAAAGCCCATATTGGCGGCGTTCAGTACCACTGTTTCCACAAATCTGCCGCAAGCGTCAATATCGGAAAAAATATCGATTACCTGCTGCTCGTTGCGGATATTGCATTCGTAGCCCTTGGTGAAAACGCCGTAAGTCTTGGCAATCGCTTTTGCTGCTTTTTCTGCATCGGGGCCTCTGCGGCTGGTGATGAATACGTCCCACCCCTTCTCCGCGAAGGTCTGAGCAATTTTATAGCCCGTGCCGGAATGTGCACCGGTAATAAACACTGCTTGTTTCATATTAGTCCTCCACGCGGTCGAACACGCGAACGAAGTCGCAGATGAAGGCGTCGTCCACGAATTGATCCTTGATCAAAAAGGGCGGCTCATCCACAAAGCCTCTGCCGCCCAAAAGCTTATACTTGCCTTCTTCATTTCCGTTTAAGCCGGAGCGATACCCTTGTACCTCGGTGGTAAGCAAAATAAACTGAGGAACGTGGGATACGTGGTCGGTGCACTGCATAACCTCTTTTCCGTCACAATAGAAGGTGTAACCGTCCTCCCGCCAATCCATACCGAAATAATGCCAGCCACCTTCGGTTTCTTCCAAATCGTATTTTACTTTACCGCCTCTTGCAAACTGTCTGCCGTAGCCGCCGTAAATGTTGGTGGTATGGGCTCTGCCTTCGTGAAAATATTCCATAATATCGGACTCGATCCCCGCCCACTCCGGTTCAAAGCGTGTGCCGATGGTGGGGGACTGCGTCCAGAAAGCCGCCCACATGGTTTCGGGGTCTTTCTGGAATTTGCAACGGCATTCAAAATAGCCGTAGCGATGGACGAATTTCGGTGCTTCCAGCTCTCCCAGGGGCCATATTCCTGCCTGACCCCAAGGGTTTTCCCGTTTGTCCGGATCCAACAGATAGTCGAAGGAATTTGCGCCGGTCTGAAGTTGAGGAGAAACGTATCTGCCATCTACCTCCGTGCGGTGCAGCTCTACGTGGCTGTTGCCGTCCAGTACCACGCCTTGATCGGTGTAGCCGGGAAAGCGCTTGCCCCAGTAATTTAATCGGAAGCTCCACTTGCTGCGGTCCAGCTCCGTTCCGTCAAATTCGTCCGCCCATACCAGCTTCCAGTTTCCGTCAGGCAAAAAGCTGGGCTCGTGGTCCTTTACTTCAAATTTTTTCATTGGTTTCTCCTCAAAAGTAAAATTCGGTTTTTGCGGGTCTGATATCGGTCAAGGCGCCGGTATAGTGCCGCAAGGTATGCAGCTGATAGGGATGCGCAAGGCATGCATCTTCGTCGATCTCAATGCCCAGCCCGGGTCTGTCGGGAATGGTGATATAACCGTTTTCGTAATGCAGACTTTCGTTGGTAACGTCCTTGCGCCACTCTACGTCGCTGTACATAATTTCCAGAATGGAGAAGTTTGCACAGCAGGCGGCAAGCTGCAGGGTAGCCGCGTTGGCAACGGGTCCGGAGGGATTATGCGGCGCAAAAGGAATGTAATAGGTATCGGCGACTGCGGCGATCTTTTTCAGCTCCATAATACCGCCGGCGTGAGAAATATCGGGCTGAATATAGTCTGCGGCACGCAGCTCAAACAGATCCTTAAAATCCTTCATGGTGTAAAGGCGTTCTCCGGCGGAAATGGGAACCGGGGACTTGTCGCGCACTGCCTTCAGCGCCTCCAGGTTATCGGGCGGGGTAGGCTCCTCAAACAGCATCGGCTTAAAGCAAGCGATCTCTTTTGCAATCTCGATTCCCGTGGGAACGTTGAATCTGCCGTGCCCCTCTATGAGAAGATCTACGTCCTTTCCCACGGCTTCTCGTACCGCCCCGATGCATTCCAGAGCAGTGTTCAGATCCTTGTTGGAAATTTCCAGGTAGCTTTTTCCGAAGGGGTCCCATTTCATCGCCGTCACACCGCGCTGTACGGCGATCTTTGCCTTTTCCCCGAATTCTGCGGGTGTTTTTGCACCGGCAAACCAGCCGTTGACGTAGATTCTGCACTTATCGTGGATCTTTCCGCCCAGGAGCTGATACACGGGGACGTTCAAAAATTTTCCGAGAATGTCCCACAGAGCCATTTCAACGGCGGACAGGGCAGACATCAGTACTGCTCCGCCTCTCCAATAAGCGTCGCGGTAAATATCGTGAAAATGTTTTTCAATGGTAAGGGGATTTTTTCCTACCAGATACTCCTTGATATGCTCTACTGCACCGATCAGAGCCTTTTCCTTATATTCCAGCGTAGCCTCACCAACGCCGGTAATACCCTCATCGGTATAAATTTTTACGAACACCCAGTTGGTGCGGAAGCAGTCAACCGCAAAGGTTTTGATATCCGTTACTTTCATAGTTCCTCCTTTTAAAGCGTAAATTCTTGATACGGCTTCGGAATAAATTTATTTTTGCAAGAAAATTGCTCGGCGGAAAGCGTGTCAAACATTCCGATATGAATGGGAACGACCCGTTTTGCTCCCGTTCTTTCGGCAAAGCGTGCGGCGTCGGTCATATTCATATTGTTGCCCACGCCGTTGACGGGCAGAAATACGGTGTCAAGGTCATCGGGAAGGTCGTTGAAGATCTCCTCGTTGTAAAGGGTATCACCCGTTACGTAGTATTTCTTTTCTCCGTCGTCGATGATGACGCCGATGGGACTCAAGTCACTGTGGGCTGCCAAAACTGCCTTGAAACGGATTCCGTTTTCCGTCCAGGAGGTGTGGCGGTTAAACAAAACGTAGTTATTGTCCCCTCCGATCCTCCTGACCTCGTCCCATACCGAGCGGGGTGCCAACACCAAAACGTGACTATGATCGTTTATATAATGAGAGACCGTTTCCGGATCGTAGTGGTCTAAATGGTTGTGGGTAAAGATCATCACGTGAGGGGAGCATTTCAAATATTCTTCGCAAACGGGCGTTCTTCTGAAGTTTTTCGGATTGATCTTTTCCACACTGTCAGAAAAGTAGGGATCGATCATGATCCGAAATCCGTTCCTTTCCAAGAGAAGACCTGCTTGTCCAAGCCAGGTGCAATTCATATCCGTACCTCCTATTGACATCTTCTTGCTCTTATTGTATTATAGAAATTACTATAAATCTATCGATATTTTACTGTATTTATCAGAAATCTTACTTTTTGGAGAAGAAATGGAATTACCGGATATCGTTGCGGCGGGGATTTTCGATTCTCGCGTAGCACGAAAGAATGCGGCAATCAGCCGAAAAAGAAAAACTACGATGTTTGAGCTTGAGCTTCCCATCGAGGAGGGCGGGATTTCCTACGTTGACGCAGAGGAGATCGCCATTGTTCCCGAGGTGGTCATTTCTGTCAAGCCAAATCAGATCCGACATACAAAATTTCCGTATCGGTGCTATTTTGTGCATATGATGCTCCCGAAAGGACGTTTGCACGATATCCTGATGAATACGGCCGATTTTTTCAAAACGGATCAGTACGGGCGCTAC
This sequence comes from Oscillospiraceae bacterium, assembly GCA_015065325.1. GTDB lineage: Bacteria > Bacillota > Clostridia > Oscillospirales > SIG627 > RGIG5579. The sequence continues at coordinate 115,260 of SVQO01000003.1, read as the reverse complement.
GAGGACATTTTCAAAAAGCTGATCAAGGCGTATCATTCGCTTTCTCCTCGGGAGGAGGTCCTTTTGCAGAGTCTTGTACTGGAGCTGATCTATACCGTGGCAAAGGAAAGCTCTACGGAGCTTACGGGAAATCGGTCGGCGGAAAGCGGAATTCTCATTGAAAAAGCGCTTAGCTATATAAAAGAGCATTTGACTGAGCCCTTACCCTTGGAGCGGGTAGCGGGTGCGGTGTCCTTAAGCCCCGTTTATTTTCACAATACCTTTAAGTTTGCCGTGGGAATGACCCTGAGAGATTACGTTGAGGAGCAAAGGCTGCGCCATGCCATCGGTCTTTTGCAGACTACGGATTTTTCCTTGGCAAAGATCGCCTACGAATGCGGCTTTTCCTCACAAAGCTACTTCAGCAGCGTGTTCAAGCGAAGGATGAAAACCACGCCCCGTCGATACGTGCGGGAGATCTACACAAAATATGAACTGTAAAGCAACGCCCCCGAAAGCCGTACTTTCGGGGGCGTATTGATTTATAATTCTTTTTCGTCGTAATCTTTGAAAAATTGGGTTACCATTCGCTCGTATTCGTTTTTGTTGCAATAATAGCTCATTGAGTGTTCTGCACCGGGAACGATCAAAAGACGCTTCTCGGCATTGCACGCCTTGTAATTTTCGTAGGTCATTTCGATCGGCACGAAATGATCGTCGGTTCCGTGGATGAAAAGAGTTGGGATCTTGTTTTCCTTCATGGCGTCCAGCGTGGAAAAATCACGGCTTCCGACTTGGATGGTACGTCGGCACATATCGTCGGCGATCCTGCCGATAATTCCGTAGGACATCCGCAAATTGCTTTCGACTACGTGCTTCCAGATGGCATGCGGAGAAGTAAAGGCACAATCTGCGATGATCCCGTGCACTGCTTCTTCGATTCCCAAGTTCGACGCCATCAAAACGGTGGCGGCACCCATGGAAACTCCCGCCAGATAAATGGGAAGCGCCGGCTCTTTTTCGTGCATAAATTTGACCCATTCGGCACAATCGTGTCGTTCCATCAGTCCAAAGCCCATATATTCACCGCCGCTGAGTCCCTGGCCGCGTTGATCGCAGAACAAAATACTGCAATTCTGCCTGTGCCAAAAGGCGGCGATGGGGGCAAAATCCTGTTTCCAGGAAGAACGCCAGCCGTGCATAGCGATCACGATCCGCTTCGGGTTTTCCACGGGAAAGTAGTGACCGGTCAGAGAGATCCCGTCATAGCTTTCGATGGTGAAGATTTCCGTTTCGGCACTTGACAGATAAGCCTTTCCTTCCGAAACGGATTTTACGAAGTCCTCGGGGTCCGCATAACCGCGAATCTGATTCTTTTTCTTCTCATTTTCGGGGGTGTCTTGGGTAGCGTTCCGTTCCAGCGCGATCTTTACGAGCTTTTTACTCATAAGATAGGTGGAAGCGGCAAAGCCGATGGCCCCGACTGCCGCAATTCCTGCCGCGATCAAAAGGCGTTTTTCGCTTTTTTTCATAAATAATCCTTTCTTCAGGCTCCTATCCCAAAAGAACGTCGAATACCAGCATCAGACAAAAGCCTGCAAGAAGGGACCAGGTGGCACCTCTCTGGCTTCCGTGAGCGTGGGTCTCGGGGATCATTTCGTCACTGATGACGTAGAGCATGGTACCTCCCGCAAAGGCAAGAGCAAAGGGGAGAATGCTGCTTGAAACCTTTACCGCAAAATAACCCATCAGCGTGCCAACCACCTCTACCACTCCCGTCAGAGAGGCAATGAAAAAGGTTTTGCCGGGCTTCATTCCGGCGGCAAGCATCGGACCGATGATGACCATACCCTCCGGGATATTTTGCAGGGCGATGCCCAGTGCAATGGTAATTGCCTGCGCGTTGTTTTCCGTTCCGAAGCCAACGCCTGCCGCAATACCCTCGGGCAAGTTGTGAATGGCAATGGCAAGGACGAACAGGAGCACCTTGTTTAGTCTTGCCTGAGATTCGGGATGGCATTCCTCTCCCTCGCAAACGGCGGTCCCGTGCAGGTGAGGAACCAATTTATCGATCAGATTCAGACACAATGCTCCAGCGAAAATGCCGATGACGGTTGTAACCAAGGAATATTTTCCGCCGTACTCCAGAGAGGGCAGAATTAACCCGATCACTGCCGCCGCAAGCATTACACCCGCCGCAAAGGACAGAGTAATATCGCTGAAGCGGTGGGTAGTTTTTTTAAAAACAAATCCGAGGATCGCGCCGAGAAACGTGGCTCCGCCTACGCCAAGCGCGGTCAATAATACGATTTCCATACGATCCCTCCTTTTCTTCATTGTATCACAAAGTGACTTCTCGGACAAGGGAAAAATGAAAATTGGATTGGGGTTTGACTTTTTTTCTGTTTCGGCATATAATAATATGCATAAAAAGAAAAAATGGAAAGGAGGTCTCTGTATGCAACTTTCGATCGTCGTTCCTTGCTATGACGAGGAGGAAAACGTGCGCCCCTTTTTTGAGGAGACCTGCCGATGCCTTGACGGTATTCTGGAACACGTGGAATTTGTCTTTGTCGACGACGGTAGCCGTGACGGAACCGCAAAGGAACTGAAAAAGATCGGAGAGGAGGGAAAGGCACACGTGCGTATGCTGTCCTTTTCCCGAAACTTCGGAAAGGAAGCGGGACTGGTTGCGGGACTTCGTGCCGCTACGGGAGACTTCGTTGCCATTATCGACGCAGACCTTCAGCAGCACCCGAAATACGTTGTGAAAATGCTGGGCATCCTTAACGATCATCCTGAGTATGATTGTGTTGCCGCCTATCAGGAAAAGCGGCGGGAGGGGAAGACGCTAGGCTTTTTCAAGGGTCTGTTTTATAAACTGATCAACCGCATTACCGATATTGAGTTCCATCGGTCCGCCAGCGATTTTCGCGTGCTTTCCCGCAAAATGGTGGATGCCATTCTCGCTTTGCCCGAGCGCTGCCGCTTTTCCAAGGGAATTTTTTCCTGGGTGGGCTTTAAAACCTATTATATGCCCTACGAGGTGGAAACGAGACAAAAGGGGAAGAGCAAGTGGGATTTCTGGTCTCTTTTCTCCTATGCGCTGGATGGAATCACCTCATTTTCCGATAAGCCTCTGATCATTTCCTCCGTGTTGGGTCTGATCCTCTTTTTCATCTCTATCGTAATGATGTTCGTGGTGGTCATCAAAACGCTCTTATTCGGTGATCCCGTTGCGGGCTTTCCCACGCTTTGCTCTCTGATCTTGCTTCTGTCGGGCATTCAGCTTCTCTGCATCGGCATCGTCGGTCAGTATCTTGCCAAAATGTACGAGGAGATCAAAGCCCGCCCTCTGTACGTCATCAAAGAAGAATACGACAATCAAAAGTAAACAGGAAACTCAAAATGAAGGTATTGAAAAAAATCACCGCTCTCTTTCTGGCACTCCTTTTTTTGCTGAGCCCCGTGGCAAATCGGCACGTGTTTGCCGAGGACGTCAGAAGTGGATCAGATTTATATTGTGATTGGACGGTTTCTTACTCGGGCTCAGGAGATGTGCTGTACATTACTCCCATTGGAACCGGTCCCATGAAAAATTATACGGATTTAAAGAATCCCCCTTGGTGGAGCTTTGCTGATTCGATCAGAGGAATCGATATTCTCGAGGGAATCACTTCCGTGGGCGATTATTCTTTTTGTGATTGTTTTTCCGCCGGGTGGGTCCATTTTCCGTCCACTTTAACAAGAATCGGCAAATATGCCTTTAGAGGGTGCAGTTCGCTTGTTTCTTTCACCTTCCCTGAAAATTTAAATACCATCGACGACTATGCATTCAAAGGCTGCACTTCACTGACTAACATTGCTGTTCCCGTCACCGTTACGTCTCTGGGGGGCGGGGTGTTTGCCGGCTGCAAAGGGTTATATAACCTTTCGGTTGCCGAGGGGAATCCGTATTACCATAGTGATGGCAACTGCATTATTAAAACGTCTTCCAAGACGTTGGTTGCCGGTTGCACGCAATCTGTAATTCCCAAGGACGGTTCTGTTACGAGTATAGGGGAAGGAGCATTTTTCGGAAGCAATATATCTCAGATCTCGATTCCCGATTCGGTAACCTCCGTCGGGGATTTTGCCTTTTCGGAATGTTCTTCTGCGCAGTCCGTGTCCTTTGGTACGGGCTTGAAGTCGGTCGGGGATTCTGCCTTTGCTTATTGCAGCAACGTAAAGGGCGTGACGATCCCCCTTAGTGTTACCTCCATCGGCACAGACGCCTTTGCGGGATGTAGTGCTTTGACCGACGTTTGGTTTGAGGGAACGGAGACACAGCGGAACAAAATGCTTCTCGGCTCGGGAAACGAGCTGTTGATCCGTGCAAACTGGCATTACAAATCATGTTTAGCAAACCCCAACGTGGCTGAAAACCACATGTACGACGGTGTTTGTGACGCGGATTGTAATGTTTGCGGCTTGCTACGGGACGCACATACTTACGAGGACGTTTGTGATACTATCTGTAACGATTGCGGACAGGTTCGTGTAGCACCTCACGCATATTCCGTCTATGGAGCAGATGAGGGGCGTCACTGGCTGCAGTGTTCACTTTGCCATCAGGCGGATCCGAACAGTACGGAAGATCACGTGTATGATGCCGCCTGTGATCCCGATTGCAACGTATGCGACGCAATTCGCAGTACACAGCACGATTTCAGCCTTCGCGGTCGAGATGAGAATGAGCATTGGATGCAGTGCTCTATGTGTGGTGGCGTTGAGGAGGAAAGCCGCGAAAACCATGCCTACGATGATTCCTGCGATACGGTTTGCAATACCTGTGCATGGGAGAGAACCATTGCCCATACCTTTGACAACGCTTGCGATGCGGAGTGCAATATTTGCGGTCAGACTCGAGAGCCTTCAGCGCACGTATATGACAATGCCTGCGATTCGAATTGTAACGCTTGCAATGCCTTTCGCGAAACGGTGCATTATTCTTTGGGGGCGGAAGCTGCTCCTGCGCACACGGTACAATCTACGTCGTCCTACCCCTTTGTGAAAAAGTACGGTTCTTGGTATTATTCTTCCAATCAAAACGTGCATTCTTCTTCCTCGAGTGCTATTATTACGGCGAAACACGACTGCCAAATGACCATTCTTTACGACGTTTCTTCCGAGAGCAAGTGTGACTATTTGAGGATAATGAAAAACTTCACAACGATAGTCCAGGTTTCCGGGTCGGTTTACGGGGGGAGGAAAACCCTTTCTATGAAAAAAGGGGATACGCTTGTAGTCGGATACGTGAAAGACGCAAGCGGTTCTTACGGGGATGACCAGGCTTCTTTTTCGATCGAGTCTTGCGGATGCAAGGTTTTGGTTCCCTCTGAGACGCTGGAACCCACGTGTACCGAGCCCGTGGTGTGTGTGATTTGCAGTGAAACGCTTAAGGCAGAGCTTGGTCACAGCTACGACAGCCTATGTGATCCCGAGTGTAATACCTGCGGAGAGGTTCGCACCGCACCTCACGACTATTCCGTTCGGTTGCACGATGCCGAGAACCATTGGATGAAATGCTCCCTTTGTGAATCGGTGGATGAAGATACTCTTGCCGCCCACGTTTTCGACTTTGAGTGCGATGGGGATTGCAACGTCTGCGGTATGGTACGTGAGACGGGGCACCGTTCGAAGATCGTGGTTTCGGCAGCGGCTCATGAGCTGACAAATGATGCTGAGTATCCGTTCGTATTATCCGATGGGTGGTACGTTTCCACCAACAAAGGGGGGGATTCCTCTTCAACCTTTACCATCACTGCACGGCACGATTGTAAGATCATTTTGCACTATAAGGCTTCCAGCCAGTCCGGTTCGGATCGGCTTGTGATCGAAAAATGGGGAACAGAGCTTGCCTCCGCTTCCGGCGAATCGTCCGAACAGGTGCTGGAAATCCCTATGATCTCCAGCGAGGCAATTTTTATCACCTATTCCAAAAATTTACTCATTTCCTCGGGAGATGATTGCGGATCCTTCAAAATTGATTTCTGCTCTTGTACAGATTACGATTTCGTCCCCTCTGAAACGGCTATACCCACATGTACCGATCCTGTGACTTGCTTTTATTGCGGATTAAAGTTTAAGGATGCGCTCGGGCATTCTTACGACGATGACTGCGACGAAAGTTGCAATATCTGCGGGGAGACCCGAACCGACGTTCACGATTACAGCGTGATGGATCAGGATGCCGAGAACCATTGGATGAAGTGTTCACTTTGCGGAGCGGTGGATGAAAACACCCGTGCCACCCACGTTTTTGACAATGGCTGTGACTCAATTTGCAACGTGTGCGGTCAGATTCGCAAGGCAGAGCACTATACGAAGATCGAAACATCCCCGAATGCACACAAGAAAGAAAATCATATTCAGTATCCTTATGCACTGTCTGACGGATGGTACGTTTCCACCAACAAGGAGCATTCTTCTGTTTCTGCTTATTTTATTACTGCCAACCACGCTTGTGATCTGACGATTCGCTATAAGGTTTCAAGTGCGCCGGGAGACACTTTTACGATTCAAAAGCGTGAATATTTAAGTACAAATGAAGAAAAACTTGACGCAATATCCGGAGAGGTAGCCGAAAAAAGTTTGACTGTTTCTCTTAAGTCAGGCGATCGCATCGCAATTGTTTATCGTAAGGATAGCAGCACATCCTCCGGTTCCGATTGCGGGTCTTTTAAAATCGATCCATGCACCTGTATCGTTTACAAGTACGTGTTATCCGAAACGGTTGCCCCCACTTGCATTGAACCCGTGGCTTGTACCTATTGCGGCTTAAAGATTAAAGATGCACTCGGGCATTCTTACGACGGCGATTGCGACGAAAATTGCAATACCTGCGGGGAGGTCCGCACTGTTGACCACGATTACGTTACAATGGATCGGGATACCGAGAATCACTGGATGAAGTGTTCTCTTTGCGGAGCGGCAGATGAAACCACCCGTGCCGCTCACGTGTACGACTCCGATTTGGATTGTGAATGTAACGTCTGCTGCATTTTTCGTCCCGATGCTCCGATCATAGAAGCCCTTTCGGCGACCTCCGTAACTCTCGTTTCCGTTTTCGGGTACGAGTACAGTCTGGACGGTATTTTATGGCAGGAAAACCCTGTGTTTTCCGATTTGGCTCCGCTTACCGCCTACACCTTCTATCAACGTGTGGCGAAAACGGACCACGCCGATGCTAGTGATGAAAGTGTCGGAACGAAAGTTACCACGCCTAAAATCAAGCCAGGTGCCCCTTCGGCTCCCGAGACGGAAAGCGTTACCGCGACTACGGTCGTTTTGGTGAATTCATCTTCCTGCGAGTACAGCTTGGATGGTGTGACTTGGCAAAGAAGTGCGACTTTTGAGAATTTGAAACCGGGAAGTACATATACCTTCTATTCCCGATTTTTCGAAACTGCCGAGTATGCCGCCGGCGATATAAGTGAGGGTACGCAAGTCACCACACCAAAGTTGACTCAGTCAGCTCCTTCTGCACCGATCGCGCAGGAGATCACCGCTTTTTCCGTTACGCTTGTTGCAAATGAAAATACGGAGTACAGTAAAGACGGTGTAACTTGGCAGTCAAGTCCGATTTTCAGCGGACTGGAGCCCGTTACCGATTATACGTTTTATCAACGCTTCGCGGAAACCGATACGTATGATGCGTCCGAAGCGAGTGTTGCTTACGCCGTTTGCACTCCGAAAGCGCCGCAAATTGCACCTCAGGCACCTGTTTTGGTCGAAGTGACGGTTAATTCCGTTCAGCTTCAGCAAAGTGAGGGGATGGAGTATAGCATTGACGGTGTGAACTGGCAAAGCGAAGCGCTTTTTGAGAATCTTACAGATAATACGGAATATACCTTTTATCAGCGACTTGCCGGAACAGAAACGCATTTGGCTTCTCCGACGAGCGCTCCTTTAGAGGTCAGAACAAATGAAATTCCGCCTACGCCGGGTGACTTGGATCGAAAAGACGGAATTACGATGGACGACGCCATTTATCTGCTGTACCATACCAATTTCCCCGATGATTATCCCGTAAATCAATCCGTTGATTTTGACCGAGACGGGAAAGAGGATGCAAGCGATGCCATCTATCTCCTATTTTACGTTTTCTTCCCCGAACGGTATTCTTTGCAGTAAACAAAGAATCTCCTGCTCACGTCAGCTGAGCAGGAGATTTTTTATGCCATGGTTTTCAGCATTTCAAGGGTCACCTCGTAGCGGGTATGCTTTTTCGAGAGAAAGGAGGTGGCTTCCTCCAACATGAAGTCTGCCATTCTGCGGACCTCGTTTCCCTCGCTTCCCGCGATGTGAGGCGTAAGGATCACGTTGGGCAGGGTATAGAAGGGATTGCCTTCCTCCGGCGGCTCGGGAAAGGTAACGTCCAGCACCGCCGTCAGATCCTTGCGCTCCTTCAAAACGGCGATCAGATCCTCCTCTACGACCTGGGCACCTCTGCCCGTATTGAGGAACACGGCGTAGGGGAGCATGGCTGAAAAATGCTCTTTTTTCAGCATTCCGCGGGTCTGTTCGTTGTTGGCAAGGTGATTGGATACCACTTGGCAGGAGGAAAAGAGTGTGTGAAGATCCGTCTTTTCCACACCCAGCTCTGCCGCTTTTCCATCGGGCAAAAAGGGATCGAATACCATGGTTTTCACCTTCAGAGTTTTCAGCCGATCAATCACCAGCTTTCCGATCATTCCCGCACCGATGAGACCAACGGCAGAATCGTAATTGCCGGGATAGTGTGCAAAGCATTCCTTTGCCGCCTTGCGCCCTTGCTCCTTGAATATGCGGGAGGATTGATAAAAGCCCTTCATTCCGAGAATGATCTGAGCGAAGGTGTATTCGGCAACAGGGATGCCGTTTGCCGCCCAGGCACTGAATACCCGAATTCCCAGTTCCAAAAAAGGGCGGGCAAATCTTTGCACCGATCCCGCCGCGTAAAAAACGGCTTCCAGCTTCGGAAAGATGGCGCGGATCTCCTCTTTTTCAAATTCGGGCATTCCCCAGGTGGAAAAAATATAGCGAACCTGCGAAAATTGTTCTTTATCCCGAAGAACGTCTTCTTTTTGATAGACCCGATCGTGAAACTCCACGAGTTGTGAGAGTCTTGCTACGTGCTCTGTGGTATAGACCTTTCGCACCCGTTCTTCGCTTCGATTCGATAAAAGGATGGCGTTCATTGCATTTCCTCCCGTATCATTTTTGCACAGTCTGCTTCGGTATTCAGACTTTCAAGCCTTCCGTCCGGCATGAATTCCAGCAGTAGAGTTTGGTTCCCTTGAAAATGCTTTAAATAATTTTTCCATAGTGCTTTTCCTTGTGCAAGCGGGAATTTTTCTTTCCCGCGCCAATGAAACAGATGAATATTTTCGGTATAGGGGGCAAGCGCTTCGGCGGATGCAAGGTTTTCCTCATCGCTTCGGAATTGGTTTGGCTGCCAATACATCCGAAAATGCGATGAATGAATTGCCTGCATCAGCTCCAGTGCACTTTGAAAGCGGTTGGTATAGGTTTTGTTATGACACTCCATACAGAGAGTCACGCCTTCCTTCGTTGCAAGCGTTGCCAGAGTGAGGCATTCCTTAAAGAAGGCTTCCTTTTCTCCTTCGTCAAATTCTTCGGAATTCTTGCTTCCTGCCCACAAACGCAAAACGGAAGTGCCCAAAATCCTTGCGGCGCGGATATAGTCCGTCAGTTTCTCCGCGGGTGTCGTTCCGATTTTAAAATAGGTGCCGTAGGAGGAACAGGTCACGCCGTACAGAGCTTGCAGGCTTGCAAGCTCCTTCAGTGCTTTTTCATCCCCTGCGGGTGCGTGAATATCGCTGCCCCATTCGATGACGTTAAGAGACGCTCTTTGCATCTCCTGCAGGATCTCTGCGGGAGAGTGCTTGCGGAAGGATACGGAGCAAAGCCCGATGGGGAATTTCTTCATCGTTTTCCTCCCATTGAAATGTGGACCTTATTACAACGGACGCGATAAAAGCGGTAAATGCCGCTACGGTTTTGGTAAATTCCCGCTTCCTCTGCCGTTCCCAAAAAGCGATAGCGCACGTGGTGCTCTTGATAGAGAACGGAAAAACCGTCCTTTTCCGCAAAAAAGCTTCCCTCGTTTTCTCCGTCGGTTACGATGGCAGGAAGCAAAAATCCGTCGCCGCCCTCCTGGGTGAGGGTGATCCCATCGGGGGTGACCGAAACGCGTTCCGTGACGGTGCTTTCGTCTGCAAAGGTAACGGTAAGAGAAGCCCCGGCAAAATCGGGTGCACATACCGTTTCGTTGAGGGTAACTGTGCTTTCCTTATCGCATTCCGAGAAGATTACAGCTTCCCCTTGCTTCCATACGCCGATGGCGGCGTTACCAGGATTTGGCTTTAAGGTTATATATTTTGCGTTTTCAGGGCAGGGGAAGGAGAGCAGAAGCGGTGAGGGACAACCCTTCTTATGAATACGGCCGATTCCCGTGGCATCCTGCCTTACCTGTCCCGCCGTATCCCCCTGCAGGGAATAATCTCCCGCTTTCAAAAAGTAGCGGTGAAAGTACGGGGAGGTTGAAAAGGCGTCGGACTCGGAGGTAAGCGTTCCTACGGGAATGGAGTCATCTGCGTACAAAAGCGGGGTCATCAACCAAATGTTGACGGTGATCATATATTTGTTGAAATAGCCGTATGTTTCACAACCCATCAGCTCCTGTGCGGGAAAGCGGTTTTTGATATGGGAAACGGGATCCTTGTTGATCCAATGGGTAAGACAGTCCAGAGAAAGCTTTGCGCCTGCGCGGTAGCGAGATGCCGCTTCGAGGTCTCCTTTGGCTTTGCTACGGAGCGCGGCTCCCTCCAATAGGGCGCAAAACAGTGCTTCGTTGTGCAAAAAGCCCTGGCTTCTTCCACCATAGGGGAATTCTCCCGTTGCGGATACAAATTTCAAGGTGATGGAATCTGCCTTTTCAAGCCGCTCCAGAATTTCGGAAGCGAAGACGCCCTTATACCCTGCAAAGAGCATTTGCTGGAGATTGAGGCGCGTTGCAAAATCGTAAACCATCGGACAACCGGGGTCCATATACATTCCGTTTTCGTCAAAGCTTTCCAGTACTTTGGGCAATTGCTTTTTCAGAAAAGGATCGGCGTCCAGCCCGAGAAGCTTGCAACGCAAAAATTCCGAAAGACAGTTATAGGAAACGATGTTGTGGCATTTCCAGTCCGGCTCTTTCTTCCATACAAGCATCTCGTAGCCCCGTTCGGGGTCGAATTCGGAAAGGTAGGTAAGCCACCTTCTCAGTTGCTCCTCGGGGAAGGTTTTATTCTGTTGCAGTGCCAAAAAAGCAACGCAGAGCTCGCGCACGGAAAAATCGTTGTCGCAATGAATCGTTTTCGAAACCAGCTTAAAGGATAGTTCCAGCATTGCTTCAACCCGGGAAAAAAGCTCCGTGCACCGCCCGTTTGCGATCAAAACCGCAAGATTTGCGGAAAGTCTGGGAAACCCGTGATCTTGAAGTCCGTTTTCCTCAACGTCCTTGATATACTCATCGATCTGCTCGACGGTATAAGCCTTTGCTGCCTTTTCCATCACGTCCAGATAAAGATGTTTCATAAGGTTCCTTCCTTTTTTCTTTATGATTTTATTCTAACATAAGCCGGGCATAAAGTCTATATTTTTCCCAAACTTACAAAAAAAGAGTCCGTGCATTGCACGAACTCTTTTGTCTTTTTATTTTACCAGGCACTTTTCGTAAATACCTGCTTTTTTGATAGCTTCTACCAAGGTCTCGCCGATCTTGTCGGGAGTGGGAGCAACCATCACGCCTGCGGCTTCAAGTGCCGCAACCTTGCCTGCCTGGGTGCCCTTGCCACCGGAAATGATAGCGCCCGCGTGACCCATTCTCTTGCCCTTGGGAGCAGTCTTTCCGCCGATAAAGGAGACGACGGGCTTGGTCATATTCTTTGCGATCCACTCGGCGGCTTCTTCTTCTCCGCTACCGCCGATCTCACCGATCATAACTACGGCGTAGGTCTCGGGATCTTCGTTGAACATTTTCAAAACGTCGATAAATCCGCTTCCGCGAATGGGGTCACCGCCGATACCAACTGCGGTGGACTGACCGATGCCGCGCGCGGTAAGCTGATGAACTGCTTCGTAGGTCAGAGTGCCGCTGCGACTCATTACGCCTACGTGACCGGGAACGTGAATAAAGCCGGGGAGAATCCCCACCTTGCAAGCGCCGGGGGAGATCAGACCGGGACAGTTGGGTCCGATGAGACGGGTGGGCTTGCCTTCCATGTAGTTCTTTACGCGCATCATATCCAGAACGGGGATGCCCTCGGTGATGCACACTACAAGCTCTATGCCTGCGTCGACTGCTTCCAGAATGCCGTCTGCGGCAAACGCCGGAGGAATATAGATAACGGAGCAATTTGCACCGGTCTTTTCCTTTGCTTCCTTTACGGTGTTGAATACGGGGATGCCGCAGACCTCCTGACCGCCCTTGCCGGGGGTGGTGCCTGCTACGATCTTGGTGCCGTAAGCCAGCATCTGCTCCGTGTGGAATCTGCCCTGAGAACCGGTGATACCCTGGACGATCACCTTGGTATTTTCATTGACTAAAATCATTTGTTTTCCTCCTTTACGCGCGTGCCAGCTCAACTGCCTTTTGAGCAGCCTCGGCGAAGGTTTCTGCGGGAACCAGGGAAAGTCCGGATGCACCCAGGATTTCTCTGCCTTTGTCAGCGTTGGTGCCGTCCAGTCTTACGACTACGGGTACGCGGATCTCCATGGCTTTTGCTGCTTCAACGATACCCTGTGCAATGACGTCGCACTTCATAATACCGCCAAAGATATTGACCAGAATTGCTTTTACGTTGCTGTCGGAAAGGAGGATCTCGAAGGCAGCCTTTACACGCTCGGTGGTGGCGGAACCGCCTACGTCCAGAAAGTTCGCGGGCTCACCGCCGAAGGTCTTGATGATGTCCATGGTTGCCATGGCAAGACCTGCACCGTTGACCATGCAGCCTACGGAGCCGTCCAGAGAAACGTAGTTCAGATCGAACTTGGATGCCTGAATTTCCTTGGGGTCTTCTTCATCAAAGTCGCGAAGCTCTACGATATCGGGGTGACGGAACAGAGCGTTGTCGTCAAAGTTAACCTTCGCGTCGATGGCAAGGAGTTGACCGTCTGCGGTTTCAACCAGGGGATTGATCTCCACCAGAGAGCAATCCTTGGCAACGAACAGCTTGTACATGCCTCTTGCGATTTTCACAAAAGTCTTTGCCTTGTCACCGGTCAGACCCAGCTTTTCAGCCATTTCCCAACCGTTGTAATCCTTATAGCCGATGGTGGGATCGATGCGCATCTGCAGGATCTTTTCGGGATGGTTCTTGCTCAGTTCTTCGATCTCCGTGCCGCCTTCGGCAGAAGCGATCATAACGATGGAAGCGTTTGCGGAATCCACAGTCATGGAAACGTAATATTCTTTTGCAATGTCACAGCCGGCCGTGACGAAGATCCTGCGGACTACCTTGCCCTCGGGACCGGTCTGATGGGTATAAAGAGTCTTACCGATCAACTCGGCGGAAAACTCCTTTACGGCTTCTTCGGTTTTGCAAAGCTTAACACCGCCTGCCTTACCCCTGCCGCCGGAGTGGATCTGTGCTTTCACAACGACGGGATAATCATTGATCTCTTTTGCGGCGCTTACTGCTTCTTCGGGGGTCAACGCCAGAATTCCTTTGGGGCAGGGGATACCGAACTGTCCGAACAGCTCCCGAGCCTGATATTCATGAATTTTCATTTGACACTCACCTTCCTGTTATTTTACCAGCTTTGCGCCTTCAGCCAAAGCTTTCAGGTTCAGCTCCTCAGTTCCCTTGGGAACGTGCATCAAAACTGCCTTCTCCATATTTTCTGCGGAGGAGAAGCCCAAAATCTTGTTGATGGCACCGATGGAAACGATATTTACCGTCTGCATTTTGCCGACAACCTCGCGGGCGGTTTGGAGAATGGGGAGCTTCATAAACTTTTTGTGGTTATAGTCTGCGGGAACCTCAATGCTCTCGTCCACCAGAACGAAGCAATCTTCGTCCAGATCATGGCAATACTTCTTAAAGGAGAGCTGAGAAAGAGCCATTACGAAGGTGGGCTTTGTAACCTTAGTAAAGCCGATCTTGTCATCGGAAATAATAACCTCACCCTTGCACATACCGCCTCTTGCCTCAGGACCGTAGGACTGGGACTGTGCTACGAATTTATTTTCAAAAATGCCTGCTTCTGCCAGAATGATGGTTCCGGTGATCAGACCTTGTCCGCCGGTGCCGGCGAGACGGATTTCCATTTTGCTCATATTACTTCTCCCCCTTTCCGAATTTTTCGATGATCTTCTGATACTGCTCGGTCAATTCGGGAAATTCGTCGCGGCTCAATTCGCCGATGATCAGCTTACCCTTCAATTCCTCGGGGGTCATGGTCTTTGCCTTTTCAACGGTAACGCTGTTTTCCTTCTGCCAACGGTACATATCCACAACACTGCCCTTCTTGTTCTTTCTGCCGTAGTAGGTGGGGCAGATGGAGGCACATTCGATCACGGAGAAGCCCTTGTGACGGATACCTTCCTCAATGAGCTTGGTGGTGCGGACTGCGTCGAAGGCGGAGCCTCTGGCAGTGTAGGTTGCACCGGCAGCTTCGGCAATCTTGGGAATGTTGAAGGAACGGTCGATATTGCCGTAAGGAGCGGTGGTACCCTTTTCACCGTAAGGTGTGGTGGGGGAGTACTGACCGCCGGTCATACCGTAAATGTTGTTGTTAAAGATAATGGCAGTGATGCCGATGTTGCGGCGAGCCGCGTGAATCAGGTGGTTTCCGCCGATGGCACTTGCGTCACCGTCACCCATAATGCAGATGACCTCCAGGTCGGGACGGGCCATTTTGATACCCGTTGCAAAAGCCAGTGCTCTGCCGTGGGTAGTGTGCATGGTGTTGAAGTCCATATAGCCTGCGGCACGGGAGGAGCAACCGATACCGGAAACCAGAACAACCTTGTTTTGATCCAGTCCCAGATTTTCCACTGCCTGTGCTACGTCGCGCATCAATACGCCGTGTCCGCAACCGGGACACCAGATGTGAGGAAGGTGATCCTCACGGAAATACTTGTCTACCAATTTAGATGCCATGATTAACCCTCCTTTACTTTTGCAATGACTTCATCGGGGGTGATAACGGTTCCGTTCACCTTGCCGAGAAAATCAAGGGCACAGTTGTTCTTGATCACTCTCTCTACTTCCAGCACCAGCTGACCGTTGTTGTGCTCGACTACGAC
Source organism: Oscillospiraceae bacterium (assembly GCA_015065325.1). Lineage (GTDB taxonomy): Bacteria > Bacillota > Clostridia > Oscillospirales > SIG627 > RGIG5579. The sequence continues at coordinate 99,941 of SVQO01000003.1, read as the reverse complement.
GACCTTCTTGACCTTCTTGGAGATCTCTGTCATCTTTTCGACAGGGAAGGGCCAAACGGTGATGGGGCGGAAGAAGCCAACCTTTTCACCGGCGTTTCTCATTTCCTCTACGGCACTGTAAACGCTTCTTGCGGTTCCGCCGTAGCAAACGATACAGGTTTCGGCATCCTCGGGCATATCCTCTTCCCACTCCAGAATATCATCCAGATTTTCCTCAATCTTTGCGATCAGGCGCTTTACTTGCGCATCGGCAGTTTTGGTGGAGTTGGTGGGGAAGCCGTCCTCACCGTGGATCAGACCGGTGATATTGTATCGTTCGCCGCTTCCGAAGGGTGCCATGCAGGGAACCAACTCACCCTTCTTGCAGGAGTATGCGGGTGCAGTATGGGTAGGATCCTCAGGGCAACTTCTATTGATGATCTCCAGTTCACTTTCCTCGGGGATCTCGATACTCTCACGGAGGTGTCCGACGATCTCGTCCATCAGAAAAATTACGGGAGTACGGTACTTTTCGGCAAGATTGAAGCAACGCACGCACTTGCGGTAGCATTCCTCAACGGAGGAAGGCGCGATTGCAATTACGGGGTGGTCACCGTGGGTGCCCCATTTTGCCTGCATCACGTCGCCCTGTGAGGGGGAGGTGGGAAGACCTGTGGAGGGACCTGCGCGCTGAACGTCAACCAATACGAAAGGAATTTCGGTAATGCAAGCGTAACCCAGGTTTTCCTGCTTCAGAGAGAAGCCGGGACCGGAGGTGGCAGTCATGGACTTAACACCCGCTGCGCTGGCGCCGACGGCAGCGGCACAGCCTGCGATCTCATCCTCCATCTGGATAAAGTGTCCGCCTACCTGAGGCATACGGACGGCACAGCCCTCTGCAATCTCGGTAGAGGGAGTAATGGGGTAACCGGCATAAAAACGGCAACCTGCTGCGATAGCGCCTTCTACGCAGGCTTCGTTACCTTGCATCAGACGGATCTTTTTCATTCTGCTACCTCCTCAAGATGAAGTGCATAGTCGGGGCATCTCAATTCGCACATACCGCAGTAAATACATTTTTCAATTTCTCTGATGACGATCTTTTCGCCTTCCAATGCAAGTACCCCTTTGGGGCAGAATGCAGCGCAAACACCGCAACCCTTGCACCAGAGCGAATTCAGGACAAGCTGCTTTTTTTTCAAAGCCATTTTTCCCACCCTTTGCAATATGCAAATATTGCCTTTCTTTATTTTTGAAATCATTTTTCGATCTCATTGAAAACATTTTAACATTTTTTTGTAGAGAAACAAGTTTTTTTGAATTTTTATTTATAACGATTTTAATTGGAATGAATGCTGAAAGTTTATATGTTGTTCACAAATTGCTTAAATTATGAAAAATCGTGAAAGACTTTACATTCATTACGAAATGTGATATAATAACCGACGAGAATTTTGAAAGCGAGGAAAGCTATGTCATTTGCCGGAAAGGTGAAAGAGCTTTTGAAGAAAAACGGTATGACCAAGGCAGAGCTTGCAAAGGACGCAGGAATTGCCTATACCACGCTGGACAGTATGCTGAAGCGGGAAACCGATACCGAGCGGCTTGCGGTAGCTTTCCGTATTGCGAAAGCGCTCGGAACCTCCGTAGAGGAATTGGTGTTTGAGGAGGATGACAAAAAAGGCGTTTCTCCCGAGGAGGAACGGATCTTGAAACTTTATGCTCTTTTGGATGCCAGGGGGAAGGATACGGTCTTGTCTTTGCTCGAAAAAGAGGCGGACATCAGCAAAAGCACCCTTATTCGCATTCCTTTATATGATGCACCCGCCGCGGCGGGTGAACCGCTTCCCGTTCTGACGGAGGAAAACGGCTTTATCGAAGGTACCCGTGAGAAGATCCCGCAGAAGGCGTCCTTTGCCATTCGCATCTCCGGAGACAGTATGGAGCCATTGCTTTCAAACGGAGATCCGGTTTACGTGGAAAGGGTATCGGAGCTTATGCCCGGACAGATCGGTATATTCCTGCTCAACGGAGAGAGCCTTTGTAAGCGCTTGGCTGAAGAGGATGGGAAGAAGCTTCTTGTTTCCGTCAATCCCGCCTATCCACCCATTACGATTTTGGACACTGACGACCTGCGTTTGGTAGGACGGGTCATTGCGCCCGAAAATGAAAGTGAGGAAGAAATATGAAAAAGGAAAGTGGCAAGAATTTCAAGGTCTTGGTCTTGCTTTTGATTTTGATCGTTCCGATTTTAATTGCAATTTTCGTGCTCAGACAGAATCAGTCCACCGATCTGAGAAAAGGAAGTGTTGAATCGGTGACGTTGGTTTACGGAAATCAAAATCATACCATCGAGGACAAAGGCGAACTTGAGTTTTTCATTTCCTTGGCAGAAAGCGGTGAATCTATTGCAGAAACCCTGAAGCCTTTATCTGAATATCGGAAATGCGAAGCGATCTTTCATAAGGTGAACAAGGACGTTAAGTATCAAATCTATATGAGCGACTCTGCGGAGGACTGCGTCTATACCGATCCTGACGGAAAATTGTTCCGTATCCCCGAGAAGGAAGCGAAAAAACTTTTAGCGCATAGCTTGCTCACCGATTATGCAGTCAGCTACTCGTCCTTCCCGACGTTAGAATTTTCTCAGGGCGGAAAGAAATACGGTGCCAAAAAGATCCAAGGAGAATGGAGCTTTTCCAAGACCAACGGAGAAAAGTCCAAGCAGAAGGTTTCCGAAAAAGCGGATCGCAAGGTCGTTCTTCCTCAGGGAGAAGAGCTGAATTTCGAATTTTCACTGAAGCCGGATTTTTGCAGTATTACCCTGCAGAACGAAAAGGGGGAGATCCTTTATTCCGGAGATCCCGAGGAAATGGAGCTTGTAGAGCTGGAAACCGATACGCTTTTGTCCTTGGCGGTGAAATGTGATTGGTATGAGAAATCGCAAAATGCTTATTCCGGTTCTTTGACCTATACCTTCGATGTGTTTTACGACGTACCTACCGTTTGCAGTATTGACCGCCAGACCGTATCTCCCGGAGAGAAGATCACCATTACGGTTGAGCATTCCTCCACGGACCGGATCTCGGTGATTCCCGGCTTTTCCGCTGAAAAGAATGAGCAGAGCAAGGAGGACGGCGTCTGGACCGTTACGGTTCTCGTTGCAGACGACGTGTCCGCAGGCGAATATTCCATCCGACTGACGGGAAGCGACGTGGAGGAGAACTTCACCGTTACCGTACGGGGAGCAAAAAAATAAGAATGAAAAATGCCACGGCAAATTCAATTTGCCGTGGCATTCCATTATACCGCTTCTTTTTTCGGAAGCGTTTTTTGTTTGCGAAGCACCAGCTTCGGTTCTGCACCCGAGGAAACGACTTCCTTTGTAATAACGACTTTTTTTACGTCTCTGCGATCCGGGATCTCATACATGATCTTCTGCAAAAAGCCTTCCATAATGGCACGCAGACCGCGTGCCCCGGTATTCTGTTCCTTTGCCATTTTTGCGATCTCGTGGCAGGCGTCCTCGCGGAATTCCAGTTCGATCTCATCGAAACGGAACAGCTTCTGATACTGACGGACCAGGGCATTTTTCGGTTCGGTGAGGATGCGGACGAGACTATCCTCGTTCAAGGCATCCAGCGGAACGATTACGGGAATACGTCCCACCAGCTCGGGAATAATGCCGAATTTGATCAGATCGTGAGGAACCACGTCGGCAATGGTGAGCTTCTCCTTTTTGCTTTCACCGGCTTTGTCCTGAAATCCGATGGTCTGCTTGCCCTGACGGCGTCCTATGATCTCCTCCATTCCGTCAAAAGCACCGCCGCAGATAAAGAGAATATTTTTGGTGTCGATTTTGATGAATTCCTGATTGGGGTGCTTTCTTCCGCCCTGGGGAGGAACGTTTGCTACCGTGCCCTCCAAAATTTTTAAAAGGGCTTGCTGTACGCCCTCGCCGGAAACGTCACGGGTAATGGAGCGATTTTCGCTTCTTCGAGCGATCTTGTCAATCTCGTCAATGTAGATAATGCCCTTTTGAGCTTTTTCTACGTCAAAGTCTGCCGCCTGGATCAAGCGGAGCAGGATGTTCTCTACGTCTTCGCCTACGTAGCCTGCCTCCGTCAGCGTCGTAGCGTCGGCAATGGCGAAGGGGACCTGCAAGGTTTTTGCAAGGGTTTGCGCCAGATAAGTCTTGCCGCAACCGGTTGCACCAATGAGCAGAACGTTGCTTTTTTGAATTTCGACTCCGTCCTCATCCTTTTGCATCAGACGCTTATAGTGATTGTAAACCGCTACGGAAAGAGCCTTCTTTGCTTCGTCCTGACCCACCACGTACTCGTCCAATTTCTTTTTGATCTCGGTGGGGCGGGGAAGATAGTCGGGATTGAATTCCTTCTCGGCCTTTTTCTCTTTTTCCTGCTCTCCCAGATATTCCTCTACCAATTCGTAGCAAAGGGTGGCGCAGGCATCACAGATATAGACGCCCTTGGGGCCGGGGATGAGAAGCCCTGCCTGCTCTTGCGGTCTGGAGCAAAAGGAACAGGTAGGGGTGTTTTTCTGATTTGCCATAAAAACTCCGTTTTTCAGATTTTGATATAATAAAGTCGGGCAAGCCAAAACTTACCCGACTTTGTGTCTTTTTGGCGAAAGTGAGTCTTACGCTCTCTTTTCGATCACCTTGTCGATCAATCCGTACTCCAGTGCATCCTGAGCCGTGAGGAAATTATCACGGTCGGTATCCTTTTCGATCTGCGCCAGATCCTTGCCGGTGTTGGCTGCCAGGATCTTGTTCAGGGTATCGCGGGTTCTGAGGATATGATCGGAATGGATCTTAATATCGCTTGCCTGACCGCGCATTCCGCCCAAGGGCTGATGGATCATGATCTCACTGTGGGGCAGTGCAATGCGCTTGCCCTTTGCTCCTGCGGACAGGAGAAAGGCGCCCATACTTGCTGCCATACCGATGCAGATCGTAGATACGTCGCACTTGATATAGTTCATCGTATCGTAGATTGCCATACCGGCAGACACGGAACCGCCCGGGGAATTGATATAGAGGTGAATGTCTTTTTCGGGATCCTGTGCTTCCAGATAAAGAAGCTGTGCAACTACGAGACTTGCCGTGGTATCGTTTACCTCGTCACAGAGAAATACGACTCTGTCGTTGAGGAGTCTGGAATAAATGTCATAGCTTCTCTCGGAATGACCGGTCTGTTCAACCACCATTGGAACCAGTGCCATGTGTCAAAACCTCCCGTTTTTGGTAATTATTCTTCTGCCTTCTTGGCAGGAGCCTTCTTTGCAGGTGCTTTTTTTGCAGGAGCCTTCTTTGCAGCGGGCTTCTTTTCTTCGGTCTCGGTCTCGGCCTTCTTAGCGGGAGCCTTCTTGGCAGGTGCTTTCTTAGCGGGAGCCTTCTTGGCTTCTGCTGCCTTCTCCTCGATCACTGCCTCAGCCTTGATCAGCTCAACTGCTTTGCGGGCGGAAACGTCCTTCTTGATCACTTCTTCGGGGATGAATTCCTTTGCCTTTTCTACCTCGATCTTGTAGGACTCGGCAATTCTTGCGTACTCAGCCTCGATCTCCTCTGCGCTCAGTTCGAACTTCTCAGCCTTTGCAATGGCTTCCAGTGCGAGAGTAGCCTTTACCTGACGCTCAGCCTGGGGACGGAATTCTTCCATCATCTTCTCGCGGGTCATACCGGAGTACTGAAGGTACATATCCATAGAAAGACCCTGTTGCATCAGACGGTTGCCGTAATCCTGGAACATATTCTCAGCTTCATTCTGGAACATACAAGCGGGGATATCACCCTCGATACCGTCGATCAGGGCGGTGAGAAGCTGCTCCTCAACTGCGTGCTCTGCTTCGTCGGCGTTTCTCTTTTCTATTGTAGCCTTGATGTCCTTTTTATATTCAGCCAAAGTGTCAAAATCGGAAACGTCTTTTGCAAACTCATCGTCCAGCTCGGGAAGCTCTACGTTTTCAATGCCGTTCAGAGCTACCTTGAACACGGCTTCCTTGCCCTTGAGCTCCTCTGCGTGGTAATCCTCGGGGAAGGTAACGGTCACGTCGAAGTTCTCTCCGATCTTGTGACCCACGATCTGCTCCTCAAAGCCGGGGATGAACTGGCCGCTGCCCAGCTTGAGCTTGTGGGCCTCGCCCTTACCGCCTTCAAATGCCTTGTCGCCAACGAAGCCTTCGTAATCGATTACGGCAATGTCGTCCATTGCAGCAGCTCTGTCGGTGATCTCGATGGTTCTGGAGTTTCTCTGGCGAACTCTCTCCAGCTCGGCGTCAACCTCAGCCTTAGCGACCTTCTTCACGGTCTTTTCAGCCTTGATGCCCTTGTAGTTCTTTACGGTGATCTCGGGCTTGGTGTAATACTTTGCAGTCAAAGCTACGCCTTCGTCGTCAATGTCGCCAAGCTCCAGCTCGGGCTGACTTACAACGTCAAGCTTTGCTTCCTTTACTGCTTCTTCCAAAACAGAGGGGAGAAGCTCATTCAGCGCATCTTCATAGAAAACGCCCTTGCCGTACATTTTTTCAACAATGGCACGGGGGGCCTTGCCCTTGCGGAAACCGGGTACGGTGATTTTGCTTGCCTGCTTCTTGAAGACCTTGTTCACCTGGGCCTCAAAGTCAGCCTTGGGGATCTGGATCTCCAGAACAGATTGATTGGTTTCGCCTTGTTTTACGCTTTTTAAAATCATTTTTCTCAACTCCTGAAGTCTTTTGTTGTAGATAAAAATCTATCTGTATAATTATATACACAACGGGAAAATTTGTCAAGATACCCATGGTAAAAAAGGCTATTTGCTCAAACTTTGTCGAATATTTTTCTTCATTTGTGCAAAAAAACGAAAAGAAGCTCTTTTTTTCTTGCGAAAGGCTTGCTTCGGTGCTATAATGATATTGTATTCCATTATGCGTGAGGTACTCTATGACAAATGCAGAAATTCTTGCCAGGGTAGATCACACCCTGCTTTCTCAGACTGCCACCAAAGACGAGATCCGTGCTCTTTGTGACGACGCCCTTTCCTTCGGTACCGCGTCCGTTTGTATTCCCCCTTCTTACGTTCGCTTTGCTTCGGAGTATTTAAACGGCAGAGTGAAGGTCTGTACCGTCATCGGCTTTCCCAACGGGTACAATACTGCCGAGGTGAAGGTGTTTGAAGCTGCCCGTGCCGTGGCAGACGGTGCCGATGAGATTGATATGGTCATCAATATCGGACTTCTCAAGGATGGCAAGACTTGTGAGGTGGCCAAGGAGATCGCCGCCGTTCGGGAAGCCACCCGCGGGAAAATCCTCAAGGTCATCGTGGAGACCTGCCTTTTGACCGAGGAGGAAAAAATTGCCATGTGCCGCATCGTGGGCGAGGCAGGGGCGGATTATATCAAGACCAGCACCGGCTTTTCTTCGGGAGGTGCTACCTTTGAAGACGTGGCACTGTTTGCCCGTCACGTAAAGGAGCCCCTTCGCATTAAGGCGGCGGGCGGCATCAAAACCCTTGAGGATGCCGAGAAATTTATCGCACTGGGTGCGGACCGTTTGGGAACCAGCCGCGTGGTAAAGATCATCAAAACCGAAAAGGAGAAAGAAAATGAAGTATCCGACCCCGCATATTAATTGTACCCCTGCAGACTTTGCAAAAACCGTTCTGATGCCCGGGGATCCTTTGCGGGCAAAATTTATTGCGGAGAATTTTCTGGAAAATCCCCGCCTGGTAAACAACGTTCGCGGTATTCAGGGATATACCGGCCGCTTTGAGGGAGAATTGATCTCCGTGATGGCAAGCGGTATGGGAATGCCCTCCATCGCCATCTATTCCCACGAGCTTTATTCTGCCTTCGGAGTGGAGAATATCGTGCGCGTAGGTTCTGCCGGTGCAATGCAGAAGAAGATTCGGGTCCGCGACGTGGTTCTCGGAGCGGGTGCGTGTACCAATTCCCGCATGGCGGAAAACTTCCGTCTGCCCGGCACCTTTGCCCCCATCGCATCCTTTGATCTTTTGAAGATCGCAGTGGAGGAAGCGGAGAAAATGGGGCTCCGTTACCACGTGGGAAACCTTCTTTCCTCGGATACCTTTTACAACGATGAGGAGGGGCTTGATTCCAATCAGACTTCACTTGCGCTTTGGAGTAAAATGGGCGTAATGGCAGTGGAAATGGAAGCAGCGGCGCTTTATATGAATGCGGCGCGTCTTGGTAAAAAAGCGCTTGCCGTTTGTACGATCTCCGACCATCTCATCACCGGTGAAGAAACCACCGCGGAAGAAAGACAAACCTCTTTTACGGATATGATGCTGCTTGCGCTGCGCGCGTCACTGCGCTTTTAAACGGCGATGAAGCGTGCATTTATCATCGTTTTGGATTCCTTGGGAATCGGCGAGCTTCCCGATGCGGAGAAATTCGGGGATGAGGGCTCTCACACTCTGAAAAGCATCTCTGCTTCGCCCTTTTTCAACGTGCCGAATTTGTTGCGGATGGGACTTGGCAATATTCGGGGGGCGGACTTTTTGCCCGCGGAAGAAAAGCCTGCTGCAGCTTTTGGTAAAATGGCGGAAAGATCTATGGGAAAGGATACCACCATCGGCCATTGGGAGCTTTGCGGAGTCATATCTGAAAAGCCCTTGCCCACCTATCCCGACGGGTTTCCGCCGGAGCTGATCGGGGAGTTCGAAAAGCGGTGCGGAAGAAGAGTTCTTTGCAACAAGCCGTTTTCGGGAACCGAGGTGATCCGCCTTTACGGCGAGGAGCATCTTCAAACGGGTGCACTGATCATTTATACTTCGGGTGACAGCGTCTTTCAGATCGCTGCTCACGAAAGCGTCGTTCCCGTTCCCGAGCTTTACCGCATCTGCGAGATCGCCCGTTCGCTCCTGCAAGGGGAGCACGGCGTAGGCAGAGTGATCGCCCGTCCCTTCGTCACGGGGAAGGACGGCTTTGAGCGCACGGCAAACCGCCACGATTTTTCACTCGCGCCCCCGAAAGCGACCCTACTGGATCGTGCAAAAGAAAAGGGCTTTGACGTGATATCCGTCGGAAAGATCGAGGATATTTTTGCCTCCCGTGGGATCACCGAGGGACACCGAACCGCTTCCAATACCCACGGGATGGAAACTTGTCTGGAAATTGCGGATCGAGATTTCGAAGGAATTTGCTTTTTAAATCTGGTGGAGTTCGATTCCAAGTACGGACATCGCAACGACGTGGACGGATACGCGGAAGCACTCTCGGAATTCGACTCGTTTTTACCCCGTCTTTTCGGAAAGCTGCGAAAGGACGATCTTTTGATCGTTACCGCCGATCACGGTTGTGATCCCGCTACCCCCTCTACCGACCATTCCCGTGAATACGTTCCCGTTTTGGTCTCGGGGAAGGGCTTTGCAGGAAAAGATCTTGGGGTGACGGAAAGCTTTTGTGCCGTGGCACAGACTGTTTCGGATTACCTTGGGCTGGAAGAAGCATTTTCAAAGGAAAGCTTTTATGAAAAGGAGATAAAACAATGAATGCAAAAATGGCACATCCCTGGACCGGATACACAAAACCGTTCCGTATTTTCGGAAATCTGTATTTTGTAGGGACCGTTCCCGCATCTACCCATATCATTGATACGGGCGCGGGTCTTATTATGATCGACCCGGGCTATCCTCAGAGCCTTTATCTGGTCATTGATAATATGTACCGTTTGGGTCTTTCTCCCTACGATATCAAGTATATCGTCATCACTCACGGCCATTACGATCATCTGGGAGCCGCCCGCGCTTTGGTGGAAATGACGGGAGCCAAGACCTTTATCGGCAAGGAAGATGCCTCCTACGCCGACGGCACCGTGGATCTGACCTGGGCGAAGGAGCTTGGAACGGAGTATTTCGAAGCATTCAAGCCGGACGTACTTTTGTCCCACGGCGACGTGATTGCACTGGGGAATACCCGTATTCTTGTAAAGGATGCTCCCGGCCATACTCCCGGTACCAAAGCCTTTTTCTTTGACGTGACCGACGGTGAAAAGACTTATCGCGTAGGCACCCACGGCGGTGTGGGAATCAACTCTATGAAAAAGAGCTTCCTTGACCGTTACGGACTGCCCACCTCCATCCGTGAAAAATTCGTCCCCGCCATCGATGCTCTGATGAATGAAAAGGTGGAGATCTTCATCGGTAACCACGTGGGCAATAACGACACCGTCGGCAAGGGCGCACGCATTACCGAGACCGAAAATCCCTTTATCGATCCCACCGCTTGGAAAACCTTCCTGGAGACCCGCAAAAAGATGTATTTCGATATGATAGCGGAGGAAGTGAAAAACAGGTAAGTACAGATTGGAAAACTGACCGAAAGAACAGCTTTTTGTAAGAGAAGCTGTTCTTTTTTTGTGAAACCCATTGAAAAGAGAAAAGTTTTATTGTAAAATAGAAGAAAATTGGGGAGGTGTACGGTATGGATGAAATCGTGGAAGCGTTTTTGCGTGAAACCGGTGTCAGCGAAGTTTCGCTGATTTCATACCGCAGAGATCTGGAAAAGTTGCTGATGCACTTTTCCCATCATCCCGAACGGGCGAGCAGGGAAGAACTGGTCTCCTATTTTGCCCGACAGGGAGAGAGTCTTTCTCCGTCCTCTCTTACCAGACAGGTATCGGTGGTCCGTTCCTTTTATACGTATTTGAAGATGAAAAGCTACGTTTGTGCAAATCCCATGGAGGGGATCCGCGCCGCGGATTTCGTGCCGAAGGACCGTGCGGTTTTGGATCGGGAGGAGTTTTCCCGGCTGATCGATTACTCCCTCCCCGGTTTCCGGGGAATGCGTGACCGTGCAATGCTGATGCTTCTTTGCGAAACGGGTCTTCGGGTCACGGAGCTTGTGGAGCTGGATCTGGGAGATCTGCGTGACGGATGCCTTCTCTGCGGCGAAGGACGCAGGCGCAGAACCCTTTCCGTTACCGCGGAAACGCGGCGCGCTCTTTCAAAATATTTGGCACTTCGTGAACTTTATGCCGCTGACAGTGAGGAGAGGAAACCTCTTTTTATTACGGCGCGGGGAACACGGATCACGCGACAGGGCTTCTGGAAAAACCTGAAGGAGCGGGCAATCTTCAGCGGAATCGATAAACCGATCTCCCCTCACACGTTGCGGCGCAGTCTTGCGCTTCATCTGATGGAGGAGGGGAGGGCACGGGAGGAGATCACCCTTCTCCTGGGCAATGCGGACCCCGCGTCCTTCCGCGGGTATCAAACGAGAACAAAAGGAGAAAATAATGGGTCTTTTTAACGGATATATCAAGCCCGGTAAGGGCGTGCAAAAAAAAGACGTTGCGGAAAATTTCGGATTTAAGCGTTTTTTTACCACCTTTGGCGATAAATTCTGGCGTATCGTTACGCTGAATTTGCTTTTCTTTCTGGTAAACTGTCCGGTTTTTGCCCTCTTTGCCCGTTTGGCAAACGTAGGCGGAACCCCCTATATGTCGCCTGCCCACGTATTGTTTCAGCCTCTGCACGGTGTGAGGATGCATGGAGACAATCCCGCGCTGGACGCACTTTACGGCGTGGTCGGAGTCCAGGTTCCCAACAATTATCCCACCGTATGGACTCACTTGTTGCTGGCGATCGGACTTTTGACTCTCCTGACCTTTGGTATTTCTACGGCTGCCATGACCTACGTCCAGCGTAATTTCGTCCGTCGGGAGCCCGTGGATCTGGCGCAGGACTTTTTCCATTGCATCAAGCGCAATTTTAAGCAGTCCCTGCTCTTGGGGCTGATCGACGTGGCGTTTTTGTTCGTTATCGCCTACGATCTGGTCAGCTACGTGTATTCCTCTCAAAGCTTTGGGATGCTGATCCTTTTGTACCTGACGGCATTTTTGTCCATCATTTATCTCTTGATGCGCCCGTATATGTACCTGATGTGCGTGACCTTCGATCTGAAAATGACGAAGATCTTGAAAAATTCCTGGATCCTTGCCATTTCCGGCTTAAAGCGGAACCTGCTCTGTTCCTTCTTCTCGTTGCTGGTTCTCGTTTTGAACGTGGTGGTATTTGGCTTTATCCCTTCTTTGGGTGTGGGTATGCTGTTTATTTTCACCATTTCCATCGCTTGGTTCCTTCAGATCTACGGTGCTTGGCCCGTGATCAAGCGGCATATGATCGATCCCTTCTACGAGGAGGTATCCGATGCAGAGCCGCAGGAAAAGGAGGAAGCAGTTTTCGAGGATCGCGGTTAACAGAAAAAAAGGTGTGCTTTCGGCACACCTTTTTTATGCTTGCAAGGCTGTCTTTTTTGTGATAAAATAACGACAGAAAAGGAGGTGCAAAATGATCCGAAACGAGATCCTGGCAAAGCTTTCACCCTTGTCGTCGGAGGAGGAAGCGCTCCGCGATTCCAAGGATCTGGACCGAAGCCTTTATATGGAAAAGGGAAGCTGCGTTATCGAAAGCCGTCGGATGATGGCTTCGGGAAAAATGCTGGAGCTTCGCACCCATACGCGGTTTGCAGACTTTCCGCTTCATTCTCATGATTATATTGAGGTCGTTTACGTATGCTCCGGGAGTGTGACCCACGTGGTGGAAGGGGAGACGGTGGTGCTTTCCGAGGGTGAACTTCTCTTTCTCAGCCTGGCGGCCCGCCACGAGATCCTTCGTGCCGGCGAAAAAGACGTTGCCGTTAACTTTATGATCCTGCCCCGCTTTTTTACCGAGGTCCTGTCTATGCTGGGTGAGGAGGAAACGCCCCTGAAGCGATTTATTATTGATGCACTCAGCCGCAAGGAGGAGGGGATCCACTATCTCCATTTTCGTGTGTCGGACGTTCTCCCCGTACAAAATTTGGTGGAGAATCTGCTTTACGCTTATTTGTTCGGAATGCCCAATAAACGCAAGGTAAATCAGGTTACTATGGGTCTTCTGTTGCTTCAGCTGATGAATCACAGTGACCGTCTCCGTCTGGAACAAGGCGAGCAGGCAGTGGTGCTCCGTGTGCTGCGATATATCGAGGAGCATTACGCGGATGGGAGCTTTGGCGAGCTATGTGCTTTGTTGCATTGCGACGTTTCCGCCCTCTCCCGCTATTTGAAGCAGATGACGGGAAAGACCTATACCGATCTGTTGCAGGAAAAAAGGCTGTCACAGGCGCAGTTTTTGCTCCGCAGTACGCAAATGAACGTGGATCAGATCGCCGCAGCGGTGGGGTATGAAAACGCAAGCTATTTTCATCGCCTGTTTACCCGGCGTATCGGAATGCGTCCAAAAGCGTATCGCGATGAAAATAAGGACAGTTTTTTTATCAAATAAAGATATTCCCCTATCCCGTTTTTTGTGATATGATGAACGGGTGAAAATGTGAGGTGAAAAAGATGTACCATTTAGCCATTGATATCGGTGCCTCCAGCGGCAGACATATTTTAGGCCGTTTGGAAAACGGGAAGATCGAGACCCGTGAGATTTACCGATTCGAAAACGGAGTCAAGGAAGACGGCGAGTATCTGACCTGGGATATCGAAAGCCTTGTAAAAGAGGTGATCGCAGGTATTGCCGAATGCGGAAAGCTCGGACTTGCTCCCCAAACCATTGCCATTGATACCTGGGGCGTGGATTACGTGCTTCTGGATGAAAACAAAAGGGAGATCCTTCCCGTGATCGCTTACCGTGATCGCAGAGTAGAGGGAATTCCCGAGCAGGTGGATGCGGTCCTGCCGAGAGCGGAGCTGTTTGCCCGCACGGGTATCCAGCCGCTGGATTTTAATACGATCTATCAGCTATATTGCGATAAGGCGGTGGGCCGCCTGGATCGCGCCAAGCACTTTTTGATGATCCCCGCGTACCTGTCCTGGCGTTTGACGGGAGTGATGAAAAACGAATATACCAACGCTACCACCACCTCCTTGGTCAACGCTGTTGAAAAGAACTGGGATCGGAAGCTTTTGGAGAAGCTGGGGATCGATCCCGCCTTGTTCTGCCGGCTTTCTCTGCCCGGTGAAAAGGTGGGCGATCTGAAAAAGGAAATTGCGGAGCAGGTCGGCTTTTCCGCAGAGGTGGTCTTCTGCCCCTCTCACGATACCGCTTCCGCCGTTGCCGCCTGCCCTATGGAGGAGGGGAGCGTTTTCGTATCCTCCGGTACCTGGAGTCTCATCGGCACTGAGCTTGCAGAGCCGATTCTGTGTGAGGAGGCGATGCTGGGAGGCTTTACCAACGAAGGCGGAATTCATTACCGCTACCGTTTCCTGGAAAACATTATGGGAATGTGGTTGTTCCAAAATATTCGCAAAAACCTGAATAAGAAATATACCTACGATGAAATGATGCAGATGGCGATGGAAAGCGCTTACACCAAGACCTTCGATCCCAATGCACCGACGCTTGTGGCACCCGAAAATATGATCGACGCCATTCGCGAGTTGCTTGGGGAAAAGGAACTGCCCCTCGGGGATCTGCTTTCCTCCGTTTACCATTCTCTTGCCGTCTCTTACCGCAAAGCGGTACAGACCGTGGAAGCGTTGGCGGAAAAGAGTGTTAACAGCATCCATATTATGGGCGGCGGCAGCAAGGACTCCTATCTGAACGCCCTGACTGCAAAGGTTACGGGCAAGCCCGTTCTGGCAGGACCCGTGGAAGCAACTGCATTGGGAAATCTGCTTTGCCAGATGATGTACGCTTCTCCCGAAAAGAGCCTTGCAGATATGAGAAAGATTGTAAAAGCATCCTTTGATATTGAGGAGGTAAACGGATGAACTACGCAGAAGCAAAAGAAAAGTACGCCGCGATCGGCGTGGATACGGATCGAGCCATAGAACTGTTGAAGGGGGTCTCGGTTTCTCTCCACTGCTGGCAGGGAGACGACGTGCGCGGCTTTGATACCGACCCGTCCAAGCCTCTGACCGGCGGCATCCAGACTACGGGTAATTACCCCGGCAGAGCAAGAAATCCCCAGGAGCTGATGCAGGATCTGGATTTCGCCCTGTCCTTGCTTCCCGGCAAGAAAAAAATGAACCTGCACGCCTGTTACGCCATCTTTGAAGACGGCAAATGGGAAGACCGTGACAAGCTTCGTCCCGAGCATTTTAAAAAGTGGGTGGAGTTTTGCAAGGCTCGTGGAATGGGGTGCGATTTCAATCCCACCTTCTTTTCCCATCCCAAGTGTGATCCCTTGACCCTTTCCAGCCCTTGCGAGGAAACCAGAAACTTCTGGATCGAGCACGGCAAGGCCTGCATCCGCATTTCTCAGTATTTGGCGGAGGAGCTGGGCGAGGAATGCGTTATGAATATCTGGACGGGAGACGGATTTAAGGATATTCCCGGAGATCGCCTGGGCCCCCGTGCTCGTTACCGCGATTCCATCGACCGCATTTTGGAGGAACCCTACGATTTCGGTAAGGTCAAGCCTTGCGTGGAGTCTAAGGTGTTCGGAATCGGGGTGGAAGCCTATACCGCGGGCAGTGCAGAATTTTCTCTGCTTTACGCCGCAAAGAATGCGGATCGCTGTATTCCCTTGATGGACAACGGTCACTATCACCCCACCGAGGTCGTTTCCGACAAGATCTCCGCGCTCCTTGCTTTCTTCCCCGAAATCGCCCTGCACGTGACCCGTCCCATCCGCTGGGACAGCGACCACGTGGTTCTCTTCGATGACGAGACTCGCGAGATTGCGTCGGAGATCGTTCGTTGCGGCGGTCTTGAAGGCAGAGTGAAGATCGCTCTGGATTATTTTGATGCTTCCATCAACCGCATCGCCGCTTGGGTGGTGGGTTATCGCAATTTGCAGAAGGCTCTGCTTTTTGCTCTCCTTTCTCCGGACGCCGCCTTGAAAAAGGCGCAAGATGAGGGGGATTTTACCCGCCTGATGGTTCTTCGTGAGGAAGCAAAGACTTTGCCCTTCGGCGAGGTTTGGAACGAATATTGCGCTGCTTGTGATGTTCCCGGCGACGGTCAGTGGCTGGAACAGGTAAGAGAATACGAAGAAAAAGAATTAAAAAAGAGAGGATAAAATCATGAAAGACATTTTGACTGCCCCCTTCGTGGAGGAAATGAAAAGAGCCACCGCAAATATGTACCGTCTCGGCTGGGATGAGAGGAACGGCGGTAACATCAGTTACCTTTTGAAGGAAGAAGAGGTTGCCGAGTATCTGGATCTGACCCACGTGATCCGCACCATCCCCACCGGCTTTGATGCCTCCAAGCTCATCGGCAAGATCTTTATCGTTACCGGTACCGGTAAGTATTTTAAGAACGTGGAGGTGGATCCCGAGTTGAATTTGGGTGTTATCCGCATTGCCGAGGACGGCACCACCGCAGAGCTTCTTTGGGGTTACCGCGACGGCGGCAAATTTACCAGTGAGCTTCCCGCCCATCTGATGAGCCATATCGTGCGTTTGGAAAAGGATCCCGCTCACAGAGTGGTCATGCACACCCACCCCACCTATACGCTTGCCATGACTCATATTCATGAGCTGGATGACAAGGCATTCACCCACACTATTTGGGAAATGTGCACCGAGTGCATCGTGGTATTCCCCGACGGCATCGGCGTTCTTCCCTGGATGGTCTGCGGCAACAACGAGATCGGCATCGCCACCGCCAAGAAGATGGAGGAATACCGTTTGGTGGTATGGGGATTGCACGGCATTTACGGCGCAGGAAAGGATATGGACGAAACCTTCGGTTTGATCGAGACCGTTGAAAAAGCGGCTCAGCTCTATATGCTCATTTGCAACAGACCCCATCTGAATACCATCCGCGACGAAGAACTGAAGGAGGTAGCCGAGGCATTCGGACTGACCTACCGCAAGGACTTTTTGAATTTATAATTTCATAAAACGAGGGAAGCAGTATGCACTTCAATGCAAAATGGATCAATTACGAGACCGGGGAATATCAGGGGATCGAAGCCAGATACGGCAATCCCGCTCCCTACTTCCGTAAGACCTTTTCCTGCAAGGGAAAAGTGAAGAAAGCGCAGATTTTGGCATCCGCGCTGGGCGTTTACAAGATCTACGTCAACGGGCAAGCAATCAGTGACGATTATTTTTCTCCCGGCTGGGTGGATTATAATAAAAAACTGCCTTTCGTGCGCTTTGATATCACCGGTTTTCTCGGTGAGCGCAACGCCGTCGGCATCGTTTTGGGTGACGGATGGGCAGTGGGTCACGTAGGCTCCAACGCTACCTTCAAGCGTACCAGCTATTCCGATAAGATCTATCTGTGCGCACAGATCGTTCTGGAATATGAAAACGGCGAAACTGAGAGAATCAATACGGATGAAAGCTGGCTTTGTACCCAAGGTGAGATCCGACGTACCGATATTTATATGGGCGAATACGTGGATCACCGTCTTTCTCTGGGCGATTTTTCCGCAGTGGATTATGACGATTCCGAGTGGGAGCATCCCACCGAGGATCCCTTCCGTTTCCCTCGCAATATTTATTTGGAAGAAATGAAGCTCCCCCCCATCCGCGTCAAGCACACCTTTATCCCCGCCTTGATCAAAAAAGAGGGGAATCAGCTGACCTACGACGTTTCACAAAACATTGCGGGTGCACTTCGTTTGACCTTCAGGGGAAAGGCGGGGGCAAAGGTGACCGTGCGCCACGGAGAGCTTTTCGTGGATGGCAAGATCTATACGGAAAATCTTCGCAAGGCAGAGGCCACCGACGTTTATATCCTGGCAGGAGAGGAAAAGGAGATCTTCCGCCCCCTCTTTACCTTTCACGGCTTCCGCTATGCGGAGCTTGAGCTTGAGGGAGAGGTGGAGATTCTGGATATCGTTGCCGAGGCGATGTACACCGATCTGCCCGTCAGCGGCGAGTTTTCCTGCTCCAACTCTTTGGTGAACCGCATTTATCAAAACGCTCTTTGGAGTCAGCGGGATAATTTTCTGGGCGTTCCCACTGATTGCCCCCAAAGAGACGAACGTCTCGGCTGGACCGCCGACGCGCAGATCTTCAGTCAGAGTGCCATGTACAATATGGCGTGCAAGGAGTTTTACGAAAAGTATCTGACCGACGTGCGTGAGGCACAGCTTGGCAACGGTGTAGTTCCTGCCGTGGCACCCTTGCCTCATATCGGCTTTTACAACTACGTGGGCTTCGGGCCCTCTGCCGGCTGGTGTGAGGCAATTGCGGAAATTCCCTTCTGCCATTACCGTACCTACGGTGACAGAATGATCATCCGCGACAATCTCTACGCCATCAAGAAGATGCTGGATTATTTTGAAAGCACCTGTCCCGACGGAATTCGCCGCACCTGCGGCAAGACCTACGGAGACTGGCTTTCCTTGGGCAACGAAACGGATAAGGATATGCTTTCCACCCTGTTTTACGGTCACTCCGCTTATATTTGTGCCGAGCTTTGCCGTGCCGTGGGGGATTTTGAAACCGCCCGCTACGAGGCTCTGTATGAGAAGATCAAAAAAGCCTTTGCCGAGACCTTTGTGGCAAAGGACGGAACCATTCAAAGCGATACCCAGTCTTGCTACGTGATTGCTTATAAATTCGGCTTTATTTCCAAGGCTTCCGCTCGCGAGCACCTGGAACGCAAATTCCGTGAGGACGGCGGAAAGCTTACCTGCGGCTTCCTGGGCGTTAGATTTTTGCTCCCCACTCTTTGTGACGTGGGCCTGTCCGAGATCGCCTATCGCCTGATCACCAGCGAGGAGTACCCCGGCTGGGGCTATTCGGTGGTCAACGGCGCCACCACCATCTGGGAGCATTGGGACAGCTTTACGCAGGAGAGGGGAATTCGGGACGGAATGAATTCCTTTAATCACTATTCCTTCGGCTCCTGTACCGAGTGGATGTACGAATACGTTCTGGGTATTCGCTCCCATATCGAATCTCCCGGCTTCGAGAAGATCTCTTTTATCCCTTATTTCTGTCACGACGGCTCCATTACTTCTGCCCGCGGCTATTACGATTCCGCAAAGGGACGGATCGACGTGGAGTGGCGGCGTGAAGGTGAGAAGTTTATTTACAATGTAACTTCTCCCGAGGAGGCGGAATGCTTCTTTGAATTTCCCGAAATGAAGGTGCTCGATGAGAAAAAGGACGGAAATACTTATCGTTTTGAGTTGGTAAGGGCATAAGGAGAAAAAATGAAGTATTTTGATACTTATCTGTTTGATTTTGACGGAACGCTGGTGGATTCCATGCCTTCCTATTGCGCGGCAATGAAGCGAATCCTGGATGATTTCGGAATTCCCTACGGACCCGATCTGATCAAGATCATCACACCCCTGGGAACCATCGGTACCGCAAAGTATTACGTGGAAAAAATGGGTGTTCCCGCGTCCGAAGAGCAGCTGATCCTGCGAATGAAAGAGTATTTGATGGACGCCTATTGGTACCGCATTCCTGCCAAGAAAAACGTGGAGGAGACTTTGAAGGCTCTGAAGGCGAAGGGCGCGTCCCTCAACGTGCTCACCGCCAGTCCCCACGTTACGCTGGATGCTTGCCTGAAGCGCCTGGGACTTTTCGAGCTGTTTGACAACGTTTGGTCCTGCGACGACTTTTTCACCACCAAGGCGGACCCCGAGATCTACAAAATGGCGGCGGAAAAGATGGGGACGACGGTAGATCGGGTGCTTTTTCTGGACGATAACTACAACGCGGACAAAACTGCGAAAAGCGCAAATATGCCCGTTTGCGGCGTTTACGACGAATCTTCTGAGGAATATACGGAGCAGATCCGCGCTCTTTGCGATTTTTATATTGATGATTTTTCCCAACTACTTGACTTTTGATTTTGTTTGTGTTAAATTATTAAAGTAGAGTTAAAAGAGAATAGCAAAAGAATGGCTACCTGCGTTCTTTTGCTATTTTTTTACCGAGGAGGATTTTGTCTTGAATTCAAAGATTATTGATTCCTTGGAAGCTTCCCCCGTCATTGCGGCGGTTCGGGACGAAGGCTTTGACGCAGCCCTTTCATCCCCCGTGGATATGATCTTTCTGTTTCATAGCCATATTCTGACAGTCAGGGAACGGGTGGAAAGAGCCCACGGTGCGGGAAAAGCGATTTTCGTGCATATTGACCTTTCCGAGGGAATTGCCCGCGACCGTGCGGGAGTTGCTTTTTTGAGCGAGATCGGTGTGGACGGCGTGATCAGCACCAAGCCCTCGTTGCTTCGGGTTGCCAAGGATATGGGTCTCGTCACCGTTCAGCGCTTTTTCGTCTATGATTCTCAGGGCGTTGCGGGGATCGAGGACGTGCTTGCTTCCTCTGATCCCGATATTATCGAGATCTTGCCCGGTGTGATCGGAAAGATTACTTCCCGTTTTGCGCGGGAGGTGTCCGTACCGTTGATCGCGGGCGGCCTGATCGAGACCAAGGCAGAGGTTATGGAGGCGCTTCAGAGCGGTGCCATTGCCGTTTCCACGGGCAAAAAAGAGCTGTGGTATTTGTAAAAAAAAGAATATTCCGACGAGAGAACAAAGAGGAACGGAGCTTGGACGGTGAAATATCCGCCCGAGTCCTTCCTTTATTTTTTTTAAGAAAAAGGAGAGAATATGAAAGACGTGATCGTCATCGGCGCAGGCGTCATCGGCGGACTTTTGTCCCGCGAGCTTGCCCGATACAAGCTGTCCGTTTGTCTTTTGGAAAAGGCAAACGACGTTGCCGCAGGTGCTTCCAAAGCAAACAGCGGTATCATCCACGGTGGCTACGACCCCGAGCCCGGTACTTTGAAAGCAAAAATGAATATGGCAGGCGTACCCCTTCTGTATCAGGCTGCCGACGAGCTGAACGTAACCTACGTTCGCAACGGCTCCATGATCTGTGCATTCGGAGAGAAGGAAGACGTGACCGTTCGTGCCCTTTACGATAGGGGAATTACCAACGGTGTAGAGGGGATGGAGATCCTCACGGGCGATGAAGCGAGAGCTCTGGAACCCAATCTTTCCGAGGCGATCACCTCCGTATTGCGTGTTCCCTCCGCGGGCATCATTTGTCCCTACGGTATGGCTATTGCCGCCGTTGGCAACGCGATGGATAACGGAGTGGAGCTGAAGCTGAATTTCGAGGTTTGTGCCATTGAGAAGAAGGACGGCGTTTTCACCGTCACCGCAACCAACGGACAGCAGGTCTCCGCCCGCTATTTGGTCAACTGTGCAGGCGCCTATTCTGATAAGATCGCCGAAATGGCAGGGGATAAATTCTTCGAGATCATCCCCCGTGCAGGTGAGTATCATCTCCTTGACAAGAGCCAAAACGGCCTTGTTTCCCACACTATTTTCCAGGTTCCCTCCGAGGAAGGTAAGGGAATTCTGGTTTCTCCTACGGCTCACGGCAATATTTTGGTAGGTCCCACCGCCGCAAAGGTCGAGTCCCCCGAGCACGTGGAAACCACCGAGGACGGTCTTGCCATGGCAGAGCGTCTTGGCAAAAAGAGCGTCCCCTCTCTTTGGATCGGTTCCCGCATCACCTCCTTCTCCGGTGTGCGCTCCTCCGTCAGCACCGGTGACTTCATCATCGAAGAAAGCCGCAAGGTACCCGGTCTGATCCATTTGGGTGCCATCGACTCTCCCGGTTTGACCTCTGCCGTCGCCATTGCCAAGGAGGCAGTAAAGCTTCTTGCCAACGCAGGACTTGAATTGGTGGAAAATCCCGACTTTAATCCCAGACGCGAGGACCCCCGTGCTTTTGCCAAAATGAGCCCCGAGGAAAAGAACGCCTACATCCAGGTGCATCCCGAATTCGGCAGGATCGTTTGCCGTTGCGAGAGCGTCAGCGAAGGCGAGATGCGTTTGGCTCTCCGTCAGAATCCTCCCGCAAACGACGTGGATGGCATCAAGCGCCGTACCAGAGGCGGTATGGGTAGATGTCAGGGCGGCTTCTGTATGCCCGTGGTAATGCGTCTGATCTCCGAGGAGAGAGGGATCCCCATGGAAGAAGTAACCAAAAACGGCAAGAGCAGCAAGTTCCTTAACGGGAAACTGTAAGGAGGAAGTATGACAGAACACGATATTGTTGTAATCGGCGGCGGCCCCGCAGGTATGGCGGCGGCAGTAGCGGCCTATGATGCAGGATGCCGCGACGTGGTGATCCTGAACCGTGACTCCCGCTTGGGCGGTATTTTGATGCAGTGCATCCACGCAGGCTTCGGTCTGCACAAAATGGGCAAGGAAATGACCGGCCCCGAATATGCCGCAGTCTATGAGAAAATGGTCAAGGAAAGAGGCATCAAGGTCTATTCCGAAACCATGGTTCTTTCTCTGACCCCCGATAAGGTGGTTACCTTCCAGGGCAGAGACGGCTATCAGTCCATTCAGGCAAAGAGCGTGATCTTGGCAATGGGTTGCCGCGAAAGAAGCCGCGGTGCCATCGGAATTCCCGGTGACCGTCCCGCAGGCGTTTACAGCGCAGGCTGTGCTCAGAGACTGATGAATATCGAGGGCTTTTCCGTAGGCAAGCGTGCAGTCATCCTCGGCTCCGGCGATATCGGACTGATCATGGCGCGCAGAATGACTCTGGAGGGTGCCAAGGTTGAAGCGGTTTGCGAATTGATGTCTTATTCCGGTGGTCTGACCCGTAATATCGTTCAGTGCCTGGAGGACTTCGGAATTCCGCTGTACCTTTCTACCACCGTGACTAAGATCCACGGCAGAGAGCGCCTGGAGGGCGTTACCATTGCACAAGTTGGTCCAGACCGCAAAGCGGTGGAGGGAACCGAGCGCTTTATCCCTTGTGATACTCTGCTTCTCTCCGTCGGTTTGATCCCCGAAAACGAGGTAACTCTTACTGCCGGAATTGAAATGGACCGTGTTACCAGCGGTGCTCTGGTAGATGAAAACCGTCAGACCTCTATCCCCGGTGTGTTCTCCTGCGGCAACGTGCTTCAGGTACACGACCTGGTCGATTTCGTTTCCGACGAAGGTGAGATCGCAGGTGTTGCCGCTGCAAAATATGCAAAAGGCGAGACCGAGGAGGGCAAGATCGCTTCCGTGAAGCCCGGCGAAGGTGTTCGTTATGTGCTTCCTCAGCGGATCCATACCGAAAAAGCACAGAAGATCGATCTGTATTTCCGTGTTTCCGCTCCTCTCGGAAAGGTAAAGATCACCGCAAAGAGCGGTGATACCGTTCTGGCAACGGCTGTAAAGCCCCGCGTTGCTCCCGGTGAAATGGAAAAGATCACCTTGAAGGAAGAATTGTTCCCCTTGCAGGGTGAAGAAATTACGGTTAGCTTGGAGGAAGTGAAATGAGAAATTTAACCTGTATCATTTGCCCCAAAGGCTGCAGTCTTACGGTTGAGGAAAGCGCAGAAGGCCTTTCCGTTGTGGGCAACATTTGCCCCAGAGGTAAAAAGTACGCCATCGAGGAGTGCACCCACCCCGTCCGCACCGTAACCTCCTTTATCCGCGTGGAAAACCGCGAGGATACCATGGTCAGCGTAAAGACCTCCGCTCCCATTCCCAAGGAGAGCATGTTCGAAGCAATGGAAAAGATCCGCGCCGCAAAAGCCAATGCACCCATCGCCATAGGCGACGTGCTCCTTGCAGACGTGTTCGGTGCCGATATCATTGCCACCAAAAGCATCGACTAAGCCACGACCTGACAAAAAATCCGCTTCAAACGAAGCGGATTTTTTATTATTCCCGAAAATCGAAAACTATGTGGATTTGACAAAAAGCTAACATTGCTTTTGTGTAGGTAAACGAAATTTCTTTTTCGGTGTCAAATTCGCCTAAAATTCCCTTGACAAAATTCGCTTTGTCTTGCGATAATGGAAATGTGAAGAATGAACCGTCCTTCGAATAAGGAGATTGGATACTATGAAAAATAAACTTTGTTTTGTATCGGCGTTGCTGTCGGTATTGGTGCTTGCAGCCGGACTTTTTCTTCTGTGCTCGTGCACAAACGAAGAATTGCAGCTCAAAACGGAAGATCCCCGGGCGCCCCTTTCGGAAACGGAAGAGGCGAGAAATACCCTTTCGGAAACGGAAAACGACAAGACGACTTTGCCCTCCGACGAGAAAGACGACGAGTCAGAGTTTTACAAATTGATCAAAAATAACCCTCTTGATCGGGACTATGAGGCGGACGATCCCGGCACTACGATCTACGAAATGAGATTGCACCAGAAGAAATATACCGATCTGTGGCTGGAAGAACTGCATTTTTCCAGCAAATCGTATGCCGCTTTGTTAAATGCTTCGGACCGAGACCGTTTTTTATTGTATGAAGAAAAATGGGAAAAGGCGTTGCTTGAAGAATTCAAATTCATCGCAAGTATTTACTCCAATACGGGATATGACCTGCATCCGGGCAGTCAATATTTGCTGGATCGGGACATTGATTATTTGAGGATGATCCGCGAAAGAACCTTGTACGTAAAGAATTTGCAGTATAACTTTGAATTTGCAAGAGGAAAAGATGCTACGGTAACGTTCTTGTACGGTTCTCCGGAGGCGTCACTCCCCGAGAACAAAAAAGAGGAGACGGAAAACAAAAAAGACAAAGACGATTTGAAAAAACCGGAGACTTCGGCGCCGAATGCCGAAGCAACGTTTGAGGAAGATTTCTTCTATGATCCCGATTCCAAAGATGAGTCTGCCGACGCCAAAAATACGATCGTAACGAATCAAAAAGATCCTTCGATCAAGGATATGAAGGTGGGATCCGGCAACGTAGGGGAAAACGGCTGCGGTGCCGTCGCAATTCATAACGTAAAAGTTATCAAAGGTGTTGAATCTACCCTTTCGGAAACGATTCGCGATATTGAAAGCGGCAGCGGCTTGATCATCGACGGTTATTTGGGAATAAATCCTTTTGTCGTAGATGACGTCTTAAAGGACTACGGCATCAATTGTACGCCGGTGAAAGCCAAAGAGTTGTCAGATCCGGGTCTTTATTTGATCGCATTTTGGAATAATCCCAAAGATCTTGGCGCCGGCGCTCATTACGTCGTGCTGAGGGTCTATGAGGATTCTTTTGAGGTTCTTAACGGCGATCAAAACGGACCGGAATGGTACGCGGATAAGTACATTTACGGTTACCGCGTGAATTGAATGATAAGGATATCAAAAGATGAAGCAATTAAAAAAGTTATGTATCGTTTTTGCTTTTTGTTTGATTCTCCTGCCTCTGTCCGGTTGTATTCCACCGTGGATTTCCAATGAAATGCCGTATTCTTTTCTTGGCTCAATTTGGGAATCGGAAGATGGATGCGTGAGATTTGAAGTTGGTTTTGAGGCATTTGATGACTGGTATTGGCTGGGAACGGTAAAAAAAGAAGGAATTCAGATCGAGATGGTTTTTATTACGTACGTAACTGGCGGATTAGAAGCTGTTTCTTATGAAAATTATCAAAGTGCAGTGATTGTTGACAAAAAACTAGATGATAAGTTTGACATCGCTAGAAAATCTGACCCTTATGAGCAATATGAAATCACCGAGCCCCGCGCCAGTGAAAATTACTTTGTTGCCGAGGTGAAAGCCTCATCTGTTTATGAAGAAGGTCAGACCGTAACCTTCTATCGGGTAGATGAAAATAAAGATATTCAAGTGCAATCTTTTAGCATAGTTGATTACGAAGAGCAAAGAGAGAAATATCCTTCTGATATGGTGCTTGCCGCTTCGGAGGACATTAAAACCGCAGTTTCCCAGGGGAAACTTGCATTGGAAGAAAAATTCGGTGATTCTTCTAACAAGATTGAGGTGTATTATAGTTACTTAGATTCTTGCTGGCTTGTCAAGAGAAAACCTTCGTGGTTTTTGGGATCGAGTGCTTTCGTTATTTTCAGAACCGACGGGGAAGTTTTAGCTATGTGGGAGGAGTGCACCTTTTGGTCCGGAATTAAGGATTTCTTTCTGTGATCGTATAGGATTTATCGCGATCAAAGAGCGGATTTATGCCTGCTCTGACAGACAAGAAAGCTGTTTCGCCAAATAAGTGAAAAATACTCCGCAGCAATTTTGCTGCGGAGTATTTTTTATATCGAAATGATCTCCTCGGGGGGGAGGGATTTTAGGTATTCCTTTGGGGACATTCCGAATTCCTTCAAAAACGTTCTGTGAAAGGTGCGTAGAGAATGGAAGCCGCTTTCCAGGGCACAATAAGTCAAATTGTGTTTGGAATTTTTCTCGTTCATCAAAAGCAAAGCGTTCTTCAAACGTACCGTGGTCAGATATTGATTGAGCCCCATACGGAAGGTAGCTTTGAAATAACGGGAGAGGTAACTGGGGTGATAGCCGAATTCCTCAGCAATAGAGGCAAGGGTAATATCCTTCTGAAAATTGGAGTTGATATAAAGCAAAAGCCTGGAGGAGAGGGATGGATCCATTTCGTGGCATCCCTCCGCCAATGGAAGCTGCCGCAAAAGCAGACCCAGGATCAAATACAGATAGCCCTTTTGCTCCAAGGGGGAATGCTCACATTTGTTCAGCAACGTGATCAGCTCGCGGATACGGGCAACGGTTTTTCCGTCTGTGATAAAGGGGTTTTCTGTTCGTTTTCCTCCCGTTTCCTCAATAAATTCGGGGCAAAGATAGGTGGGAATGATCAAAACCGTGGAGCGGGATGCCTCGGGTGTGTAATAGGCGTGAGCCTCAAAGCTTAAGGATACTGCCATTTCTCCCGCCTTCAAAAGCTTTTGACGGTTTCCCACCGTCGCCACCATTTCTCCCTCGTCCACGAAGAACAGCTCCACCTGCGAGTGAAAGGCAATGGGCGCGGCATCGTTAATGCTTTCTTCGTAAAAAAGTAAGTTTTGTTTTTCCCGTTCAATGTTAAATTCCGCTTTCATAGCACCTCAAAAAAGTTAAAAAATGACTGCAACAATGATTATTTTGACTTGAATAGGACATAAAATTACAATAGAATTGTAGCATAAACCGCGGGATTGTCAAGGGGGATTTATGAAAAAAAGATTTTTTGATTATCTTTTTATTGCTGCAGGCTCTATGGTAATGGCGTTTGCCATTGATTTCTTTCTCGCTCCTTTCAAAATTTCCACCGGTGGGATCAGCGGTGTATCCGTGGTCCTGTTGCATTTGTTTGACCTGCCTCTTTCCTTAACGACTCTTGCGTTTAACGCACTGCTTTTTTTCTTCGGCTTTCGTACCTTGCCCAAAGAGGCGATCCCGAAAAGCATCGCGGGAATCGTGCTTCTCTCCCTGTTTCTGGAGCTTTTTGAAGGGGTCGTATTCGCGGAAAGCGATCTGCTTTTGGGAGCGGTATTCGGCGGTGTTTTGGTGGGAGTCGGTGTAGGTCTTGTGGTGATGCGAGACGGCTCTACCGGCGGTTCCGATTATGCCGCGTTGATCTTGAACCGTATTTTCCCTCACGTGAGCATCGCCACCTTTATCCTTGTTATTGATACCGCCGTCATTCTCCTTTCCGGCATCGTTTTTCGCAATTTCTCCATTATGCTTTACTCTGTGATCTCCCTCTACATCAGCACCAAGGTAACGGATTTTCTTTTGATCCGAGGTGATTTTGCGAAATCCGTCACCGTCATTTCTCCCGAGAGTGAGCAAATTGCCGCGGAAATTATGGAGAAAATGGAGCGTGGCGTCACAGGGTTTTATACCCACGGCTTCTATACCGAAAGGGACGGCAAAAGTCTCGTATGTATCGTTCGAAGCAGGGAAGTATCCACCGTTCTCGGAATCGTGGAAAAATATGACCGAGCTGCATTTACCTATATCAGCGACGTTCGGAAGGTGCGGGGAGAGGGATTTTGAGCTGTTGTGATTTTCGTTATTTTTCGAAAAAAACGATTTATAAACAAGAGCAAGGACGTTTTGTTTTTGGCTCTTGTTTTTGTTTTTCTTTGTTTTTTTCTTGATTTTTGTTGTACTTTTATTGCCGTTTTCCTTGCATTTTCGGGCGTGAAGTGCTAAGATGGAAAAAACTGCTTTGATCTTGGGAGGAAAAGATGGAAAGAAAGTTATCATTCGAAAAAATAGATTCTTACGTAGGGGACGTATTGCCCCTGCGTTTGCTGGGAGACGAGGATTTTTCCAAGGAGGACATTACCTGGAAGACCGACGATCCCTGCGTTCAGATCAAAACCTACGTCGGAAAGTACGAAGCCAGCTTTACCAACGGCGTTTTGCTGACCCTTTTGTATCCCGGTAAGGCAAACGTGACTGCTACCTTTAACGGTGTGGAATACACTTGCCCCGTCAGCATTCACGAGCGCCGCACTTATTCTTCTGACGAGGAATTTAATTATTACATCGGCGACTTCCACGATCACACCTGCAACATTCACAACCGCAAGGAGTTTTCCGCAAGAGGTCCCGAGATCTATCCCGCAGAGTATATCAAGAAAATGAAATCCAGCGGTTTGATGGACTTTGGTGTGGTTTCCGATCACGCAGGCTGTCTCAATCCCCGTGAGTATTTCCGCGGCTTTGCCGATGCCTACGACGCAGGGCAGGACGAGCTGATCCTGTTTCCCGGTGCCGAGGCTGAGGTTGCCTCCCACGAGGAAGACCGTTTTGGCGTATTTCACAAAAATTCCGGTGAGATCGTAACCGTGAACGCACAGTCCTGCACCTCTACACACAGCTGGAAGGCGTTCTTTGACGATTATTCTATGAGTCCCTACGCCATCTCCTGCTTGGCACATCCTCAGATCATTGGTCATTCCTGCAAGGGCGTTTGGAATTTCCGCTTGACCACCAACACCTCCCCCCGTTTCCGTCAAATGGTAAGACTTGTGGAGATCGGAGACGGTACCGACCGCCAGGCGAATTTGCTCAACGAATTTACCTATTCCGTAGCTCTCGATGCGGGCTTTAAGGTATGTCCCACTTGCTCCAGCGATGCACACGGTCCCGTTTGGGGCTTTGAGCGTTTCCCCGGTAAGACGATCATTATGGCAAAGGAGAAGACCAAGGAAGCCTTTTACGACGCCATTCTTTCCAACCGCTTGTACGCCTCCTCTACGGGCAACGTGAAGATCCGCTATACCGTCAACGGTAAAACGGCTCCCGCCACCCTTCCTTTTGCACTTTCCTACGATATTCACGTAGATATCGGATATCTGCGCGACGAGCCCGATACCGTCATCAAGCACTGTCAGGTCATTTCCAACGGCGGTATGTGCGTAGCAGAGACTGAGGGTGAGGATCTTCGCTCTCTCGATTTCCACGTTGAAAGCAACTCTGCCTGCTACTTTTTCCTGCGTATGTGGGATGCAGAGGGCAGAAAGACCTGGTCTTGCCCCGTTTGGACCGGCAGAGAACCCGTTTATTATCATAACGAGGATCTGCTCCCCATGGAGAAGGAAGGCTTTACCGTTACGGAACTTGAAAACGGAAAGGATGCAAGCGTGCTGATCAACAACGACGTGCACGAGCATTGGATGTCCGAAGGTACAACCGCCACTCTTCTGATGGATCTGCAGGAGGTAAAGACCGTTCACGCTCTGGGTGTTTACCACCGCATTCTCAGCCAAAAGGAGATCAAGGCAGAGGGCTTGATCCCCCCCGATAAAAACTGTGAGTTCCCCTCGGAATACGTCCTTTCCGCCAGCGTTGACAACGAGGAATTCAAGGTGGTATCTCACGGCAGATTCCGCGTATTCAGCGCCGAGGAAATGATTCGGATCACTCCCGTTGATGCAAGATATTTAAAGCTCGAGATCCTGACTACCGTAGGCAAAGAATGTCAGCGGGAAAAATTCGTTGATGCCAAGATCGCCATTGCTGAGTTGACCCCCTTCTATCTGCGTCCTCTGATCAAATAAATTAAGGAGTATAAGTATGAAAATTTATTTCAGTGACGAAAAGATCACCTCCTTCTGCGGTAACGTTTTGCCCTTGCAGTTGCTTTGTGAGAATGCAAATCTGACCGCTGAGCCGATTACCTGGCACGTGCAGGGAGATTGCGTTTCCATTCGAAGCTTTGCGGATATCCCCGAGCTTCCCTTTGCAAACGGGGTTCTTTTGACCCTTCTTGCCCCGGGCACGGCGACGGTAACAGCAACTTATCTGGGAAAGGATTACGTTTGTCCCGTAGAGGTCACCCCCTTCCGCCACGCCGAGGCGGAGGAAGAATTTGATTATTTCCGCGGAGATTTTCACGACCACACTACCAACGAGCACAATCATCTGAAATTTATTGACCGCCAGCCTCCGTATCAGATCGACATGATCAAAACCATTATGGCAGACGGGAAAATGGATTTCGGTGTAATTACCGACCATTCCGACTCATCCAATCAGAGAGATTTCTTCCGCGGCTTTACCGATGACCGTTTGACCGATCCCAAGAGTATCATTATGTTCCCCGGCAGTGAATCCGAGGTGAATATTTTTGAAAATGACCGCTTCGGTCTGGAGCATAAGAATTCCGGCGAGATCGTTACCGTCAACGCCAACAATATGTCTGCGGCAGCAGATTGGGAGCAGTATTTCTCGGATCTTTCCGACAGTCCCTTTGCCATCTGCTGTCTGGCACATCCTCAGGCAATCGGTCATTCCCGCGGCGGAATTTGGAATTTCTCCTTGGAAAAGCACCGTACACCCAAGCACTACGAGCATATCAAGCTGGTGGAAATGGGCGACGGCGGTGACCGCCACGCAAACCTAGTCAACGAATATACCTATTCCGTTGCGCTGGATAACGGTTTCCGCGTTTGTACCACCTGCTCCAGCGATGCCCACGGTCCCGAGTGGGGCTTTGCGCGCTTCCCGGGTAAGACGATCTTTATGGCAAAGGAAAAGAGCAAGGAAGCCTTTATCGATGCCATTCGCTCCAACCGCGTTTACGCTTGTATGAGCGGAAATGTGAAGCTTCGTTATTCCGTCAACGGCAAAGTAGCTCCCGCTGATCTTGCGGAAACCGACACCTATTCCTTCCACGCACAGATCTCCTATTTCGAGGAGGATCCTACCACCTACATTCGTCGCTGTCAGATCATTTCCGATTACGGTAAGCCCGTGGCGGAATTTGACGTTACCTCTCCCGATGGCTTCGACTTTGAAGTAAAGAGCACCACGGCGCGCTACTTCTTCCTGCGTATGTGGGACGAGGAGGGAAGAAAGGTCTGGTCTTGCCCGGTCTGGACGGGCAGAGCCATCGACCCCGTCCCCGCAGACGATGTGGTTCCCTTTGATAAATCCGCCTTCACCTGCGTAGATGAGGTCAGCGGTAAGGACGCCGCGATCCTGATCAATTCCGATCCCGAAACGTTTTGGGAAACCGAAGGCACTACCTGTTCGATCTTGATCGATATGCAGGAGGAGAAGGAGCTGTACGCCTTGGGTCATTGTGCTCAGAGACTGGGACACAAGATGATCAAGGAGGAGGGCTTGACGCCTCCCGACAAATTCTGCCGTTTCCCCTCCGTGTTCCGTATTTCCTCCAGTTTGGACGGTGAGAAGTTTGAATTCTGTGAGGAAGGTCTGTTCCGCGTTTACGGCGGAGAGGAGATCATTCGCTTTACCCCCCGCAAGGCTCGCTACGTTCGCCTTGAGATTTTGGCAAGCGTGGGTAAGAACAGTCAGAGAAAAGCCTTTGCAGATGCGGGAATCGTAATGGCGGAGCTTTCTCCCTTCGGAAAAAAGTGAGGTAGTCAGATGAACACACAGTATGATGCCAAGATCCGTGCATGGATCGCAAGTCACAAAGAAGAAATGATCGAGGATCTTTTCGCCTTGTGCCGCATCCCTTCCGTTCGCGGTGAAGCGGAGAAAAACGCTCCCTTCGGCAAGGCGTGCGCCGAGGCGCTGAATGCCGCGGCTGCGCTATTTGAGAAAAACGGCTTTCCCGTACGCGTGGAAGCCAAGCGCGGTTATGCGCTTGCACGCCTGGAGAGAGGGGATAAGACCATCGGTCTTTACGGCCACAGTGACGTAGTCCCCGCAGGGGACGGCTGGATCAAGACCCGCCCCTTTGAGCCCTGCTGTATCGACGGCGTGGCATTCGGACGCGGCGTAGGGGATAATAAGGCGGGGGTGATCCAGAGCCTTTACGCGATGCGTATGATCAAAGAGCTTGATCTTCCCGTTACCAGCACCGTACAGGCGTTTATCGGCTCCAATGAGGAAAGCGGTATGCAGGATGTAACGGCTTTTGCAAAGTACGAAAAAATGCCGGAGATCAATCTGGCACCCGACAGTTCTTACCCTTGCAGCGTCGGTGAAAAAGGAATTTTGCGCGTCTGGACCAAGAGCCGTACGCCCTTGACCGATATCCTGGATTTCAACGGCGGAGACGCCTCCAACATTGTTTTGGATTACGTGACCGTCCGTCTCGTCAAAAAGCAGGCATTGAAGGAAGAAATTGCCACCTTGATTGCAGACAGAAACGAATTTTCTTTGACCGAGGAAAAGGATGCTTTGCTTTTGGTTTCTCGCGGTGTTTCCAAGCACGCGGCTCATCCGGAGGATTCGGTCAATGCCGCGCTGATTGCTTTCCGGTTGCTTGCTGAGGCAAAGGCTTTGAACGGATCCGATCGCGATCAGATGAAAAAGGCGGCAAAAGCTATCGGTTGCCACTACGGCGCAGGTCTTGGCCTTGCCCACGAGGATCCCGCTTTCGGTAAGCTGACCGCCGCTTGCGGAATGGTTCGCGTGGAAGACGCTTTTTTGAAGATCAATATGGATATTCGCTACGGCAACACCTTTGCTCCCAATGCGGTGGAGGATACCTTGCATAAGAGCTGGGATGCGCTCGGCTTCGATATTGTTGAGTTGAATAACCGTCCGGGCTTCCGTTTAGAGGACGATAACCCCGTTCCTCCCGTTCTTTGTGCGCTTTACAAGGAACTGACCGGTGTGGACAAAGGACCCCAGCTTCTTTCCGGAGGTACCTATTCCCGTGCACTGAAGAATTCATTTTCCATTGGTTTTCGCGCACACGATCCCGAAAGTACGGTGGAAAAGCCGGCACTTCCCGCAGGACATGGTGCTGCCCATCAGCGAGACGAGTGTATGGTTCTCGATCAGTTTTTCCAGTCCTTGCGCGTGGTGACCCATTTTGTTTTGGGATGTGATGAGATTCTTTCCAAATGAAGGAGATACTTATGAATAATTACAGAGAAGAGATTTCCGCTATTGTTGAAGAAAAGAGAGCGGAATTTATTGAACTTTCCGATAAGATCTGGGATTATGCAGAGTCCCGTTTTCAGGAATTCAAATCCGTAGCTCTTCAGATCGAATATTTTGAGAAAAAGGGATTTCGGATCAACCGTACCATCGGAGGCGGCGAGACTGCTTTCTATGCCGAAGCGGGCTCCGGTAAGCCCGTCATCGGCTTTCTCGGTGAGTACGATGCGCTTTCGGGCCTGTCCCAAAAGGCAGACGTTGCCCATCACGATCCCATCGTTCCCGGTGGTGACGGACACGGCTGCGGACACAATCTTTTAGGCGCCGGCAACGTTGCCGCAGTCGTTGCGTTGAAGGAATATATGGAAAAGCACGGCATTCCCGGTACCGTTCGTTACTACGGCTGTCCCGCAGAGGAAAATGCGGGCGGTAAAGCCTTTATGGTTCGTGACGGTGCCTTCGACGACTGTGATCTTGCCCTTACCTGGCATCCCGGCGGCGGTTGCTGCCGTGTCAACGGAACCGGCTCTCTTGCAAACTTCCGCGTATTCTTTACCTTCCACGGTAAGGCGTCTCACGCTGCCGGTTCTCCTCATTTGGGCAGAAGTGCGCTGGACGCAGTAGAGCTGATGAACGTGGGCGTCAACTATATGCGCGAGCATATGATCGATAAGGCGCGTATTCACTACGCCGTAACCAATTCCGGCGGTACCGCGCCCAACGTGGTGCAGGCAGAGGCACAGGTGCTTTATGCCATCCGTGCTCCTCACGTGCACCAGGTAAAGGAGCTGTACGAACGAGTTTGCAAGGTAGCACAGGGTGCTGCACTGATGACCGAGACCACCGTGGATATCCGACAGGTTGCCGCATATTCCGACTACATCGGAAACGACGTTCTTCAGGATCATCTGGAGGAAAATATCAAGGCGTTTCTTCCCATCGGTTACACCGAGGAGGAGTACGCTTATGCCAAACGGTTCCAGGAAACCATGTCCGAGATTGAGGCGGAAGGCCTTCGCGAAAAGAAAAAGAAACTTCTGGGCAAGGTGGATTCGGAAATCCTGGAAAAGCCCATTTGGGACTTTCTCCCCAACGACGGTAAAAGGCCCTCCTCCGGCGGTTCTACCGACGTAGGAGACGTCAGCTGGGTTGTTCCTACCGCCTGGTGCCACATTCCTACTCTTGCCGTAGGCCCTGCCGGTCACTCCTGGCAGACCGTAGCACAAGGAAAGAGCAGTATTGCTCACAAGGGTATGCTGTTGGCAGGGAAGGCTCTTGCCTGCACCGCGCTGGAATTCTTCAATGATGCCTCTCTGGTGGAAAAAGCAAAGGAAAACTGGCTCTTGCATCTGGACGGAGAAACCTATCCCAACGCGCTTCCCGCCGATGCCAAGCCCGAGATTTGGTAAATTTACCTCGATAAACAGCAGGTGAAAGCTTCACCTGCTGTTTTTTTGTGAAAAAAGGAATAAAATCATATCGAAAATTGAAATTTTGCGGTTTGCACCTCCTTTTTCCTTGCAAAAAACGAGGGTTTGCGATATAATTAACCTGTGATTATGTTTTGATTTTTTGCTGGAAATGAAAAGGTGATATTTATGGAAAAAGAAAAAATTCGCAATATAGCCATTATCGCTCACGTTGACCACGGCAAGACCACTCTGGTAGACGCCATGCTCAAGCAGACCGGTACCTTCCGTACCAACGAGCAGGTAGAGGAGCGCGTGATGGACTCCAACGATCTCGAAAAGGAAAGAGGCATTACCATCCTTGCAAAAAATACTTCTTTGTACTATGAAGGGATCAAGGTCAATATCGTAGATACCCCCGGTCACGCAGACTTCGGCGGCGAGGTGGAGAGAAGCCTTTCTATGGTCGATGGCGTCATCCTTTTGGTAGATGCCTACGAGGGTTGTATGCCCCAGACCAGAACCGTTTTAAAGAAGGCGCTTGCTCTGGGTCTTACTCCCGTGATCGTAGTCAATAAGATCGACCGCCCCATGGCACGACCCAAGGAGGTTACCGATGAAATGTACGACCTTCTCATCGACCTTGGTGCCACCGAGGAGCAGTTGGATCTTCCCGTCATCTACGCTTCCGGCAGAGACGGATGGGCGACCACCGATTACAACGTAAAGACCGACGATCTGAAGTGTCTGTTCGACGTGATCATCGGGGAGATCCCTCATCCCTCCGTGGATGCAGAGGCTCCTTTCCAAATGATGGTTTCCAACATCGACTTTAACGATTATACCGGACGTATGGCAGTGGGCAAGATCCTGCGTGGCGGCATCCACGAAAAAAGTCCCGTTTCTGTCGTTCGTCGTGACGGAACCGTTCAGAAAAGCAAGATCGTTGGCATTTATACCTTCGATAAGCTGAAGAAGACGGCAACCACCTTTGCAGAAGCTGGAGATATCGTTTGTCTGACCGGTATTTCGGATATTGAGATCGGCGATACCATCTGCGACGTGAACACTCCCGAGGGGCTTCCCTTCGTAGAGATCGAAGATCCCGTGCTGTCTATGTATTTTTCCGTTTCCACCTCTCCCTTTGCAGGACAGGACGGAACCTACGTGACCAGCCGCCACATCCGCGAAAGACTCTACCGTGAATTGGAGTCCAATATTTCTCTGAGAGTAGAGGATACGGATACCACCGATACCTTGAAGGTTTCGGGCAGAGGTGAATTGCATTTGTCGGTTCTGATCGAAAACATGCGCCGCCAGGGCTACGAATTTCAGGTATCCCGCCCCACGGTTATTACCAAGGAGATCGACGGAGTTCTCTGTGAGCCTTATGAAAAACTTTATATCGACTGCCCCGACGAATTCTGCGGAACGGTGATCGATCTGATTTCTCAGCGTAAGGGAGAACTTTTACAAATGGCTCCCACTGCCGCAGGTTATACCCGTATGGAGTTTACCATCACCAGCCGCGGTATGATCGGATGCCGTGCAGAGCTGCTGACCGCAGCAAAAGGAAACGCCGTTGTTAATACGGAATTTGACGGCTATTATCCGATGAAAGCGGGGCTTTCCGCCCGTTCCCGCGGATCACTGGTTGCTTGGGAGGACGGTGTTTCCACCTCCTACGGAATGTTCAACGCCCAAGATCGCGGTGCAATGTTCATCGGTGTTCAGGTGCCCGTTTACGAGGGAATGATCGTCGGTGAAGCCTCTGACGTTCGTGATATCGTAGTAAACGTTTGTAAGAAAAAGCACTTGACCGCTATCCGTTCCACCGGTGCGGATGAGGCGCTCCGCATTACTCCCGCAAGGCAGATGAGCCTGGAAAAGTGTATGGAATTTATTGCCGAGGATGAGCTTCTGGAGGTAACGCCCAAGAACCTTCGTCTGCGCAAGAAGATCCTGAATACCGAGCTTCGCGCCAAAGCAAAAGCAAAGGAAAAGAACGCGTAAGCGACCCGAAAAGGAGGACGATTTTGAATATACTCCATTTGAAATACGCCGTAGAGGTTGAGCGTACCCGTTCTATTACGGGAGCGGCAACCAACCTGTTTATGAGCCAGCCAAACCTTTCCCGCGCCATCAAGGAGCTGGAGGAAAGCTTGGGGATCACTATTTTTAAGAGAACCTCCAAGGGCATCGTGACCACCTCTCAGGGTGAGGAATTCCTCTTTCAGGCGAAGGAGATCCTGTCAAAGCTTGAGGAACTGGAGGCAGTCTATCAGAAGGCGGAGCCGGAGCAGCAGAGTTTTAATATTTCCACGCCTCGCGCCTGCTATATTACCAGAGCCTTTACCAGACTCGTCAATTCGCTGGATACCTCCAAGGAAATGGATCTGAACTATAAAGAGACCAATTCCTACCGCGCCATCAACAATATTTTGCAGAGTAATTACAATTTGGGAATTATTCGTTATCAGACCTCCTTCGAGTCTTATTTTCTGAAAATGATGGAGGACAAAGATCTCAAGCACCGTGATATCTGGGAATTCGAATACGTTGCTCTGATGGACCGTTCTCACCCTCTTGCAAATAAGGAAAATCTTTCCCGAGAGGATTTCAAGGACTGTATCGAGATCGTACACGGAGATCCCTACGTTCCTTCGCTTCAGATCGCCTACGTGAAGAAAGCGGAGTTTTCCGATCTGACCGATAAGAAAATCTATATCTACGAGCGTGGCACCCAATACGACCTTTTGGGGCAGGTTCCCAATACCTTTATGTGGGTCTCTCCCTTGTCTCAGGACGTTTTGGACCGCCATAACGTGATCCAAAAGCGGGTCCGCGGTCTTTCTCTGTCCTACAAGGACGTCTTGATCTACCGCAACGGCTACCGCTTGACCGAAATTGACCGCCGATTCATCGAGGAGATCGAAAAAGCAAAAGACGAAGCCATCCAAACGCTGGAAGGTTAAAAGAACCAAATCTTTATAGAAAAAGAAATGCTATAGAAACACAAACTGTGTGTCTCTATAGCATTTTTCTGTTTTAGGGAAATCTTTGTTTTGCCGGCTTTTTTACAGTCCCCTTTTTTCTTATTTACTTAGCGGCTTTCTTTTTCTTAATGATGAGAAAAGCCGTGATGGCTCCTGCGAGAATAACAATGGTAGCGACAGAAATAATTGCGATGAGAACAATAGGGGAGTCGTTTTTTTCTTCTCCAAAAGATGCTTTTCCGTCCTTGCAGTGCCAAGTGGCATCGGTAAGGGATTCGTTGCACGTGCCGATTGAAATTCTCTTGCAATCAGACTTTGTACCGCCGTACTGAACGTCCTTTAACGCATAGCACCCGTCAAATGCAGAGTCTGTAATGGAAACGACACTGCTTGGGATGGTGACGGAGGTAAGATTGAAGCAGTCTTTGAATGCGTCTTTTTTTATCGTATTTCACCTGTAAATGCAATTTAATAAACGAAAATTAGCAAATAATGCCGTTTTTGGCAAGGAGCTCGCGGGCGGATACGACGGAGTCGATGCCCTCTTTGTTTTTAATGGGGGCAAATTCCCGTTCGCGTTCTACCTCAAAGGAGAGACAGGAGAGCATATCCCGAACCGTGTCGGTGGCGAGATATTCGAATTTGTAGCCGTTGGGAGTCTCGGGTTTGATGAGAACGCCTTTTTCGTCAATGTAAGGGATCTTTTTCTCTACGATGTGTAAGGGCATTTTTCCGTCCACGATCTCATACATTCTTTTCAGACTGAACAGATAATTGAGGATCACACCGAAGCGATACTTCAGCTTGCCGTTTTCATCCTTTTCCGCCGCCAGCTCGTCGCCCATTTCGTAGTATTCCACGATGGTGGGGAGACCGTCCTTCAGACAGAGGGCGCCTACCTTTTCGCCGGGGGCGTTTTTGGCAACTACCTTTGCGCCGCAGTTGCAGCCGGAAAGGAGGGTCGCACCGATGAATACGGGGTCGCAAATTCTCTGGAGAACGTTATCCATACTGAATACGTTGATGAATTCAACGCCGGATTCTGCCAGCTCCTTATCCAGACCGGATTTTACCAGGGATTTGAACCAGCCGCCGTTTCCGTTGGGAGAGAGAGAAAGCTGTGCCTTGCCCTCCAGGTAGATCTTGCCGTTAAAATCCACACTGGGAGCCATATCCTGACGGAAGAAACGGATCTTTTCCTCGGGGTAGCCGAAATAGTTCTTCTCCTTCAAAAATCTTCTGGTCTCCACGTCGTTTTTATCGGAGGTCATAATGATCAGAGGGAAGTAACAGCCTGCCTGCTTGCAAACGTCCAGCATATTGTTGATCTGCGCCTGGAAAATATAAAAATCACGGGTCACGCCGAGGTTGTAGCTGCCCTTGGGTCCGTCAAAGCCAAGTCTGGTGCCTTGACCGCCGCCAAGGAGAAGAGCAGCGACCTTGCCTGCACGAATGGCTTCCAATCCTTTTTCTTCGTATTCAGCTCTGTTTTTCTTGATCTCATCGATCTCCAAAGCGCCCAGAGGAGCGAGAGAGCCTCCTTTGTCGTCGGTTGCTTTGTTTTGATCTTTATGCTGTAAAGCATCCAGCAGAGTAAAATCCGCCTGATTGATCTGCTCGATCAGACTTTTTTGTTCGTCTTCGCTTAATTCGTCGTAGAAACGCAGGAGATGCTCCTGACCGTACTGCTTCAAAAGATCTGTATTTTTCATAACGTTCCCTTTCGTTATTTTTTTCTATTCTAACACGCTACCGATAAAATGTCAATTCGGAAAGTATGTGTGTAAAATGTTAACTTTTTCAGTAAAAGTTTGAAATCGGTTGCTTTTTTTGCGAAACTGTGATATAATCCTGCGGTGATTATGAGAGGAGGTGTTTTTATGAAGCAATATGAAAGTC
This sequence comes from Oscillospiraceae bacterium, assembly GCA_015065325.1. Taxonomy (GTDB): domain Bacteria; phylum Bacillota; class Clostridia; order Oscillospirales; family SIG627; genus RGIG5579. The sequence goes on along the minus strand of SVQO01000003.1, from coordinate 60,677 downwards.
CGACGCTTTTGGTGATGCAATTTCATACTGACGATATTCTTGCGTTCAGCATCGGCGGTGCTGAAGATGAAGTAGAAACACCCATTATTCCGTTTAAAATTCCCAGTGTGGATCTTGGATATTAAAAAAGATGAGCGAAAGCTCATCTTTTTTATTTGACTTCCTGTGAGACCGTATTTTCGGGGCGGGTGGTGCGTGATACCGTGCTGGTCGGCGGCAGAAGCTCAATGATCTCGTCGGGCTCGTAATCAAAGGTGTTCTGCGGTCCTCTTGTAATGGTGATCTTGGTGTAATTCGGCGTTTCCTCCAAAGCGGGATCGTGGTAGTAAATGCCCGCAACCTTCGTCAGCAGATACCAGCCCGTTTCCTCGGAGTAGCAAAGGGCGTTTCCGTCGGAAAAGCTCGTAATGCGGTCAAATGCACAGGGAAGCACGCTTTTCCCCTGTGAGTCGATCAGACCCGTCTTTCCGTCCTTGTTCGTTACTACGGCAAGGCCCTCGAAGAAGGGAGAAGCGGCAGTATATACGGGAGGGGAAAGCCAGGCACCCTTGGAGGAAAGGTAACCGTAAAATTCTCCGTCCGTTACCAAAAGAATTCCTTCGTGAAGAGAAACAACGGTGTAGCCCGCGGGAACGCTGACCTCCTGACCGAGCGTGTTGATCATGGTTTCTCTGCGAGAGGTCAGGCTTCCGGTATCGTCGTAGCTTGCGACGATCACGCGTAAAAGGCCTCCGTCAAAGTAGGTAAAGCCAAGTGCTTCCTCGTCCTTTTTCTCGGGGAGGATCAAGGCGTATTCGGTAAAAACCTCCTCGCCGCGCTCGTTGCGAATGGTGACCCTTCCTTCGGCGTCCGCCATTACGGCAAAGCCCTCGGAATAATTATAGGCAGTGGGATAGACGGCGGGGACGGTGAACTTTTTGGTTCGATTTCCGTCTGCGTAAGTGCCCTTATAGCCGTACAAACCGTTTTCGAAAACAAGCTCCTTTCCCTCGTCGCTCTGTCCGTAAGAACGCGGGAGGGCAAAGCCGATGGAAGCGTGTGCGTAAAAATTCGGATCAAAGGCAATGGGAAAGAAGGTGCGGCTTGTGCCGTCATAGCAAAAATAGCCCTCGGTTCCGTCTTTGGTGAAAACGGCGTCGCCTGCAAGGGTTCGGTAGTGGGTCAGACGGTATCCCTCGGAATCCAGGATTTCCTGCGCGTCGGGGGCGGTAAAGAGCATCTCTTTTCCGTTTTCGTTCTTGACCACAAAGCCCATGGCAGTTGTGTAATTCCCTGCGGGAAGAATTTGCTTGGTGATAGTCATGCTGTCACTGCGATAGGGAAGATCGGTTACGGGAGTCTTGGCAAGGTTGACACCGGCAAAGGCGTAAAGAGAACGGATGGTGTCCGCGGCAGGGGAAGCGCCGGGAAGCTCGTTTTCCGTTTGATTTTTGACGGTGGTGGTCGTGCTGCTTGCTTGACTTTCCTTGGGGGACTCTCTGCGTCCTCTGCGGGTCAGAAAAGGGAGGTTGATCACACCTGTATCCCACAGGATCAGAATGCCGCCCAGAGCTACTGCACAAAGTGCAACGGAAAGTCGGGAAAGTGTTTTTTTGCTGAAAAACTTACGGATTGCCTTTCCCGCTTTTTTCAAAGGAGCGGGAATGGGAGTTTTCTTTATGCGGGAAAAATTCGGCTTTTTCCATTTTGGAAGCTTGATCTTTTTCAAGGCCGAAAAATCGGGCTTTTTCCACTTTTTTGTACGGAACCTCTTAACAAGGTCCGAAAAAAAGGCTTTGCACTTTGCCCAATTCGGTTTTTTGAAGAATTTTTTAATCATACGTTCCGCCTGATTTTATACTTTCCTTCAGTATAACACGGCGACGAAAAAAAGAAAAGTCTTTTTTTAAAAAAGCTGTCCCAGAGCTTCTTTTGTTTTTCCCAAAAGCTCCAAAAATTTGAAGCGTACCCGATAGCTTTTTTCTTCTCTGACCAGGGTGGCGGCGTTCTCCTCCTCCATTCCTGCTCCCGTTAAGGCATCTTCCGTATCAACGGAGGAGCTGAGACAAAGAGGAGGAAAAAGCACGCACCACCAGTTTTTTCCCTCGGCAGCGCCGATCTGCACCCGCAGGGAAAGGTATTTTCCCGCAGGCAGAGAAAGCGTATCGTACTCTCGGGTGGGATAGTATTCTTCATCAATGGTGATCTTTACGTTGTGATCACAGCCCTTGGAACGAAGGGTCTCCCGCGCAACCTGCTCCAGAGCATCCAGATTATTTTCCAGCTCTGCCCTTGCCTCGGCTTGACTGGAGCCGAGAGAAAGATTTTGTCCCGTATAGGAAAGGATGCTGTCCCGCACGGCAAGCTTTCGTGCCTGGTCGGGAGCGGAATCCGAATTTGCCAAAACGTGAATGCGAATAACCGAATCGTAGAGATTGCCTGCGTTTCTCAAGGGTAAAAGCAAAAGAAGAAAGAAAATGGAGCCACCCGCTAAAATCAATGCACAAAGTTGAGTTCTTTTCATATACTATGTATCCTTTCCGATAAAAAAATAGCCTCGCAAATTTCTCTGCAAAGCTATTCTGTTCTTTTATATTCCGTTTTAATCACAAAAGGGTACAAAAGTACGATTCCAGGGATCTTTCATTCAATTTGCCGTGGCAAGCCCTTGCGTTCGCTTCCTCGCGGAATAAGCCGAATACGGCACTGCCCGAGCCTGTCATCATAGCGCAGTCAGCTCCCATGGAAAGAAGCATTTCTTTTCTTGCCGCGATCTCGGGCAATACCGAAATTGCGGGAAGTTCCAGATCGTTATTCAGTACGGAAAAAAGCGCGTCTGTGTCGCCCTGCTCCAATTTTACTCTTATTTCGGCGGAAAGAGGTTTGGAAAAGGGAACGCCGCTGCGATCGTAAAGCTTGTAGATCTCGGGGGTGGAAAGACCTTTCTCCGGCTTTGTTACCACGCAGCGCAGAGCTGCTTTTTGCGGTAATGTGATTGGCTCCAGAATCTCACCAACGCCGCTGCAAAGCATCGTTCCTCCTTGGAGGAAGAAGGGGACATCTGCGCCGATGGAGGATGCAATCTTTAAAAGATCAACCTCGGCAGGGTAGAGCGCCCGCATTGCCTTCAGTACCGCTGCCGCGTCGGAAGAGCCGCCGCCCATTCCCGCGCCGTCGGGAATACACTTGATCAAATGGATCTTTACACCACCCTGAACTCCCGCCGCCTCAAAATATTTACGAGCTGCCTTGTGGCACAAATTTCTTTCATCGGTGGGGATATGGCTTTTGTTACAGGAAAGGATGATACCGCAGGGGATATCCTCTACCGTTACGGTGTCTGCAAGAGACAATGCCTGCATTATGCTTTCCAAAAGGTGATAGCCGTCCTCGCGCAGACCCGTAATTCCGAGGGTCAGATTGATCTTGGCGGGTGCGGAAAGGGTGATTTTCATAGAGACTCCTTAGGTGAGCTTCATAATGGGATTGCTGTGGGTCAGAACCGCCTTCTTGGGACACATTTCCTGACAGCACCAGCAACGGATGCAGTTTTTGTGATGGATCTTCGCCTTTCCGTTCTTGACCGTAATGGTCTTCTTGGGACAGAGCCGTGCGCATTCTCCGCAGCCGATGCAAAGAGATTTTTTGATCTTTGGCTTCGGCGCCAAAAAACGTGACAGCTTTCCGTTGTACATCCCCAGAAAATCGCGGAGAAGATTGGGCTTTTGGCTGTCGGGAAGGATAAAGGGAGTGGGGAGGTGATCCTCCATGGAATCTCCCGTGAGGTTGTATTCTCCGTCAAAAAGCCCGTGTTTCTTTGCACACTCCTGAATGGGGGAGAGCTTGGAATCGATGCCCATAAATCGGCACATTGCTTCGTCAATGGCATAGGGGTTTACCCCTCCCAACAGACCGTACGCCCATTTGGGAGCGCCGCCGGTGGGACCGTCCTTTTCCATACCGAGAATGCCGTCAACGATGGAAAGCGTCGGGGGTAATGCCTTGTTGATATCGCAGATCAGCTTGGCAAAATCATCCACCTTCGGGTTGTTTGCGTGGTGCTCTACCTTGCGCAGACCGGGGATCACGCCGTACAGATTTTTTGCCGCACCGGTTACCGTGGTCAGTGAGTGAGTCTTCATTTTCGCAAGGTTGATAAATACGTCGGCAGTGGTGAAAATGTCCAGAACCTCAAGCTTTCTGCAGGAGATGGGCTCCGGAGGAAATACCTCCGCGGCGTTCATTTGATAGTGAATGGGGATCCCGTGCTTTTGACAGACCTCCTCGATTCCGGTTTCGCGATAGACGCCCTTCATCAAAGCCTCTGTGTTCAGACCTCCCGAGCATTCCGCAACGGTAATGTCGCGGGTGTGGGGAAGCAGGCAAAGAAGGACCGCCTCCAAAAGCGCCGGATGGGTGGTTGCACCGCCCTCCGGCTTTTTTTTCATAACGAGATTCGGCTTAATAACGACCTTTTTGCCCTTGGCAAAAAGACGCTGATATCCGCCGTGGTCGGCAATGATCTTTTCTACAATCTCCTTCAAAAGAAGGGGGTCGTAATCCTTTGCAAAGTAAAAGGATACCGTGTTCATCTTATTTCTTCCCCTTTTTCTTGTCGTCCTTTTTGATGGTGAATTTCTTCTCCGTCTTGTTCAAAAGACGCTGAATGTTTTCTTTGTGCATGGCGATGACAAAGAAGGAGATCATCAGGGAAAAGAAGAGATACTCGATCTTGCAGGGACGGTTAAAGGCATATACCACCAAAGGGAAGAAGAAGGCGGCAGTCAGACTGGATGCGGAGATGATTTGGGTTGCGGCAAACATCAGAGCAAAAAGCAGAACCAGTACCGCAAACACCAAAGGGTCGATCAGCAGGATCGTAATGGCACTGACGATCACGCCCTTGCCACCCTTGAATTTAAAGTAAACGGGAAACATATGGCCAAGCATACAGAAGAAGCCTGCCATATACTGACCTGCACCACCCAGCAAAACGTAGCCCAACACAACGGAGATCAAGGCCTTCAGGACGTCACCGCCCAGGGTCAGAAAGCCCGCTTTTTTACCGAAGGAGCGGAACATATTGGTCATTCCGGCATTGCCCGAGCCGTAGTCGCGCACGTCGTAGCCGTAGATCTTCTTGGAAATGATGATGGCGGAATTGATGCTTCCCAAAAGATAAGGAACGATTGCGGTGATGAGGAAAAACAAAACGGATATGATCAGATATTGGGTCATCGTCGTCTGGTCGTTGACGAAAAAGCCATATTCGGTAATCTGACCGTTAAAGAAATATCTCATGCATCCTCCTTGGTTCTTTCACGAATAACGAACTGAATGGGGGTTCCGCGAAATCCGAAGGTTTCGCGCAGACAGTTCTCAATATAGCGAAGATAGGTGAAGTGGAATAGCTTTTCGCTGTTACAGAAGATCACGAATTTCGGGGGTTTGACGCTGACCTGTGTCATATAGTAGATCTTCAGCCTTCTTCCCTTGTCGCTGGGAGGCTGAACGCGGGTGGTGGCGTCGTTGAGCATATCGTTGAGCATACCCGTGGAAATGCGGGTTGAAGCTTGCATATTGACGTAATTGATGTGCTCAAAGAGCTTGTCGATGCGCAGACCCGTCTTTGCGGAAATGAAGAGCACGGGAGCGTACTGCATAAAGGGAAGAATGTCGAATACTTTTTTGGTGGCGTTTTTGACGGAATCATTGTCCTTGTCGGGCAGATCCCATTTGTTCATACAGATCACGCAGGCTTTTCCCGCCTCGTGAGCAAGTCCTGCAATGGTGGCGTCCTGACTGGTAATTCCCTCGAAGGCATCTACCATAATCACGCATACGTCGCTTCGCTCGACCGCAAGCTTTGCACGGAGAACGCTGTACTTCTCGATTCGGTCGTCGATCTTGGAAGCGCGTCGAATGCCTGCCGTGTCAATGAAGTTGAACACTCCGTGCTTGTTTTCCACACGGGTATCGATGGCGTCACGGGTAGTGCCTGCAATGGGAGAAACGATGACGCGGTTTTCGCCCAAAACGGCGTTGATTAAACTGCTTTTTCCGGAATTGGGTTTGCCGATCACCGCAACGTTGATGATATCCTCCTCCTCTTCCTCCGCATCTGCGGGACCCAGAAGGCGAAGCACCTCGTCCAGGATATCTCCGCTTCCCGTACCGTGAATGGAGGAAAGGGCAAAGGGACCGTTTTCCACACCCAGCTCGTAGAATTCATAGAATTCAGCGGGGAGGGCACCGATGGAGTCCACCTTATTCACCGCAAGGATCACGGGCTTTTTGCTGCGCTTGAGAATGGTGGCGATTTCGCGGTCCGCCGCAGTAACGCCGCTGCGGATATCAGTCATAAAAATAATAACGTCTGCCGCATCCATGGCAAGGTGTGCTTGCTGTTCGATGTGGCTGAGGATCATATCACCCGAATTGGGCTCAATACCGCCGGTATCGATCAGCACCATTTTGCGTCCGCACCATTCGGTTTCGTAATAAATGCGATCCCGGGTCACGCCGGGAACGTCGTCTACGATAGAGATCCGTTCGCCGGAAAGCTTATTGAAAAACGTGCTTTTGCCTACGTTGGGTCTGCCAACGATGGCAATGACGGGTTTTGCCATAATTTACCTCCCGTTACATAATTCTTCGATTTGGTCCAGCAGCGGAAGCCCGTTTTCGATGATATAAACGGGACACTTTACTTCCTTTTTCAGCTGTTCCAAAGAGTAGTCGTCCAAAAACAGGTCTCTCTCGTGTCGCAGAGAAACAGCGGGGATAAAGAGGATCTCGGGATTTTCTTCCCTTGCGGCCTGTACCAGGTCACAGCCGCAGAGAAGTCCCGCTACCGTTACCGTCTCTCCGAAGAAACGGTTTTTTACTGCTCTGACGCGCAGGGTCAGAAAGGGGAGTGCCTGCATAATCGCCTCTGCGATTTCTTCCAGGTAGTTCTTTGCCGCCATACCGGTCAGCAGGGTGATGGAGAGAGGCTTTTGTGACAGCTTATCCCACAGTCCTTCCTCCTTGCGGTAACGGATCTCGTCCAAAAGTTCTTCCCTTGAGCAGCGAAGCAGTCCAACGCCGTTATCCAACTGAGGATATCCGTCGTATTCCGCCTCACTCGGCAGTTCTTTTTCTGCGGCAAGGTAGAATTCGTCCGCCGCATATACCAAGCGCAGATCGTATTTTTCCAGGTATTTCTTGCCGTAGGTTTCTACGATCCTTAAAATTTCCTTGGAGCTTTCCTTGTCGTAGGGAGAGATGGGAGTCAGCCCCTCGCGGTGCCGCGTCAGCCCTGCGGGGACTACGGCAATGCTCTGTACTGCGGGGTACAGGGTCTCCAGATCCAAAATGGTCCGTTCCAGCTCGGCTCCGTCGTTGATCCCGCGGCAGGCGACGATCTGACAATTGATATCGATGCCGCCTTCGGAAAGGATCTTAAGCTGATCCATAATTTTAGCGGCACGGGGATTGCCCAGCATTTTTACGCGCAACTCGGGATTTGTGGTATGAACGGAAACGTTGACGGGAGAAAGGCGCATCTGAACGATCCGCTGTAATTCCTCCTCGTTCACGTTTGTCAGGGTTACGTAGTTACCCATTAAAAAGGAGAGCCTGGTATCGTCGTCCTTAAAATACACCGTTTCCCGCATTCCGCAGGGATTTTGGTCGATAAAGCAGAAAATGCACTTGTTGGCACAGCGCCGCTTCCGATCCATCAGAAAGGTTTCAAACTCCAGACCGATATCGTCGTAGCGACCCTTTTTGATCTGCACGGAAAAAACTTTCTCATTCCGCTTCAGCTCCAGCAGGATGGTTTCTTCCGTCAGAAAAAAACGGTAATCCAGGATATCGCGGATGGGGTGCGCATCGATACTCAGCAAAACGTCTCCCGCACGGATACCCGCTTTTTCCGCAGTGGAATGCTTTTCAACCTCGGTGACCGTTACCATGTCAGCCTCCTTTCAAAAAATGAAAAAAAGATACATCTCGGGCACTTAAGCCTTGCGGCTATGCCAAAGACATATCTTTCTGTGCCTCATATATACAGATATAGTCTCCGCCGATTCCTCAGCGGAGACTGATATACGAGTTTTCGGCCAATTAGTCTTTGATTTGGATGACTTCTTTGCCGTCCTTCTGTCCGCACTCGGAACAAACTCTGTTGTGGAGATTGTAAGCGCCGCAGTTAGGGCACTTTTCCAGAGCGGGCTGAGTCAATTTCCATACGCTGGAACGTCTGGAATTCTTTCTTGCTTTCGATGTTTTACGCTTCGGTACTGCCATTTCATCGCACCTCCCAATTCTTTATTGCACCGTAAAAGGTTTCTTATTTGTCTTTGAAAAAGTCCGCGAGACCCGCAAGTCTGGGATCAATTTCCTTATGGTCACATTCGCAGGAACCCTTGTTCAGATCCTTTCCGCACTTGGGGCAGAGCCCCTTGCAATCCTCACTGCAAAGAAGGCGCAGCGGAAGATTGAGAAGAACAGTTTCGGTGACGAACGTACCAAGATCGATTTTTTGCCCTTCCGCGAGAATTACATCTTCATCGGATTCCGTCGGAGCGGTAACCACGGAGAGATCGATCTCAATGGAAAACGTCCGCGCGACCGGAGCAAGGCAACGAGCGCAGGGAGCGGAATGCTCGCCTGTGATGGTGCCGATTAGTCGAATGAATCCGGAAATGTCCTTCGCCAGACCGGAAAAACGCAAAGATGATACCGCAATCTCTTCATCCTCGCAAGGGAAGGAAATCTCTCCCAAGTCAAAGGGTAGGCTTTCAAGTTCTCCGGAGAGAAGCTTGGAAATATCAAGAAAATTGTTATCGGTTTGGTTGATCATTTTTACTTTTCCTCAAGGCTATCGACAGTATTTTATTATAATCGGAAAGCATTTTTTTGTCAATGGCTTTCCTTAAATTTACCAATTATTTTTCTCTAGTTCACAAAGGAGAACCTCTTTGTGATTTTCCCATTTTCCCAAAATCACGTTTTGCAAAGCCAGACGCAGCAGAGCCCCGATCCTTTGACCGGTCACCCCTTTTTCCGCGAGATCGTTTCCCGTGATGGCAAGTCCTTTCAGACTGTAGCATTCTCCTGATGCCAGAATGCGCTCACCGGATTCCTTCAGCTTCTGAATTTGCCCCAGGCGCTTCTTTACGGTCCACTTGTTGTGCGCAAGTGTGTCTGCCTCCATCACGCGAAGTAAACGGAAAAAGTTTTCTTCGCCAACGTTGCCCAAAAGGTGCTTGATGTCTGCGTCACAGTTGGGGTGTGAATCGTGGTAATACACCAAAAGACACACGAGATCGGTCTGCTTGGAGGGGAATTTCATCCGCTCCATGATAGCTCTTGCCATAGCGGCGCTTTTCTTCGGATGAGAGTAGAAGTGGCCTCGTCCGTTTTCATCCACGGTCAGACATCCCGGCTTGGAGAGGTCGTGGAAAAAGAGGGTCAGACGTATCTCCGGAACGGCGTCGGCATAGGCAACGGCGTGAACGCTGTGTTGCCATACGTCGTACTGATGAAAGGGGGACCGTTGAGAAAAACCGATGGCGGGAAGGATCTCGGGGATGAGTACTCCGATCACGTCGGAAAACTCCGTTAAAATGTAACGGATGTTTCTTCCGCAAAGCATACGGGTGAATTCCGGCAGAATGCGCTCGGGAGCGATAGTGAGAAGAAGCTCCTTGTTACGGTGAATGGCATCCCTCGTCTTTTCTTCAATGTCAAAGCCGAGTACTGCGGAAAAGCGCAGGGCACGCAAGATTCGAACCGCATCCTGATTGAAGCGGGCGTCTGCGTCACCGATGGCGCGGATCCACCGTTTCTTCAAGTCCCGACGTCCGCAGAAAAAGTCGCGGAAGCCCTTCTCGGGATGATAAACGATGGCGTTAATGGTAAAGTCCCGACGCTTCAGATCGTCGAATAGGTTTTTTGTGAAGGTCACGCCGTCGGGATGGCGATGATCCTTATATTCACCTTCCTTGCGGAAGGTGGTGATGTCCAGAAAGCAGTCGCCGTAATGGACGGTGACCGTTCCGAATTTTTCACCCACCAGGTTCAAACTGTAATCGGCAAAAACCGCCTTGATCTGCTCCGGGGTGGCACTGGTGGTAAGATCCCAATCGTGCACCTCACGGCGCAAAAGCAGATCACGCACACCGCCTACCAGCCACGCTTCGTGGCCGGCATCACCCAGCTTTTCCAAGGCTTCTTTTACCTCGATGGGCAGGGGAAGTTGAAAATTGCTCATATTTTTCCTTTTTGTTTTGATTTTTTTGGCATTTAACTCTTGACAAAAAAATCCGAATGTGATAAGATAGCCAATGTTCGAGAGAACATGCGTTGTTAGCTCAGCTGGATAGAGTGACTGGCTACGAACCAGTAGGTCAGGGGTTCGAGTCCCTTACAACGCGCCAGGAAGGCATCAGCAGATGCCTTCTTTTTTTTCTCGCTCGGCAAAAACTAAAATCAGTATATCACAAATTTTCTTCAATGTAAATAAGAAACAAAAAACATACGAAAAAAATCGTATGTTTTTTTGGTTTTTAGGTTGACTTTTTATTTTTTTCTATAAATTCGGCACAGATCTTACCGAAAACGCTTTCGCCGTTTTCATCCAACGCCCTGACGTAAGCGCAGTGCTTGCCGTGCATCACCTGTAAGGATACCTTCGGTTCACCGTGACCGAAATTTTCCAAAACAGAGATCATCAAAAGCGTTTCCTCGTATCGGTTTTTCATATCCTGATCGGAAACGATGAACTTCATTACGGGGTATTCCTCATCCTGACCGACATAGTAAAGCGGAGCTCTGTCATCGACCAAGATTCTTTTGGGATCAATGCCGCGTTCCTTCAGCATTCTGAAATGGCAGGTGGGCTGTCCCGCATCGTGGAGGAAACCGGCGATCTCCAACGGCGAAATTCCATGTTTGCCCAGGCGGCGCCTGTCAAAGCACAGGATCATAGACAAATGACCTCCTGCGGAGGAGCCACCTACGAACAGGTCTTGGAGGCGGGCGTATTCGGAAAAATGATTTTTGACCCATGCGACTGCCTCGGCACCATCTTCAATGAAGTCAGGGTATTTTGCATCGGGGTACATACGGTAATTTGCAGAAACCACAGCGATTCCGTGTTCGGTCAAATGATTACAAAGAGCCTTTTGATTCCCTTTATCTCCGCGTTCAAAGCCTCCCCCGTGAAAATAGACGAATACGGGAAAGGATTGTCCCTCATCCGGCAGATGAATATCCAGCTTTTGCGAAGGGTGACCCATTGCGGAATAAGAAATGTCCAAATAACTTCTCATAATATTCTCCTTTAAAGTGGGGTTATTTCTTATTTGCCTTTTGTCTTTCCAGAATGGCAAAAAGAGAACCGACCGTAACGAAAATTACCGCGACGAAAACGTTCCATCCCATCTGCGCATCGTTGGCGAAATAGCTGACGATGGGGGTCAGAACGGGCTTGATGAAAAAGGCAAGGCTGCCCATGATGGCACCGCCCTTTTCGATCGCCTTAAAATACGCGTAATAACCAACGCCCGTAACGAAAAGACCCAGATAAACGAGAATGGAAATACTTTCCGCTTGAAACGTCGGAATAATATCTGCGCCGGTGCAGATCAGGACCCCCAGAAGCACGGCGCTTCCCAGGATGAAAACGAAGCAGGTCTGTACCGCGCTTCCGAGACGGGTCATAAATTTTTGGCTCAAAGCCGTATAAAGGCTAAAGCTCAGGGAAGCAAAGAGAGACAGGAGCACCGAAAAGATCTCCGCTCCCTTTTTCAGGGAAACACAGAACAAGAGTCCGGTGATGCAGAATACCAATGCGAGAAGCTTGTTCCTCGTGATTTTTTCTTTGCTGAAAAGCACTGCAAAAAGCAAAGTGAAAACGGAATTAGAGGAAAAAATAATGGCGATCAGAGAAGGATTTGCGGATTCTTTCACCGCAACCTGCAGAGAAACCATACTGACGCAAATAAACAAAACACCAAGCAACGCGCAGGTCAGAAGATCTTTTCCCGAAATCCTCAACCGATCCTTTTTAATTTTTTGGATGGCAAAGGGCAACAAGATCAAAGAACCGATAAGGAAGCGCCAGAAGGTGATGGCAAAGGGGGAGATATCTCCTGCGATCAGCTTGGAAACGGGCTCCAGCGTAACGAACAGGATCGCCGTTAAAAGAGAATAAAGATAACCTTTTTTCATAATCGCCTCATTTTTGTAAAATAGGTAGTTTTTCGGAAAACGTGTTTTTCATGATCACAGTCATTTGCTCGGGGGTTTTGAAGCGAATTCCGTCGATGAGGACGATCCCCATTTCATCGGCACGCTTTTTTACCGTTTCCGTTGCCCGCCCCGAAGCAAACAACGCAGGTGTGGCAAAATAACCGCCGTAGTGCTTTGCCATGATCATAATTTCGTAAAGGTGCTCGTTTTGCGGAGCGGTATTTTTACAGCTTGCCAGAATGGGAAGATTTTCCCGCATCAGGATCAGATCCACCTCGTTTCTTGGATCGACGAGGCGGCCCGCGGAGACGGTTCCGTTCCAGTCCAGCATCACGCCGACGCGGATGTCGTGAAAAAGACCGCTATCGTGAGCACATAGCGCACAGTACATTTCCAGCAGATTTCCGGCCTTGTCGTACAAAAAGAGTGCTTCCTCGGGCACCTTGAGCGAGAAATTCATAACTTCACGCCCGCGCCGATTGCTTTTTGTTTCATGGGTCAAAATGCCTGCGCTTTTCAGACGTGCGGAGACGGTTTGATACGCGCTGATGCCCGCATCGTTTTCCAGGATCTTTTGGGTCAGATTTTGCCTGTTTTCGAGCTGATCGTGATCCAGTGCACAGAAACGGTTCCATTCCTTGGGACGGCTTCTGACTGCACTCCAAAGGCGCAGAATTTCCCTCTTAAGCGGTCCTCTCGTAAAAACGTAAGAAGGTGCGGAAAGAGGCGCGGAGCCGTTTAAGGTGAGAAGCTCGGGTACGGAAACGTAATGGGGAAAAGGGGGAGTGGATTGCTGTTTTTCGGGATAGGAAAACAGCTTCTTACCGGTGGGGACGTCGTAATAATGCAGACTGACGCTTTCAAGCTTTTGCTGGGTAAAGATTCCCGCGGCGGCAAGAAACGCTTCGTCTCCTCCCGTAATATCGATCAAATATTCGTTTCCGTCCTCCCAGAGCAAATTCAACGCTTCCAGTGCGGAGGAAACGGAAAGATGCTTGATCTCGCAAAATCTTGCGGGAAAGCCGAGAAGCTTTTTTACCTGCTCCGAGAGCGCGTTCCTTCTGCGCGGAGAGGGAATGCTTTTTTCGGCGGAACAGAGGAAAACGACCTCATCGAATCTTTCGTTAAATAGGGAAATCAAATTCTCCGGTGTTTTTACCGAGTAAAATTCGATCAATATTTTTGCCATAAAATGCTCCTTTTTGAATGGCTTTCCAAGAATTTGTGCGATTTTAATGAAAAAGAACGATTTTGTGAACAAAGGGGAAAAATAGGGGAAAAGTGGGATCATATTGGTGAAAATTTCGATAAATTCACCTTGTTTTTTAAAAAATAGCTGTTTACAGAATTTTTAATTTACAGATGTTTTTGACGGAATGGATGGAAAAGTATTCCATTTTTGTTTTCTTGTTAACCGCGAGTTTGGATTTGCACAAAAATTTGCAAAAGTTGCGATATAGACCTTCTTGCATTTCCCGAAAAAAGCGCTATACTTTCCCAAGGAATTTAAGAAAGGAGCAATGCCTTGATAACGGAAGAATCGAGAGGGAACAAGAAATACGGCTTTTGCGTGGGCGTGATCTGCTGCTCGTTTTGGCTGAAAGCGGCGGGAAAAGAGGTTTGTCTCTATGGAGAAGAAGCGGAAAATGGCAATACCATTTTCCGCCTTAAACTCTCTTTTTCCTCAGAACAGGCAGATCGGGCGGATATGTTCCTCCGAACTCTTGCCGATACTCAAACCATGCCGCGAATGATGGCAGAATTGGCAGAGGAATATTTTTCCGCCGCCGGAGATGAGAAAATGAATTACAGGGTATATTCTTCGAGGAACAGCTCGCCCTCGTATTTTTTGGAATAGATGCGCTCCAGTACGGCACGCACCTCTGCGGAAAGCTTTTCTTTGCCCTTGACGTTAAGCTTTTCGTAAAGGTCGGAGACGGGATAGGTACGGTATTTTCCTTCTTCCCATATCGCTTTGGTCATAGAGAAGGTGACCTTTTCGATATTCTTTCCGTCCAGATACAGGTGCATAATGATACCGATTTCGGGATAGTCGGTTTTTACTACGATCTTGGAGGTGGAGTCCATATTGTAGTTGCCCATAGACCAGGCGCAAGGAATTTTGCCCTTCCACTCAGCCTTCTGAACGATGTGGGAGTGGGAAGCAAAGATGGCGTCCACTTCTTCCTCCAGAGCCGTTTGGAATACCAGCTCGGAGAATTTGCCGGGTTCTACGTTGAATTGGCCGCCCACGTGGGGGTAGAACAGAACGAAGTCCGCATTTTCCTTTGCTTTGCGGATATCACTTCTGAGATTATCCAGGAAGCGCTGACATTCGGGAACGACCAGATCGTCCGCCCGCGCAAAGGGCTTGCAGGAGACTCCCAAAAGTTTCTTTAGCTTGTTGCGCTTTTTCTTGTTCATTTTGGGGAAAAGTTTATCGATCCAGGTTTTGAATTTTTCCTGAACCTCGGGAGTATAGGTCAGTGCGCGGGAGGGACGGAGGTAGTTGATCAGAGGCTCCAGCTCTTTTTCGTCCTTCTCCTCCAGCTTGCAGTTGGTGGAATAGGTGTAAGCGATAATGGCGATCTTCGCACCGCCCAGTTCTACGTAATAGGCTTCCTTGCGATCCTCGGCGCTCTTAAAGGCTCCTGTGTAGGGCAGACCGATCTTCTCCAGGTAGCGCATGGTTTTGGTAGCGCCTTCCCATCCGCGGTCCAACGTGTGGTTGTTGACCACGGATACAAGATCCAGTCCCGCATCCTTGGCTGCCTGCCCGAAGGGCTGAGGAGCGTTGAAAACATCGAAGGCGCTGGTCAGCTGCATATCCTCTGCAAGAGGAAATTCCAGGTTGCCGACCACAAAGTCGGAATTGTCCCAAATTCTTTTCGCGTTTTCAAATACGAAGTCGTAGGAATAGGTTCCGTCGGAAAGCTTGCCCGCATCCATAATGGAGGGCTCACACATAATATCGCCGATGACTGTCAGTTTCATTGATTATTCGCCTCTCTTTCTCGGTTTGCGATCTCTTCGCGCTCTTTTGATATTTTTGCCCAGGAGGGCATTTCTTTCATGATCTCGTTCAATTTGTTCAGCGTTTCCGGGATTTTGATCTTCTGAGGACAGATGGTACTGCAAGCTCCGCAGGAAATGCAGTTGTGTGGCTTTTTCTTCTCGGGGAGAAATTCAATGCGCATAGAGGTGTTAAAGGTTTTTACCACCTGAAGATCGTTGTAAATGGAGAGCAGAAAGGGAATGTCCAACTCCATAGGACAGCCCTTGACGCAGTATCCGCAAGCAGTGCAGGGGACAGAGCTTTTCAAGGTCTCTGCGATATCAAGGAGGAGCTCTCTTTCCTTTTCGGTCAAAGGAGCTTTATCCTCGAAGGTGTCAATGTTTTCCTTTACCTGATCGAAATTGCTCATTCCCGACAGGATCATTTTTACTCCCGGAATATCTTGCAAAAAGCGGAATGCCCAGGCGGCAGGGGAATGGTCGGGACGGTAAGCGGCAAGCTTTTCCTTTGCCGTATCGGAAAGGGTGGCAAGCTTTCCGCCGCGGACGGGCTCCATAACCCAGATGTCCACACCCCGCTCTCGCAAAAATGCAACCTTATCCTTGGCGTTTTGCAAAGTCCAGTCCAGATAGTTCAGCTGGATCTGGCAAAACTCGATATGCTCGCCGTAAAGATCGAGAAATTTTTCCATAACCTCAATACTGCCGTGGCTGGAAAAGCCAAGATGGCGGATACGCCCTTGCTTTTTCTGCTCGATGAAATAGTCCATAATGCCCCACTTGGGATCAAGATAGACGGGCAGGGAATTTTCAAATACGTTGTGAAGCAGATAAAAGTCGAAATACTCGGTTTGACACTTCTTCAGCTGATGCTCGAAAACTGCCTTGGGATCGTAGGTGGTGGATACCTGATGCCCGGGGAATTTATCTGCCAGAAAATAAGACTCTCTGGGATATTGGCTCAGAATTTTTCCAAGTACCGTTTCGCTCATACCGTTGTGGTAGGGATAGGCGGTGTCGAAATAGTTGACGCCTTTATCCATGGCGTAGCGGATCATCTCCTCCGTTTGTGCGTAATCGATATCCGCAGGAGTGCCGCCCTTTATAACGGGAAAACGCATACAGCCGAATCCGAGCAAGGGAAGAGATGCGCTTCCGTAATCGTTTCGGATCATACCAAACCTCCAATTTTGCTTTTCTCCATCATATCACACGACGGGTAAAATAGCAATAAAAAAAGCCGTTTTCGTGAAGAAAACGGCTTTAAATTTCAGATTAAACCTGAGGATACTTTACCTTAACGGGCATGCCGGTCTTGCAGGACTCAACTACTGCGCAGCATACGGCAACAGTGCTGGCACCTTCCATGGGGCTGATGGCAACGGGCTCGTTGTTGATCAGTGCGGTCAGGAACATCTTCAGCTCGGAGGTAACGTTGTGGTTTGCAACGGATACGGGAATCTGCTGAGGAATGGTAAACCACTCCTTGGTGGAGCAAGGATGCTTTTCTTCGCCGGTAAAGAAGGTGAGGTAGCTGTTCTTGTTGTCGCAGATGATGGTACCCTTGGTTCCGTAGAATACGCTTCTCATGGTGTAGTTTCTCTTACAACCGATGGAGGTGAGAACCTTACCGTTTACGTTGTTCGGGAACTTCATAACTGCGATGGAGCAGTCGTCAACGGGCCAATCGGTCAGACACTTGCGGTTGGACAGAGCATAAACCTCGGTGGGGTTACCCGCGATCCAGCGGAGAAGGTCGATTGCGTGGCAGCCGCCGCCGATGACAGCGTGTCTGTCGGGATCAACTCTCCAATCCTGATAGCCGCGAGCCTTGCTGTAATCGTGAGCATACTCGGACTCTACGAAGAACAACTCGCCGATCAGACCGTCGTCGATCATCTTCTTAGCCTTAGCAAAAGCGGGAGCAAAACGGGAAACCTGACCTACCATCAGAGTTCTGCCGCTCTTCTTTTCGGCACGCATCATTGCTTCGCACTCTTCCATAGTCAGAGCCATGGGCTTTTCGCAAAGAACGTCCTTGCCTGCCATCAGGAAGGCTTCGGTCATTTCCAAGTGAAGCTTGTCGGGGGTTGCAACGATAACAGCGTCAATCTTGGGATCGTTGATCAGCTCTTTCCAATCCTTGGTAGCAATCTCGGGCTTGTAGGTTTCTTTGATTCTGGCCAGAAGGGTGTCGTCCAGGTCGCAAGCAGCGTACAGGTTTGCGTTGTCGTTGGAAACAACCGCTTTGATGTGAGGCTCGCCCATGCGGCAACCGATCACGGCCATATTGTAGATCTTATTTTGCATTTTAGTATTCCCCTTTCGGTTATTTTGTGATATGATTGTATCATCAATTTGTTTATCCGTCAAGTTCTTTTTGTTGTAAAAAATCCTCATTTTGTTGGATTGAGAGGAGAAAAAATGAGCGTCAAGATCAAAAAATACATCCGCAATTACACGGATATCCCCACTGCGTTATTCTGTCACCACGAGGAGGATCTTGCTCCCGGCGCACGCTTCGGTCCCGTGATCCGCGACGTTTATATATTTGAATGCTGTACCGAAGGAAAGGGATCCGTGATCATCAATGAACGCGAGTTTGCCATTCGGAAAGGGGATTTTTACGTGCTTTTTCCGGGAGATGCCGTAACGCATACTGCTGATGAAGTTCATCCCCGAGCCGGCTATTCCTGCGTTGCTTTGGGGCTATCCCTGCACCACACCCTTGCCCGTGCGGGAATTACCTCGGAAAAACCCTTTGCTTCCCGAAAGCTTTTTCCCGTTTTGGCGCGGGAAATGAAAAAAATGCACGAGATCGATGCGGAAACGGATCCGGGGACCGAAAGCCGACGGACAGCCTGTCTTTATCGGATTTTGGGAGAACTTTTAAGACTGGCTCCCGAAACGGACCGAAACGAATTGGTCCAGAAGGCGGTGGGCATTATGGAAACCCGTTATCACGAGGATCTGACCGTAGAAAGTCTTTCCCGCGAGGTGGGATTGGAGCGAAGCTATTTTACCACGTTTTTCAAGGAGAAAACGGGGATTCCTCCGCACCGCTATCTTACCCGTCTTCGAGTGCAAAAGGCTTGCGATCTGATGACCCGTCGGGATCTTTCCGTAACGGAAGCCGCCGAGTCCGTGGGTCTTGATCCTCAGAATTTTTCCCGTTTGTTTAAAAAGGAGATGGGGATGACACCTTCCCAGTACAAGCAAAAGTGATCCGAAGCGATAAAAACAGCCACACGCTTTCGTGTGGCTGTTTGCTTTTATTTTTGCAAGGGACAGTTTACAATACATTTTTCACCGGTAACGGGTCGGAATTTAAAGACGGGGTCTTGCCTGCGCAGAGCGTCGGCAAGGTTTTCCTTCGTTACGGTTTCGGGGCAGGGAACGTCGGTGAAATTGCCCGTGTACATATTGCCCTCCTCTGCGGTGAGGGAAAACTTGGTTGCCCAGTCACAGCGTTGAGCATCCACGGGAAGATAGGTGATCCGTTTTCCGTCCAGAACAAGCGTCGTCAGGCGCTCTTTGCGGAGTGCACCCGTAGGACAAGAGGTCAGACATTTTTCACAGCCTTGGCAAGCCTCGGCAAGACCTTCCTGAATTGAGTCACTTTCCAGATCTGCGTTGGTGACGATGGCAACGAATCGCTGATGGATTCCGTATTCCTCTGTGACCACCGAGCCGTTTAACGCCATTTTGCCGATACCTGCGGCAACGGCTTCCAGCGCGTTGCAAGAGGCGTCGTTGAACTGCCCGCGAGGACTTCCGACGGTTGAACCGGCTCCGGTCAAATTGTGCGAATATACTGCTTCGTAGCCCAGTGCATTCAGACTTCTGCAGATCGAATAGGCAAGATGACCCGTGAGACGGTTGACCTCATATTGGGTAAATACGTAAGGGCCTACGGATTCTGCAGGCGGCTTTCCGACTCTCATGGCAGGCGTTTCGGGA
Source organism: Oscillospiraceae bacterium (assembly GCA_015065325.1). Taxonomy (GTDB): domain Bacteria; phylum Bacillota; class Clostridia; order Oscillospirales; family SIG627; genus RGIG5579. Next base: position 41,480 of record SVQO01000003.1, on the reverse strand, counting down.
TAATGCATCCCCAGTACGATCACGGATTTTGCATCTTGTACCAGATCTTTCATATTGACAAATTCCCGTTTTACTTCCGTAACGACGGGATCAAAGGGCATCATTCTCGTGTTTTTGTCTTCTACTACGAATTGAGTCTCGTCCTTGCGGATGGAGCGAAGCTGCTCGGTGATTTGGTCAATGGTTTTTGCAGAAGCAACGCCGAACAGATCGGCACCTTTTTCCTTTGCAAGCTGCTTCAACTGCTCTTTGGTGTTCTTTGCAGGTGCAAGGGCGGAAAGCTCCGTAGCACCGCGATCCTCAAAGGGGGCGGAGGTCAGCACCAGAGAGGTGCGGACGTAAGTATTTTCCGTTTCGGCGATTTCGCACAGGGCACGGAAGGGCTCGTGATCCAGCGTGGTTTTCGGCAGCGCGGTATAGCCCAGCGTTTCTAATTCGCGGCAAACGTCCAGCTCGGTAAAATCTACGTTGAATTGGGCAATTCTTCCGTAGCTGTCAAGAGCGTCTGCGCGGGTCTTATGGCAGCTGTCGAAGCCTTCGATATGCGCCATGCTTCCATCGTGATCGATCTTTGCCCCGGCAGGAAGCCTATATCGGGAGGTGAGAAGCACCGCGCTGATTCCGTCGGGGAGCTCGGTGGTAATATCAATGCCTGCGGCACACAGAGTTTCTTGGGAAATGAAATGAACACTGTCCAGATCCCAGGTGCGTGCGTGAGTCAGGATCTTGTCATAGACCTGGCGGTGTACCGGAAGCTCGGAGGGGGTCACGTGGCGCTTGCGGCGCGCCGTTTTTTTGCAGTAGCTCTCATCCCAATTCCGCAGGTGCTTGGGCAGGCAGACCTTTAAGCATACGCCGAATTCTCCGCCTCGCAGACCGTGCTTTGCCACGTGCTCCAGCAGAACCTTTTCGTCCACCTTTTCGGGAATGGGAAGATCCAGATCGATATCAAAGTGCTCACCCCAGGCACAGCGCCAAAGATTTTTATTGCAGAAAATATGGTCCTTGCCTTCCACGACCACGTTCTTGGTTCCGTTGACCTCCTTGCGGTACGCGTTGGTGGGGCATTTGCGAATGCATTCTCCGCACATATCGCAAAGCTTGGGACCGTTGTAGAGGGGCGTGGGAGTAAGCTCTGCTTCCGTGATAATGGATACGAAGCGGTTGCGTGCGCCGTATTCGGGAGTAATGCAAAGACCGTTCCAGCCCAGCTCTCCGAGTCCCGCGCAAACGCCGCTGTAAATGTGGCTGATATCCGGAGCAAAGGTGGCGTCCATTTCCTTGTATCCGCGGTAACGCCAGATATTGGAGCTGGCGATGGGAACGGTTTGATACCCAAGATCGTCCAGCATTCTGGCGATTCGGAAGGAAAGCACGTCCAGCTTGTCATTCATAATGTACTGGATGCGGTACGGGCCCATGATCTGCGGATGGATCTCGCCGTCCAGCTCAATAGCGGCGTCGGGATGATGCACCGCGCAAACGATTACGGATTTGGCAGTGGGCAGGATTCCTTGAGGACTCATTTTGATTGGGGCGTTTGCGTAGCGCTCAATATTTGCGATTCCCACCAGGTCTGCGCCAAGACGGTAGGCAAATTCTTTCACTTTCAAAGTAAGGCTGTTTTCCATAGTCACGCTCCTTCTTCATTTGATACTACTTTCATTATAGCAAGGGAGAGATCGGAAATAAAGGGACAAAATAATTCTTTTTTCGTAAAAAAAGTCCGGAGCCGACGAACTTGTTGACACCCCAAATAGGCGGTGCTATACTGTCTACGAGGTGATCGGATTTGAAAATGAATGCTTTGGCACATGCTTCTGTCAATCAGTTGGCTTTGATCGATCTTCGAATCGAATCCTGTGCAGTACCTGCTCGGCATCAATACGTAATGCGCCCTTCTCCCATAGACCGATTCGTGTATATAACGACGGGTAAGGCGACCTTTTTTTTGGAAAACGGACAGCTTTGCGCGGGAAACGGAGATCTGGTCTATCTTCCCGGCGGAACCGCTTACCGTTCGGAGTGGCTGCAGTCATCCGAATTTATGGTGGTGGACCTCTTGCTCCACGACTCCAATGAAAATCCGATCCGCTTTGATGAAACTCCTTCCATCCTGTTTTGCGATACTCATGGGATCTACCGAGGCTTGCTGGAGGAGCTGTCTTCAAAAGCAGACGCAAGCGGGCCCTTCGACTGGCTGGAGAGGCTGTCTCTTTCTTTTAAGCTCCTTTGCGAGATTGCCAGAGAAACCAATCGTACCCAGCTGGACGAGCATTATCTGAAGATCAAAGAGGGGCTGGGCTATCTGCAACACAATTTTAACCGAGAATTTCCCGTATCCCAACTGTCGAAAATGTGCTGTCTTTCGGAGGGAAGCTTCCGAAAAAGCTTTTCGGAGTGCATGGGGGTCTCTCCGGTGGAATACCGAAACCGTCTTCGGGTCCAAAAGGCGATCCACCTGCTGAAAACGGGGGAATATACCGTGAGCGAGGTTGCGGAAGCCGTGGGGGTTCGGGATATTAAATACTTCGGTAAGCTTTTCAAGCGTTACACAGGGGTCACACCGCGTCAGATCAAAAAGAAGGAGGATGTCGGGATCACCTTTTGACCGACAGCCTATTTTCCGTAGCTTTTGAAATCGCGGGGAGTACAGCCGAAGACCTTTTTCACCACGCGGGCAAAATACTTCGGGTCGGAAAAGCCGCTTTCAAAGGCGGCGTGCTCTACGGTGGAGCCGCCGGCGATCATGCTTCTTGCATGCTCCAGTCTCAAGAGAGTTACGTATTCCGTGGGTGTTTTGTGATAGTGCTTTTTAAAGAGCTGACGGAATGTGGTGCCTCCCATCCCTGCGCGTGAGCAGATCGTATCTACGTTTATACTTTTGTCGGTATAGTGAGAATTGATGAAGGTGAGAGCTTTGAGAAAGTGCGCGGGTAAATCCTTTTTTGCCGTAAGCTCCTCAAGGTTTCCCAGAATCGTGTATAGCTGTGCTATGGCAAAGGTTGTATATCCGGGCTCTCGCTTTTCCCAAATCTCTCTTGCCCGCAGAAACAAGGGCGATAATTGCTTGGCTTTTGGATATACCTTGATCTCTCCGTCGTCCCGAGCGGTGACGAAGTGGATGGCAATCAGATCCGTATTGCCGTATTTTGCCGAATATGCCATATTTTGCGGGAGATACAGAATGTCGCCGCTTTGTATTTCATAGGTATTTCCTCCGGCACGGATGACAGCGTCTCCCTTAATGCGGTATGCCAATACGGCAAAGTCTCGGGGCGCAACGTGAAAGCTTCCGCCGTTCCACTGCATCTGTTCGATGCCCGCAATGTGCAGGACGGGATTTTGAATTGATAACATTTTATCCACCTCAATTCCATTATAGCAGATCTATTTGAAAAATCAAGCGTTGAAAAATCCACCTTTTCGTTAAAAAGTGAGTTTTATTATAACTTGTGTCAAGATATAATGGCAGTATAAAAAATAAAGAGGAGAAATCGGTATGAATACACTAAAAAAGAAAATCGAAGAATTTTCTGCCAAGGAAGGGATTGATTTGATCGGCTTTGCCGATCGCTCCCGCTTTGCAGGGGTGGATGTCAGATGTGATCCTTTTTCCATTTTCCCCGAAGCAAAGACTGTGATCATGGTGGGAAAACGAATCTGCAGAGGTTCCTTGCGCGGTGTGGAGGAGGGAACCAATTTCGGAGATTATCAGCTGTTCGGGAAGAACTGGCTGGAGGATGAATTTTTGGCACTTTCCGCATATAATTTGACAAACTTTATTGAGGAATGCGGATGGGAGGCAGTTCCCGTGTTTCCCAATCCCTGCGAGATCGATCCTGCCGGCGTCCCCGTTGCCGAAGGGCGTCCCGCTCCCAACGTTTATCCGGATTTTGATTATGCCGCCATCGCCTGCGGCTTGTGCACTCTTTCCTATAACGGGCTCGTGTTTTCCCGCGAATTCGGTTCACGTCAGCGTTTTCATATGATTCTGACCGACGCGGAACTGGAAAGCACTCCGCTTCTTGATGAGAACGTGTGCGACCTTTGCAAGGCGTGCGCCGATGCCTGCCCCTTGGGTGCCATCAGTAAAACGGAGACCGAAACGGTAAAAATCTGCGGAAAATCCTTTACGGTAGGGAAGATCGATTACGAAAAATGCCGCATTTGTCAGAACGGTGCCGTTCCCAATCGGTTCTCTCCTGACGCAAAGCCTGACCGTGTTGCTGCTCTCTGCAACCGAAGCTGTATGTGTGTCTTGGAGGAAAAGGGAGCTTTGAGCAAGAAATTCGCCAATCCGTTCCGCACGGGTGAGACCTGGAGCATCGGGGGGAGCTGTGCTGCCGACCGCTCCGATGAACAGGCAAACGTTTTGGGCGGTGCTTTTTCCAAAAGCGGAGATCGGGGGCATAAGAAATGAAACTGACTTCCGAAATTCTGAAGGCGAAGGCAAAGGAGCTGGGCATCGACTGTATTGCCGTGGGCAATATTGAACGTTTTCGAAATGCTCCTGCCTTAATGAGTCCCATTACGTATTTTCCAAAGGCAAAATCCGTGATCGCCATTGCCATGCCCATTCCTCGCGGTGCCAATCGCGGTATCGAGGAAGGGACTCATTGGCATAACTACACTTTTTATACCTATAACAAGTTGAATGCCTTTTTCCGTCCCTTGAAGACCTATCAGCTTTGCTGCTTCATTGAGGATTGCGGTTGGGAGGCGGTAGCCCACTATCCCGCTGTTCCCGAAGGAAACGGAACGACAAAAAAGCCGGTTGCTGAAGGAAAGCTTCCTCCCGATATTGTGTGCAGCATTCGAGTGATCGCCGCAGGCTGCGGTCTGGGTGAGATCGGATGGTCCAAGGTGTTCCTCACCAAAAAATACGGGCCCCGTGTACGTCTCGGTCTGATTTTTACAGACTGCGAATTGGAGCCGGATCCCATTTTGGATACGGGCACACTCTGTTTGCATTGCGGCGCTTGTGCAAGGCGTTGCCCGGGCGGAGCGATTCCCGATCCTCGGGATGAAAGTGCCAGAATTACCGTGGATTTCGGAGAAAAGAAGATCTGGTACGGAGACGTGCAAATGGGCAGATGTACCCTTTCTCATCATGGAATGAACAATGAATGCTCTCCTTTCTTAAAAAAAGAATTTCCCAATATGGCATTTGACGTCCGTTCTTCCCAGATGACGGAAGAGGAAGCGTATATCCTCGCATATTCTTTGGCGGGGGCAAAGTGGGGCAGAAAGCCCGGTAACCACGCGGTGATGGATTACTACAATTATATTATAGAGCATACGGGATATTTCGCTATATGCGGTGCCAGAGGTTGTATCCGGGCATGCAACGACGTTTTGGAGCGCTCGGGCAGAGTTGAGCAGACCTTCAAAAACCCCTATTACAAAAAGGAATGCTGGTCCTTGCCCTTGCATCCCGATCAGCCTTCCGAGGGTGTCAATCCCTACCGTGAGGCGTATTTGGATAAGCATTATCCCGGAATCCGCAAAAACGAATACAAAAAGCAAAAAAAATAAAGAGGTGTAAAGATGAAAAACTTTCATTTTGGCAGCACTGTAAGCGCCGTTGTCGATTTGAAGATGCAAAACGATACGGTAAAAAAGCTGTGGAAAAGCTTTTCCTTCGGAGTTTCCGAGATTTCATTTGTATCGGGAGATGAATCCACATTTCGAATCGGCGAGGAACCCCTTCCCGTTTTGGGGGAGGGAAAGGAGTATGTACTGAGTGTGTCCGAAAAGGGTATTGCCATCGTGGGTAAGGACTACGGTGGACTGATGCGTGGCTTTTTCGTGCTTTTGATGAAAATCACGGAGACGGATGACGGTCTTGAGGTTGCCGCCTGCACGGAGGAAAGCGCGTATAAAATGGAAAACCGTATGATCCATATTTGCGTTTTTCCGGAGAATGATTTTTATTTTATCAAAAAACTGATCCGTCTTTCCGCGCTGTGTCAATATACCCACATCGTGATCGAGTTTTGGGGGATGCTTCAGTACGACTGTATGAAGGAGCTCGCCTGGCCCCACGCCTTTACAAAGGATATGGCACGTGAGCTGATCCGCGAATGCAGAGAATTGGGCATAGAGCCGATTCCTATGTTCAATCAGCTGGGGCACGCCACCGCCTCCCGTGTTCGCAGCGGAAAGCACGTGGTGTTGGATCAAAATCCTCGTTTGCACCGTCTTTTTACGCCTGACGGTTGGGCTTGGAATATTGCCTCCGACGAGGTGAAGGAACTGCTTGCACAGGTCCGCAGGGAGCTTTACGAGCTGTTCGGAGAGGGAAGCTATATGCATATCGGTTGCGACGAGGCGTATTTTATTACCCGTAACGCCGAATGGCGCAAATTGCTTTCCGCATATCTGGCAGAGCTGACAAGACAAGTTGAAGCTGAGGGCAGACGTCCTATGCTTTGGATGGATATGCTTTTGGAAAAAGGCGCTTTTAAGGATTGCTACACCGTGGGTGAGTCGGACGAGGTAGAAGCGATCCGAAATGCTACCGCCCTTTCCTCCGTATTCGTAGATTGGCAGTATCGCGTTTACGAGACGCCCATTCCCTCTCTTACTTCTCTCAAGGATTGTGGACGTGCCGTAATGGGGGCTCCCTGGTACGATAAGAAAAACTACCGTGCACATGTCGAGACCCTGACCGAAAATCAAATGCACGGTATCATGCTTACCACTTGGCATACGTTGAATGAATGGATGGCGACGATTCTCGACTGCGCCAAGGAATGCGGCGCCTCTACCTATCCCTGGACGGAATTCGCACCGCCTCGCACGGAAACGGCAACCCTCTTGCGTCACCTCAGCTTCGAGGGCAACACTTACGCCGATGCAGGCTGGATGAAGGAACAGATCGAGCTGTCTCAGTAATAAAAAAGGATCCTCTGCAAGATTTCTTGCAGAGGATCCTTTTGAATTTTTACGTCATAAAGAATTTTGCGGTAAGGGTCATAATGATCAGAAATGCCGCGTTGATGGCGGTGAACAGGATTAGGTATTTTTTCGTTTGCTCGGGGTGAAGAATACGAAATTCGCTGAAGGTGATCAAGCTGGCAAGGGAAGCGATCAGAGTTCCCGTTCCGCCGATGTTTACACCCAAAAGCAGTGGAGCGTAGTTTTCGGTAAAACGGGAAAGAAGAATGGCGGAGGGAACGTTACTGATAAATTGACAGCTGAATATGGATACGAGAAGCGTATCCTTTTGCAGCAGCTCGGACATGACCCGATTGACTGCGTCGATCCTTGCTACGTTTCCGGCGAAAATGAAAAAGAAGAAAAAAGTCCCCAAGAGACCGTAGTCCACCATCAGAAGGCTGTCACGGTCGGTAAAAAAGAGAATAAGGGGGATGACGGCAAGCCCGAGCCAAAAGGGGATTACGCGGAACACGATCAAAAGCGAGGCGAGAAATAGAATCCCGTACAAAGTTGCTTTTTTACCGTTTAGCTTCTCGGGAAATTCCTCCGTGATGGCAAACTTTACCGGCTTTACGGGTAGGCACGCCAATATCAGCAAGGATACCGCCAAAGCAAAAGCGGGAAACATGATCCTGCAAAATTCCAACGTGGGAATATGGAAATAAGAATAAATGTAAAGATTTTGGGGATTTCCGAAGGGGGTCAGCATCCCTCCCAAATTTGCGGAGATATTTTGCAAAACGAAAAGATACGCCATATATTTTTCTTCTTTTGCCACCGAAAGGGCAAAATATCCCAGAGGCAGAAAGGTGATCAGCGCCATATCGTTTGCGATGATCATAGAACCGATAAAGGTGATCACGACCAACAGCAGAAACAGTGAGCGCAGATTGCCCGAAAGCATTACCAAACGCCTGGCAAGAATGGTGAAAAATTTAATGTTACGCAGAGCGCAAACCACGGCAAGGGTCAAAAACAAACAGGAGATGGTATTCCAATCCACGTAGTGCGCGTATTCTTGATCGGGCGGAACCAAAAAAACGGTGATCATCGCCGCCAAAGCCGCAATGCACAGAACCGTGTTTTTCTTAAAAAAACGTATCACCTTCATACTTTTTTCCTCTTTCCGAAATTTGCAACCACGACATTATAGTATAAGAAATTTTTCGTGTCAACAAAAATTCTTCTTTAAGTTTACTTTTCGACGTTTTCGTGTTATAATATATTTGCCTTGAAACGGTAATTTCGATGAAAGAGAAAGACGAAGATGAAAACGAAGATGAAATTTTTGTATTGTATTGCAATCGCGGCACTGGCGATGCTGGTTGCTCTGAGTTTTTCCGGTTGCACCCGAAAAAGGGCTGCCGATACCGAGGAAGCGGAGGATGTTGATGCAGACGTGAGCGCTGAGGAAAAGGTGAGCAAAAAAGATTCCGAGGATGCAAAAAACGAAAAATCGGAAACCGAGGATCAGAAAGACGATGATGCGAAGGAGCTTTCCTCGGCAGGAATAAAGCCGAATGTGAAGGAGCCTGTCCTTTCTCCCGAATCTGCCGTGGAGATCTATATGGCAAACAAGGATCTTTGGATGGAAAACCCTGAATTTCCCCCGATGGCAGGCTACGGCTATTGCTTACTGGATCTGGATTTTGACGGTGTGCTGGAGCTGATCAACAGCGTCAACGACGGAAGTATGCGCCTTAGTACCAACAAGTATTTTCGGATCGATCTTGATAATCTGACCGTTGAAACCATTGCGCCTGCCACGGAAGATGAAATGGAAGGCATCGATTATTCCTTGACCGGCGAGTCGGATGGAAAACTGGTAAAGAACCGCTCCAACGGAAAAATGTTCTACATTTTCTCAGACTATACCCGTGTTACCTTTGGAGAAGCAGGGGAAGTCTTTTACGAAAATTATATGAAAAACGGGAAAATGTATGAAAAAGAGCTTTCCTTCGAGTACGTAAGCGAGGAGAAGACAGGATATACCTTCCGCGACGAAGAAGTGTCCGAGGCTGAATACGAAAAGAAATACGAAGCGTATTACAAAGAAAATCAAAATATGAATTTGGTCTGGGAAGTGGTTGACGGTGAAGAATTTGACAAGGCATCCATAGCTCGCCAAACCGAAATGCTCCTTTCCGCCTATAAAAAATTCTCCTACGACGGTTTTTCCTTCAATAAACTTAAGACATACGACGTGGAGGTAGAGAAAGAGGATTCTCTCGTTCGGCTCGAAACGCATTATTTCAGCACGGTAAAGGATAATTTTTCCAAGGGATACGAACCTAAACTTGTACTCAATAAAGACGGAACCTTCGTTTTTGTAGAGAATTTGGCTGCAGGCATGGGAACCTACCGAGGAACCTATCAGATCCTGTGGGATCACGTGCAACTTCTTGTGACGGAAACGGATTTCTCCGGCTTTGCGGGAGACGACGTTAAACTGATCGATTTTATTATCAAAGACCCCGATACGCTTACCCTGAATACGGAGCTTTGTATGTCCTTTCCCGGAGACGTATTCAGCACGGCTGCTCCGTAATCACATCCTTTTACCGAAGAAAACACCCTTTGCGGCACGTAGTACCGCAAAGGGTGTTTTTTATTATCGGTGGGTTTTCTTTTTATCCAGTTCCCAGGATTTCGTTTTATTCAGCTCGCGAAGAAGGGTCAGATAACTTTCGTGCCGACTTTTTGCGATATTTCCATTTTCCACTTCTGCAAGGATCCTGCATCCGTCCTCGGTCTGATGGGAGCACTTGGTATATTTACAGCTTCCCAGTAAGGGCTCGAATTCCGGAAACGCAAACGCCAGATCCTCTTTTTCCATAAAGAAGAAGCGGTCAAAATCCAGCAGGGAGAAGCCGGGGGTATCGGCTACGTACACGTCGTCCTCGCGCCCCAACAGATCGGAAATGCCGTAGAGCGTGCTTTGGCGAGTGGTATGCTTTCCGCGCTGGGTCTTCTCACTCAGATCGCCCGTTTGTGTGGCAAGAAACGGGAACAGGGTGTTGATGAGAGTGGATTTGCCCACGCCGCTGGCGCCTGCCAATGCACAAATGGTTCCTTTGATGCAAGGGTACAAAAGTGCACGCGTCTCGTCGGCCTCAAGCTTCGAAACGGCGAAAGCGGCAAAGCCCGCTTTGCGGTAAAGCGTGCAAAGCTCTTCAGCGCGATTGGGATCCAGTTCCTTTTTGGTAAACACTAAGACGGTTTCAATGTCGTTGTGACGGGTAATGGCAAGAAGCTTGTCGATGGATAGAAGGACGGGCTCGGGGTCCTTTACTGCCGCGACCAGAAAGAGAGTGTCCAGATTGGCAAGGGGAGGGCGGATCAGGACGTTTTTCCGCGCAAGAATTTCGGTGATGACTCCGCGGGCGCCCTTTTCCAGTTCCTTGTTACCGATCTTTTCTTCGGTGTCGATACGAACCAGATCACCCGCAACGGGGCTGATTCCGCTTCTGCGAAAAGACCCCTTTGCAAAGCACAAGACCGATTCCTTCTCCGTTTTCACCGTGTAAAGACCGCCGCTGAGGTTCAGGATTCTTCCTTGCGCCTTCATGGCGTTTCTTCCGTTTCGGGGGTGGGTGCGGGGCCGAGACTGACGACCAGATCTACCTTGTCAAGTCCTTGTACGGTGGAGGCACCGGGAGCGATGCTCTGACGAATGACGTTGCCCTCAGGGGCATCGGAATGTTCGTAGGTCGTTTCGCCGATGATGAAGTTGTTATTGTGAAGTGTCCTTCTGGCGTCGGCGGCAGATTTTCCTACCACGTTGACCATTTTTGCAGATGAGGTTGCTGCTCCCTTGGATACGTAAAGGGTAACGGTATCTCCGCTGTTGATCACGGTGCCCGGTGCGGGGGCGGTGGAGATGATATAACCCTTGATCACGGAACTGTCGTTCTGCTCCTCAACGGCTACCTTGGCACCCTTTTCCTCCAGCTGAAGCTGGACGGCGCGATGCTCCTGGTTGACGTAATCCGCCAGCGAGAAGCTCTTTTTGCCCAAAGATACCTGCACCTTGACTACAACCTTTTGCTTCGAGGATGTGATTTTTCTGGTCTGGCCTCCCTTAGGCTCTTGAGAAACGACTTGACCGGGGGCATAGGTGTCGTTGTTGACTTCTTCGATTTTTAGTTCGATGTTGTCCTCGGCAAGCTCTGCTTTTCGTGCTGCATTGATATATTCTCCCGATAGATCGGGGATAGAGACTACCAAAGAGCTGTCGTTGCTGGTCATACGGATCAGTGACGAGATCAGAATAATGCCCGCAACGGTCAGCACGAGCAGAAACGCGGTGGTAACGCCTAGAATAATGGGGAACAGAGTGCGAGGAGATGCCTTGACCTTTCTCTTCTTTTCAGGAGGGGTTACGGGCTCCTGCGCGGGGGTGGCGGAAGCTTCCTCGAAGACTACCGTTTTATCCTTGCGGATGATATCGCAGGCACGCAGCATAGATTTTGCACTGCGAAAACGGCTCTGCGGCTCCTTGTTCAGAGCACGCAGAATGATCTGCTCCAAACCGTGAGGGATCTGAGGATTGATCTTGGAGGGACGTGCAGGGGGGGTATTGACCTGCATCATTGCAATGGAAAGGGGGGTGTCTCCCTCAAAGGGAAGCTTGCCCGTTGCCATTTCGTACAGCATAATACCCACGGAATATATATCGGAAGAAAACGTGGTGGCTTTTCCGCTTGCCTGCTCGGGGGAGATATAATATACCGTTCCCATGGCAACGCCGGAATTTCCTTTTTCACTGTCGCTGATCTGGGCGATACCGAAGTCGGTTACCTTCAGTCTTCCGTTCGCCTGTACCATAATATTCTGCGGCTTGATGTCCCGATGCACGACGCCTTTTTCGTGGGCGTGCTGCAGGGCGGAAAGTATTTGTATAATGAAATCCATGGATTTCTCGAAGCCCAAAGGGCCGTTTCTGCGCATATATTCCCGCAGAGTGATACCGTCGATGTATTCCATGACGATATACTTGCTTTTTCCTGTGAAAGCTACGTCGTAAATATCCACGATATGCTCGTTGGAAAGCAGAGCGATGGCGCGGGATTCATTGACGAATCTGCGAACGGAAACGGAGTCGTTGCTGTGCTTCTCATTCAGCATTTTGATAGCCACGATGCGGTTTTTGACCCGATCGCGAGCCTTGAGAACCACTGCCATCCCGCCGATTCCCTTGACGCTGAGGACCTCGTATCGCTCGTCGATGACGGTTCCGACCAAATGCTTGTATTTGTTTTCAGAAGATTCCATTGTGTTCTCCTTTCCTTACAGCTTGATCACCACGGCGGTAATATTGTCGGCGCCGCCGCAATGGTTTGCGTACTCGATCAAAAGATTTGCCTTATCCTTACAGCTTCTGGAGCTTTCCAGAGTTTGCAGAAAAAAGTCTTCGTCATAATAGCCCGAAAGTCCGTCACTGCAAAGAAGTAAAAAACCTTCCGTGTAGGGGAATTCCACGATGTCCGCCTCAATCTTTTCATCTACACCCAGCGCTCTTAAAATGATGTTTCTTTTCGGGTGGGTCTGTGCTTCCTCGGGGGTGAGCTTGCCTTCGTCGATCCAGCTTTGTACCAGAGAGTGATCCTTGGTCAGCTGGACGATCTTTCCGTCGCAGGCATAGTAAATGCGGCTGTCACCGATGTTTGCGGTGACCACCCCTCTGGGGGTTACGATGGCGGAGGTCAAGGTCGTTCCCATTCCCGAAAGCTCGGGATCCTGCTCCGATGCGGAATATACCGAAGCGTTGGCAAGGTCAACGGACTTTGCGATAAAGTCGCCCAGGCGAATGTCGGGAAAATCCTCGCAGGGCTCGCCGAATTCGGGAATGTCTCCCAGATACACGAAGCTCAGTGCCGAGGTAATGTATTTTGCGAGCTTTTTCGTGTAGGTTTCCACTGCAATGGCGCTGGCGATATTGCCGCCGTTGGCACCGCCCATTCCGTCGCAGACGGTTGCAATGAGCAGATTGCCCGAGGTTTTTAACAGGAAGGCATCCTGGTTGTTGCTTCTTCGGATGCCCTGGTCGGTGGAACCGTAGTACTGCATAAATTACTCCTTTGTAAGGATCTGTTTTTCTCTGCGAAGCTGACCGCAGGCGGCTTCGATATCCGTGCCGAGAGTGCGACGGACCGTAACGCTCAGAGACCCTTTTTCCAGGGTCTTGACAAACGCTTCCATACTCTTTTTATCGGAGGGACGGAAGCTCGTTTCTTTTGTGGGATTGACGGGAATGAGATTTAGGTGATTCATCCAACCGCCCAACAAGCCGATCAGCTCTTTTGCCCGTGCCGGGGTATCGTTGACCCCTGCGATCACTGCGTATTCAAAGGAGATCCTTCTGCCGGTATGCTTCGTGTATTCCTTGCACGTGCGCAGCAGCTCCTCCATCGGATAGGTGCGGTTCACGGGCATCAGCTCCGAGCGCAACTCGGCATTGGACGCGTGCAGAGAGATGGACAGGGTCAGAGGAATATCCTCCTGCATCAGCCTTCGGATCTGAGGGATCAGCCCGCAGGTGGAAAGGGAAATGTTCCGATAACCGATGCCGAACAGATTCGGATGGTTGCAAAGCTTCAAAAAGCGAAGCACGTTATCGTAGTTGTCCAAGGGCTCTCCGATCCCCATCAGAACCACGTGGCCGATGCGGAAGCTCTCGTCCTCCTTGCGCATATCTCTTGTGATCTCCACCATTTGAAGGAGGATCTCTCCCGCTGACAAGTTTCTGCAAAAGCCTGCTTTGGTGGAAGCACAGAAGCGACAGCCCATCTTGCACCCGACCTGAGTGGAAAGACAAACGCTGTATCCGTGCTTATAGGAAAGCAAAACGCTTTCCACGTATTCCCCGTCCGGGAGGGTGAACAGATATTTTCGCGTACCGTCGATCTTTGAGACCAGACGGTCCGCTTCTTTCATATTGGAAATCTCAAACAGGTCGGAAAGCTTTTCACGGTGCGCTTTGGAGAGATTGGTCATTTCCTCAAAGCTTCTTGCGCCTTTTTCCAACCAGGATACGATCTGCTTTGCCCGATAGGCTTCGATCCCGTGTTCCTTTAAAAGCGCGGGAAGCTCCTCGGGGAGCATGGATCTGAGATCAATTTTTTCGCTCATAAGCACCTCTCTAAAAGGTCACAGAAAAAGCCGTCGTTTTCTCCTCCTGCAGGGAAAATGGTCTCTGCCTCACCTACTCGGATAAATTCGGGATGTGCGAGGAGGAAAGCATCGGTGACTCTCTCGTTCTCGGCCGGGTTTAAGGTGCAGGTGGAATAGATCAGCCTGCCGCCTTTTTTCGTGGCGGCACCGCCCGCCTCCAAAATAGCAAGCTGTAATGCGGGAAGTGTTTCTGCTTCCCCGGGGGATTTGTGTCGGATGTCCGGCTTTTTGGCAATGGTGCCGTAGCCGGAGCAGGGAACGTCGCAGATCACACGGTCAAAGCTCTCCCTCAAATCTGCTCTGGGACGGGAGGAATCGTTCTGCTCGGCGCGAAGAATCCCGATCCCGAGGCGCTGAGCACCCTCGCGAATAAGGGAAAGGCGGCTTTCGTACAGTTCCAAGGAAAGGATGCTTCCGATTCCGTTCATATCCATAGCGGCACCGAAGCTTTTCCCTCCGGGGGAAGCACAAAGATCCAGTACGTTGTCGCCCTCTTTTGCACCCAGCCTGTCAACTGCGTGCTGAGCGGCGGCATCCTGAACGAAAAACAAGCCTTCCTCAAAGCCGTAAAGGGAGGTGGGGGACAGATTTTTCTCCAAAGTGATCCCGTTTTTGCAAAGCGGATTCTTGTGGAAGGGGATCCCTTCCCGTGCAAGGGCGTTGCAATAATCCTCAAGACTGGTTTTGACGGTGTTGATTCGAAGCGTTAGGGCAGGCGGTGTGTTTTGCGCGATCAGAATTTTTTCGCAGAGCTCTTTGCCGTAGGCGTTTTGCCAAAGGGTGATCATCCATTTCGGATAGCCGTAGCGCAGAGAAAGCCCCTTTTTCCCGGGAAGGTTCAGATAGGAGAGGATCTCCTCTTTTTCTGCGGAAAGCTTCCGCAAAACAGCGTTGAGATATGCAGTTGCTCCGCGGCAAGTCCGTTTTCCGATTTCTACTGTCTCGAAAATAGCGGCGTGATCGGGAATGCGGTCCATATAAAGGATCTGATATGCGCCAAGCTCCAGCAAGCACAATACCGCTGTCTCTACCTCATTCAAAGGGATGGAGGAAATGCGGGAAAGCAGGTAATCCAGTGTGATCTTCTTTTCCGTTACGCCCAAATATAACCGTGTATACAGTGCGCGCTCGTCGGAAGTAAGCCCTTCTCGTCCCAAGGTGGCACCGGCTTCCAGATTGGAGTATTTTCCGTCCTTCGTGCTTTTAACCAGGGAGCGGAAGGCAAGCGTGCGGGCTGAGCTCATATCAAAAGATCGCCCTGTTCCAGTTTTCTGCCGTTGACGGCGTCTCGCGCATTCATTTTACCTTTTCCCTCGGGTTGAATTACATTCAGAAAAATGGCTCCGTCCGAGGTTTTGACTACAACGCGGGGCTTGACCTCTACGATTTGACCAACTTCTCCGGAAAAGCTTCCGTCTGCCCGCTCTGCCTCGTGAAGCTTCAGCAGCTTTCCGTCTTTTTTCGTGTAGCAAAAAGCGCTGGGAATGGGACATAGACCGCGGATCCGATCAAGGATCTCGGCGGTGGGACGGGAAAAATCTACCCTCTGATCTTCCTTGGTAATCTTTGCGGCGTAGGTAGATTCGTTGTGATTTTGAGGGATCGGCTTTAGCGTTCCCGCAAACACGTCGGGCAAAAGCTCCAGCATCATTTCTTTTCCCATAACGGCAAGTCGGTCGAAAAGCTCTCCTGCACATTCCGTCTCTCCGATGGGAGTTTCGCGAATGGAAAGGATATCGCCGGTGTCCAGACCTTCGTCCATTTGCTGCAGAGTGACGCCCGTAAGTGCTTCTCCGTCCATAATTGCACGGTTAATGGGAGCGGCACCCCGATAACGGGGAAGGAGAGAGGCGTGAATGTTGATGCAACCGTGCTTGGGTGTATCCAGCACCGCCTTGGGAAGAATCAGACCGTAGGAGGCTACGATGGCAAGATCGGCTCCGATCGCGGCAAATTCCTCCTGTGCCTCGGGAGTGCGCAGAGTTGCGGGCTGATAGAGAGGCAGTCCCTTTTCCTTGGCGTAAAGTGCCACGGGGCCGTCCTTTTCCTTCATTCCGCGCCCTGCCTTTTTTGATTCCTTGGTGTAAACGGACAGGCGGTCATCCGCGGAAAGACTTTCGTACAGACCCGTCAGTGCTTCCAAAGCAAAGGGACCGGTGCCCATAAAAACGATATTTCTCATAAATTCTCAATTTCCTCTTGGGTCAGCATACGAACGGCGTCGTCGTAAAACAGCTTGCCTTCCAGATGATCCATTTCGTGGCAGATGGCCTTGGCAAGAAAGCCCTCTGCCTTCACCTTTACCTTTTTGCCCTCGGTGGTCAAGGTCTCCACCTCGACCTTCATGGGGCGGCGGGTAATGCCCCATTGACCGGGACAGGAAAGGCACCCTTCCAGGTCCTCCTGGCTTCCGCCGGATTTCAGCATTTTCGGGTTGATGAGGGTCAGTTCCTCCTCACCGGTATTGATCACCAAAACACGGCGAAGCTTTCCTACCTGTACGGCGGCAAGACCAACGCCTCCCGCCTTTTCCATGGTATCCTTCATATCTTGAATAAAGGTGAGAAGTTTGTCGTCGATCTTTTCAATATCCTTGGATTTTTTGCGAAGAATTTCGTCGCCGTCTTTTACGATGTTGAGAATTGCCATTGGTACTCCTTATACCAATCCCGGTCCGATGTCAAGCGTGACCTTGGCACCGCCCTTTCTCGGGTCGCTTTCTTCGGTGAGAAGTCGATCCAACAAAGCGCGTGAACGGGGATTGTTCTTGTATTTGATGATAAAACGCTTGCGGTAAATATTTTTCATTCGGTAAACGGGCGCCTCGAAGGGACCGTAAACGATGAATTTTACGTCGGAAAATTCTCCCGACAGATTTTTTTCAAGTCGATCGGAAAAAGCCTTAGATGCCAGAAGCACCTCGCGCTCATTTTCGCAGGCAATGGTAAATACTGCAATCTGACAGAACGGGGGAAAGGTGAATTCCTTGCGCAGGGCGATCTCCCCACGGTAAAATTCCACGTAGTCCTGCTCGGATGCCAGGGAAAAAACGTTGTGGCGCGGGTTCAGGGTCTGGATCAGTGCCCGTCCTTTTTTCTCTGCTCTGCCGGCACGACCGATGACCTGTGTCAAAAGGGAGAAGGTGTGCTCGGGTGCTCGGTAATCGCTGAGGTAAAGGGCACTGTCTGCCATTACGATCCCTACCAGCGTTACCCAGGGGAAATTATGTCCCTTGGCGACCATTTGGGTCCCGATGAGAATGTCCGCTTGCCTGTTTCGGAAGGCGGACAGAATCTCATCGTGGGAAGCTTTGCCGCCGGTGGTATCTGAATCCAGGCGTAAAAGGCGCGCCTCGGGAAATACCCGCGAAAGCTCCTCCTCCAGCTGTTGAATGCCGAAGCCGTGCGCTACCAAATGCTTGGAATTGCAATGGGGGCAGACCTCGGGCATTGCCTCGGCATAGCCGCAGTAATGGCAGGAAAGCTTTTGTCGGGCAGTGTTGTGCAGGGTCATGGAAACACTGCAATTCGGACAGCGGATCACCTCTCCGCAGTCCATACAGGATACGAAGCGGCGATAGCCTCGCCGATTCATCAGCAGAATGGTCTGTTCGCCTGCTTCCAGATTCTTCGCGATCTCCTCCCGCAGACGCTTGCCCAGCATCAGAGAAGGGTCACGGCGCTTTTCGGGGCGCAGATCCACGATCTCCACCTTGGGAAGGGTGGCGGAACCGTAGCGCTTCGTCAGGGAGACCAGGGTATAGCTTCCGCTTTCTGCTTTGTAATAGGATTCGATGTCAGGGGTTGCGGAGGCAAGAAGCAAAAGCGCGTTGTTTTTCGCACAGCGAAACCTTGCCACGTCACGGGCGTGATATTTCAGTCCTGTGTCGGATTTATAGCTTCCGTCCTGCTCCTCGTCGATCAGGATCAGTCCCAGGTTTCGAACGGGAGCAAACACGGCACTTCGGGTTCCCAGCACGATGGGCTTGTCTCCCCGTCCGATGGAAATATAGGTGTCCCGACGCTCTCCCTCGGAAAGCGCGGAATGAAGCACGGCAACCTTTTCTCCGTATCGGGAAAAGAGAATGCGTGCACTTTGTCCCGTCAGGGCGATCTCGGGCACCAAGAATAAAACGGTCTTTCCTTGCTTTAAAACGTGGTCGCAAAGGGCAAGCATTACTTGGGTCTTACCGCTTCCGGTAATCCCGTGCAAAAGTGCACCCGCCGCCTTTTTTCCGTCCGCCAGAACGCGAAGCTTTTCAAACGCTTTCTGCTGGACAGAGGAGAGGGAAATCTCCTTGTCGTCCCGCTTCAGCTCCGACAGGGCTTCCAGGGGGCTCCTGCTTTCTTCACAAAGCTCGGATCGGATCAGCCCCTTCTTTTCCAAAAAAGAGATCCCTGCGGAGTCCAGCTCAAAAAGCTCCTTGCAAAGCTTGTCCTGCACTTTGTCCGTCAAAGAAAGATAGCGCAGAAGCGAGACGTATTTTTCTTTGTTTTTTCCGCGAAAGGACTCCAACGCCGTTTCCGGATCGATCCCCTCCGACAAAGAAAGGATGCGAACGGTCTTTGCTTTTTTTTGATAAACGGGGGAGGGAATAATGGCGCGAGCGGCATCACCGAAGGTGCAGAAGATCTGTTCCCGCAAATAGTCGCAAAGCTCCATCAATTCTTCACTGAGCCCGATCTCTCGCGGGAATACGGTGAGAATGCTTTTCAACTGCATGGCGGGTACTTCTTCCGCTACGTCAAGAACGATGCCGAAGGTCTCACGGTTGCCTTTTCCAAACGGAATTTTCACCACCGCGCCGCGGAACACAGGAATTTCCCACGGGCAGAGATAATCGAAGATCCTGTCCGTTGCCTTTGCGGTGGAAAGCAGCCGCACCTTGGCAATACGGGTCTTTTCCATGTGCTCGGCTCCCTTGAATTTATTCCTCGTCGGGAAGGATGACTTTATACTCTCTGGTGTAAAGCTTTCCGATGGCTTCCTTTACGGGCTTTTCGGGAGCTTCAGTCTTCTTGGAAGAATAAGAGGAGTACTTGTCCTCCTTGGCTTCCTGGTTTGCCTCAGCCTTTGCCAGCTGCTCGTCGGTGATTTTTCTTGCGCTCTTTGCAGTGGCAATGGAAAGCGCGTAGCGGTTTACTCCCTCGTCGGAAAGTTCTGCAATAGACGGATAGATCATAATGGTTCCTCCAAAATTTTATAAAAAAGTTTTTTGTTTATTTCAAGAAGTTTTCAATGAAAGCTTCTTTGTCACGAATGATCACGCTGCTGTCGCTTTCGCCGGTCTCGGCGATCTGGGCGATCGCCTTTGCCGCGTCCTCGGAGCGACCGTTATAGTTGACGATCAGATGCTGATATTCACGTATCAGCTCCAGCTCCTCCTTTGCGGTGGAAAGGCGGCGGAGAATGGACTGCTCTGTTTCCGTGCCTCTGCCGCGGAGACGCTCCTCCAGGGTTTTGAAGTCGGGCGGGGACAGGAATACGGATGCATAGCTGTCCAGCTCCTTCATGGCTTGCAGGGCACCGTCCGTCTCAATCTCCAAAACGGGGGTAAAGCCTTCTTCCACCATTTGGAAAAATTGCTTTTTCGGTGTGCCGTAATAGTTGCCGCAATATTCGGTGTGTTCGAAAAATCCGTTTGCGGAAAGCGTTTTCAGAAATTCTTCTTTGGTAACGAAGTAATAGTGCACGCCGTCAATCTCGCCGGGACGGGGTGCACGGGTCGTCATGGATACGCTGAGCTTTAGCTTGGGGAAAAGGGTGCTTGCGATCTTGAATACGGTTCCCTTACCCGAGCCTGCGAAGCCGGAAACGATCAGAACCTGTGGCTTCATAAATACCTCCTGCTACTTTTGACTTTTTTCGGCAAGGCGCTTTTGTACCTCGTCGGGGGTCAGTACGGATAAAATGACGTGTCCGCTGTCGGTCAACAGAACGGAATGAGTTTTCTTACCGCTGGTAACGTCCACTGCGATTCCCGCGTCCTTGGCATCCTGAACAAGGCGCTTAATGGGAGCGGACTCCGGACCTGCTACCGCTACCACGCGGGATGAGGCTACGTAATTGCCAAAACCGATCTCGATCATAAAAACTCCTTACTCGATGTTCTGGATCTGCTCGCGAATGCGTTCGATCTCGTTTTTGGCGTCGATGACAAGACTCGTTACGGCAAGCTGAGAGCACTTGGAGCCGATGGTGTTGACCTCGCGGTTCAGTTCCTGTGTCAGAAAATCCATGGTGCGTCCGGAGGGGGTGTCCTGGCGGATCAGTTTGCGAAATTGGTCAATGTGGCTGGCAAGGCGGGTGATCTCCTCACCCGTGTCGATCTTATCGGCGATGATGCCTACCTCGGTCAGAAGCCTGGACTGGTCGATCTGCGTGTCGGCAAGATATTCCTGCAGTCTCGCCTCCAGCTTATCCCGATACTCACCGAGAGCCTCGGCGGAATGGGCTTTGATGCTTTCAAGGATCTGCTCCATCCTGTCCAGACGGGCGTCCAGATCACGGAACAGGTTCTCTCCCTCTTTTTCGCGCATGGTCAGGAAAGCGTCCAACGCCTTTTCCACCACGGGCTCTACCGCATTCCAAACTGCGTCGGCATCATCCTCCTTTACCTTCTTGGAGAAAATGTCGGAAAATCTGGCTACGGAGGAAACGGAGATGTCGTCACGCAGTCCGTGATTCTCCGCGATCTTGCGCAGAGCCCCCACGTACTGAGCGGCAAGCGCCTCGTCCAGAACGATCTCGGTGGCTTCTCCGGCTGGACGTTCCACGGTGAGAAAAGCATCTACCTTTCCGCGGGCGGCCTTTTTCTGAATGGCTTTTTTGATCTTTTCTTCCAAATATCCGTAAATTCTGGGGAGCCGGATGTTGGTGTCCAGATAACGGTTGTTGACGCTGCGGATCTCGAAGCTGATCTCAAATCCGTCGATGCAATCGGAGCAGCGACCGTAACCGGTCATACTTTTCAGCATATTGAATCCTCACTTTCTCGGTGCACAAAGTAGGCATTATAAAAATATATTATTATATAATATAGCAAACTTTTATACGAAAGTCAAGGCGAAAACAGGGAAAAGTTCCCGTCGGTACAAAATTCCCCAAAAGTTTGGAAAAAGTTTATAAAATCACGCCGTTTCTATTGATTTTTTCTTTTTTCGTGCTAAAATCTCACTAGTGTTATTCAGAGGTGATATGCGTGGCTGCGAAACATTCCATAGACTTGACCAAGGGACCGGTTGTCAAAAAACTGGTGATTTTTGCTTTCCCCATTTTGCTGGCGAATTTACTTCAGCAGCTGTACCAGTGCGCCGATACCTACGTGGTGGGAAATTATGCGGTTGAAAAGGAAATTTCTCTTGCCGCCGTAGGCTCTACCGCATCCATTACCAATCTGTTTCTCAATTTGTTTCTCGGTCTTGCAGTGGGAGCCAACGTGGTTTGTGCCAATCTGTACGGCTCGGGCAAGCATGAGTCTCTCCGCCGCACGATGCACAGCAGCTTGATCATCGCGGCCGTCAGCGGTGTGGTGATCGGCATCGCGGGATATTTCGCCACCCCTTTTCTTTTGGATAAAGTGATGCATTCTCCTTCCGAAGTCCTTCCTCAGGCAACGGATTACATGCAGATCGTCTTTCTTGGACAGCCTGCCAGTCTGCTGTTTAACTTCGGTGCTGGAATTCTCCGTGCGCACGGAGATACCAAGCGGCCTATGTATATTCTGATCACAACCGGTCTGATCAACGTGCTTTTGAATCTTCTGTTCGTGATCCGATTAAAAATGGATGCCGCGGGCGTGGCTCTCGCTACGGTCGTCGCTCTCTACCTTTCGGCGTCGGCGGTTCTCTATATTCTTTTCCACGCTCACGGAGAATACCGATTGACCGTAAAGGAACTGCGCGTTTCGAAAAAAGAAACGATCGACATTGTAAAAGTCGGCGTCCCTTGCGGGTTGAACGGTATCGTTTTCAGCCTGTCCAACGTGTTGATCGTGAAGGAAGTCAACGAGCTGGGCAAAATAGTCCTTGCGGGGAATACCGCCGCGTCCAACGTGGATACCATGACCTACCAGATCATCGCCGCCTTCTATTCCGCCGCCGTTAGCTTCTCGGGGCAGAATTACGGGGCGAAGAATTTGAAGCGGATCGATAAGCTCTTCTTATGGAGCTCGATCCTTTCCATCGGTCTGATCCTTTTGACAGATGCATTTCTGTTTTTGTTCCCTCAATTTTTCGTGGGTATTTTTTCGAAGAACCAAGCAGCCGTTTCCGTCGGCGTTTCCCGTGTGTTCATGATGGGCGCCGGTTACGTGCTTTATTGCGTATCGGAAATGGCGATCGGTTGCTGTCGTGGTATGGGAAAATCCTTGATGCCTACGGTGTTGAACGCGTTCTTTATTTGCGTTCCCCGTATTGTTTGGGTTCTTGCCTTTTATCCGTTACTGGTGACTGCGGATAAGCCTTACAATTACGTGATGCTCCTTTGGTGCTATCCGATCTCTTGGGCGCTTTCCGCCATCGCCCAGGCGATCAGTTATTTCTATTACCGAAAAGTTGAAGCGAAGCGTTTTGCCGCGGAAGCGGATTCCGTATCTACGTAAAATATCGCAGTGCAAGGGCTGTGTGCCTTTGTACTGCGTTTTCTTTTTTTAATAAAAACGAATTTTCCGACCCAAAAAGCAAAATTTGTGCTATAATGGGGAATACGATGAGAAGGAGTGCTTTTTTTGAATGACAACTGTAAAAAATAAAACGGATTTGACACAGGGCTCCGTCCTGAAAAAGATGCTGATATTTGCAATCCCCATTATTTTCACCAATTTGCTTCAACAGCTTTATCATACCGCGGATATGGCGGTAGTCGGAAACTGTGCCGATGAGCCTACGATCGCAATGGCGGCGGTTGGCTCCACCACTGCTATCACCGCTTTGTGTCTGAATTTGTTCCTGGGACTTGCGGTGGGTGCCAACGTGGTTTGCGCTCGTCTGTACGGGGCAAAACAAGAGACGGAATTGCGGCGTGCCATGCACACCTCCCTTTTGCTTGCCGCAGTTTGCGGAATCGGGATCGGGATCCTCGGTGTGATTTTTGCCGAACACTTGCTCGCCCTGACCGGTACTCCGGTGGGGGTCGTGCGGGAGCAGGGGGCACTTTATATGCGGATCATTTTCCTTGGTCAGCCGGGTAGCTTGCTTTATAACTTCGGTGCAGGCATTCTCCGTTCTCACGGAGATACCAAGCGACCGATGTATATCCTGATGACCTCCGGTCTGGTCAACGTGATCTTGAATTTCATATTCGTTCTCGCCTTCAATATGGAGTCTGCCGGCGTTGCGCTTGCCACGGTAATATCTTACTATCTCTCCGCAGCCGCCGTTCTTTGGATCCTGTTTTCTCCTCACGGGGAATTCCGCCTGCGCTTGTCCGAACTCTCTCTCGGAAAAGCGGTTCGTCCCATTGCGGGAGTGGGAATCCCCAGCGGATTGAACAGTATGGTGTTCAGTCTTTCCAACGTGATTATCGTAGCGGCACTGAATAAACTGGGAAAAGACGTCCTTGCCGCCAATTCCGCGGCTCATAACGTGGATGCCATCCTTTATCAGGTGCTGGTTGCTTTCTACACCGCTTGTATCAGCTTTGCGGGGCAGAATTACGGCGCGAAAAAATACGATCGGATCGATAAGCTTTGGAAAACGGCAACCCTTATGGCAATCTCACTGTTCCTTGTGATCGGTGTGATTTCGGTCTTTTCGGCACCGTGGATCATGCGTCTTTTTACCCGTGAGGATCCGGTGGTTTTGCTGGGTGCCGCCCGTATTGCCATTTTGTGCGGAAGCTACGCGATTTACGTGATTCCGGAGCTCAGTATCGGTTGTATGAGAGGAATGGGAAAATCCGTTTTGCCTTCCGCTTTGAACGTCGTTTGCATTTGCGTCCCGCGTATCATCTGGGTGCTCCTCGCGTATCCCGCTTTGGCGATCGGCGGAGCGGATCCTACCTTTGAAACGCTTTTGCACGACTATAAGATACTTCTTTGGTGTTATCCGATCTCCTGGGCGATCTCAGGTGTTGCGCAATTCTTCTGTTACCGCTATTACAGAAAAAAACTAAATCGGGAAGCGGTTTGAAATTTTAAAAATTAGATGAAGGAGATGCTATGGCAACCACACACAGCATGGATTTGACCAAGGGGTCGGTTTTCAAGAAATTGCTCGTATTTGCTTTTCCCTTGTGGCTGGCTTCTTTGGTCCAACAGCTTTACCACGCTGCAGACGTGATCGTCGTGGGAAAATTTGCGGAAAATTCCACGACTGCCTTGGCGGCGGTAGGCTCCACCAGCTCCATAACCAGCTTGATCCTGAATTTGTTTATAGGTCTTACGGCGGGAGCCAGCGTCCGTTGCGCAAATCTTTACGGTGCGCAGGATCGTCGCGGTCTACGCAAGGCGATGACGACCGCACTGATCTCCTCTGCCATCGGCGGTGTTGCGGTTGCGGTCATAGGGCTCGTGCTGAGCCGTCCGCTTCTGCTTTTGATGGGATCTCCTTCCGACGTGATCGATCAGGCGACGGTGTATATGCAGATCATTTTCCTTGGCAAGCCTGCCGTTTTGATCTACAACGCCTGCTCGGCGATCATGCGTGCACACGGAGAATCCAAGCGGCCTATGTATATTCTGACGGCAACGGGGCTTGTGAACGTGGCGCTGAATTTGGTTCTGGTGATCGTCTTCGGAATGGACGTTCAAGGCGTTGCCATTGCAACCATCGTTTCTCAGTGGCTTTCAGCGGCCGTTGCCCTTTACCTCCTGTTCCATCCCGAGGGTGAGTACCGTTTGCAGCTTTCCGAGTTTTCGTTTGATAAAGACGAGTTTTGGAAGATCATCCGCATAGGCGGTCCTGCGGGACTGAACGCCATAGTATTCAACCTGTCCAACGTGGTGGTGATCTCTGCGGTCAACAACATGGGCAGTGCAACGGTTGCCGCCGTTGCCGCGGCGACCAGCGTTTCTACCCTGATATATACCTTGCCCTCGGCATTTACCACTGCTTGTATCAGTTTTTCCGGACAGAATTACGGAGCAAAGCGCTTTGACCGTATCGACAAATGCCTTTGGAGTGCCATTGCAATCGTTGAAACTCTGTTTATCTCTGCCAATATCGTTCTGACTTTGTTTCCCGAGGTTTTCTTGCGGCTCTATACGGATAACCCCGAGGTGATCCGCCTTGCCGTTCCGAAAATGTATATTACCTGTTGGGGATATCTGATCTATACGGTCTCGGAGATCGCCAACGGCTGTCAGAGGGGCTTCGGAAAATCCATGGGACCGACCCTGCTCAATATCGTTTGCATTTGCGGTGTTCGCGTGGCGTGGGTGCTTTTCGTGTTCCCTCATATGAAAGAAAATCTCATTTCCCTTTACATCTGCTTTCCCATTTCCTGGCTCTGTTCCGCGGTGGCTCAGATGATGAGCTATTACATCGCCCGAAACAAGAAGATCGGGAAGGTGAAAAAGAAAAACACCATGGATCTGACCACCGGCTCCGTGTTCAAGAAGCTTTTGATTTTCGCTTTTCCGCTCTGCATTGCAAATCTCCTCCAGCAACTGTACCATTCCGCGGATATGATCGTAGTGGGAAAATTTGCTGCGGACGGTGTAAAGTCCCTGGCGGCGGTGGGTGCCACCAACTCCCTTACCAATCTGATCCTGCATTTGTTTATCGGTATTTCCGCGGGAGCTACCGTTTTGTGTGCAAACCGAGTGGGCGCCAACGACAAGCAGGGGCTTCGAAGACTGATCCATACGGCGATTCCTTTGTCGGCGATCTGCGGCGTCATCGTGGGACTGATCGGCGTGTTGATGAGCCCCCTGTTTTTGGATTGGATGAACTGTCCTTCCGAAATTGCGAAGGAGGCCACTACCTATATCAGGATCATTTTCCTCGGACAGCCCGCCAACATTATTTACAATTTCGGATCGGGAATTCTTCGTGCCCACGGAGACACCAAGCGCCCGATGTACGTTTTGATGATCACGGGCGTGGTCAACGTGCTTTTGAACCTTTTGTTCGTGGTTCATTACCATTTGGATTCTGCGGGCGTTGCCATAGCGACCATCGTAGCCCATTATCTGTCTGCTGCGGCAATCCTCTATATGCTGTTTCAGCATAGCGGAGAATACAAAATGCGTATTTCCGAGCTTCGTCTGAATTTTAAAGAGATCCGAAATATTACCAAGGTCGGTATCCCCTCCGGTCTCAATGGGATTGTTTACAGCTTTTCCAACGTCATTATCGTTACCGCGGTTAATTCTCTTGGAAAGCTTTCCGTTGCGGCGACCTCTGCGTCCACAAGCGTTTCTGCCATTGCCCACGTTGTTACCACGGGCATTGCCACCGCCGCCGTCAGCTTTGCGGGGCAAAATTACGGAGCGAAAAACTTCAAGCGTATTGAAAAAGGCTACCGATGCGGAATTTTCGTAGGACTCGTGTTTATTTCGTTGGTCAGCCTGGCATTCACGCTGTTCCCCTCGTTTTTCCTTGGTCTTTACACCGACGACAAGGAAGTGATCAAGGTGGGCTTTTCCAAGCTGATGCTGAACAACTGGGGTTACTTGTTCTGCGTCGTTGCCGATATGTCCAACTGCTGCCTGCGGGGAATGAAGCATGCCTCGGGCCCGACCCTTGCCAATATGCTCTCGGTTTGTGTCCCCAGACTGATCTGGACCTTGGTGGTATTTCCGTTCCTGCCGCAAAAGCTGGGATATCTTTGTATTGCGTATCCCGTTTCCTGGTTCCTGTGCGCGGTCACGATGTGTATTTATTTCTATAAGGTCAAGGGCAAGGAAGAACGAAAACTTGCTTTGGAGAGTTCCGTATAAATCCTTGGCGCAGAGGAGAAATGATCTTCTCTGCGCCTTTTGTCGCTGAAAATTTCCAAAAAATGCAGAAAAATTCATAAAAACTCTCTGTTAGTGCCTTGACTTTTTATAATACATATTATATAATAATGATTGATTTATTTTGTGGGAGGCGTTATGACCCTTTACGAACGATTGGTGCGGATTTTGGGCCCCTTGATCCGTTTTGTGTTTCCCATTCGGCTTTTGGACCTTCCCAAAGAGCTTCCCGAGGAGGGGCTTATCGTTTGCCCGAACCACATTTCGTTTTTCGATCCCGTGTTTCTTGCCATTACCTTGCCCCGTCCCTTGACCTTTATGGCGAAGGAGGAGCTTTTCAAGAGACCTATCGTCAAGTCTATCGTCAAGGGGTGCGGTGTGGTTCCTCTGTCTCGTAACGGCGGTGACGCTGCAAAGCTGCGCTTGGCAGTGAGGGAGCTGAAGGCGGGAAAGATCTTTTCCATCTTCCCTCAGGGGACCAGAATGCGTCACCCTCTGAAGAAAGAGGAGTTTAAGGCAGGCGTAGGTATGATGGCCGCCCTGTCCGGAGTAAGAGTACTTCCGGTTGGCATTTATTCCAAGAACTACAAGGTTCGTCCTTTTCGTAAGACTTATATTGCCTTTGGCGAGATCGAGTCGTTTTCCTTCCCCGAGGATATGGGAAAAAAAGAGCAGGCCGTGTACGTGACCGATCGCATCTTCGAGCGCATTTGTGAGCTTGAGGAAAAGGCGAGAGAAGCGGCAAAGAAATGAAGATTTTGCTATCCGAGCATGCGGGCTTTTGCTTTGGCGTGCGGCGCGCGGTGGATCTGCTGGAAAAGGAGATCCAACGGGCAGATAAAGAAATATTTACCTTAGGGCATATCATTCACAACGAGGATTTTAACGAGTCCCTTGCCCGTCGGGGTGTTCGGAATATCGATACCGACGATCTGGATTTTCTTCCGGAGAATGCGCTGGTGTTCGTACGAACCCACGGCGTTCCGCTTTCCGTTTTGGAAAAGCTTGATCGGAAGGGGATCCCCTGCGTGGATGCAACCTGTCCCTTCGTAAAAAAAATACATAATATCGTCCGCCTTGAGGAAGAAAAGGCTCTTTCCTTGAAAAAAGAAGCAGTGTTCGTCCTTCTCGGCGATTCGAACCACCCGGAGGTCCTCGGCATCGTCAGCTGTGCAAAGAACTTTCCCGTGGTGGTGATCTCCGGCCTGAATGAACTTGAGGAGTACGGCAGGACCGCATCCCGTGATACCTACCACGTCTTCCTGTCACAGACCACCCACAGCGTGTCCGAGTGGAAAAAATGCTGTGAATATGCTGAGGCGTGTTTTTCCGATACCGCGTTCTACGACACCATTTGTAACGTAACGGAGATCCGTCAAAAGGACGTCCGTGACATTGCAGGTCAAAGCGATTTGGTTGTGATCGTGGGTGGAATGAGCAGTAGCAACACGAAAAAGCTGGTTTCGGTCAGCAAAGAAATTTGCGATACCGTTCATATCAGAAATGCGCGGGAACTTCCGCGCGAAAAAATTAAAATGAATATGACTGTCGGGGTTTCGGCGGGAGCCTCTACTCCGGACAGTGTTATCAAGGAGGTAATTGAAACCATGTCGGAAATCAAAAACGACGAAATGAGCTTTGAGGAAATGCTCAACCAAACTTTCAAAACTATCAGAACAGGAGAAGAAGTTACGGGCGTTGTAACCAGCGTCTTTGCCAATGAGGTACACGTAGATCTCGGTATCAAGCATACCGGTATCCTTCCTTCCTCGGAAGTTGCCGACAGCGAGTCCGATCTTGCCGCAAACTTCCACGTAGGCGATGAAATCACCGTACTCGTTCAGAAGTTCAACGATCCCGAAGGAACCGTTCAGGTCTCCAAGAAGAGAGTTGACGTTCGTGCAAACTGGTCCAAGATCCAGGAGGCATACGAGAGTGGCGCAACCCTTTCCGGTAAGGTAAGCAGCGTGATCAAGGGTGGTATTCTGGTATCCGACGAGAACCAGACCTACTTTGTTCCCGCTTCTCTCACCGGTTCTCCCAAGGGTGCAAGTCTGGATCCCATGTTGGGTCAGGAGGTTGCTTTCAAGATCGTTGAGACCGATCCCGTGAAGAAGAGAGCAGTTGCTTCCATCCGTGAGGTTCTCCGCGAGGAGAAAAAGGCTCTGGAGGAGAAGTTCTGGGCAGAGGTTGCCGTAGATAAGGTATATACCGGTAAGGTTAAGTCTATCACTTCTTACGGTGCATTCGTTGACCTGGGCGGCGTTGACGGTATGGTTCATATTACCGAGCTGTCCTGGAAGAAGCTGAAGAGCCCCGCAGAGGTTGTCAGCGTAGGCGACGAGATCACCGTTTTCGTAAAAGAGATCAATCCCGAGACCCGCAAGATCAGCCTTGGTCACAAGACCGAGGATACCAATCCCTGGAATATCCTTCCCGAGAAATATCAGGCAGGCGACGTTGCCACCGTTAAGATCGTAAGCCTCACCACCTTTGGTGCATTTGCCGAGCTGATCCCCGGTATCGACGGTCTGATCCATATTTCCCAGATCGCAAACCGCAAGATCGCCAATCCCGCTGAGGTTCTCGCAGTAGGCGATGAGGTTCAGGTAGAGGTTGTTGATATCAACTACGAAACCCGCAGAGTCAGCCTTTCTATGAGAAGCCTGCTGGAGCAGGAGGAGGCCGGCGAGGAAGATGCAATCGTTGCTGAGAATTCCGAGTATCTGGTAGAGAATAAGGACGAAGCAACCGACGCTGAGTAAGAATTGATCGATAACATTAGAATTTTGCCGAAAACGTTGTTTTTCGGCAAAATTTTTCTTATCTATTTCTTTTGTTCTCTCCCGTGAGAAAAACGCAGGATAATTCTTGCGACCCCCTTTGAGTCCCAGGGAATAAAAGGATACAGATAGCTTTTTCCGCCTGCCCCCTTGGTGGAGATGAGAACGGCGAGCCAGAAGAGTACGCCGCCCAAAAGACCGAACAGTCCGAGATACTCCACCAAAAGGATCAGAGTGATCCGGATAAGCTTGAAGCTGTAGCCCAGCTCGATGTTGGTTGGAATGAAATTGGCGATGCCCGTAAAGGCGGAGTAGAGAATGGCCTGGGGAACGAACCAGCCGCTCTCTACGGCAAATTCTCCGAGCAAAAGTCCTCCGATAACGGAAAAAGATCCCGATAGGGTATTGGGTGTATTCAGAGAAGCCATTTTCAGTCCGTCTATGGCAAATTCTATAATGAGAAATTGCAGAAACAGGGGAACTGCGTAATTTTTGTCCGTGAGAACGAATTGAAGCTCCCGGGGCAAACGGCTGCTTTCCTTTACCACCAAAAGCCAGATGGGGATCAGGAGAACTGCGGCAATAAAAATCAGTACTCGAACCAATCTCAGATAGCTTGCGGTAATGGGCGGAAAATAATAATCGTCCGATTCCTCAAAAAAGTCGAACAGACTTTGAGGAAGGAGGATGACCGAGGGCGTGTTATCGCAGAGCAGTGCGATCTTTCCTTCCATTAAGGACGCCGCCACTATGTCGGGACGTTCGCAGTAGCGTACCTTGGGAAACGGATTAAGCAGAGACGCTCCTTTTCTGGGAACCAAAATTCCCGCCAGAGTTTCCTGCGTCATGGAAAGACAGGGAAGCTTTGCATTCTGCAGCTTTTGGCGTATCTTTTTCAGAAAAGTCTCGTCTGCTTTGCCGCTGATGGAAAGCAGTGCTACCTCATTTTGAATTTTCGTTCCCAAAATGAATTTTTCCGTGCGCAGGTCGGGCGTTCGCAGCAGACGTCGGATCTGTGTCAGATTGGAAACGAGACTTTCGCACATGCCGATATGAGGCCCGCGCAACGTGCGATCCTTTTCCGGTTCCTCGGGAGGTCTGGTGGAAAAGCTGCGAATATCCATTAAAAGGATCTCGTCGTAGCCCTCCAGCGTCAGAGCGGCACTTCCGCGAAGGACTTCACTTGCCGCCAGAGCAGGATCCTTCGTTACCTCGCATCCTCCGAAAGGGACGGTGCCCTCCGACAACTCTTGCAGAGAGGCGGGGAGCGTGCCTTCCTCCTTATTCATCAAGGCAGACAGGATCGCTTCAACGGAGATGGAATCCGCAAATCCGATCAGATAGGTAAAAGTGCCTTTTTTGTTGCATAATAACAGAGGGCGGCGCTTTAGATCAAAGCAGATATCAGCACGAAGCTGTTCTTCCAATTTTTTCTGTAATGAAGCGTTTTTATCCATATACGTTAGTATAACCGAACAGAAACCGACTATTCAAAAGTTGAAAGGAATCAAGACTTGAGATCAAAACGATTATTATCGATTGTGCTTTGCATTGCTTCTTTGTTATCAGCTTTGCTGTTTACCTTGCACGCAAAAGCAGTGGGAGAGGATGAGTTTGTCCTCGACTTTTCGGTCAATCCCGAAAACAGCGGTTCCTTCCGCGTGGAGATCGACGGGGTGGAGGCGATGGAAAGCACGGAGCTTGCCGTCAAAAAGGGTGCTTCCGTCACGGTTGAAGCCATTCCCGGCGAGGGCTATGCGTTTGACCATTGGGTGTTTACACCGCCGCTTCCCGAAATAACGGAGCAGCAGCGCCGCGAAGCAAAGCTTTCTTTTGCAATGCCGGAGAAGAACGTTTCCGCCGAAGCGTATTTTTCAGTCAGTAACGACCAATATACCGTTACTATTGAAGAAAACGACGGCGGTATGGGAAACTTCGGACATAAGGATTTCGAGCCGGGCAAGAACGTCACGGTGGAGGCCTGGGGGAATGAAGGCTATCGCTTCGTTTGTTGGGAGGATTTGAACGGCGGTTTGAAGGGCGTCGAGCTTCCGGAAGACTGGGAAAAGCAGATCAGCTTCAGCTTTTCAATGCCCGAAAAGAACGTGATCCTTGCTCCCCAATTTGAACCGAACACTTACTACGTAACGTTGAAGATCGTGGGGAACGGTGAAGCAAGGATCGCGGATAAGGAAAAAAACAGTGCCGGTAAATACGAAGTGGTGATGGGGGAGGTGTTGGAGCTTTCCGCACTCCCGGGCACGGATCACGTGTTCGTTGGATGGAGCGTAACCAACGAAGCATCCCTTGTGGATTACGATCAGAAGGAAGCGGCCGTAGTATGTCCCGCATCCGACTTTGAGCTGACTGCAACCTTTGCATCTTCGATTCGAAGTCTTACGGTAAAGGCAAGCGAAGGCGGTACGGTTCGTCCCGTTCCCGGAGTGATGAACGTGGGAGTCGGAAACGTGGTGCCTCTGACGGCAACTCCAAACGAAGGATACGCCTTTTCTCATTGGGAATGCTCCTCCGCCAACGGATCCTTTGAGTCATTTGAGGATTCCGATACCAATTTTACCATGCCCGACGAGGATTGTTCTGTTTCCGCTGTGTTCGTAAAGGGCGGTTATCGTTTGACCGTTACTCAAACAGAGGGAGGGGAAGCAAAGGCAAAAGAGGGTGTCTATGAAATGGGAGATAAGGTCTCTCTCGAGGCTGTCGCACTGGACGGATACGTATTTTCCTATTGGAAATGCACTGTCAACGGCGCAGTGTCAGATCCCAAGAAGGCAAAAACCGAAATTATCATTCCCGGTGAAGACGTAAAGGTGACCGCGGTATTCGTTTTGAAAAACGTGCCGACCCCCGTGGTTACACAAACGGATCAAAAGAAGGACGACGGATTTCCTTGGGGGATCCTGATCGTGATCTTTGTGGTTTCTGCAGTTGTGATCACTCTGGTGATTTTGCGTGAGCAGTTAAATCTCTCATACCGCTATTTGCTTGGGAAGAGCTTTGAAAGCTTAAAGAATAAACGGAAAAAGAAATAAGAAAAAAGCCTGTCTTCGGACAGGCTTTTTTGCTGCTTAAAGAAGGATCTCGCGTTCGGAGCACAGCTCCGGATCGTGGGTTACAACGACCACACAGGCGTTTTCGGCAAGAGATTGAATTATGCGAGTGACCTTTTTTCGATTTTCGGGATCCAGCTCCTTGGTGGGCTCGTCCCACAAATACAGATCACCGCCGTAATACAGACTGCGCGCAATGGAAACGCGGAGCCTCATACCGCCGGAAAGCTCATCGGGATACTTGCCTGCATCGTTTTCCATTCCGAGTTGAGCCAGACATTCCCGAGCTCTCTTTTTGTCTTTCTTCGAGCGCACCAGAAGAACGTTTTCCAGAGCAGTCAGATGAGGTGACAGTCTTGCTTCCTGAAATACGCAGGAGATTTTTAGCTCCCGTTCCGAAAGGATTTCGCCTCCGTCAGGTTTTTCCAGCCCGGACAGGATGCGAAGCAGAGTGGTTTTTCCGCAACCGGAAGCACCGCGGATCAAAACCAACCCCTTTTCGGGAAATTCGTAGTTGAAGCCCTCCAGCACGGGGGCATCGTAGGCTTTCGACAGATCATGCACGGTCAGCATGCTTCTTCCTCCTTCCCGAAAACAAAGCGGAAAACAGCTTTTCAAGCAGTACGCTGAACAGAATGATGGCGCAGGTCCAGGCGTACAGATCAATGGTTTCCACGGTATATTTTGAGTTGTAAATTTCAAAGCCTACCGAGTCTTTCGTGGAAGCAAGCACCTCCGCAGCCACCCCTGCCTTCCAGGCAAGCCCCAGAGCGGTTTTTCCCGCACTTAAGGTATAAGAGAGGATCTGCGGAAGGTCGATTCTCAAAAAGGCGCGGATGGGGGAGATCCGAAATGCTTTTGCCATTTCGTCCAGCTTCGGATCCTTTTTCTCAAAGCCCAAAACGGTGTTTTGCCATACGATAGGCAAAACCATCAGGATGCTGATAAAGGTAGGGATCTCGTCGGTAGTCATCCAAAAATATACCGCCAGAATGAAGGAAGCAACGGGGGTTGCCCGAATGACCGACATCATAGGGGATACCAGAGCACGGAACGGGTAAATGTAATGGGAAAGAGTTCCCAAGGCAAAGCCGTAGATCATACCCGTCAGAAAGCCGCGAAATACCCGCAAGAAGGATAAGCCCATAATGCGGTAAAATTCCGAGGTTTTTGCCATTTCCCACAGACGGGAAAGTGTTTGCGCGGGACCGGGCAGGATCCATTCGTTTCCGGTCTTTTTTGCAAAGTAATACCATACGAAAAGCCAGAAAATAAGGGCGACAACCGTGATCGCCGCCCTTTTCAGAATTCGTGTTGCTTTCGTATTTTCGGCGTGCCCGACTTCAGCGCGCATAATAAATGTCTTCGGAGGGGAGCTTGCCGCCTACGCTCTTGGTGTCTGCATCAAAGAGAACCTGCAGACATTTTTCAACGGCAGCTTTCATTTCCTTGCCTTCGATAAAGGTGATGTTACAGCCGGGAATTGCCTTTTTCGCCAGGATCTCGCTGGGCAAGATCTTTGCCTCCACCACGTGCTTTGCACCTGCGGTCAGGGAGGTGTTTACGTTTTTCTGACTTGCGTTGTAATCGTCCAGGAAGTTCTTGATCACCTGGGGATGCTGCTCGATGAATTCTTTTCTTGCGATGAACACACCCTGGATCAAGGTGTTTCCGCTGCCTGCTACCTTGTTCCATTCCTCAGTCATATCCAAGCAAACGCGGAAGGAGGTGTTCTTATCCAAAAAAGCGGATTTTTTGGGCTCGGGAAGCATGCCGATCGCGCCCTTGGTGGTGGCAAGCTTTGCGGCAACCTCGTCACCGCCCGCAAGGAATTCCAGCTTTACGTCCTTATCGGGATCGATTCCGTTTTCCTTCAGAACGTAACGGAGAATATACTCGGGAGTGGAGCCGGGGTTGGGTGCGTAAATGGTCTTTCCCTTCAGATCGGAAACGCTTTTAATGCTGTTTCCGTTTTCTACCATATAAAGAACGCCCAGAGTGTTTGCGCAAAGGATCTGGATCTTCCCGCCGGATTTCTGATAGAGGATTGCGGCAAGGTTAATGGGCACTGCGGCGATGTCGCAGAGATTGCCGATGACGGGGCCGGTGATCTGATCGGGGCTGGTAACCAGATCAATCTCGTAATTTGCCTTGTTGCCGGAGCCTGCCTTTTGATTGTGGATCAAGGTTGCAAGACCCATACCCGTAGGACCGGTCAATGCCTTCAGACGAACGGTGGTGTTATCAACCGACTCAGCTTTTTCTCCCTGAACGGCGGCCTTTTCATCGGTTTTTGTTTCATCCTTCTTTTCACTGCACGCACAAAGGGGAAGCAGCATCAGAAGAGCAAGGGCGAGAGCGATGATTTTTTTCATAATGTTTTCCTTTCTGTATTTATCGGAGCTTGTTGTGTATGCGATGACTAAACCGTTTCGGGGGAGAGAAGAAGGATCTCTTTTTTCTCGCGGCGGATCACACCCTCCGTCTCTAATTTATCCAGAGCGCGGTAGAGGCTTGCCCGTCCGAGATGCAAAGATTTTGCAAGCTCGGAAAAAGAGGAGTCAATCTTGCATTTTCCGCTTGCATCGGCGCACTGGGAAAGATATCTTACCAGCTTCCCCTCAGCACCCTTTGCGGTAAAGGATGCGATCTTTCGGTTGAGAAAACAGATGCGGTCCGTGAGAAAGGAGATCAAATTGCTTCGGACGCATTTGTCCTCCCATAAGACCTCTGCTTGTTCTTCGCCGATAAACAGCAGTTCACCCTCACTTTCGGCGCGGACGACCGTGTTTGCTCCGGGACTTCCGAACAGAGCGGAAACACCGAACAGACCGCCGGGCTTCAAGCGATTCAGAGGTGTGTTTTCTTCACCGGGGGCGTAAACCGTAAGAGCACCGAACAGCAGAATGCCGATTCTTCTCTCTCCCGCGTTCTCCGTGAAAAATTCATCTCCGGGAGAAAAGGGATAGCGAAGGGCTCGGCTTTGTTCCAAAAGCAATTCGATCTTGCTTCGGTCACAACCGCGGAACAAAGGGCAGGTCTCCAAAACCTGCGACACAGCTTCCTTCATAGTTCCTCCGAAAAAGTGTCTCATTTGATACAAATTGATTGTACCACCTCTTTTTGCATCTGTCAATAAAAATTGCCGAAATTCACGGAAAAGTCAATTTTCTCTTGTATTTTCCTTTTTTTGGGTGTATGATAGGAACTAACAATAATTTGTGAGGTAAACGTGTATGTCTATTCAACTCAGTACTGAATTTTCTGCTCCTTTTTATACCAAGGAGAAGTATGAAAAAATCGTGCCCGAGGCGCAGAAGGCGCTGGAAACCGTCCGCGCGCATTACGCAGCGGGACAGGATCCCCTCGGATGGTTTACTCTTCCCGAGGATTACGATCGCGAGGAGCTTGCCAGAATTAAGGTTTGCGCCGCAGACATTCGCAAAAAGTGCGACGTGTTTGTGGTGATCGGCATAGGCGGTTCCTACCTTGGTGCCCGAGCCGCCATTGAGTTTTTGCAAGGAAATTTCCATAACAGCCTGAGAAAAGACGGCCCCGAGATCTATTTTGCGGGTACCAGCGTTGACGGAGATTATCTGGCTGACCTTCTGAAGGTCTGTGAGGGGAAGGATATTTGCATCAACGTTATTTCCAAGTCCGGTACCACCACCGAGCCCGCCATCGCTTTTCGCGTATTCCGTGACCTGATCGAGGCAAAGTATGGCAAAGAGGAAGCAAAGGGTCGTATTTACGTAACGACCGATAAGAACATAAAGCCCGGAACCCTCAAAGAATTTGCCA
Source organism: Oscillospiraceae bacterium (assembly GCA_015065325.1). Classification (GTDB taxonomy): domain Bacteria; phylum Bacillota; class Clostridia; order Oscillospirales; family SIG627; genus RGIG5579. The sequence continues at coordinate 4,809 of SVQO01000003.1, read as the reverse complement.
CTGCCGAGGGCTACGAGAGCTTCGTGGTTCCCGGAAATATCGGAGGAAGATATTCGGTTCTTACCGCAGTGGGCCTGCTTCCTATCGCCGTCAGCGGTGCAGACGTAGAGGCTATGCTGGCAGGTGCTTTGGAGGCGAAGAAGGAATTCGCCGAAAACGACATTGAAAAGAATATCTGTATGAAGTACGCCGCTTTGCGTAATCTGTTCTATCGCGACGGAAAGAAATTTGAAATGTATGCTTCCTATTCTCCCGCAATGGAGCTGATGGGCGAGTGGCTCAAACAGCTTTACGGCGAGTCTGAGGGTAAGGACGGCAAGGGCATTTTCCCCGTTTCCGCCATTTACTCCCGTGACCTCCACTCTCTTGGTCAGTACGTGCAGGAGGGTGAGAGAACTATGTTTGAGACCATCTTGCAAATTGCAAAGCCTGCGGTGGATTTTCCCATTCCTAAGGCAGATGCGGATATTGACGGTCTGGGCTATCTGGAAGGCAAGAATATGGACTTTGTAAACAAGAACGCTTTCCGCGGAACGGCTCTTGCTCATCAGGACGGCGGCGTTCCCACCATCGTTCTTTCCATTGACTGCGCTGACGAAGCCAACTTCGGTTATATGGTTTATTTCTTCGAGCTTGCCTGTGCCATCAGCGGCTATATGCTGGAGGTGGATCCCTTCAATCAGCCCGGCGTGGAAGCCTATAAGAAGAATATGTTCCGACTTTTGGGCAAACCCGGCTATACAAAATAATAGAAAAAATGGATTTCCCCTTGTGGGGTTTTCACGAAAAGAACATTTTTTACCAAAAATGAACAAAACCCTCTTGCACATTTGTTCAAAATATGGTAATATATTCTCACATAAATAGTTCCCGTCAGGGGACTTGGAAAGGAATGGTTTTTACTATGTTGAAATTGATTATCGGTTTAAAGGGCAGCGGCAAAACGAAGCAGCTTATCGAGCTCGCCAACAAGGCAGTGGAGGTTTCTCCCGGTCACGTTGTTTGCATCGAAAAGTCCAATAAACTTATTTTTGACGTAAATCACAAGGTTCGTCTGGTTGATACCGAGACCTACGGTGTAGCAGGAGCTGAGCAGCTTTACGGTTTGGTATGCGGAATCCTGGCTACCAACTACGACGTGAAGGATCTGTTCATCGACTCTGCACTCAAGATCTGCGGCGACGACATTGCCGCTTGGGAGGCATTTGTTGAGAAGCTGAACGCAATTTGCGAAAAGTTTGAGGTTCAGTGCATTTGCACCAACTCCATTGATCAGGCTGATCTTCCCAAGTCTTTGGAGAAGTACGTGTTCTGATGGATTATATTGAGCTTGTATTCAAGCTTCCGCGGGAAAAGGTCGATCTTGTATCGACCTTTCTTGTTGCAGGGGGCTATGATACCTTCGAAATTTGCGATCTGTCGGATCTTGTAGAAAATGCGGGAGCAATGTTCTGTGACTACATTGAGGACGAGCTTCTGGAAAAAGAATCTGCACCGCCTTCCATCAAGTTTTATTTCGACGCTTCCGAGGAAAATAAGGCGAAGGAGATTCGCGATTATCTGCTGGGCGTTTGTGCTCAGCTCGGATACGACGACGTAACAGGGGAGATCACTTTGGTTGAAAACAGTGATTGGGATACCCGTTGGAAGCAGTACTTTTATCCTTTTCCCGTAGGCGAAAAGCTATTCATTCTCCCGTCCTGGGAGGAGGTGCCCGAGGAAGCACGCGGCAGGCAGATCATCCGCATTGATCCCGCCGCCGCTTTCGGAAGCGGTACCCACGCCACCACCCGCCTTTGTCTGGAAGCTATGGAGCCCCATCTGAAAGCCGGGGATCGGGTTCTGGATATGGGATGCGGCTCCGGTATTTTGGGCATCGGCGCCAAAAAGCTGGGAGCAGGGGAGCTTTGTGCGGTGGATATTGATGAAGCCGCCGTCCGCACCACCGAAGAAAATCTTTTAAAAAACGAAATTTCCTTAGAGGACGTTTCTCTGATTTGCGGAAACGTTCTTTCTGAGGAGGATAAGCTTTCCGCAATGGGCAAGGGCTATGATCTGATCTGCGCCAATATCGTTGCACAGATCATCAAGGATATGGCGCCCCTTTTGCTCGCATCCCTGAAGCCGGGCGGTATTTTGCTGGCGTCGGGCATTTTGGAATCCCGTGAAGCGGAAGTGACCGAGGCACTGCTTGCCGCAGGCTTTAAGCTTCTGCGTTCCCACCTTTCCGAAGAATGGGTATGCCTGGAGCTGACCAAGTAAGCTCTCGATAGGAGTAGCATAATGAAAAAGATTTGGATTTCTTTCCTTTTCCTTGTATTGTCCGTTGCCTTTGTTTCCTGCTCCGGCGGTGAGCTTGCCTTACCCCAAACTGCACGGGTAACGGAAAATGCGGCACCATCCACTACGCTGGAGATCGCGAAAAACAGAGAAAGTAAATTTACCATCGTTCACGACGGAACCGAGGATGCGGAGAGCTTTGCTCATAATCTGAACGGATATATTTATATCAAGCACGGCGTGTCTCTTGAAATTCAGACTCCCGAGGAAGGGGACGGCCGTTATGAGATCGTCATCGGCAACATTCGTCCCATCGGAGAAGATGCGAATAAAAAATTGGCTTCGCCCTTCGACTTTTCCGTTACGGTAGGGGAGGATAAGGTCTGCTTTGCGGCAAAAACCTCCGTTTCCTATCGCTATCTTTGGGAGTATAGCAAAAGGGAGCTTCTCCTTCGCGATAAGAACGGCGATCTGATCCTTACTCCCGAGAAAAATATGCAGTACAGTACCTCTCAGCTTTCCCAAACCAACTTCGTGGATTACCTGCGGGAGGGGAAAAAGGAGCTGGATCCCGACGTCTTTTTCGAGGCGGGTACCTTCCGCCACGAGGGGACTACGCTTCTGTACCGCTACTATATCCCGTCCAATTACTCTGCAGAGAAGGAATACCCCATCTTCATCAATCTCCACGGAGCGGGTATCCGCGGCTCGGACAACAAGCGGCCTCTTTCCTTCGTAAAGAAGCTGTTTTCTGAGCAAGCCTACACTTTGGATGAATATATCGTGATCGTTCCCCAATGCCCGGAAAATGAAAAATGGGTGGATATTATATGGAAGGACGGAAGCTACGACCTTTCCGAGGTTCCCGAATCCAATGAGTTTGCTGCGTTGGTTGCTTTGATTGAGTCTATGAAGCAAAGCTATTCCGTAGATGCAAAGCGAATTTGGGTGGCCGGCTTTTCCATGGGCGGCTACGGTACGTGGAACCTTCTGATGAATCACCCCGATCTGTTCACCGCGGGGGTTCCGATGTGCGGAGCGGGTGCACCCGCTTCGGCGGAAACGCTTCTGAATACGCCCGTGTGGGCGGTTCACGGCGTTAAGGATCCCACCGTCCCCGTTTCCGGTTCCCGTGAGATGGTGGAGGCGATCCAAAAGCTGGGCGGTACGAAGGTTCGTTACACAGAGCTTCCCGACCACGAGCACGACGTTTGGAACTATACGTATTCCAACAAAGAGATCTTTACCTGGCTATTCTCTCAAACAAAGTAAAAATTTAAAATGCCGCCGAAAAGGCGGCATTTTTTCTACCCGAAAGATTGTTAAAAAAGTGTAACGGGAAGTTAGAAAAAGTGAGCAAACGAGAGAAAACGAGAGAAAAAACGAGGAAATAAAATGTTTTTTGAAAAACTTTTCGAAAAAGTGTTGACATTGAGTTGCGTGCAGGTTATAATACACAGGCAAATTAAGAAATATTGGAGGAAATGCTATGTCCACTTTTATGGCAAAAGCTGAAACCATCGAGCGCAAATGGTACGTGCTCGACGCTCAGGGCAAGCCTCTCGGAAAGGTTGCTGCTGCCGCCGCTACCATTCTCCGCGGAAAGAACCGTCCTGAATTTACGCCTCACGTTGACTGCGGCGAATACGTAATTGTAATCAACGCTGACAAGGCAATTCTCACCGGCAAGAAGCTGGAACAGAAGAAGTACAGATACCACACCGGCTACATCGGCGGCCTCAAGGAGATCGGTTACAGAGAACTGATGTCCAAGAACCCCGAGAAGGCAATCTTCCTTGCAGTGAAGGGTATGCTTCCCAAGAACACCATCGGCAGAAAGAGTCTGCTCCGTCTGAAGGTTTATGCAGGTGATGCTCATCAGCACGCTGCTCAGCAGCCTGTCAGCCTCGAGTTCTGATTAAGAAGAAAGGAAGAAGAAGATGAATTACACTAGTGCAAAACCTTATTTCTACGGCACCGGCAGAAGAAAGCATTCCGTAGCCCGTGTTCGTATTTATCCCGGTACCGGCGTGATCACCATCAACAAGAGAGACATTGACGACTACTTTGGTCTTGATACTCTGAAGCTGGTCGTTCGTCAGCCCCTGGAACTCACCGGTAATACCGGCAAGTTCGACGTCGTTTGCAACGTTGCAGGCGGTGGTGTTTCCGGTCAGGCAGGTGCGATCCGTCACGGTATTTCCCGCGCCCTTCTTCAGGCAGATGCTGAAGCATTCCGCCCCGCTCTCAAGAAGGCAGGCTTCTTGACCCGTGACCCCAGAATGAAGGAAAGAAAGAAGTACGGTCTGAAAGCAGCTCGTCGTGCTTCCCAGTTCTCCAAGAGATAATCTGTATTATTTCAATGTTTACAAAAACCCCGAAACCATCACGGTTTTCGGGGTTTTCTTGTAAACAGAAAACCACGCGATAGTCGCGTGGTTCAATAAAGGTTAACCGGTGAGAAAAAATCCTCCGATTGTGATAAGATAAAAACGACCTGCCAGTCGAAAAAAACAATCGGAGGATTTA
>SVQO01000034.1 GCA_015065325.1 Oscillospiraceae bacterium | reverse complement strand
TAGATAAATCCTCCGATTGTTTTTTTCGACTGGCAGGTCGTTTTTATCTTATCACAATCGGAGGATTTTTTCTCACCGGTTAACCTTTATTGAACCACGCGACTATCGCGTGGTTTTCTGTTTACAACACTGCCCTCTCTGCTTTTCGCAGAGAGGGCTTTTTTACGCTTGCTCGAAAAACGAGCGGTTCATACGGGTTATTGCACGGTGAAGGAATAGTAAGCTTTCACTCGGACAAAAGCCATTCCGGATCGAATTCAACTGCTGTGATCCCCAGAGTATAAGGCTTTTCCGTGCCCTTTTCGTAGATCATATGAAAGTGGTGATCTGTCACAGAAAAGGCAAGGCTGGAATAGGCACAGGCACCTTCGTAAAAGCACCTTGCCTCCCGCCAGGTTTTACCGCTGTCAAAACTGACGCAAGCGGTCATACAACTTCGCTTTTCGGAGCGGGGATTTACAAAGACCGTAAGTGAATCTGCCTCCGGAGGCAAATACTTTTGAGAGAGCTCCTCCCCCAATTCCTCCCGCTCCACTCTCAAAAAGGAAGCGTTGCAGCCGATTCTGGTCTCCTCCCGCAAAAAGGGATCGGTTCCCAGATCGGTAAAGCTTTCTCCTCCGTCACAGCTTTTGGCAAGATAGCGCTTCCCGTCCCCGAAATAGGCGCGGGAATTGTACAGAATTTCGCCGTTTTCCAGCTCAATCAGAGTCCCCTCTCCCGTTCCCTGCTGAACAGGCTGAGAAACTGTCCATGTTTTACCGTGGTCGTCGCTGTAAACCGCGTTGTTATACACGAAATTTCGGATCTCGGCCCAGTTGGTATATCGTCCCGTAAAGAAGCGTGAGGGACAAAGGAGCCTGCCCCGATGCTTCCCGTGGCGGAGCTGCACTCCGTGGGCACCTCCGTGAGTATGCATTAAGACACGGAGAGATTCCCCGTTTGCGGCGGGAAAGCTTAAAGGTCTTTCCATCACTTTTTCAAGCTCCCAGCTCTCACCGTGATCCGCACTGGAAAACTGAAAGTTTCCAAGCTCAAGCCCCATTTCCTTCGCCCGCATTTCGTCCTCTTCTTCCAGACGCCGTGCCTCCTCGTCGGTAAAGGAAGCAAACTCGTCACGGGCAAATTTGCGCTTTACAAAAATGAAGGCGGTATCGGTCTGTGCGTCGTACACAGCGCTTCCGATAAGGCAGCACACTCCCTCGTGCTCCATCAGGGTCATAGGCTTTGACCAAGGCTTTCCTAACGGTTTTGCAGCATACACCAACGCCGTATCGATCGCATGATCCCGCACCGTGTTTTTACGATCGTTGCAAAAAGCCAGAACGGTTCCGTTTCCCGTTACGATCAGGCTGGGAATCCTGTAATTGGACGCTCCGCCGGAAGGAAAAATCAATTCTTCTTGAAAAAACAATTTTCTCACTCCTTTGTCCTTTTTCAACTTCGAAAAAACACCGATACAACAAAACATCACAAGTTGCAGAGTAACACAAATACCACTTTTTTCAATACAAAAATGGGATAAATCAATATTTTTTCATCTTGAATAAATCAATCAACGAAACTGCTCACACGGAAAAATGGCTGTGCATACCACGAACCGTCAATTTTTACACAACAGATCATATTCTCGTTCTGCCCGTTCTCGGTCTCGTAGCTATAATCTATATTCACCGCTTCTTCTATTTTTTTTACGTATTTCTTACACTTGTATCTTTTCTCGTACCAAAACTTCACGCTTTCCAAAGCATCCTCGTCCGTATTGATCTCAACCTTTGTGATCTCAAAGGTTTGCGGTTTTTCCTCGTGTCCATATCGCTCCTCCATATGCCGGATAACAGATTCCCGAGAATCATCGTCTATGCAATACACCCTTTCCGCAAGAACCTCCGTCATAAAAAACGGCATTGCATCAAGCTGTCCCTCGCAATCTATAAGCGCTGCGGCCCTGATCCAGGCTTTGGCAGCTTCTTCAGCGGAAGAAAACCCCTTGTTTTCCATACTGTTCTCAGTTGTATAGTTTCCACATCCGGCAAAAGAGCAAAAAATTGTTGCAACCGTTAAAAACACGGCAACAAATCGAATCTTTCCAATACCATTCAAAAGCATTTTATATTCCTTTCATATTCCTTTCATCGAATTTTCGCTTATCATTTTGAAGCTCAGTTAAAAAAATTATTCAAATACACTCAGCTCTGCGATCTGCAAGGGACGGTCGGCGTAAGACTTTCGCCATTCCGCACCGGTGGTATTGACGGCGCGGAATCGGATATAGCGCGCCTTTTGGGGAGCAAAGGAAATGATCTCCTCCCCGCTGAAAACGCGAAGCTGACCCTGTGCACAGGGTTCGAAATGAATTCCGTCGGAGCTTGTGGAAATTTCGAACTTGCTGACGAACAGCGCCACGAACTCGCACATATCCACTCCAAGCTCCTTGCATTCCTTTCGGATCACGTAGGGAGAATAATGCCCCAGAGCGGAAAATTTTCTTTCCTGCTTCATATCGATCAGATAGGTGGCAGAGGGGAGCTCCGAGCACCATTTTTCCAAAGGATTTCCATTTACCAAAACGGACGCGTCCTTCCCGCTTTCCTCCTCCAGAACCGTAAAGCCTGTTTTATCCAGCGGAACGTATTCCTTTTTGCAGGGAGCGTCTATGGGACGGGAGGTCCAGATCGGACACGACCAAGTACGGCGTCCCTGATCATCGGTAAAGCGAAGATAGAAATAGCGCGCCGTCTCCGAGCGGATCTCAAAGTCGAAGGAGGAAAAATCCTCGTTCTCGAATTCCGCTACGGTCTTTCCGTAGTCGGAGATCACGCGGCAAGCAGTCGGAACACAGGAGGGATCATCGTGAAAAAGGGTTGCGCTTACGTGGAAGCGGTAGGTATCGGTCAAGGGGAGGGTGGATGCTCCTCCCATCCCGTTCACCGTATAATGCACCCGCACGTTTCCGCTTTCCGTTGCATAAAAGCGACGGGCAAAAAGCGCGTCCAAAAAGGCCTCTTTACTCTTTTCGTAAGCCATGATCACCGTTTTTCCGGGGAAAATATCGTAGCCCCACTTGGGAGCGTGGCAGTCACTGGAACAGGTCAACGAAACGCGAAAGCCATTGTCCAGTGCCAAGGAATACACATATTCGTTAATGGGATTGGCGTGACGAAGACCGCCGTTTCCGCTTTCGATCCCCTTGATCAGGTGTCGGAGCTCGGGGCCGTTGTTCTTATGCAGGGAAAAATTCCAAATACCCTTTATCACGTGCCCTGCGATATAAGGATGTGCCAAAACGCCCACGGCACAAGGTGCCTCCGCCATTGCTTTATAAAAAGCCTCCCAGGAACGAGTGCCCCGATATTGAGAGGAATTGACGCAGACGATCTCGCCGGAGTTTTTGAAAGGAATACCAAAGCGATCTTCTTCGACAACGGTCACCTCGGCTTCACTGCCGGGAAGGATCACCGCATCCTCCGACTCCTCTCTTCTTGCTTCGGCAAAGCCGAGGAAAAAGTCTCGGTCGTTGGTGGTACTGGCGTGATCGGAAATCACGGCAAAATCCATCCGTTCATCCTCCTTGATGCGACGGATCAGATCAATGGGAAAGCCTGCGTCCCGCTCCGCAAAAAGCTGATGGTTGTGAATGGTGGAAAGGTGATCGTGAAAATCTCCCACGTAGTATTCCAGAGGAGTATCCGGTCCGGCGCAAATCATTTCCCGCGCGAAAACCTCGCAACGGTACTCCTCCCCGTCAAAGGATGCCGTCACCGTTGCCTTACCCGGCTTCATCAGCGTCAGCAAAACGCAGTTTGCGGCAGATTCCGCGCCCTTCTCGTGAGAAAAGGTGCGCATCAGAAGAATCTCGTTCTCATCGCAGGACCAGTCAATGGGCTGCTGTGCCAAGCCCTCTCCCTCCAAGGAAAGGGGGATCACGTTTCCGCAAAAGGATTCGATTCTTTCTTCGGACAATTTATATTTCATAGCTTCCTCCCGAGCAAACAGATATTCTACCGTCTCAGTGTACCACAAATTTGTTTTCTTTACAACGAAATTTTAGATCTTCTCTGCTTTTTTCTTACAAAGACTTGATTAATATGGATAAAAAAGCTATAATTTTTTTGATACTTTCATCAAAGGAGCAAAAAATGAAAAAAACAGCATATTCTTACGAGCCCCCTTTGGAGCCGGAGCGCTGGAGCGAGCCGGATTTTCATACAGACCACGCATTTTCCATCGCCGTTGTGGGCGATCCTCAGCGGATCAGCCTCGGCGATTACTATCAGGGCACCAAAAAAATGGAACAGATCTTCGGTTATATCGCTTCAACCGCCAAGGAACGGAAGCTGGAGCACGTCTTCGTTTTGGGCGATATGACCCATATGGGCTATCGCAACGACGCGAACCTTGCCGCGAGCCACTACGATCCCCCCCTTACGGGAGAATGGGAGAATGCACAAAAAGCTGTTTTACAAATGAACGAAGCAGGGGTTCCCTATTCTCTTTGCCGCGGTAATCACGACGACTATATGATGGACGACTATTTCAACCTGCCCTTTTACACCGATCAGTTCAAGGACTGCGGCGGTTTTTTCAGTGACCCCGATGCCAAACATCCGAAAATCCGTGAAAAAAATAATCCCGATGGGTATATTTACTGGAGCGCGATCAAGGGACACTACGAAGAATCCATCGTCAACTCTTACAAAACGGTGGAGATCTGCGGGATCAAGTATCTGTTTGTCACCGTGGATTTCAACCCCACGGAAAACGTGGTGCTCTGGCTGGATCGGATCCTCGGGGAATACCCCGACCACCTTGCCATCGTTGCCACCCACTCCTACTTGGAAAACAGCGGAGAGCTACGCCTTACGGAAAAGGGTGAGACCATGTTCCCCCTTGGCTTTACCGCCGACAAACTATGGGATATGGCACTGAAAAAGCATAAAAACCTTCTGATGATCCTCTGCGGACACATTTTCGCCACCACCCCCGTTTACACCACTCAGATCGGCGATCACGGCAACGTGGTACACGAGATTTTGGTTGATCCCCAAGGCTACGATACCGGCAAAACCGCCGAAGGGGAAATCAAAGGCGGTACGCAGGATACGGGTCTGGTTCTCTATATGAATTTCTCCGAGAACGGTGCCAAGGTAAGCTTTGACTATTACGCTACCCTTTTGGATAAAGAATGGGCGGCCACCAAAGACACCGAGATCACCCTGTATGAAAAAAATCCCCTGCTTTGAAAAAAGATTCCTTTTGTAAAGCAACGGCACCGAGTTCGGTGCCGTTTTTTTATTACAGATTTTTCAGCCAAGAAAAGTCCTTCATAAAAAGATTGTAAAGCCTTACATTTCCTTCGGCGTTCAAGTGGACCCCGTCACTTACAAAATAATCCTCGATCCGCTTTCCGCCCTCGGTGTGCCCCTCCACCAAAGCAAGATCAAATCTGCTTCCAAGGGCTCCCAGGGATCGGATGACGCGATTGGTTTCCGCAGCATGGGGAAGGCTTGACGTGGTACAATTCAAGATCAAAATGATCCCGAGCGCTTCAGCGATCCGAATAAATTTCTCATAGAGGCCTTTCACCGTTTCCGTAGAGGTCGTATCCTCCCGATTGTTTCCCCCGATGGTGACAACCATAGCCTTGGGACGAAGGATCGGCGCAAGGGTACGAACTTGGTTCAGACAGCTCCAGATATCTCCCGAGCCTCGGCCGCAGCAGATACTGCTTCCGATATCGGCAGCGCACTTCTGCGCCCAGCCGTTTTCCGGCAAATTGTGTGCTCCCTGAGTAATACTGTCCCCGAAAAAGACCACCTTGGGAGAAGCCTTTGCGGCACCGTAAAGTCTGCGGATCCGCGGTGCACCGGACAATGCAAAGACCTGAGGAGAATCAAACATTTTACCCGCTTTGCAACCGCCTGCAACGGTGCTTTCGGTCTCCTGCTCCATAATCGGCTGAGTCACGCTGACGCTTCCTCCGGTCCGCGGATTGATCACAGTCGCACGGATCGCAAGATTTACACGCTCCAGGCGCAAGATAAATTCTCCCTTCGGGATCATACCCCCAAGACTTGCGGTCTGCAAGACCTCCTCGGGCATCGTATCCCCTTTGCTGCCGCGATACAGACGCAATTCATCGGCAGCAAGATCCACACAACAAAGGGAAGCGTGCTTACAAGGACGCCCCTGAGTGATCCGCGTGCCCAGGCAAACCGAATCCGTTTCGCTTTGTGCCGTACATTCCGCTGTCAGACACCAATCATCCAGCGCAGTAGATTTATTCAGGACCAAAGCGTTTTCGATCCCGCTCGGAAGCACGAGCCCTTCGGAGGTGCAATGCTTTGCGGGAAACTCCCCAAGGAAGTCGTTACCGTCCAAAGATGCACCGTCCGCAAAATTCTCGTCGAACAAAAATGCGTTTTCCTTTTTGCGCACACCGGCAGGAACGAGAACGTAGAAATCGGGGTTTGCGGCGTAATCGTTGTTCAAATAAAGGTAGCTCGCCTCCCGAGGAACAAGAAGCGTTTCGGGGGGATTTTCCCATTGCTTCAAAATATTCCCGTCTCCGTCCGTCAAGGTGCAAACCCCTTCAGTCTCTCCCGAAGTGTGCAGATCAACGGTCTGCTCGCGAAAATGGGAAAGCTCCAGTCGGCAACGCTCACACCGCAAGGAGATCTCCTCACTAAGATCCGCCCCGTAAAAGCCGGGATACGTCAAGGGATACCATCTTTCACGGTCCATATCAAGCTCCTCCAATCATCGATTTAATGCTACACTTGCTTTTTTCGAATCAAAATTCCACCACTTCGGGTTCTTTGCCGAACGTACAGAAGGCGGCGGTGGCATTCTTCATATAAAAAACTTGGGTATTCCCATCGTTCTCGTCGTACATACCACGCAGGTTGGGATAAGCATCCAGCATGGATTTTTTGGCTTCCAAGCGATCATCTTCTATGAGTTCGCAAGCAATGCGGATCCAAGCCCCCTCACAAAAGGCACAGATCTCGGCTTTGGGATTGACAGCAAGCTGATGGCTGGTTGGCTTTACCTTGCCGGTCTGAATATAAAGCTTGCCCTCAAAAACATTGACCGTACCAAAAGGACGAACTCGAGGCTGATCCCCCTCCACTGTCGCCAAATAATATACCTCTGCTTTTTTCAAAAAATCATATACTCGTTTCATTTTTCTTCTCCTTATAAGTTAAATCAACGCAACGACGATCAAAGCAATGATCACCAACCAAATAAGTACAAAAGGAATGGCATAATACCACTTTGCAGGCTTCCCATCCCCCCACATTCCCTGTGCACGGACACGGCAATCTGCAAACAAGTCCTTCGGGATGCACTTGATACAAAGCGCGATGAGCGCCGGTAAAATGATCACGTCATCCAAATATCCAAGAACGGGAATGAAATCGGGGATCAGATCAATGGGCGAAAGCGCGTATGCAACCACCGCCGCCGCAAGAATTTTGGCATACCACGGTGTACGCTTATCTTTCAATGCAAGAAATACTGCCGGAATATCCGTTTTCAGCTTTTTTGCCCGCTCCTTCAGATTCATCGCACTTCCGCTTCCCTTCAATCAAAATTCCGACCGTCAAGCCGTTTTAAATACATCCATTCTTCCACAGCCTGCTCGGGAGGAAAGAATCCTCCGACCCTTTGATATCCAAGCTTTTCATAAAACACCCAAGCATCTTCGTCGGCTTGGGTGCTGGTCATAACGTACTTGTACCCCATCCGCGCCATTGTATCCTCCCAGCGGCGCATCATTTCGGTACCAAATCCTTTGTTTCGGTATGATGCGTCAATATACAAAAGATTCAGAAACGGAATCGTCTCCCAAAAAAGGCTGTATCGAAGCACACCCACCACGGGATCCTTTAAACGATGATTTTGTCCACCGTTTTTGATAGAATCATCCTTCAGTACGTAAACCTGCTGATTCCATATACATTCCCCCAGCCTTGGGGACGGAATATGCCGATCAAGCTTTGCAATTTTTCGTTTATCTTTGCTTTGGGCAAGTTCAAGGATCATAAATAAACCTCGCAAATTTTCTTGAGGATCTCCTCATCTGCAGGGCAAAACTCATAATTCGAAATTTCTGTAGGTGTGATCCATTTGATATCATTGTGTTCCAGTTTTTGCGGTGTTCCCTCCGCGATAATGGCATTAAACAAAGTCAAATGCACCTTCAGATCGGGATATTCGTGAACCACGTCCATAAATGTATCGCCGACGGAAAGTGTAACGGCAAGCTCTTCTCGGCATTCGCGGATAAGCGCCTCTTCTTTTGTTTCGCCCGGTTCAACCTTGCCACCGACAAACTCCCACAGAAGCCCCCTCGCCTTATGCGCAGGTCTCCGGCAGATCATAAATCGGTCTTTGTCCCATATTAAAGCCGCAACTACTTCGACCACAAGGACCACCTCCACGTTTTACGTTTCTTTATTTTACCATAACGTTTCTAAATCTACAACTGTTTTTTCAATACGTTTCCCGTTAATTTATAATAGACGAAAAAGTCCGAAGCTCTTTGGAGGTCTGCGAGCTTTTGTGCACAGAGCTTGGCGGAGAAAAATAAATATCCCCCCGTATAACGGGGGGTATTTCATTTTCGGGCATAGCCCTAAACAATACTGGCGACGCACAAGTGCGTTTTGGGGTTGGCCTGCCAGCCATGCAACTGTTACTTACTACCCA
>SVQO01000017.1 GCA_015065325.1 Oscillospiraceae bacterium | reverse complement strand
TTCCACACAATTAAAAGTAATTTCTTACCACTAATCGTGCTTTGTCTTTGTACATTTTCGTCTTTGTTGTTCAATTTTCAAGGTTCGCCGCTGCGTCAACCGCAGCTTTTCTATTATATCCAAACCAATCCGCTTTGTCAATACTTTTTTTCAATTTTCTCAAAAAATCTTTTTCGACTCGCTTCTTGGCTTGCCCTCCGCCTCAGCGGCGGTGGAGTTACAGTTTAGCAAAAACAAGCCTTGTTGTCAAGGTTTTTTTACCAAAAAAATGACGATTTTCCGTTTGTTTTCAGCTCGTTCACAGTTTCGTCGATTTTCTTGTCGAAAACGATTGTTTTCTTCCTTTTATATTATAGATGGACAACAAAAAACAGCCCTGTTTTTTTCAAAACAAGGCCGTTTTCTTTCAAATTATTTCCAAAGCGCCTGCAAAAGCTTCTTTCCTTCTTCAATAAACAGCTCCGCAACACCCGCTTTATAATTGGAGCTGCCCGCTTCGTAGCCGCCCTCATAAGAATCCAGCATGGGAAAATATCCCTCGTAGGCGTTGGTTGCGCAGGTTGGGATCACCATAGCAGGTCCCTCGGTTTCCTTCAAAGCCACACCGATTCCCGTAAAAGGCTCACCCGGAAGACCGATCATTGCCACGTCACCGATGCGCAGTCCGGACACGGGCAGGGAGAAATACTCGGGCCCGTGCTCCAAGCGAAGCTGGCGGAGGGAAGTGGCTACCACGGTGGTCAGCATCATTCCCTTGAAGGGGATCTCCTCGTCCTTTCCCGCCTTATGCAAGGCGGCGTACTTTCTTGCCAAGGGAAGCTCCTCGGGAGAAGGCATATTGGAGGGAACCTTTACCTCTGTCTGCAAATAAGAAAGCTCCTTTACCTCGCGGTAGAACACCTTGTCATATACCTGCATCACTGCTCCCGCCACCACTCTGCCCAGGTATCTGGCGTGGTCGTAGCCACGGTAAACGTCGTCAAAATCATTTTCCATTCCGTTCAGGTCCCCACCCTCGGGGAATACCTTCACGTGGTTCACGTCACCCTGTGCCCCGTTGAAAAAGATCACCTTGGTATCGGGAAGAGCCCGCTCCGTCTCACGGCGGGCAAAGCCGGGCCAGTCAGCGGAAAGCTTCTCTCCTCCTACGGTGTCGGGATGGTTGGCAAAGCTGACCAGGAGCAAGGTATCCTTTTCGCGGTCCAGACGAACCACACTGACCCGCTCGTCCGCCTGGCTGACGGGTCCCAGAACCTGCGGATTGTTCACTCCGGGATTGGTACGCACGGAGCCGTCCTTCATACGGTAACGGCGCACGAAGGCGGAATTGGGTGCCTTTCCCACGGCAGTACCCATTTTACAGGGCGCAAGATCTGCCAACGCCGCCTGTGCCGCCTCACAAAGGGCAAGGGTCACCTTTTCACGGTAAGCCAGTTCCTTTTCGTCCGTATCGTCGTTGGCAAGAGCACCTGCGGTATGGCTGTGGGTCGCGGCAAAATAAAACGCTTCGCGGGGAAGCCCCGTTGCCGCGGCGGCACGCTCCAGCATAGGATTCAGGATCCTGCGGGGCACGCCAAGATTGTCGATGGCACAAAGCACGGCACGCTTTCCGTCCAACTCCAGCGCCAAACAGCAAAGCTCCAGGGGATCCAGCACCCCCACTGCCCTGCGCTCCTTAAAGTATCCGTTGATATAGGTTCCAAGCTCGGGGGTAATATCTTTACGGGCATAACCCGCGGAAAAAAGTTTCACTCGTCCACCTCAATTTCACTTAAAAATACTTCTCTGCCGCCCTCTTCGCGGCTGCGGATTCCCGCAATAACAAGTTTCATCAATTCTACCGTTTCAGAGAAGGGGAAGGGCTCTTCTCCGGTACGGAGCCAATGCACGAACAGATCCAACTGCTTTTTAAAGCTATAGTAGGAATCGCCGCTGCTCAAATGCTTCGAGCCGCAGCTTCCCAAAACCAGCATCCCGCAAGGAACCAAGTCAAAACCCTGCACCACAGTCACGTCGCAGCCGCTTTTATGCTTGATCTGCACCAGGGTCTGCTCATAGGTACCCGTATTCCGCACGGAAACAAAGCCCTCTCCCAAAAGCGGATACATCCGCTCCAGGGCGTGGATGCCGTAGGTTTCATATTTTTTCGCCATCGTCGTGCAAATATAGCGGATCTGACCCAATTCGTAATGATTTTTGTAATAGGGTTCAATTTCTTTACAGTACCGCAAACTGGAGGAAGAAATCAATTTCGCACCCTGTTTTCTCCACTGAACAAACGTGCGCAGATCCTCTTCTTTGTTAACCAAAGGCTTGTCAACAAACATAGGGATTCCCGCCTCCACAAAAGGACGGCAACGCTCCACGTGCTCGTCACCGACGTCGGTAGCAACGATCACCGCGTCCACCATGCCGATCATTTCCTCCGGCCTGTCACAGACCACAGGAATACGTGATGCCTTGGCAATGTGCTCCGCCCGTTCCCTGCCCTCGTAGCCGGTACAGCAAATGCAGGTAATATGCGCGCCCTCGATCCCAAAGGTCTCAGGCGGCTGCTTTTCCAGATATCTGGGAATCACGGGAAATCCGCAATCCTCCATAGGCTCTTTTTCATAGCCGTTGAACATTGCACTCCAGGAATAGGGATGGCCGTTCCCCTCCGTCATTCCCAAAATGCCGATCTTCAATTCTTTATTCCCAAAAGGAAACATAAAAAACCTCCTTACGCCTTCGGACGGGACAACACCTTCATAATCTCCGGCACGTCCACCGCCGCAAATTCCCGTTTCAGTTCTTCCATGGTTCTCTCATTCAAGGCAGGGGTGGAAAAATAGGACAAATTCTGTTTTACGTGGCTTGGCTCGTCCGCCCCCAGAACAAGGCTTGTCACGCCTTCCAAATCCCGCAGAAAGCCAACTGCCAACTGCGCCACGGTCATTCCCTCGCGCTCCGCGATCTCACGCAGACGCCGAATCCCCGGCACCGCATAGGCAAGAAGAATGGGATCCGAGACCCGATCGGGATCCAAAAAGAACAGTCCCTGCAAAAACACGCTGCGAACGTAGACTTCTACGCCACGCTTTGCCAAGCGATCCAGCGCGCCGCAAGCAATGAGCCGCTGATCAAAAATACTCATCGGGATCTGAGTTACCTGCAAAGCATCGTAACGGAGAAGCGCATCGATTTCCTCGGCGGTATAAACGGAAACGCCAACCTTTTCCGTATAGCCGCGGCGCACCAATTCCTCCAGTGCAAAAACGATCTCATAGCCGTATTGCAAAAGATCTCCCGCCGCGTGAAGCATCACGGAGGACAATCGGGAAACGCCCAAGCGTTCCAAAGAGCCCTCCACGGATTCCAGAACGTATTTTTCCACGGAGCCCTCCCCCTTATAGCGAGGAATCTTGGTGGTAATACAAAGGTCCTTCGGCCCCTTTTCCTTCAAAAAGGCACCGATCACCTCCTCGGAATTTCCGTATGCGCGTGCAGTATCCAGAGAATTGATCCCACCGTGAACCGCTTCTTCGAGAATGGCAAAGCTTTTCTCAAGAGACGGCTTTCCGCCCTCGTTGGCAATGCCGTAATTCATTCCCAGCTGCACCGTGCCCAAAGTCATGGGCGAAATCTTGCGCTTCATTTTGATTCCGAGGCATCTCTGCCCTTTACGCTTTCGTAAAGGTTTTTAAAATAAGGCAAAAGTGCAACCACGTCTGCACCGGTAGCGATGAAGTTGTAGCCCATTTCCACCAGCGCGTCGAAGTTGTCAGCGCTACCGACGGTGCCTGCAAATTTACCATGCTTTCTGGCGCATTTGGCGATTCTGCGGCGGGTCTCGTCGATTCTCGGGTCATTGCTGCAGGGAGCACCGATCCCCTGGCTGAAATCCGCGGGCCCGAAGAAAATCATATCAATGCCGGGCAAAGCGCAGATCTCCTCCAGCTCCTCCAAGGGCTCGGGATCTTCAATCTGCACCACGGTGAAGCGTTCTTCGTTTGCCTGCTTGATATAATCGGCTCCCGAAACGGCACAGAATTTTCCGTCGGCATTGCCGCCGTCGATGGGGCGTCTGCCAATGGGATGAAATTTGGTGTAATACACGATCTTCTTGGCATCCTCAAGGCTCATCAGATGCGGAACCATAATCCCCGCGGAATCCGCCTCCAAAGGACGGATCAGATCGCTGTAGGAGCCGCGGGACACACGGGTCAAAACGTCCACGTCGTAGATCTTGCAGGCGCGAACGATCTCCTCCACGCTCCGCATATCGTTGGGCACGTGCTCCATATCGATCCAAACGCAGTCAAAGCCCGCCATTGCCGCAATTTCTGCAACGCGGGGATCACACAAATTCAATTTGGTGCAAGTGGCAACCTTGCCTGCGCGAAGCTGCCTGAGCACTCTGCTTTTTCGCATATCCATTATCACACTCTCCTTTTATTTTGCCGAATATCCGCCGTCCAGCGGAATTACCGCGCCGGTCATATATTTGGAAGCTTCGGAAGCGAGATATACAATCGCCCCCTTCACGTCCTCCTGATCTGCCATTCTGCCCAAAAACGTCGCCTTGGCATATTGTTCCAGAAAGGGTTCGGGCTGATTGTTGAAAAGCCCTCCCAGGGAAAGGCAGTTACAACGCACGTTCTTGGGGCCGTACTTGGCCGCCACGTACTTCGTGTAGTTGTGCATACCGCCTTTGTGGAAAAAGTAGGCGTTTGCACCCGTGCTCGCCATTTGGGGACAGCCCTCGTAAAGGGTATCGTTGCAACCAAGCATCCCCATATAAGAGCCGATGTTGATGATACTGCCGCCGCCCTGCTCTGCCATTTGATCTCCGAAAATATGGCACATCAAAATAACGCCGGTAGCGTTTGCCAAAAAGTTGTGGCTCAAGCATTCCGTCAAAGAGGAGTAAGCACTCTTGGGACTGCGCAAAACCGAATTGTTCACCAAAACGTCGACCCGACCGTGCTTTGTCACGATGGTGTCCAGAAGCCGACGCATACTCTCCTCTTCCGTCTGGTCGTAAGAAGCCGCGTGGACGTCCAAGCCCCGTTTCCGAAGCTGATCCGCCATTTCCTCGTTTTTCTCCAAAGAGCGGGACGCCGTCCAAACGGTAGCACCTGCCTCCCCAAGGGCCTCCACCATCTGTCGGCCGTAATTTCCCGCGCCGCCGGTTACCAGAGCAATCTTCCCCGTCAGATCAAACAGTTTCATTACGTTCATCAAAACACCTCCGCATTCTTGACAAAATCAAAATATCAAGTATACTACTTTTACGCTCATTATATCTTTAAAAAGAAGAAAAATCAATTCACATTTGCGATAAAAAAATAAAAAAACTTCCTGTTTTTCAATCTATTTTCAAGGAGCGGTTATGAATCTCGATTTCAGTACAACCATTGACGGCGCGAGACTGCGAGTGCGAAGCGTAAGACAAAGCTTTTTACCGAATGAAAAGGTATCGGACCGTCCGCACAAGCACTATTTTATGGAATTCCACTGTGTCTTTCGCGGCACGGAAACCATCGATTTTCCAAAAAACGGAAACAGAATCGTCCTGAAAGAGAGACAGATTCTTTTGATTCCGCAAGAGCACTACCACGCCGTCACTACGGAAAACGGAACGGTGGAACGAATCTGCTTCCATTTTTCCGGCGACAGTGAAGAAAATCACCAAAACAGCTTTTCTCCCCTGTTACAGCAAATCAAAAAGCCCCTGCTGTTCGAGGACGATTACGCGCAAAGTCTTATGGAGCTTTGCCGTTCGGAGCAGCTTTTGACCGAAAGTCGGCAAGGCGGCGCCCGTCAGGGTTTTCTGATGATCTCCGCGGCTCTGCGTTTGCTTTCTCTTTCCTTTGATCCGCCGAAAGAAAAGCCCTCCGTAACACCCGACCGAAGATGGCTCATTTTGGACTATATGGAACGGCACTTCACCAATCCCGAGGGGTTGGCAGGACTTGCAAAAACGCTTTTTTTAAGTCAGCGGCAAACCAGTTCTCTGGTAAAAAAATATCTGGGCGTGGATTTCAAAACCGCCGTCCGCACGAGACGAATGGAGCTTGCAGACATTTATCTGCAAAAAGGAACTCTTTCTCTGGAAGAGATCGCCTGGCAGGTTGGGTACCGCTCCTACAGCGGCTTCCAGCTCAGCTTCAAGGAACATTTCGGCATCACGCCTTCGGCAAGACAAAAGGAACTAAAAAGCCAAAAGAGATAATGCAAAGCCCCTTCTTTGTTGAAAAAGAGGGGGCGTTTTTTTATTTTCTCCAAAAAAGAATGTAGGATCCGGGCTGGCGAGTCAGAGTATCCTCGTGAAGCAGCTCGGGACTGACGACGGAGAAAAATCCGTTTTTCACTTCGACCTTGCCCGCTCTGCCCTCCTCGTCATATCTGCCGGGTTCCAGAGCAGGATCCAAAATGGCAATTCTGCCGTCCGGCTCTACGCCGATGGCAACGATATAATGCCCCACGTGAGAAAACAACCCGATTCGTCCCTCGCTGTCACCGCCTACGTGGACGATGGCGGCACCTCCGGTCTGCAAGCACTCCTTCAGCTCCTCGATGGTGCTTGCCTCCTTTTTGATCAGACCGAACCTGTCCGCAAAAGCGTCGAAATAGATCCTCGCCGTTCCTGCGCCGCGGTTTGCCCCCACCTTGTAAGAAAGGGCAATGGCGTCCTCCAGCTCGTACTCATAATCCACCAAAAGCCTGTCTGCAATCATAATGGAGGAGCAAAGCCCGCACCCCGAGGTCTTGATCGAGGTGGTCTTTCCTCTCTCGTGCTGAGGATGCTCGGGGTTTATACAGGTAATATACGGAATCTCGGGATATTGTTTCTGATTTACGTATCTCATAGCAACCCTTTCTCTCCTTCCTTTGAAAAGGAAGGAGCAAAGAAACTTCTCAATTAATTTTTTTACAAATCTGTTTTTCTTAAAGTCGCAGCCAATTTTTAAATCAGTTCTGCGAAGTGAATTTGCGCGAGACGAGGAAAGCAAGAAAATCGTGAAGGCGTTTACCGGGCGCAAATAACTGAGCGATTTTCGCAGTCTTGACGAAGTCGCAGCCAATTTTCAAATCAGTTCTGCGAAGTGAATTTGCGTGAGACGAGGAAAGCAAGAAAACCGCGAAGGCGTTTACCGGGCGTAAATAACTGAGCGATTTTCGCAGTCTTGACGAAGTCGCAGCCAATTTTTAAATCAGTTCTGCGAAGTGAATTTGCGCGAGACGAGGAAAGCAAGAAAACCGCGAAGGCGTTTACCGGGCGTAAATAACTGAGTGATTTTCGCAGTCTTGACGAAGTCGCAGCCAATTTTCAAATCGTTTCTGCGAAGTGAATTTGCGCGAGACGAGGAAAGCAAGAAAATCGCGAAGGCGTTTACCGGGCGTAAATAACTGAGTGATTTTCGCAGTCTTGACGAAGTCGCAGCCAAATTCACGAAGCAGAAAAATTATACGTTGAAGCGGAATAACACAACATCTCCATCCACCATCACGTAATCCTTGCCTTCGGAGCGAAGGAGACCTTTTTCGCGGACGGCGGCCATAGAGCCGCAGGAGATGAGATCGTCGTAGGAGACTACCTCGGCACGGATGAAGCCGCGCTCAAAGTCGGAGTGGATCTTGCCGGCGGCTTTGGGAGCGGTGGTGCCGCGGGTGATGGTCCAGGCGCGGACCTCGGGCTTGCCTGCGGTCAGGTAGCTGATGAGACCGAGAAGCTCGTAACCGGCGGTGATAAGTCTTTCAAGACCGGCGTGCTCGATACCAAGGTCCTCGAGGAACATTGCTTTATCCTCGGCAGAAAACTCGGCAAGCTCGGCTTCGATCTTGGCACAGATGGGGATGATTCCGTTTCCGCTTTCCGCGGCGTAGGCAGAAAGAGCGGCAAAGTGGGGATTTTGCTCGGAAAGAGACTCCCCTGCCACAATATCCTCCTCGGATACGTTGGCGGCGAAGATCTGAGGCTTCATGGAGAGCAGGGGCATTTCCGTCAAGAGTGCCTGCTCCGCCTCGGAAAATTCCAGACCGCGGGGAGACTTTCCGTCCTCCAGCTTGGCAAGAAGTTTTTCAATGAGATCGATCTCGGTCTGAGCGGATTTATCCCCTTTGAGACGCTTCTTGGCGCGATCCATTCTGCGCTCCAGGATCTCCAGATCGGACAGGATCAGCTCCATATTGATCACGTCTGCGTCGCGGACGGGGTCGATGCCCTTATCCACGTGAACGATATCCGCATCCTCAAAGCAGCGGACCACGTGAACGATGGCGTCCACCTCGCGGATATGGGACAGGAACTGGTTTCCCAAGCCCTCACCCTGGCTGGCGCCCTTTACCAGACCTGCAATATCCACGAATTCGATAACCGCGGGGGTGATCTTGTCGGGGTCGTACATTTCGGCAAGCTTATCCAGACGCTTGTCGGGAACGGGAACGATGCCCACGTTGGGCTCGATGGTACAGAAGGGGTAGTTTGCCGCCTGCGCGCCGCCCCCGGTCATCGCATTAAAAAGTGTGCTTTTCCCCACGTTGGGAAGTCCTACGATACCTAATTTCATTGCAAAATTTCTCCTATTTAAAATACGGGATTATTGTAACACAATCCCGTTTGAATTGCAAGAGGGCGCAAAGGTTTCCGCGAAAAAAGGCGTGCATTTTCTTTTCCCTTAATACGAAAAAAACTTGCTTTTTGCAAAAGTCTCCTTTATAATAAAATTAGTGAATTCTCCATTGATTTCACACAATTACGCCGAGCAAGAAAGGGGCCGAAAAATGAAAAGAAGAATAACATCAACGCTTTTGTCCTTAACCATCCTTTTGATCTTGATTTTCTCTCTCGGCACGCCTGTTTCCGCGGCAAGCGGAACCACAGGCTCCTGCACCTGGACCATCAGCGGCAATACCCTGATCATTTCGGGCAACGGACCGATGGCGGATTACAGCGATACCAATTTGCCCCCGTGGGTTGAAATAGCACCTTCCATTACCACCATCGAGGTACGGGAGGGCGTTACCTCCATCGGGGATTATGCCTTTGCGGGATGCACCTCGGCAACGGCGGTGCTTCTGCCGAATTACAGCCTTTCACGGATGGGCGATGCCGCCTTTTTGATGTGCACCGGCATCACCTCCTTTTGGATCCCCCCTACCGTAACCGATCTTGGAATGAGTGTATTTGCGGCTTGCTATCAATTGGGCTCTCTTTCCGTTTCCGCGGCAAACCCCGTTTATTCCTCTGCGGGTAACTGCATCATGGAACGGGCAAGCGGAAAGTTGGTGCTGGGCTGCCGTGCTTCCCGCATTTCGGAAAATGCAGGTCTGCGCATCATCGGTGAGGGTGCCTTTATGATGGTTTCTCAAGGCGGTACCGCTGATTTTACCATTCCTGCGGGGGTTACAACCATCGAGGCAGGAGCTTTTGCTTATGCGGAAGGCATGGTGGGGCTTCCCTCTACCTTGACCGAGCTGGGAGAAAGCGCCTTCTTGGGCGCGGAGATCCCCTTTCTCTACTTTCCCGAGGGATTGAAGACCATTCCCTCCTATTGCTGCTCGGAAAGCACCGTATCCTTTCTGCAGTTTCCCTCTACCCTGACCGAGATCGGGGACAACGCTTTTTCTTACTGCGAAAAGCTGAATAGCATTACGCTGCCCCAAAACCTGAAGAGCATCGGTAACGACGCCTTCTGGGCGTGCAGCTTGATCTACGAGGTGACCATCCCCAATTCCGTACAATTTATCGGCATTTCCGCTTTCAGCGCCAATGAAGAGCTGAGGGGCTTTACCGTTGCCGACGATCATCCGTATTTTAAAACTGCGGAAAAGTGCCTAATGGAAAAAGCGAGCGGGAAAATCATTTCCGCCGCCGCAGGAGCAAAGATCCCGCAAGATCAAGGGGTTCTTGCCATTGGTGACTACGCCTTTGCATATTCCGACATAACGAGCGTTGCCATTCCCAAGGGAGTTACCTCTATTGGGGAAGGGGCATTTGTCGGATGTGCTCAGAACAAAATAATGTATGTCAGAATTCCCGAGAGCGTTACGTCTGTGGGAGCATACGCCTTTGCCGACTGCTATTTATTGAGCGAGATCACCTTTTGCAAAAAACTCCCCACCTTCCACAGCACCGCCTTTGAGAACACACCGTCTCAATACCGCGATATCCATATTTGGTTCGAAGGAGCACCGCAAGATCTGAGCAACACTTCCCTCCCCGTTATCGGAAACGCCCTTTGGCATTACGCCGAAAATTCCTGCGACACCACCTGTAGCAACTGCGAAAGGCTTCGTTACGATCCCGCCACAGCGCACCGCTACGAAAGTGAATGCGACACCGATTGCGATGTCTGCGGGGATCATCGCGCCGTGGCAGGGCATAGCTACGATAACGCCTGCGATCCCACCTGCAACAAGTGCGGAGATAGTCGCACGGTGCCCGATCACACCTACGACAACAACTGTGACACCGATTGCAACACCTGTGGCAAGACCCGTATCACGGAGGATCACGTCTATGATAGTGTCTGCGACGAAAACTGTAACCTCTGCGGCGCGATCCGAACAGTCACGCATTCCTACGTTGACGCCTGCGACTCGGAGTGTGATCTTTGCGGAAAAACCAGAACTGCTCCCCACGTCTACGACGATTCCGAGGATCTGCTCTGCAACGAATGCGGCTACGAAAGACCCCCTTACGTTCCGGGAGATTTGGACGGTAAGGCGGGCGTAGATATGGACGATGCCATCTACCTGCTGTTCGCCATCAATTTCTCTGATCAATATCCCACCGATCAGCCCTTGGACTTTGACGGCAACGGTCAGGTAAATATGGACGATGCCATCTACCTCTTGTTCCACGTCAACTTCTCCGAGCAATACCCACTACACTGAAGAAAGCGTCTATAACGCAACCACCTGCAATTCTTGCAGGTGGTTTTTTAATGGGAAAAACCGTTTCTTTCTTTGCAAATCGGTTTTTTCGTTTTTATAAAACAAGTTGTTGAAGTGAGGGCGAAGAACAGACCCGATAAAGCAACGACCCCCGAAGACTGCTCTTGCAGTCCTCGGGGGTTTTCTTTTTGTATGATCCTCCGCTTTTTGAAAAAAGCGGAACCAAAAACTTCCCTCTATAATTCGATCCGTTTTGAGGGGTGTCACAAAACAAAGCCCCACCAATTTGCGCAGTAAAAATTCATTTTCTCCAATACAGGAAGTAAGCACCCGGCTGACGGGCGCGGGTCTCCTCTTGGAGGACCTCGGGCTCACACAGAAGGATCACGTCGTTTTTGATCTCCACCTTGCCCCGTCTGCCCTCCTCGTCAAATTTTCCGGGCAGGTAGGAGGGATCCAGAATGGCAAAACGCCCGTCGGGCTCTACGCCGATGATCGCCATCACGTGTCCTCCGTGAGTAAACAGACCGGGATGCTCTCCCTTGACCTCGGAGACCGTTACCATGGCGGCGCCGCCGGTCTGCAAGCACTCCTTCAGCTCATCGGTGGTGCTTCCGAACCGGAAACGAAAGCCCATCTTCTCCCCAAACGCGGGGAAAAATTTTCTGGACGTACCGGCGGAGCGGTTTGCTCCCGCCTCATAAGAGATCGCCATGGCATCCTCCAAGAAAAACTCCGTGTTGGGAAGCAATCTGTCCGCAACCATTACCGCAGAGCAAAGGGCACAGCCCGCCGAGCTGACGGTAGTCCTTTTTCCCAGCTCGTGCTTTGGGTCCTCGGGATTTGCCCTCGTCACGTAGGTCAGATCGGGGTATTTCTTCTGGTTGACGTATTTCATTGCATTTACCTCTTTTCAGAAAATCCTCCGCTTTTTGAAAAAAGCGGAACCAAAAACTTCCCTCTATAATTCGATCCGTTTTGAGGGGTGTCACAAAACAAAGCCCCACCAATTTGCGAAGTAAAAACCAGCGCGGAAGGCAAGAAAAAACGAGGACGTTTGCTAAACGCAAATAACCGAGCTTTTTTCGATATCCTGACGAAGCCCCAACCAATTTGCGAAGTAAAAACGAGCGAGACGAGGAAGGCAAGAAAAAAACGAGGGCGTTTGCTGAACGCAAATAACCGAGTTTTTTTCGATGTCCTGACGAAGCCCCAGCCAATTTGCGAAGTAAAAACGAGCGAGACAAGGAAGGCAAGAAAAAAACGAGGGCGTTTGCTGAACGCAAATAACCGAGTTTTTTTCGATGTCCTGACGAAGTCGCAGCCGTTTTTACAAAGCAAATTTATGAAGCAGAAAACAGATCGGCAAGCTTACGTACCGCCTGTGCCATCACTTTTGCCCCCTCTTCAATGCGCTCTGCACCGTATTCGGAAAGGTGATGGTCCACCTCCAGGGTAAAGTCACCGGTGTAGCCGATCTCCTTGAGCGCCCGAACGATGGGGAGAAAATCGATATCCATGGTAAAGGGGAGACGGTGAGAGTCGTGCCACTTGTCGTTGTCGTGAATATGGAGCGCCTTCAAGCGGTCGGGTCCCAGGGCGTGGATCATTTCCACGGCATTGGTTCCCAGTCCCCGCATTTCCGCGTGCCCGATGTCGAGACAGGCCACCAGAAAGGGATCGTTCACAGCGTCCACGTGGGCGACGAAATCCTCGGCGGTGGAGCAGGCGCAGGGAAAGGCTTCGTCCTTTTCCTTATCCCAGTTCCACATATTTTCCGTGGCGATCTTTACGCCGCAGGACTTGGCAAAGGGGAGAAGGGTGCCGTAAAACTCCGCGTTCTCCTCGGCGGTGGAAAAGCACTTGGGGTGGATCACGCAAATCTCCGCACCCACCTCGGCAGAGCATTCGATGGCACGTTGCAGATAAGGCACGACCTGATCTCTGTGGGAGGGAAAGGGAGCGTGAGACTGATTGCAGGGAATCCCGCAGGAGTCGGCAACGCTGCGGACGCGTCGGGCAAACTTCAGATAATCGGGTCCGTGGAGCGGATGGTCCTCAAACAAAAAGCGTCCCTCGGCAGAGCTGTACTTTGCCATTCTGATCATAGAGAAGTCGTAGCAGTCAAAGCCTGCCTTTGCCATTACCTCCACGGCACGCTCCTCCCCTACCAACAGGGCGGCGGAGGAGATCTCGGTTGAAATTCGCATCAAAGCATCCTTTCCAAAGAGCTTTTTGCCCTTTTCCTTTTTTCATCTGTATTGTAACACCCCATACGAGCTTTTTCAATAGAAAAACGCTTTTTTCGTTCCGAAAGGGAGATGTACCGAATATAGGACATCTTTTTTGGTATGATAATCTTGTCAAGCCACCGCAAAATATTTACAAGCGCGTACTTCTGTGCTAAAATAAACCCATTGAAGATGAAAAGGAGAAGAATATGCTACACCGTATTTTCGGCGTTCCCGGCAGCGGAAAAAGAGAATGGATGCTCTCCCGTCTGGCACAGGCGTTTCGGGAGGGAAAGCGGATCTTCGTACTGGTTCCCGAGCAGGCCACCGCGGATCTGGAGGAAAAGATCTGTGCGCTCTGCGGCGGAACGGCTTCCATGCAGATTGAAGTGACCAATTTTTCCCGTCTTCCCAACGTAGTGCTGAGAGAGTACGGATCTCTGGCCGGAGTTTGCCCCACGGAGGCAGAGAAAAAGCTGCTTTTGGCAGAGTGCCTCCACGCCTTGGGAGATCAGCTTTCCGCGCTGAATTTACGGGTGGATCCCCGCGCCGTTTCGGATCTGTACGGAGAGCTGGAGGGAATGCGGCTGGCGGGGCTGTGGTCCCCCGCTCTGTCCCGGCTGGCGGGGCTGGAGCTTTCTTCTCCCGGTCTTTCGGAAAAGCTGGAGCAGATCGCCCTTCTGACCGCCTCCTATTCCGACCTTTTGGCACAGCGCTTCCGAGATCCCTCGGAGGAGGGTGAGCGCTTGGCGGGCATTCTGACCGAGTATCCCTTTTTCAGAGACAGCGTGGTTTTCGTAGACGGCTTTTGGGATTTCACCTACCCTCAAGAACAGATCCTTGGACGCATTCTGGTTCAGGCAGAGGATCTGTACGTCAGCTTTGCCGCCCGCAAAAAGGAAACTCTGCTGTTCGCCAAGACTCTGAGTGCCGCAAAAGCACTGGAGCGTGCGGCGAAGGAGCGGGGCGTGAAGGTACAGGATACCACCCTTGAAAAAGAGGAGGAGGACTCCGGGCTTGGGCATTTGCGCACCCACTTTATGCGGGGCGGCACTCCCTACGGGGGAAGCGCGGAGGGGATCCGCATCGTATCCTGCAAGACCTGTGCCGAGGAAGCGGATTTCGTCGCGCGGGAATGCCTGCGTCTGGTACGAAGCGGGGCGCGCTGGAGCGATATCGCCATTCTCTCCCGAGACGGAAGCGGGGAGGAGCTGCTTGCCCTGACTCTGAGCGAAAAGGGGATTCCCCATTTTCTGGAGGAGAAAAAGCCCCTTGCCCGTACTCCTCTTGCAAAAACCGTTCTTCTCGCCTGCCGCTTTGCCGCAGGATTCGGAGAGGAGGACGAGGTGCGAAGCTTTATTAAGGACGGCGTTTTCGCAGTTTCCGAAAAGGATCGCTTCTGTCTGGAGCAGTATGCGGCGACCTGGGGACTGACCGCCTCCGCCATGCTGCGGGATGCCCCCTTTACCATGAATCCCTCCGGCTACTTTAAAATGTCCGAGGCGGACGGCTGCGAATTGGAACGGGTCAACCGCGCCAAGGAGAAGATCTTTGCCCCCGTCCGTACTCTGAGCACCGCGCTGGAGGCAGAAAGCGTGGAGGAAAAGATCGCCGCCATTCTTGCCTTTTTGGACGCCGTGGGCGCGGAGCGGGTTCATTTTACCCGTATGAAAGCCTGCGAGGAAGCAGACGATTTCGAGACCGCCGCCATCCTCAGCGGTGCCTGGAACGCCCTTTTGGAAGCGCTGGGTGCCTTTGCAAGCGCTTTGGGAGACGGAAAAAGCACGAAAGCCCGATTTGCGGATCAGCTTGCTCTGGCTCTGTCGGGAAATCTGCCCGGAACGCTTCCTCCCGGTCAAGATCGGGTGCAGGTGGGCAGAGTGGATTTTGCCCGTCCCGCCGACGCCTCGTATATTTTCCTGATGGGCGTCAACGCAGGGGTCTTCCCCGCGCCCGAACAAAAGGGAGGACTGTTCCCCAAACGGGAGCGGAGCGAGCTGAGTGAGCTTGGCTACCGTCTGCCCGGAGGTGAAGAAAGCCTTTCCGACGAATACTTCTACTTTTACCTTGCCGCCTCCTACGCAAAGAAGGGTCTGGTGCTCTCCTACCGCTCCGAGGACGGTGAAGTGGACGGTGCTGCGCTTTCCGTTTTGGGAAAACGCGTCAAGACCCTGATCCCCGCCCTTTCCGAGGAGTTGTTCTCCTCTGAAAACGCCCTGCCCCAAACTCCCGAGGAAGCGTTTTCCCATTGGATCACCCATCTGGACGAAGAAAGCGAGGAGCAGGCGGCTCTCACCCGCTACTTTATGGCTTCCGACACCTTCCGCGGCCGTGCTCTTGCCGCCGCAGAGGGACGTGCCGCAGGGGTAAACCGCGACCTGCTGCGCACCCAAAAGCCTTACGCGGGACAGGATCTGAATATGGTCTATTCCCGATTGGAAAAATATACCCTTTGCCCCTTCTCCTATTTCTCCCGTTACCTGCTGGAAGCAAAAACCAGACAGAAGGCGACCCTTGGCGCCAACGTTGCGGGAAGCTTCGTGCACAGCGTTTTGGAAAAGGTTCTGATCAGCCTTTCCACCGCGGGCAAGGATCTTCCCGCCCTCAGCTCCGCGGAGCTGAAGGAAGAAAACAAAAAGGCAGTTGACCAAGCCCTTGCAGAGCTGCTTGCCGATGGGAGCGACGCCGTTCTGGACTTTCTCGTGGGACGTTTGGAGGAAAGCTGTCTTTTGATCCTGGAAAATTTGCAAAAGGAATTTTCCCAAAGCCAATTCCGGCCCCTGCTTTTTGAAAAGAGTCTGGGTGAGCTGGACGATACCTACCGCATCCCCCTTTCCGACGGCACCGAGCTCAGACTGTACGGTACCGTGGACCGCGTGGATCACTACGTGGGCAAAAACGGAGAGGAATTTGTCCGCGTGGTGGATTACAAAACGGGAGGCCACAGCTTCTCCCTGACCGACGTGGCAAACGGCCTGAGTCTGCAAATGCTGCTGTATCTGTTCGCGCTGTGGAGCTGCGGCTTTACCCACGGCGGAAAGCAGATCCGACCTCAGCCTGCGGGAGTGATCTACTTAAACGGACTTGCCAATCCCACCGCCTGCGAGAACCGTGCAGAGGCACAGCGCGCCCTTGCCGAGCCCTTCCGTGCACTGAGCCGCGAGGGTCTGGTGGTGGACGATCCCGAGTTGCTCTCTGCCCAGGATCCCGAGGGGCTGGGCGAATTCATCCCCGTTGCCTGGGGCAAAAGCCGTCCCGCGGGCACGGCAAACCTGGTTTCTCTGGAGCAGCTGGGCAAGCTGAAAAAGCGGGTGGAGAAGGATTTTGCCCGTCTGGGCGAGCGTCTGAAGGCAGGCGAGATCGCCGCAAAGCCTTTAACGAGCCGCGGCAGGGGCATCGACCCTTGCGCCTGGTGTGAATATAAGCCGATCTGCAAGCGCAGTGAGGCAGACCGACGGCCTTATCGCTCCAAGGTGAGCCGTGAGGAGCTTTTCGGAGAGGAGGAAGAAGTGTGATGGTCTGGACGAAGCCACAACAAAACGCAGTAGAGGCACGGGGCTGCAGCCTCGCCGTCAGCGCCGCCGCGGGAAGCGGGAAAACACGCGTGCTGACCGGCCGCATCATCAGCCTTCTGTCCGAGGGCGAGGTGCGCGCCTCCCGTCTTGCGGTAGTGACCTTTACCAAGGCAGCCGCCAAGGGTCTGGAGGACAGACTTTACCAAGAAATATCCAAAATGGTAGCCCAAGACCCCGAAAACCTGACTCTTTCCCGTCAGCTGATGGCGCTTTCCCGCGCACAGATCTCCACCATTCACTCCTTCTGCTACACGCTGCTTCGCGCCTACGGCAAGGAGCTGGGGCTGAGCGGAAAGGAACGCATCGCCGACCCCCTTCGGCTGGAGCCCTTGAAGCAAAGGGCGATCGAAGAAGCGGTGGATCGCTTTCTTGCGGAATCGGGAGAGAAAAAAGAGCTTCGGGAGAGCCTGTGCCGCGTTTTCGGCACCGCCCGTTCTTTGGCGGGACTTTACGACGCCATCGCCCTTTTGTTTGAAAAGATCTCCTCTTTGCCCGGCGGCATAGAGGAGATGCAAGGAACGCTGACGCGACTTGAGGCAGAGCTTGCATCGGTGGAAAAGGGTGAAAAGCCCTTTGCCGAGAGCCTGTTCGGAGCCCCCGTGGCAGAGCAGGCGGCAGATCGCTTCACCGGGGGAGCAAAAACCCTTGCCGCCCTTTTGGAGCCCTTGTCGAAAACCCAAGTAGTGGGAGATAAATACCTGCCCTTTCTGGAGGGACGCATTGCTCTTTTGGAGCAGTGTGCCGCCCTTTGCCGCGAAAGCAATTTCTTCGGCGCCGCAAGACTTTTGGAGGAGGGAACTGCCCCCTCCCTGCCCCGCATTACCAAATGCCCCCTCGAGGAGCAGGATCTTAAAAGCAGTGCTTCCGAGGTGCATAACCGCCTGAAAAAGAGCCTTGCCGCCTTTTCCGCGGACTTCCTTTGCGTGATCGCTCCCGAGCTTTTGGCAGAGATCCGCACGGGGCTTGATCTGTCACGGGAATTTCTCCTTTTGGCAGAAACGGCGCTGTCACTTTACGCCGAAGCGAAACGGAAAAAGAATCTTCTGGACTATGCGGATCTGGAGCAGTTCACCCTTCGTCTGGTAGCGGAAAAACAGGACGGGGTCTGGGTAAAAACGAAGCAGGGCGAGCGGATCACCGAGGAATTCGACGCGGTCTTCGTAGACGAATATCAGGACTCCAATGAAATTCAGGATATTATTTTCCGCTGTGTGACCCGCCCCGACAATTTGTTCATCGTCGGTGACCCCAAGCAAAGCATTTACCGCTTTCGCGGTGCGGAGCCCCGCATTTTTTCCGATTATAAGAATACTTTGCCCGCCTACCCTGCCGAGGGCGGCGGAATGCAGAAGATCTTTCTGTCGGATAACTTCCGCTGTGCCGAGCCCATTATCGATCTGGTAAACCGCATCTTCCGCGTGATGATGGCAGGACACCGTCCCGACTCCCTGTACGGAGAGTCGGACGAGCTTCGCTTTGCCAAAAAGCCCAAGGAGGGGGAAAGCCTTCCCACACCGCCGGATACGGAGCTGGTTCTGATGGCAAAGCCGGAGGAGGACGAAAAGGAGCCTCTGAACGAAGCGGCTCAGCTTCTGAAGGAGGAGAACGCAGAGGCAAAATACATCGCCTCCCGCATCCACGGAATGCTGGGGGAATACGCCGCCGAAAAGATCGCCGTCATCTGCCGTACCCACCGACAGATCGCGCTGGTACGGGAATCTCTGGAGCGGCTGGACATTCCCTGCAGTCTCGGCTCGGGGGAAAGCCTTGCCGACGATCCCGAGTTTCTCTTTGTCACCTCTCTTTTGGGTGCGCTGGATAATCCCAACGACGACGTTTCCCTTTTGGGAGCGATGCTCTCCCCCGTATTCCGCTTTGACGCGGATCAGCTTTACCGCATCCGTCTGGGAAAGCGCGGCTCCTTCTATTACGACGCCCTTTGCCGCGCCGCCGAGGAGGGTGAGGAGCCGGATCGAAGCAAGGCGCAGGAGCTTTTGAATACCCTATCCGAGCTTCGGGAACAGAGCAAGCGTCTGACCCTGCCCGCGCTGATCTTCCATCTGTACCGCCGTCTTTCCGTCGCCGAGCTGTTCGGCAATAAAAAGGGCGCGGTGAAGGAATTTTTCCTGCGTGGTGCGGAAAGTGCGGAAAGCGCCGAGGAAACGAGCCTTTCCGATTTTCTCCGCTATCTGAAACGGGCGGCAGAGGAAAACCCCAACGCTTCGGACAACGCCCCCGGCGTTCGCCTGATGACCATTCATAAATCCAAGGGATTGGAATTTCCCGTGGTATTCACCTCGTTTTTGGCGCAAAATCTGGATACCCGCGACGAAAGCGCCAAGCTGATCCTCTCTCCCGAATTCGGACCCGCCTTCCACCTGCCCGAGGACGGCGGCAGAATCAAGGTCAACACCTATTTGCGAAAGGCGGCGGCACTGATCATGCACGACGCCATGGTGGAGGAGGAAAAGCGCGTCCTTTACGTTGCCCTGACCCGTGCGGAGGAGAAGCTGATCATTACCGCAAATCCCCGCAGCTACGATTCCCTGCGAAGGGATCTGCTGTTGTGTCGGGAAACGCCCTTGGAGCGTGAGCTGACCGAGCATTTGATCCGACGCGCCCCCTCTCCTCTGATGATGCTTCTTCTTTCACTGCGGGAAAGCACGGCTCTGCGCCGCGTTCTGGAGGACGGAGGAAGCCATTCCGAGGGTACGCTGACCTGCAGTATGGCTCTGCCTCTGCCCATTGAGGAGCAAAAGGCGGTGCAGAAGGAACTGCAGGAGACGGGCGACCCTGCACAAATTCTTTCCGCGCTGGACTTTACCTACGGAGAACAGGCGCTTTCACGGCTTCCGAAAAAGCTTTCCGTATCCCAGCTTCTGCGGGCGGGCAGAGAGGAGGAAGCGGGACTCTATCCCCGCCGCCTGACGGATTTTGCCCGTGCACGGCTCCAAAGCTCTGCCGCCGAGGTGGGCACTATGACCCACAGGGTAATGCAGTTCGCCGATTACGAGGGCCTTGCCGCCGATACGGACGCGGAGCTTGCCCGCCTTGTGGAAAAGGGCTTTCTCACCGAGGAGGACGGAGCCATCGTGGAAAAGCAATGGCTGAGCGGCTTTTTCCGCTCTCCCCTTTACGCCGAAATGAAGGCGTCCCCGAGCATGATCCGCGAAAAACGCTTTAACGTACTGCTTCCCGCCGGGGAGCTTTTGGGCACCGAGGGACAGGTTTTGGTGCAGGGCGTAGTGGATGCCTGGTTCGAGGATGAAACGGGCGGCATCGTCATCGTGGATTTCAAGACCGATCGGGTCAAGCCCGCGGACGGAGAAAAAGTCCTTACCGAGCGTCACGGCAAGCAGCTTCGCCTGTACGCTCTTGCGGTGGAGCAGCTGACCCAAAAGCCCGTGAGCCGTCTGTACCTGTACTCCTTTGCCCTGGGCAAAGCCGTACCCGTTTCCTTAAAGGAGGAAGAATGAAGATCAACGAATATATTTCCCGACTGACCCTCCCCTTCAAGGATATTTACACCAGCGTTTTCACCGTGAAAACGGAGACGGGCGTTCTGATCTTTGATACAGGCACCACCTGCGAGGATATCACCCTGCGCCTGCTCCCTTTTCTGCGGGAGGAGGGCATTGCCGAAGACGAAGTGTGCGCCGTTTTCATTTCCCACTTCCACGGAGATCACGCGGGCGGACTTCCCACCCTGTTGCCCCGTCTGCCCCGCGCAAGGGTCTATTCTCGCAGTAAAAAGCTGCGGGAAGCCTTTTCGGACCGCGTCGAATCTCCCGAGGACGGACAGCTTATTCTGCCCTCCCTTCAGACCGTGACCGTCCCCGGTCACAGCAAGGACAGTATGGCACTTCTGGATCTGCGCAGCGGCATTCTCCTCAGCGGAGACTGTCTCCAGCTTTACGGCATCTTCGGATCCGGCGCCTGGGCATCCAACGTGACCCTGCCCGCCCTGCATCTGGAAGCACTGGAAAAGCTGGGGCGCCTTCCCATTCGCCGCATCCTTGCCGCCCACGATTACCATCCAATGGGCTGGGATCTGACGGAGCCGTCGGATGCCCTGAGGCATTGCCGCGAAAGTCTGATGCGTCTGCGGGATCTGATCGCGGAAAATCCCTCTCTTTCCGACGAAGCCATTGCAGAGCTGGCGGGAGACGAGAGGCGCTATCCCCGTATCCGCCCCGCCGTGATCACCGCGGTTCGAAACGAGCTTGTATAAAAAAATAAATCGTTGCAATCTGCAACGATTTATTTTTTGCCTTGTTATGCAATAAGCCATTTATGCTTTTTCACACTGTAAAGCGGGATGAGCGGAAGCAGGATAGGCACGGTGGTCACGTATTTTTGATACTCGGGATCGCTTCCGTAATTCTTGTCCTGACGGAGCTCCAGGCGGCGAGCGCCGCTGAACATCACGAAAATAATGCCGATATAGCCCACGGCAACCACGAGCCACTGCCAACCGGAAACGGAGCCGATGCCTGCCAAAAGCACTCCCGTCCAGAAGATCATCTCTCCCAGATAGTTGGGACAGCGGACGATGCGGTACAGTCCCGTATCCACAAAGCGGCGGGGATTTTGTTTTTTGGCGTTGTTTTTCTGAATATCGGCGGCAGACTCCAGCACCAGTCCCAGAAGCATCACCACCGCACCGATAAAGACCCAAACGCCGTCGTCATCACCGTTCTGCAAGCGGTAAAATACCGCGGAAACCTGCGTTACGTAAAGCAGTGCACAGGTGACCCAAATAGCCACCTTCACTCCGAAGGGAATGGTCTTTCCGTCCTTGATCTCACCGGTCATATTTTTCTTATAAGAGCTGCTTTTTCTCTCGCGGATGGCAAGATATCCGCCCAGCCGCAGACCGTAGGCAATGAAAAGCAGACTGCACAAAACCGTTCCGAAGGACAGCTCTTCCCCGAACAGAAGCATCATCAAAAGCCCCTCTCCCGCAATGGAAAAGCCGTAGCCCAAAGAAATAAACCACACGTAATTTTTAAAGCCGATGGAGCTGATCGCCAGCGCCGCGGCAAAAAGCCACAAAAATTCCAAGGTAAAAACCATTTTTTCTCTCCTTTACGTCTTCGCTTCCCGTATTGTACCACATTCATTTTTCAAATGCAAGAGCAGTCTCCCCTCTCGCAAAAAAGTTCTCCGCTGCAAATTGCAGCGGAGAGATCGCTTTTAAAACATTTTTTTCCAGATAAAGATCGCGCCGAGCACGACCACCACCGCTACCGCGGCAACGGCTCCGAGACTGACTACCTGCATACAATGATCCTCCTTTTATCGGTAAATATCGTAGTCCCCGTCGGGGAAGAAAAAGCCTTGCAAATGCTTTTCAAATTTCAGAGTCATCTTGGATTTTTCCGAATCGGGGCAATCCGCCTCGAACAGGAAGCTGACGTAGCGGCTCAGCTCCTGCGCCACGGGCACGGTGAGGACGCCCTGCTCAAAAACGCGCTCCTTTTCCTCGGAAAGCACCGCCTTGTCCCCTTCCTTCACGAAACGGGAAAGGGTCATGGTCTGCGCCCCTTCCTTTCTTTCGTAAGAAATAAAGTGGCGGTCCAGAAGATCGGTCAGCTCCTTTTCCCAAGGCTTGCCCAAGGGAAGCACGTAGCACTTGGGACGGGGGCGGGTCCGTACCGCCTTGCGGTAGAGGATCACGCTCTTGTCCTCGGTCTTGATCACCTCACCGCTTGACGCATCGTGGTAAGCAATGGGAAATACGGGATCGGTTTCAGGATCGTTGGTATAAGCACCCTCCACCACGAAGTCGCGGTCAAAGGGATCCAGAAAGCCGGCCTTCTCCCGTTTGGTGGGAGCACTGTATTTCTCGGGATGGGCGGAAACCTCCTCCAGAATGCTTCTGGCAGCTGTAAACTGACCCATAATTCTGCGGCGGTAACGGCCCAGACCCATATCGATCCCTCGGCATTCGATCAACACCGTCACAGCACCCAGCTCGGCAAAGTAGCGGGTCGCCGTTGCCATTTCCACGCCGCTGATATGATCCAGATAAAAGAAGCTGCGCAGACCGTATTTCGCAAGCTCCTCCTTTGCTCCGAACAGAAGTGCCAGCTTGTTGTCAAACAGCTCCGGATCCCCGTTGGGAGCCACGCCGCCGGAAAGCAAAATATCGTCGTAGCGCAAGGTATCGGGAAGCCGATGGGTTCGAAGTTCGTGGGCGTCGATCATCAGACAGGGCTGAAAAGCGCGGAAGGCGCGGAGAGAGCCCTTGGTCTCCTGACCGTAGAGAGCGTAATAGTCGCGGTTCAGATCCAGTCCCTGACCGCCCGCTCTCTGATAGAGAAGGGCACCCTCGGGATTGAGTCTGGGAATGATATACAAATGGATCCCGTCCAAGATCTTTTCACCCTCGGGTGTGGCAAGGTACTTCATCATTCCCATTGCCGCCTCACAGCCTGAGGTCTCGTTGCCGTGGATCTGCGCCTGATAGTGGACCACGGGCTTTTCGGAATTGCGCAAAAGCGCACCCAATTCCTCCAGCGTGCATTCCTTTTCGGGAAGATCCTTGGAAAAGACCGCGATGGGGGCGGGCAGCTTGTAGATCCCGCTTTCAAACAGGGTATATACCCGCATATTGGGGTTATTTGCCTCCTGCTCCCGAACGAATTCCCACAGCTCCTCATTGGTGGGGATGCGGTGTGCACCCTCCGTTTTTTCACGGATGAAGGAGGGAGTGGTGAAGATCAGCTTTTCCCATTCGTCCCAGCGGGGATCCGAATCGGGCGCCATTTTATCCCAGGCATCTTTTTCGTAGCAAAAGACCATCCGATCCTCATGGGGCTCGTAGCCGTAGCCGTAGCGCTTTTCAACGGGCAGAGAAAGGACGGTGTCCTCCTCCAGCTTCACACAGCGCTCTGCGGAATAGAAGCCCTCCAGCTCCTGACGGACCAGATATCTGCCTGCGGTAAGCTGAAATTTCGTTTCCTCTCCTGCGGATACGGGGAAAAATTCCACCTCGTTATCCACCTCGGCAAGGAACACGCGGATCTTCGCTCCCACGGGAGTCTTTACGGTCAAAATCAAATTCTTTTCCATGCTCTTACCTCCAAACTTGCAAAAAAGGAGCAAGCCCTTCTTGCTCCTTTCGTGTTATTAATTCCAAAATCCTGCGATGAAGATCTCTTTTCCCGCAGCCAAGGCTCTTGCGGCAAAATCGTGCATCTGACGAACACTGACCTTTTCCGTAGCAAAGCCTGCCCCGAAGGGCTTTTTCTCCAAAGCGACAAAGAAGGGGTCGTCGGTGGCGTCGGTGCGCACGTAATAGGCGTGGCACTCAGCGGCATTGTTCACCGCCGCCTCGTCCATTTTTTCATTATACAACACGCCCGGTCCCGCGTCAATATCCACCAGATCCTGCACAACGGCGTAGCCGGTAGGATATCTGCCTGCACCGGCACCCACGAAGCGGGTCTTGCCGATATAGCTTCCCTCAAAGGCAATGATGTTGTCACAGCCGTGAATATTGCCCTCGGGGGTCTCTGCGGGAACCAGGGTAGGCTCTACGTAAGCGGCGATCCCTTCCTGACAGCGGCGGGCAACGCCGAACAACTTCAGCGCGTAGCCTGCCTCCCCTGCGGCATCGATATCACACTTTTTCGCAAAGCGGATCCCAAAGGCGTCCACCTTCTCGTCGTCCAGTACCACGCCGTAGGCGACGTTGGCAGACAGGGTGGTTTTGTGACGGGTATCCAATCCGTCGATATCCGAGGAAGGATCTGCCTCGGCAAAGCCCAGCTTCTGCGCTTCGGCAAGTGCCGCGTCAAATTCTTCGCCCAGGGTAGTCATAGAATCCAAAATGTAGTTGGTGGTACCGTTCATAATGCCGTAAACCAGCTCCAGTCGGGAAGCGCGGTGCGCACGCTGAAGGTTGACCAGCCAGGGAATACCGCCGCCCGCAGATGCGGAATAGCGGAAGGAAACGCCCTTTTCGGCGGCAAGGCGTACCAGCTCGCCGTAATGAAGGCTGACCATCAATTTGTTGGCAGTCACCACGTTCTTTCCCGCCAAAAGGCTCTTTTTCACAAAGTCGTATGCAGGATTCATACCGCCGATCAGCTCCACCACCGTATCCACCTCGGGATCGGACAGGATCACGTTCAGATCGTGGGTCAGCTTCTCCCCAAGCTCCGGAAGCTCGCGGAGATCCAGCACGTATTTTACCTCAAGCCCGTTCAGCTCCTCCAGGATGTCAAATACACCCTTGCCAACCGTGCCGTAACCCAAAAGACCAATTTTCATAAAAACCTCCGAATGTGTATGCCGTTGAAAAGCACCTGTTTTTCACAGGGAAATACATTTTTTTGAATTTTTCCCGAAAACCCTTGAATTTTCAAAGAAAGTAGCATATTATTATTGGTAACACAAATTGAAGAAAAAGTCAAGCAAAAAATTACAAAAAGGAAAGTGAATTTGTCATGATTTATCGAAGCACCCGCTCCAAAATTACCGCTTCTCCCTGTCAGGCGATCCTGGCGGGCATCGCTCCCGACGGCGGTCTGTATCTGCCGGAGGAGTTTTCTTTCCCCGGCTTTTGCGCCGAGGAGACCGTGAAAAAGGATTTTTACGGCATTGCCGCCGATGTGCTCTTTGCGCTCTTCCCCGAGTTTTCCCGCCGAGAGGTAGAGGAAATGGTGCGCAAGGCGTATTCCGGAAAGTTTCAGACCGAGGACGTTGCCCCCACGGTAAAGGTGGGCGAGGACTACGTTTTGGAGCTGTTCCGCGGTCCCACCTGTGCCTTTAAGGACGTAGCTCTGTCCATCCTGCCCCACCTGCTTTCCAAAAGCCGCGGCAAGCTGGGTGTGACCGATCAGATCGTCATTCTCACCGCCACCAGCGGCGATACGGGCAAGGCGGCTTTGGAGGGCTTCTGCGACGTAGAGGGAACCAAGATCCTGGTATTCTATCCCCACGGCGGCGTCAGCCGCGTTCAGCGCGCACAGATGGTGACCCAGCGCGGCAGCAATACCTTCGTTTCCGCCATTCGGGGCAATTTCGACGATGCCCAGACGGGTGTGAAAAACATTTTCACATCCTTTGCCGAGAAAAATACCATGGCAGGCACGGGCGCTCGCCTGTCCTCCGCAAATTCCATCA
This sequence comes from Oscillospiraceae bacterium, assembly GCA_015065325.1. GTDB lineage: Bacteria > Bacillota > Clostridia > Oscillospirales > SIG627 > RGIG5579. The sequence goes on along the minus strand of SVQO01000017.1, from coordinate 27,061 downwards.
ATATCGGCAGACTCGCTCCCCAGATCGTTTATTATTTCAAGGCATACGGCGACCTTTTGCGCGAAGGCAGAATCGCTTGGGGCGACAAGGTGGATTTCGTGGTTCCCACCGGCAATTTCGGCAATATTCTTGCCGGATATTTCGCCCGTCTGCTGGGTCTCCCCGTAGGCAAGCTGGTCTGTGCCTCCAACGCAAATAACGTGCTGACCGACTTTATCCGCAGCGGCACCTACGATAAACGCCGCCCCTTCTACCAGACCACCTCCCCCTCCATGGATATTTTGGTGTCCAGCAATCTGGAGCGACTGCTGTTCCTTCTCTCCGAGGGCGACGACGGGGCAGTGGCACAGTGGATGAAGGAGCTGAATACCGACGGCGTTTACACCGTACCCGAAAACCTTCTTGCCAAGCTGAAGGAAACCTTCACCGCCTACTGTCTGAGCGACGGCGAAGCTTCTTCCGTCCTGGGCAAGGTCTATAAAGAAACCGGCTATCTCTGTGATCCCCATACCGCCGTTGCCATGGGCGCGGCGCTGGAATACAAGGAAAAGGAGGGAACGGAAAATCCCGTCGTGGTTCTCTCCACCGCCTCCCCCTTCAAATTCTCCCGTCCCGTCCTTGAAGCCATCGGTGAAGACGCAGAGGGAGACGAATTCGATCTGCTCCGCCGCCTTGCCCGCGTATCGGGTCTGGAGATCCCCAAAAGTCTGGCAGAGCTGGAAGAGCTTCCCGAGCGTCACAGCGGCGTTATCGCAAAGGAAGCAATGCCCGATTTCGTTTTGGAAAAGATCAAGTAAAGGATCGAAGCACGCGCAAAAAAATCAAAAGAGGTTTTCCCTTGGTGGAAAACCTCTTTTTTGTGTACCGAAAATTGGACACCGAATTTGTTAAACTACGAATGAAGAAAGGAGTGAAACCAAATGGATGAAAGATTACGGCAGTTAAAGGAACAGGTGAAAAAAGGGAGCATTTCCGCGGCGTTTGCCATGGCAGAAGGATTCAAATGGGGCTATTTCGGCGCACCCGATCCGGCACGAGCCGCCAGAATGTACCGCTATTGCTGCCGCTCGGGGAACAAAAAGACCGCGGCGCAGGGATATTACAATCTGGGAAATCTCTACTACTACGGCTTCCTCCTGAGTGACGAAGAACGGGAAAAGCAGCTTCGGCTGGCATTTTCCTGCTTTGTAAAAAGCGCGCTCCTTTGCCACAGCCCCGAGGCGCTTTCGCGGTTGGGGGATATGTACCGCTACGGGCAATTCGTGGAGCAAAGCGAGGATACCGCCATACACCTCTACCTCAGAGCAAATCAGGGAGCTTGATCTGCTTCAGGTACAGCTCCAAACACGCCAGGGGATGGTGGATATAGTCCTCCTTTTCCATAGCGGGAAGGAGCTTCGACAGCAAAAAGGGCTTTTTTAACAAAAGCTCTTTTTCTTCTTTTTTCAGGGTTTTCAGGGCGTACTCCAGACGGCAGGCACTGCTTCGGTCCCGACTGGACCACACTCCCTCCAGAGCGATCACTCGATGCCCCTTGGTATATCCGGCACATTTTCCCGTCTGCGAGGCGTGCTCTGCCATACGGCGGAACAGATTGTTGGCAATTCCCGTATAAAGGCTCCCGCCCTCACAGCGGATCATATAAGTATAGTACATAACGCTTTTGGAACCTCTTTTGCAAAAAGGCTCCGATCCTCCAAAAAAGCTTATAAAAGGGTTCAAAAATCATTTTATCACAAAAACCCACTGGCTACAAGAAAAAAAACGCATCTGGTCTTTGACTTTTTATTTTTAGATGTTATAATAAGACCAGATTATAGGAGGAATGTTATGAAACGAATCGTTACCGTACAAGATATTTCCGCGGTGGGGAAATGCTCTCTGACCGTGGCGTTGCCCATTATTTCCGCTTGCGGTGTGGAATGCGCCGTAATGCCCACCGCCGTATTATCCACCCATACCCAGTTTTCCGGCTTCACCTTTCACGATCTGACCGACGAGATCGCCCCCATTACCGAGCACTGGAAAAAGGAGGGCTTGACCTTCGACGCCATTTATACCGGCTATCTCGGCTCCTTCCGTCAGATCGAGCTTGTGGAAAAGCTGCACGAGACCTTCGGCTCCACCCTGATCGTAGATCCCGCCATGGCGGATAACGGGAAGCTTTACTACGGCTTCACGGAGGAGTTTGCCGCCCGTATGGCACAGCTTTGCGGCAAGGCGGATCTGATCCTGCCCAATCTGACTGAGGCTTGCTTTATGCTGGGACGCCCCTATACCGAGACCTATACCCAAGCCGAGATCCGCGAAATGCTGCGGGAGCTGTGTGCGCTGGGTGCCAAGCGCGCCGCCCTCACGGGTGTTTCCTACGAAAAGGGCAAGGTTGGCTTTGAAATGTACGACTCCGTCACCGACACCTTCTCCTCCTATTTCGGGGAGCATCTGCCCGTAGCCTATCACGGCACCGGCGATATCTTCGCCTCCTCCTGCGTCGGAGCTATGGCGCGGGGCAAATCCATCGAGGACGCTCTGAAGGTTGCCGTCGATTACACCTACGAATGCGTTCGTCTTACCCTTGCCGACGAGGACCGCAGAGATTACGGGGTCAATTTCGAAGAAGCCATCCCCTACCTGATTGAACGGTTGAAGTGATCAGCCCTTTCTTTGAAAAGAAACTTCCCGTAAAAACACAAGAGAGGTTTTCCGAACAATAATCGGAAAACCTCTTTTTTGCATAGTCTTTTTTGAAAAAAAGGCCGCTTTTTCCGTAAGCACCGTTCCTTTTTTGAAAAAAGGAACCGAAAAAACTTCTCACAGGGAATTTTTAACAACTCGTTCTCCATTTCCCGCGATCCGTTTTGAGGGGTGTGGGGCAAAATCTTTTTGAAAAAAGGTCGCTTTTTCCGTAAGCACCGTTCCTTTTTTGAAAAAAAGGAACCGAAAAAACTTCTCACAAGGAATTTTTAACAACTCGTTCTCCATTTCCCGGCGATCCGTTTTGAGGGGCGTGGGGCAAAATCTTTTTGAAAAAAAGGAACAAAACCCCAACCAATTTGCGAAGTAAAATCCTGCGAAGCGAGGAAAGGAAGAAAATTGCGAAGGAGTTTACTCCTGTAAATGACTGAGCAATTTATCGCACCTTGACAAAGTCGCAACCAATTTGCGAAGTAAAATCCTGCGAAGCGAGGAAAGGAAGAAAATTGCGAAGGAGTTTACTACCGTAAATGACTGAGCAATTTATCGCACCTTGACGAAGCTGCAGCGGATTTTACAAAGCAAATTTATGAGGCGGAAACCATTATTACAGCAACTCCATCCGGAATCACCGTCAGCGAATAATCCGCTTTGCCCAGGAGAGACGCGGCAAGGGAAAGCGCCTCGGGAATGGAGTGAGCGGGGATCATATTCATTGCGCGAACGGTTTCGTCGTCAAGCTCGGATAAATAGATCACGCGGGCACGGGCAAGAACGCGGGCAAAGATCTGGGACTGCCACTGGTCGGGCTCGGTCTCGTCCCGATGGCGGGCGAGAAATTCCTCCAGAAGCTCCTCGGGGGTTTTTCCGCGGGAAAGCTGCTTGTAGAAATGCTCCCCGCCGATGCCGTCGTCGGATCGTGCAAGCATAATGATCACACCGCCCTCCTTTACGGCACCCTCCGCCGCGGTCATCCCCTTCACCGCCTGATACAGATTCTGATCCAGAGGATAGCCGCCGTTGGTGGAGATCACAACGTCCGTGGGCGGCGTTTTCACCTGACAAAGAGACGCAAGGAAATCCGTTCCCGCCTTGTGGGCGTGGACGGGGTGCCCCGCCGTAGCAAAAATCGCTTCCTTTTCACCGTTCAGCACCACGTTGACGATAAAGGCAAGCCCCGCCTTTTCCGCCGCCCAAAGCATATCCCGATGCACGGGATTGTTCTCCAGAACACCGGTGCGGGCATTTTCATCGGCAATAAACTCCGCGCAGTGATTGGCAAGAACGGTCTTTCGCCCCGCGATCCCGGGAAGAACGCTCTTTCTGCCGCCGGAAAAGCCCGCAAAGAAGTGGGGCTCGATAAAGCCCTCCGCAACCAAAAGATCCGCCTCCACCGCAAGTCGGTTGACGATGCACTTGCCGCCGGAGGGCAAGGTGCCCAGCTCTACCAGCATCTCCTCGTCGTCGCAATCGTGAACCACGATCTTCTCTTTTTTTACAATGGCCTCACCGAATTTTGCTTCAAGCTCCTCGGGAGTGGTACCGCGGTGACAGCCCGTTGCGATGAGGATGGTGATCTGAGCCTCGGGATTGCCTCGACGGATCTCCGCCAGCATAGCAGGCACGATGATACGGCTGGGAACGGGTCTGGTGTGGTCGCTGGCAATGAGCACCACCTTTTTCTTGCCCACCGCCAATTCCGAAAGACCAGGGCTTTCCACCGGCTTTTTCAGCGCTTCCAGTACCAAAGCCTCTCCCCGCTCCTCGGGCACGTACTCCTCCACCGAGGAGGTCAGCACGGCGCATTCCCTCTCGGGCGTGTATTCCAAAAATTCTTTTCCGTAAGGAAATCGGATCGGTTCCATAGCTACCTCTTTATCAATTTCATTTTCTCCATTTTACCACCCCCGCCCCCGAATTACAAGAAAAAAAGCAAAATACTTCCCGCAATAAATATCCACCCGCATAGCGGGTGGTATTTCGTTTTCGGGCAGAGCCCTAAACGGTACCGACACCTCACAAATGCGCTTTCGTGTTGGCCTGTCAGCCATGCAATTGTTGCTTGCTACCAGTAAACGGATCTAGGCATTAAGCCTTCTCTTGTGCGAGCGGAAACCGAGAATTTTTGCAAAAGCAAATATGTGTTATCAATGTTTGCATCGTAGGGGATGGCGACCCTGTTGCGGTACCCGAAATTTTTTGCTTGCTATTCGCTACGCAAAATTTCGACCGCTGCCACTCGCTCAGGTCGCTTCTTCGCTTCGCGCGCTCCCATCGCTCCCCTCGACATCCCGTTATTCGGCGCAAGACAAATATATCCGCAATTCTGCGGGATTGCACGGTGATTGTAACACCTCATTCGTCAGCCTACGGCTGCCACCTTCTCCCACCGGAGAAGGCAAAGATACCCGCAATCTTGCGGAAGCAAGGATTTTTCTCGTTATTCTGTACGCTCGTCTGCGGACCGTCGAGACGCCGGTCCCTGCGACATGTCAAGAATTTTGTACGAACAAAGAGATTTTCCGGTGGGAAGTTTTTTGCCAAGCTTTTTTCAAAAAAGCGACCGTTTCCGCAAAAAAGGCTTCCCCGAAGGAAAGCCTTTTCGTTTTTTAGTGCAAGGGATAGAGGTCTTTGAAGTTGACGTAGAACAGGAGGTAGATCGCGTCATCCTGATCCACCGCGCCGCTTCCGTCAAAGTCGCAGGGCTGGTTGACCTGATAAACATCGGGGAAGTTGATGGCGAACAACAAATGAATTGCATCGTCCATACTGACGCCGGGAATTCCATCCACGTCACCGGGGGTGTAAGCAGGTCTTTCATAACCACAAATATTGCAGACGAAATCTCTCACGTTATCGTAAAGATGATCCACCGTAACCGTGGCACCGACGGGAGAAACGTTCTCGATTTGTGTGATTGCGGGACCTTCTATCCTATGGGAACCACACGCAGCAGTCTCCTTTACACGGAGAGTGAGGGTAAAGATCTCGCCGGAGATCTCAAAAGCATTTTGCGCTACGAACACCGACTGCGTACCGGGATTTACCGGTGCCATCAAGGAATTTTCCTTGATACTCTGCGACCAGTCACCGCTGACCCACTCAAACGCATCCTTATCGTAGATCGCTGAGAAATCCAGACCAAAGCCCTTTGCGGTGATCGGTTCGGGAAGAGACACCGACACGGTAAAGGTATCTCCGTGCGCGACCTCACTCTGAGAAAGCATAACGATCAATTCCCGTGCATCAACGCGCACCATTCCGCACACGTTACAGCTTTCGTCACGATCATCGTCATACACGTGAGCAGCGGGCGTGCGGGTAGCTCCGCACGTATCACAGCTTGCATCGCAGGCGTTGTCGTAAATATGGGTAATTTCACGAACCTGACCGCAAACGTTACAATCGGTATCACAATCATTGTCGTAGGTGTGAGACACACTACGTTTTGCTCCGCAAACGTTACAATCGGCATCGCAGTTGTTGTCATAAGCGTGCGTCAAGCATTCCCATTGTGCGATTACCTTATAATCTGTGCTTTTTCCAACGACAAGGTAGTAAGTTCCGCCAACGGTCATGATCGCCGCATCATTCGGTTCGCAAACCCAACCCGTAAAACGATATCCCTCTTTTTGGGGAACAGCTTTAGTGAGTTGAATGGTAGTGTTTTCAGAAGTAGTCAGAGAAAAGTTACCTGTACCGCCGTTCAGATCGTATGTGATCACGTAAGGCTTATATACAGTCAGCGTAATCTCGTTGCTTTTCTTATAGTCTCCATTCTTTCCAATGCTATCTATGTAAATAACGTAGGTCCCCGCCGCATCAAAAGAAATGTCTTTTAAAACAGAGGATGTCGTCGCAATCAAATGGGAGTTTTGGTTGCTATCGCGATATTTTACGTTATATTCCTTGGCATTGCTGACAGCAGACCAAGATACCGTAACTTTTTCGCCAACAGCTACCTTTGTAGCAGAAAGAGAAATAGAAGCTGTTCCTACCGGATAACAAGATGCACAAGTGCTTACCGTACTGGTTTTTCCGGTATATTCGACATAGCCGCATTGAATGCAAGTTCTGTATTCCTTGTGCGGATGGGCTGTATCGTAGTACATTCCTTTCCATGAGTTGATATCAGAACCGGTGTACTGAACAGCACCGCAAGAGCATTTTTTGTATTGTTTGTGAGGGTGCGCCGCATCATAGCCTGTGATCGTATAGGAGTGGGTTATAGTCCGAGTGGCTCCACAAGTATTACAAGTGGCGTCGCAAGCGTTGTCGTAGGAGTGCCCCGGCACCGACCGAAGCGCGAAACAAACGTTGCAATATTCATCGCAAGCATTGGTGTAAATGTGAGCAGCGGGAGTTCGGGTTGCTCCGCAAATGTTGCAGCTTGCGTCGCAGGCGTTGTCGTAGGAGTGGCCCGGTACTGAACGAAGTGCAAAACAAACGTTGCAATATTCATCGCAAGCATTGGTGTAAACGTGAGCGGCGGGTGTGCGCGTTGCTCCACAGGTATTACAGCTTGCGTCACAGGCATTGCTGTAGGAATGAGTATGGCAAGATGCACAGGTGCTTACTGTGCTGGTTTTTCCGGTATATTCAACGTATCCACATTGAATACAGGTTCTATATTCTTTGTGGGGATGGTCTGTATCGTAGTACATTCCTTTCCACGAATTGATATCAGAACCGGTGTATTGAACAGCTCCGCAAGAGCATTTTTTGTATTGTTTGTGGGGGTGGGCCGCATCATAGCCGGTGATCGTATAGGAGTGGGTAGTGTGCTTTTTTGCCTCCCACAACTCTTTCAGTTTTGCGCGGGTTGCAGGACCACAACTGCCGTCCACTTCTAAGCCGTAATCACTCTGGAAATCTTTAACTACATTACGGGTAGAAGGCCCATATTTTCCGTCAATAGTGATACTATACCCTAACTGATAAAGAACTGCCTGTACCCAAGCAACATCGGAACCGGTCATCGTCGCGGAGGAAGAGTCGTATTTTAAAGAGCGCTCGGGATAATCATACTTATCGGGATCGGTGCTTGTATATTCATTGGTGGGATTGCAGGCCGCACAATCATCAAATGTTAATGTGCGTCCGGAGTCGCGTGATTGTCCGCAAGAACAATATTCATATATCTTGTGTGGATGGGCCGAATCATAATTTTCGTAAACATAAACATGGGTATGTGTTTTCTTTAGATTCTCGCAATAGACATAATAGTCATTCCCCTCATACTTTACTTGATACCATAAATTAGGGTAATGATTCTCCACGGAACCGGTCACTTCAAAAGTACCGCTGGTAAAACTATACTCGGTTTCATAATATTTGTAAGGTCTTTTTCTCAGAATAGCCGTTTTTCCGGACGCTACTTGGTAAGTTCCTGCCGTAGATTCGTCTAAAACCAATGGGAATTCTGCCGTACACTCAGAACAAATGCCTTTGTTGTCGTATAACCAATTGCCATTATCATCCTTGTGGTCGCAGGTATGATATGCCATTCGTGTTGATGGCCAGCCATCTGGCAGTTTATAACGAGTATACGACATATTGTACTTTCCTATAAATTCTTCTGTGGGCATAACATTTATTAACCCATCGACATTGCTCCATGCACTACCGAAATAAGTGCGTGCGGAAAAATGCAAATGTGGTCCAGTAGAATGACCAGAATCCCCGCTATAAGCAATAATATCCCCTTGCTTTATTTCTTTCCCCTTAGAAACAGTTCTGGAATCTTGACTTAAATGAGCATATAAAGAATAAGTCCCATCTTTATGTTTTAAAATAATATAATTGCCCCACGATTCGGTTCCGTCAGAAGTTGTCTTTTCATCAGAACCGTATTTTTGTACACAGCTATATACCGTGCCGCTTTTTGTTGCTAAAACAGGGGTTCCCATTGCACATTTAATATCTATTGCCTTATGTGTATCGTTAGATGTATTTCGATATCCAAAACTTGATGTGATAGTAATTCCTTGAGGGGATAAGGTTGGCCAAAGCCAAGATTCATTAGTTGAGGCATAAACCGAAATACTGAATAACCCGGCAGGGCACAAAGGCAGTACCATTGCCAACGCCAGAATCAGCGACAAAATCTTCTTTTTCATGATCTCCTCCAAAAACAAAAAGTGCGACCACCGAAGCAGCCGCACAAAAAACGCAAACCTCGATAGTCGCCAAACCAACACTGCGGGAAAGATCTTCTTCACACCTACAGAATCGAAGTTTGCATTTTTATCAAATGCAATTTGTGGGTGCGAAAAGAGCATAATACTCCCTAAAGCATTATACTTTCCCGATATTCAGTTGGTTTGGCATCCTCATCTTAGCATATTTTTACGCATTTTGCAAGAGATCTTCAAAACAAGCCCGCAAAAAAGGCTTCCCCGAAGGAAAGCCTTTTCGTTTTTTAGTGCAGGGGAGGATACTGCGCATCCGTCTCCGCCGCAAGACTTGCGCCCATCAGTTTGGCAAGGGTTTTGGGGATCTGGACGTTTTCGACGGTTTGACCGTGAAAGACCTCGGCGCCCTGCCCGTAAGCAAAGACGGGCACCTTGAAATTGGAATGAGCGGTGGAGGTATAGGAAAATTTTCCCTGACCGCGGTTGACAAGAGAGCCGGTTTCGTGGTCGGCGGTAATAACGACCAGGGTATCGGGGTGATAGAACGCCTGCTCCATTACGATCCCGATGGCTTGATTGAAGCGGGCAAGCGCCTTAAAGGCAAGCAGGAGCTCGTTGTTGTGGCTGTGCTTGTCGATATACGCCTCCTCGTACATTATAAAGGAACCGTTTTGGTTTGCGTAAAGGGTGGCAAGGTTCTCGGTCAGCGCCGATTCCAGCGCCGTCAGCTCCGCGGCGGTATAGACGTTGTAATCGCAGTCAATAACGGTGCCGCAGGCTGCCTGCACCGCCTTTTGGGACGCCAGGATCGCCTCGGTCTCGCTACGGTTGTCGGCGTGGGCGGAGAAGGCGGAGGGAGTGGCGCCGGAGGAGACCTCGGTACTCATCACCGCCGTTGCCATACCGCGGGAAGCGGCGAGCTCGGTAATGGAGAGAAGATCCGCGCCCTCGGCAGACCGTCCGATCCTGCCGTTGGAGGTCTTGCAGCCTGTGGAAAGCGCGGTGCCGGCAGCGGCGCTGTCGGTGGTTCCGCCCTCCAGATTATTGGTAACGGCAAGTCCCCGATAGGGGAAGCGATTGCCGTAAAAATCATCTTCACCGTCGGTGTAATCCACCACCTTTTGACCGCGGTACGCTTCGAAGAGCTTGACGTGGTTCTGTCCCATTCCGTCGCCGATGAGCAAAACGAAGTGCTTGGGGGGTGCGGTCACGGGGTCAGCCACGGTAATTTCCGCCGGCACGTTTTTCCCGCCCAGGTAATCGGTGACGAAGCGATAAGCGGCGGCGGCAATGACGAAGGACTCACCCTCCAGAGCAACGTGTCCCCGACGGGCAAGGAAGGAGCATTGCAGACCGTCGGCTTTGGCGGCAAGTGCTTTGGAAATATCACGGCTCGTCTCCCCTACCACGATCTCGTGGGGGGCGGGCTCGGGCAAGCTTTCCACCGTGGCAAGGGGGAGCTCCACACCCGTTTTGGTGCGGATCTCGTTTTGCAGCCAAAGGGCGGCGCGAGCGGTATAATCGGGCTGAGCCTCGCTATATACGATGGTAAATTCCGAAAGGCTCCAGCCGTTGATGCCAAGTCCCTCCACGGGCACCTCGGCAACCGCCCCCTCGGGATCGGGCAAGACCGCAGGCTCGGCGGGGGCAGACTGCTTCTCCTCCTGCGGTGCGGGTACGGGGGAGGACGCCGTTTCCTTTACGGAAAGCTCCGAGGAGCAGGCACAGGCAAAAAGCATCCAAAGCGCAAACAGTGCGGCAAAAAGCCGCTTCATCAAAAGTTTTGACCTCATCATCACACCTCCGGGAACATTTCTTCCCTTATTATAACACCTCACCCCCGCAAAACGCAACGAAAATCCCGAGATTTTTCTTCCTGCTTTTTCATTGTTCCTTTTTTGCAAAGCTTTTTTTCAAAAAAGCGATAAAAAAGGAATAAATCAAATTTCCAAAGAAGGAGCGAAAAAATCTCGAGATTTTCCTTTACATTCCCTGTTTTTTTTGCTATGATAAGAAAAACGAAGAAAGATAAAGAAGGAATTTGCTATGAGAAACCAAATCATTCAAAGAGTTCTGGATAAAAAGATCGTGGTCATCGTCCGCGGCGTCTACGGTGAGGATTGTCTGAAGCTTGCCGAAGCCCTTTGCGCGGGCGGGATCGAGCTGATGGAGGTCACCTTCGACCAGGCGAGCGTGGAAAATCAGCAGAAGACCGTGGAGACCATCCGTCTGATCGACGAAAAGCTGGGAGACAAGGTGGTACTGGGTGCCGGCACCGTCACCACCCTTGAAATGCTGGAGAGCGCCCGTGCGGCGGGAGCAAAATTCATCGTTTCCCCCGATATGAACCCCGAGATCATCGCAAAGACCGTGGAAATGGGGATGGTATCTATGCCCGGCGCCCTGACCCCCACGGAGATCCTCACCGCTTATCGCGCAGGTGCGGACTTCGTTAAGATCTTCCCCGTGGCAAATATGGGTGCGGCTTACGTAAAGGCGGTCCGCGGCCCCTTGAACCAGATCCGCCTGCTTGCCGTAGGCGGCGTCAACGAGAAGAACGTGGGAGACTTTATCAAGGCGGGTGCCGTTGGCGCAGGCGTAGGCGGCAACCTGGTGAACAAGGATTGGATCCGAGCAGGTGAATTTGACAAGATCACCGCTCTGGCACAGGAATTTATTCAAAACGCAAACGCATAAAGGAGAAAAGAACATGAAAAAGATCGTTACCTTTGGTGAAATCATGATGCGTCTGAACCCCGAGGGGTATCTGCGCTTCGTACAGGCAGACGCCTTTGAAGCAAGCTATGCGGGCGGCGAGGCAAACGTAGCCGTTTCTCTTGCAAATTACGGCTGTAACGCCGCTTTCGTTTCCAAGGTTCCCGCCCACGAGATCGGTCAGTGTGCCGTCAACGCCCTGCGCAAGTACGGGGTGGATACCTCTATGATGGTTCGCGGCGGCGACCGTCTGGGCATTTATTTCGTGGAAAAGGGTGCTTCCCAGCGTGCCTCCAAGGTCATCTACGACCGTGCAAATTCCGCCATTGCCAAGGCAAAGAAGGAGGAGTTTGACTGGAAAGAGATCTTCAAGGGCGCTTCTTGGTTCCACTTCACCGGCATCACCCCCGCACTGGGCGGCGATATGCCCGCGGCTTGCCTGGAGGCTTGCAAGGCGGCAAAAGAAATGGGCGTAAAGATCAGCTGTGACCTGAACTACCGCAAGAAGCTCTGGACCACCGCCGAGGCGGAAAAGGTTATGAGCGAGCTGATGCCCTACGTGGACGTTTGCATCGCCAACGAGGAGGACGCCAAGGACGTATTCGGCATCGAGGCGGAGAATACCGACCTGAACGCAGGCAAGGTAAACGACGCAGGCTATATCAGCGTGGCACAGAAGCTGACCGAGCGCTTCGGCTTCGAAAAGGTTGCCATCACTCTCCGCTCCAGCATTTCCGCCTCCGACAACGAGTGGGGCGCTATGCTTTACAGCAACGGAAAAGCGTATTTCAGCCCCAAGTATCTGGTGCACATCGTTGACCGCGTCGGCGGCGGCGACTCCTTCGGCGGCGGTCTGATCTATTCCCTCCTGTCCGAGTACGACGAGCAAAAGGCGATCAACTTTGCCGTAGCCGCCTCCTGTCTCAAGCACAGCATCGAGCAGGACTTCAACCTGGTCAGCGTTTCCGAGGTGGAAAACCTTGCCGCAGGCAACGCCTCCGGCAGAGTCCAGAGATAAATTTTTTGGCGGTTCTTCCCCGCGGAAGAACGGAAAGGATCGAACATGAAAAAGCTGTTTTCTGTTTTACTGTCCCTTTTGGCGGTGCTTGCCCTCACCACGGGAGCATTTGCCGAGGAAAACCCTTTCATCGTGGACGAGCTTGACCGTCTGGAGGACGGGGTGCAGGCAGAGCTGAACGACCGTGCCAAGGGCTTGAAGGAGACCTACGGTCTGGACGTTTACCTCGCCTACGTAAAGGGTCACGCCGACGATGCCGCCCCCGAAACCATCGTAGGGGAAAGCACGGATTACGTTCTGCTTCTGATGGGCGAGCGCGGCACCCGCATCTACTCCGGCGGAAAGGGCGACGAGATCTTCTCTCTCCCCGAGGACCGTGACCGTCTCGGCTACGTGCACGACGAGCAGGACGAATGGTCCGACGGCGTTTCCCGCTATCTGGAGGTTGCAGAGGAATATCTGAAGGACGCAATGCCCAAGGAGGAGCCGAAGCCCGAAGCCGATCTGAAATCCGAGGCGGAGCAGAACCCCGCCGAGACCAAAGCAACAGTCCCCGAGGAGGAAAAGAGCCGCCTTCCCATGATCCTGATCGTCGGAGCGGGCGTGGTGCTGGTTGGAATCGCCCTTTTCTTCATCGGCAAAAAGCGCGCTTGGTTCTGAGAGAATCATTCCTTTTCATTTTATTTTATTTAGTTATTTTATTTAGGAGGTAATACCATGAAAAAATTTCTTGCTGTTCTTTTGGCGTTCGTAATGCTCCTTTCTCTCTGCGCTTGCAGTGACAAGAAGGATAACGACGACGAAGACAAAGGTACCGAAACGGAAGAAAAAAAGAGCGATAAGTCCGACGACAAGGACGCCAAAACCGAGGAGGACGAGGACAAAGACGAGGATAAGGACGAGGAACCCGTATCCAACGACTACTCCCTGAACACCAAGGTTAAGATCGAAGAAACGGAATTGTACGATGAAGACGACGTTACGATCACCGCGGACAAGCTGAGCTTCTCCTCTTACTGCGTTGAGCTGGATCTCACCATTGAAAACGAAAGCGACGAGGACCTGCTCTTTACCTCAGACGGCATTGCCGTCAACGGATTTACGACGAGTGCGTTGATTTACAGCGAAGTAAAATCCGGCAAGGACGGAGAAGCTTCCGTCAGCATCTATTACGACGAGCTGATGATGCTGGGCATTGAAACCATCGGAGAGATCACCCTTCAGCTCGAGATCGACGACGGAGATTACAAAACCGATCCGATCCACACGAAACCTATGAAGCTGGAAACCTCGGAATCCGACGACTACAAATTTGAGAATACGTACAGATCCGCCCTTCAAAACAAGAAGATCAACAAGGAAATGGACAGAGAGATCCTTTATTATGAAAAGGACGTTTTGTTCAACAAGGAATCCGTCAAGCTCGTATCTCAGGCATTTGCCGAAACGAAGGACGGTACAAAGTGTCTTTATCTGGAATTTGAAAACGGCTCCTCCGAGTCACTGACCATCACCCTTCAAAACCTTGCCATCAACGGTCTGGTCGTAGTGGGCTACGCCGAGTCTCTCGAGATCGCCTCCGGTACACACGGCGTGATGGACGTGCGGTCCGATCTGGTAATGATGGAGTGCTTTTTCGAGGATCTGGATCTGGACGAATTTTCCGACCTGTCCTTTGACCTTTCCATCGACGGAAAGGATTTCACCACCCTTGCCGAGAAAAAGGGAATCGAGCTGAAGGTCAGCGATGAAAAAGGCTCCTTTAACAAGGACGGCGAACAAGTGTATGAAGCCGATGGAGTCACCCTTTCCTACGTAGGTCTTTACGAGGAAGACGATGATATCTTCGAATACTTCTATCTGGTCTTTTTGGTGGAGAACGATTCCGGAAAGACCGTTTGCGTCGAGGACGTGTACGACGGCACCGTGATCAACGGCAAAACGATTCTTCCCTGGGGATACGGCGGTGACATCAGCGACGGTCAAAGCGGCGTCTTCTTCCTGGAGCTTACCAAGAGCACGATGAAGGAGATCGGCGTTACGAAGCTGGACGATTTCGAGTCCTGCGAGCTTTCTCTGAAGATCCGCGACGACGATTTCGAGACCCTGGACGAACCCGTCATCAGCCTTGAGTTTTAACGAAAAAGAGACAGACCTCGGTCTGTCTCTTTTTTATCGCAAATCGGCTGCGCTTTTTTCACGGAGGTTTTTGCGGGGGACTTTTTTGCAGGGGACTTTTGGTCGCTTTTTTGAAAAAAAGCTCCGCAAAAAACTTATAAAAAAAGGGTAATTTTATTTATCAATACCAAATTAATGCAAAAACAAATACGTGTTATCAATGTTTGCATCGTAGGGGACGGCGCCTTCGACGTCCCGCAGACCGACACAAAACTGCGGAATATCTCTTTGTCCTCGCAAAATTGCGGGTATGTTCGCTTCCCTCCGGGAGGGCAAGAACCGAGAAAACGATATGGTATATCGTTTTTGAAGTGTTCTTGACGGCAGACACCCGCTTGTGCCGAGCCGAACAGCGATGGCAGAAGCACGGTGTCAACGCGGTAGTGTCACCGAAGGTGACGATAGGAGCCCACGAGAGCAAGGAGAAGTATGGAAGAAAAATACTTTTCATCCAAAAGCCTATTCGCCAAGACGAGCCGACTTTGACAAAAAATAGAGTTTGCGCTGTAGGGCGGGATGTCGAGGGCGCCATCCCCTACACTTTCCATTTTATTTTCATATACAAATATATTCTCCACAATTTTATGCTTCCGTCCGCGGGCGGCAGGTTGCCGCCCCCTACGATATGTCAAGGATTTTGCAAAAACAAATACGTGTTATCAATGTTCGCATCCGTAGGGGACGGCGCCTTCGACGTCCCGTTATTCGGCACAAAACAAATATATCCGCAATTCTACGGGATTGCACGGTGATTGTGACACCTCATCCGTCAGCCCACGAGAGCAAGAATATTTATCAATGGTAAAAAACTTTTTATCAAAAATCGATTGATAAAACAAGTTATGCAAAATAGAGAATTTGCGCAGGCTCCTTCCACCACTGCGTGGTTCCCCTCCCTCTCGGAGGGAGGCAAATTCACTCACAATTTTTGCGGAAACAAAGAGGTATTCCGCAAATTTGTACGCTCGTCTGCAACACACTAAGAATTTTTGCAAAAACAAAGATCTATCTTCCATGTTCGCACCCGTAGGGCGGGGGCTTGCTCCCGCCGTAATTTGCAAAAAAAGATCTTTCCCGTGTGGATTTTTACGCCGCTTTTTTCAAAAAGCGGCAAATCACAAACAGCACTAAAAAAAGGCGCCGATCGGCGTCTTTTTTTCATTCTATCCAAAGGGAAAGGTGGATCTGGTTATGCTCCACTACCGTTCCGCGGATCTCCACGGAATAATCCACGAAGATCCGTCCCCCCGCCTCCCCCATCTCACTTTCCAGCGCGTGGGTGTGCATCGCCACCGAGGGCACGTTCCCCTCGGCACCGTATTCGCAAAGCTGGCGGGTACCCGCGCGGAAGATCATACAGGTCCGCACCTCGCCGCGGCGAAGAAGGATGACCGAGCCGTCAGGCACGGCGCAAAAGGTGGTTAGACAGCCGGGAAGCCCCGTGATCTCCGAATCCTCGTAGCTGATCCGAACCGTACCGTCCTCGGCTCGCTCCATAATGCCGTAGGCAGTGAGAACCGATTCCGAAGGCTCGGGCAGGTCGGGCTGCATAAACAAAGCGTCCCCCGCCCGATCGGAGGTTTCCAAATCGAAAAACTCATCGGGGATCTCCTCGTTCATCTCCACCCCTTCCCAGAAATCCTCCGTGTTGTCGGGGAAAAATTCCTTTTCCCCGAACAGAGGGCGGCGAACGCTTCTCACCTCGATTTTACAAGCTTTCTTCATTCCGGTTTCCTTTCCTCAGTCGGTCGTAAGGCAAGGCGACCAAAACGCCCAGTACCATCAGCCCAAGCCAAACGAGAATCAGGTTTTCCCAGCCGATGGCGGAAACCGCGTTTCCGAACAGCTTATTGGAGGCACTTGCCGCCATATAGCTGATAAAGTCCAGATACCCCGTAGCGCCCGATACCATTCCCGTATCCCGCAGGCCGGGACAATAGCGGCTCCACATCATGGAGGCGGCGCAGTTGGAGCAGAGAATGGCAAGGACCAGAAGCAGAATATTGACCCCGGGCGCTTTCACCGCATATACGGCGAAAAAGCAAAGTGCCGCCGCGGAAAAGGCAAGAAAAATGGTCTTATCCATATCGTGACCCAGCCGTTCGTAAACGAAAATGGCAATAAAGGCACAGAAGCTGAGCGCAAAGGTAGCACCCGAATAGATCAGGGCGCTTTTCTTTTCGGAAAAGCCCAGGTACCCGTTGGCGTAGGAGGCAAGCCAAAAGACCACCGTGGTACGCACCACCCCCGTCAGAATGGAAATGGCGGTAAATTTTATGATGCGGTGACGGATCAGGACCCGCACTCCCTCCAGCCCCCGACGCTTGGCAGGGCGGTATTTGCCGTAGGTCACAAGCCCCTTTTTCTCAAAGAGCGTAAACACGGTAAAGCACACCACGCCCATCACCATCAGAAAGCCGGAGCTGACGGCAAAGGCGATGCGCCAGATGAAAAAGCCTACCATAATTCCCGCAAGAGGAGTTCCGAGAAAGGAGGAGAAGGTATAGCCCAGACTGCATCGGGTAGCGTAAATCGGCTCCGTATTCTCCGCCACCACGCGGGTCATGGGCCCGTAGATCATGGAAAGAAAATACCCCGAGGCGGCGTAGGAAAGATAAGAGCCCACAGGATCCCCTCCCGCAAGGGAAAAGGCGGCGTGGCTCACACCCGCCATAAAAAGACCGACGCTGATCATATACTTGGCAGAGATAAAATTCCCAAGATATCCGTTGATCAGCTGACCGCAGGCGTAAACGATAAAGTAAATGGAAGCCAGATTGGTGGTCAGCTCCTCGGAAAAGGCACCGGACTGCACCATCCCGGGAACGGAGGGCGCCAGAACGTTTTTCGCAAAATAGACCGCAAGATAAGAAAGGGAGCACATACTGCCGATGAGTATGGCTTTTTTCGCCGCTTTTCCAATCATTTCTCTCCCTCCTTTCAAACAAAGAAAGCATATCACCAAAATCGGAAAAAGTCAACGGTGGCAGTTGAAAAATCCCTTGCTTTGTGTTATAATGATTTTTGTGTATAAAAAAACGAGGAAAGGAGATGCGCCATGACCCTGATCATTGCGGAAAAGCCCAGTCTTGCACGAAATATTGCCTCTGCCATCGGCACGTTGCAAAAGCACCGCGGGTATCTGGAGGGCGAAGGGTACGTGGTCACCTGGGCGTTCGGTCATCTCTTTTCTCTGTGCGATATCGAGGACTACACGGGCAAGACCTCCACGGGCAAGTGGAGTATGGAGAACATCCCCTGCTTTCCCGACACCTTCCGCTTCAACCTGCGCCGTGACAAGGAGGGCAAGGTGGACAGCGGCGTCCGCGAGCAGTTCGAGACCGTGAAAAGCCTTTGCCACCGCCGGGACGTGGACGCCATCGTCAACGCGGGAGACGCGGATCGTGAGGGCGAAATCATCGTAAGGCTGATCCTGCAACACGCAGGCGAGCTGAAAAAGCCCCTTCTGCGCCTTTGGCTTCCCGACCAGACCCCCGAGACCGTCCGTGCCGCCCTTGCGGATTTAAAGAGCGAGGACGACTACAACAATCTTGCCGCCGAGGGCTTCGCACGCACCTATATCGACTGGCTGTACGGAGTCAATCTGACCCGCTTTGCCACCTTGAAAAGCGGCACGCTTTTGCGAGTGGGCAGAGTCATCGTGCCCATCGTCAAAGCCATTTACGATCGGGATCTTGCCATCGAAAATTTCAAGCCCGAGCTTTACTTTGCCGTAGTAGGCAAGGGAGAGGGTGAGGACGGGATCGAGCTTCAGAGCAAAAAGAAGTTCTCCAAGGACGAGAAAGCAAAAGCGGAAAAATGGGCAGAGGCACTGAACGGAGTTCCCACCGTAGTCAAGAGCCGCAAGAGCAAGAAGGACAAGCTGAATCCGGGCAAGCTCTACTCCCTTTCCAAACTGCAAAACGCCCTGGGAAAAAAGTACAAAATGCCCATGGACGATTCCCTGCGCATCATTCAGGGTCTTTACGAAAAGGGCTACGTAACCTACCCCCGTACCAATTCCGAGTATCTTGCCACTGCGGAAAAAGACAAGATGAAGACCATCATCCAAAATCTGGCAAAGATCGGGTACCCCGTTACCTTCAAGGATAAAAAGACCATTTTCGACGATTCCAAGATCGAATCCCATTCCGCCCTGACCCCCACCTTCAAGATCCCCGACAAGCAGGCCCTTTCCGAGGAGGAGAAAAAGGTATATCAGGCGGTCCTTCGCCGCTTCGTGGCAGTCTTCTGCGCGGAGGAATGCATCTGTCAGAAGACGGAGCTGGTGCTGGCGGCAGGAGAATTGGAGGAGTTCACCTTAAAGGGCAATATCATTTTGGAAAAGGGCTGGACGAAATTCGACGATTCCACCCGCACCGATAAGATCATCCCCGATTACAAAGTAGGCGACACGGTCAGCGTCACCTACGGCATCAAGGAAAAGGAGACCTCTCCCCCCAAGCACTACACCATCGAGACGCTCAACAACTATCTGAAAAATCCCTTCCGCGAGGAAAAGGCAAAGGCGGAGGAGGAAGAAGCAGACGACGCGGAGGAATACCGCGCCATGTTCGAGGGTCTGGAGCTGGGCACGGAGGCGACCCGCACGGGCATTATCGAAAACGCCCGCAACTCCAATTACATTCAGCTGAAAAAAGACGTATATACCATTCTTCCCGACGGAAGGTATCTGATCGAGCAGCTTTCCATGATGGGAATTTCCATGGATAAATTCAAAACCGCCACCACCGGCAAAGCACTCAAGCAGGTCTTTCGCGGAGAACTGCCCGTAGAGGGCGCGGTAGGCATCGCCACCGACGAGATCCGCTCCGTCTTTGAAAAGGGCGGTGAGGGCTCGGATTTTGACATCGGCTTTTACGGAGACCCCGTAGGGATCTGCCCTCTGTGCGGAAATCAGGTGGTAAAGGGCAAGTATTCTTACGGCTGTCGCGGCTACAAGGAGGGGTGCAAATTCCGCATCAATCTTTCCATCTGCCGCCGCCCCATCCCCATCCATCAGGCGAAAAAGCTCCTTGCCGAGGGAATTACCGATCCCCTGAGCGGCTTTATCTCCCCCCGCACGGGCGGTACCTTCGACGCACGCCTGCGTCTGGAGGAGGGCAAGGCAGTTTTTGACTTCAATAAGTAAGCTTCTACGCGGGGACTTTCCGCTTTTTGAAAAAAGCGGAACCAAAAACTTCAAAATGGTAATTGATTTTTTCATTATCAAGAAGTTCGTAAAAGCAGATATCTATTCTCAATGTTCGCACCCGTAGGGGACGGCGCCTTCGACGTCCCGTTATTCGGCACAAAACAAATATATCCGCAATTCTACGGGATTGCACGGTGATTGTGACACCTCATCCGTCAGCCCGCGAGAGTTTTGTTTTTTGCAAAAATATTTTTCTTTCGCGAGCTCCCTTCGTCTTTTGCTACGCAAAATCCACCTCCCTCCCGGAGGGAGGCGAATATATCCACGATTTTGTACGAACAAAGACTTTTTCCGTGATCTTGTGCGTTCGTTTTTCCGGTGCAATCAAACCCCCGGGATCCATAATAAAAATTCCGAAAAAAAGAGAGGATTTATGATTTATTTTGACAATTCGGCGTCCAGTCCCATGAGCCCCAGTGTTCTTGCCGTGATGCGAGAGGAGCTGGTGCACTTTGCCAATCCGTCCTCCCTGCACCGCCTCGGCTTCGAAGCGGAAAAACGGCTGAAAACCGCGCGGGAGCAAGTGGCGAAAAGCATCGGTGCCACGCCCGAGGAGATCTTCTTCACCTCCGGCGGCACGGAAGCGGATAACCTTGCCATTTTCGGCGCGGTTCAAAAGCTTCGCCGCAGAGGAAACCGCATTCTGACCACCGATTCCGAGCACCCCGCCGTGGCAAGGTGTATGGACGCATTGGAGGCAGAGGGCTTTCAGGTGGTTCGCCTTTCCACCCGAAAGGGCGCGTTGGACCCCGCCGAGATCGCCGAAGCGGCAAACGACAAGACCATCCTCGCCGCGGTTATGCATACCAATAACGAGACCGGCGCCGTTTACGATATTCCCACCCTGTCCCGTCTGGTCAAGGCAAAGAGCCCCTTCGCTCTGATCTTCAGCGACGGCGTGCAGGGCTATCTGAAAAGCCCCATGACCCCCGCCGCACTGGGCGTGGATCTCCTTTCCCTCTCCGCACACAAGATCTGCGGTCCCAAGGGCGTAGGCGCCCTTTACGTGAAAAAGGGAACCAATCTCCCCGCCCGCATCTACGGCGGCGGTCAGGAAAAGGGCGTACGCTCCGGCACGGAAAATCTTCCCGGCATCGTCGCCTTCGGCAAGGCGGCGGAGGAAGGCAAGGCAGTGCTGGAGGATAGCATCCGCCGGATGAACGCCATCGGCGAAATCATTATGAAGGAGCTTGCAGACGAGCCCCGCGTATCCTTCAACCGACCCGCAAAAGCATCCTGCCACGTTCTGTCTATGACCGTTCAAGGCTTCCGCTCCGAGGTGCTTCTTCACACCCTGAGCGAAAAAGAGGTCTTCGTGTCCTCGGGCAGTGCCTGCTCCTCCCATTCGGGAAAGAGTCCGGTTTTGCAAAATTTCGGTCTGTCTGCCAAGGAAGCGGACAGCACCGTCAGACTATCCTTTTCAAGACTCAATACGGAGGAGGAGGCATTGGAATTCTGCCGCATCCTTCGGGAAATACTAAGGTGAAAGCATGGAAAAACGATCGATATTAATGAAATACGGAGAGCTGATCCTGAAGGGCGCCAACAAAAGCTATTTCGACGCCATTCTCTTAAAGCAGATCCGCAGAAAGCTCAAGCCGCTGGGTGAATTTCGCGTCTTTACCTCCCAGTCCACGGTATTCGTGGAGTCGGAGGACGATGCCCTTCTGGATCTGGCGCTTCCCGAGCTGCAAAGGGTGTTCGGCGTGGTCAGCCTTTCCATCGCCTATCGGGTGGAAAAGAATTTGGACGCCATTTTGGACACCGTCCGCGAAAAGATCGCGCCCCTTCTCATCGGCGCGGAATCCTTCAAGGCAGACGCCAGACGCAGTGATAAAAAATTCGCCCTGAAATCTCCCGAGATCTGTCGGGAGGTGGGAGCGTGCATCCTGCGCACCCTTGGCAAAGCCGCCCCGAAGGTGGACGTGCACAACCCCCGCGAGGTGGTCTGGGTAGAGATCCGCGAGGATTTCGCCTACGTTCACGCAGGCAAGCTCCCCGGTGCGGGAGGAATGCCCTACGGCACCTCGGGCAGAGCCCTTCTGCTCCTGTCCGGCGGTATTGACTCCCCCGTAGCGGGCTACCGTATGGCAAAGCGCGGTGCCTTCATCGACGCTCTGCACTTCGAGTCCTTCCCCTATACCTCGGAGCGCGCCAAGGAAAAGGTGGTGGATCTTGCCCGCAAGCTCTGCGCCTATACCGACACCGTCAATTTCGCCTGCATTCGTCTGACCGAGCTGCAGCTTGCCCTGCAGGAGGCGTGCCGTGAGGAATATTTCACCATCCTGCTCCGCCGCAGTATGATGCGTCTTGCCTGCAGAGTTGCCGAGCGGCAGAAATGCGGCGCCATCGTCACGGGCGAAAGCCTGGGACAGGTAGCAAGCCAGACCATGGACGCCCTGCGCTGTACCGATGCAGTGGCAAACCTTCCCGTTTACCGTCCTCTGATCGGTATGGATAAGGAGGAGATCGTCCGCACCAGCCGCGAGATCGATTGCTTTGAGACCTCCATCCTCCCCTTTGAGGATTGCTGTACCGTCTTCACCCCCCGCCACCCCAAGCTGAATCCTACCTTGGAGGAGGTTTTGGAGGAGGAATCCAAGCTGAATTTGAAAGAACTGGAAGATAAGGCATTCTCAGAAATCGAATTTTTCCGCGTAAACCGCTAAGAAAGGAAACGATATGATAAGAAATTCCGGTTTTCAAACCTTTATGAAATGTGCCGGGTACGTAGTGCTCTTTTCCGCCATGCAAGTCGTCGCCAGCGTGATGGCAAGCCTTGTAATGACCCTTGCTCTGTTCCTGTCGGGAATGGATCTTAACGCCATCGATCTTGAAACCGCGGCGTACAGCGTCTATTACGAAACCATGATCCTGTCGGAGCTGCTGTTTATTGCCGCCGTCTTTCTGCTCAAGCGCCGCAATGCCGCACGGGAAGCTTCTCTGAATCCGACTGCCCCCTCCGCTCTCTTTTCCGGTGCCTTCGTCGGCTTTGCCGCGTACGCCGCGGTCATCATTTTCCTCAGCGTAGTCATGAGCCTTCTCCCCGCAATTCAGCAATCGCAGGACGGCTATATGGAAGCGCAAAACGCCATTGCGGCGGCAAAGCCCGCCTTCTGGGCAGAGATCGTCTCCATTTGCCTGCTGGCACCTCTTACGGAGGAGATTCTCTGCCGGGGTCTGCTCCTGAACGCTCTGCGAGAGCGCTTCGATCCCAAAAAAGCAATTTTCATCTCCGCCTTGATCTTTGCTCTCATCCACGGCAACCTGTACCAGATCGTCTTCACCCTGCCCCTGGGACTTCTTCTCGGCTGGCTGGCATTCCGCTTCGGCTCCGTCTGGCCCGCGGTTCTGACCCACGTCGCCTTTAATTTCTCCAATTACCCCGCGCGGATCTGTATGGAACTGGGCTTTGACCTTGAAAGCAAGCTGACCAACGTGGTTCATTCGAGCTGGCTTTCCTTCTGCTTCATCTCCGTTCCCATCGCTCTCTTTTTCCTGCGCAGGGCAATGAAAAAGGTGCCCGAGCCCCAAGCGGAAAAGCAAGGCGCCCCCTTCGACCCCTTCGCACAGGATCCCTTCGCGCCCCCCTCTTACGGACGGGGCGTTCCTCCCTTTACTCCCGATCCCTCTCAATTCAACGATTTCCAAGGAGGCTCTATGGCTGCTCCCGAATACCTGATCGTGGGTCTGGGCAACCCCGGTGAAAAATACGCCCAAAACCGCCACAACGTAGGCTTTATGGCACTGGACTACATTGCCCTGCGAGAACGGGTCACCATTCAAAATCTCCGCTTCAAGGCACTGACGGGCGAATGCACCCTCAGCGGCAAAAAGGTGCTTCTCTTAAAGCCCCAAACCTTTATGAATCTGTCCGGCGAAGCGGTGCGCGAGGCAGCCGCCTTTTATAAGATCCCCCCCGAAAAGATCCTGGTGATCTACGACGATATCAATTTCGTTCCCGGCGTCTTCCGCATCCGCAATAGCGGCAGCGCAGGGGGGCACAACGGAATCAAGTCCATTATCTCCTGTCTCGGCACGGACGCCTTCCCCCGCGTAAAGATCGGCGTGGGGAACCCGCCTCCTCAGTGGGAGCTGATGAATTGGGTACTGGGCAACCCCTCTCCCGAGGATCAGAAATGCATCATCTCCTCTCTGGAGGACGTTTACGACAGCACAAAGCTTTTCGCCGCAGGAGACCTGGACCGCGCTTCCGCCCTCTACAACGGCAAACAGCACGGATAAACCTCCGGCAGACAAACGTTTTTCCCCTTGCATTTTTTACCAAACGATAGTACAATGTCCTTACGGACAGCCGAAAAGGCAGTACCGAAATTCTTTTGAAGGAGAAAAGACAATGAAGAAATTACTGGCACTGTTTCTGGCACTGATGATGGTATTTTCCATGGTCGCTTGCAGCGACAGCAAAGGCAGTGACACCGACGAGGATGAAGTTGGCTATTCCTCCGCCGAAAAAGTAACGAAAGCCTTTGCTACGGCAATTTTAGAGGGTGATTTAGAAACCCTCATAGATTGCCTGCCCGTTTTTTTCGTCGAAGCTCTTATTGATGGTGAATATGACCGCGACGAGGCAATTGAGAAAGCAAAGGAGATTTTTGGTCACCAGGATCAATATAAACTCAAAATCCTGAATACAAAGGAGAGTAGCTTGTACGATAAAGATGAGGTTTACGAAATCCTTGCAGACTATTTCGAATATCATGGTATAGAAGATCACCTTGACGAAATTGAAGACGCCAAGATTATTTCCCTCGAAGGTACGTTTAAATATGGAGACGAAGAGAAAATATTCGAATATAATGAAGCAGATGAAAGCGAACCGGATATCAGCGTAAAAATCGACGGCAGATGGTTTATAATCTATGAAAAATAACAAAAAAACAATACACCTGCAAATGAAGAATTAAGAAAAGCGTGACCGGCAAACAGCACGGATAAACCTCCAGCAGAAAAACGTTTTTTCCCTTGCATTTTTTACCAAACGATAGTACAATGTCCTTACGGACAGCCGAAAAGGCAGTACCGAAATTCTTTTGAAGGAGAAAAGACAATGAAGAAATTACTGGCACTGTTTCTGGCACTGATGATGGTATTTTCCATGGTTGCTTGCAGCGACAGCAAAGGCAGTGACACCGAGGAGGATGAAGGCTATTCCTCCGCGGAAGACGTGGCTAAAGCTTGGCTGAAGGCGATGGCCAAGGGGGATGCAGATGCGTATCTGGACTGCACTCCTGATTTTATGCAGGATCAAATGGCGCAAGCCTACGGCCTGGACGAGGATTACTCCAGAAGCCAGCTTAAAAAGGCGATGGAAGAAGAATTCGACGCTGAAGACGCACCGGAGCTGGGAAGCGTAAAAGCTAAGGTCTCTGCCGAATACGATGAAGACGAGCTCGGAGATATGCTTGCGGAGCTTGCCGAGGAATTTGACATAGAGGAAAAAGACATCACCGCAGCCGCAGAGGTTACCCTTGAATATGAGTACGAAGTGGACGGCGACAAGCGGGATGGCGAGGAAGACTGCACTTGCATCGAATACAACGGAAGTTGGTTCGTTTTAAGAGACTGATCCCGCGCACCCCTTTTCAAAAATGAGAAAAAAGAGATCCTCCGACAAAACTTGGAAGATCTCTTTTTTTGCAAAAGCGCAAAAAAGCCTTGATTCTCCGCCTGCTTTGTGCTATACTACGATGGTCGAAGCGGAACCCTCCGCTTTGGCACATACAAAAAAAGGAGAAAAGACAATGAAAAAATTACTGGCACTGCTTCTTGCTCTGGTAATGGTTTTCGCTTTGGTAGCCTGCGACGACAAGAAGAGCAGCGACACCGAGGAAGAAGAAACCAAGGCAGAGGAAAAGAAGGACGAAGAAGCTGCAGACGACGAAAAGGACGCAGAGGACGAAAAGACTGCAGAGGACGAAAAGACTGCAGAAGACAAGAAGACCGAGGACAAGAAGGATGATAAGACCAGCGGTGGCTACTCCTCCGCAAAGAAGGCTGCAGAGGCCTACGCTGTTGCAATGTCCGAGGGTGACGCTGAAACCTTCGTTCAGGCTGTTCCTATGTTCCTTCGTGAGTTTTTGGCTGCAGAATACGACATCGATCCCTATGACGAGGACGAGCTGATCGAAGCTATGCTGGACGAGATTGACGAGGATGACATCATCGAGATTGAAGTCACCTCCACCAAGGAAAGCGAAGACTACGACGACGATGAAGTTGAAGAGATCCTCAAGGAGATGTTCGAGGCCCTCGAGATGGACGATTATCTGGAAGATATCGATGACGTTATGATCATCGTTGTCGAGGCAGAGGCTGACGGTGAGGAAGATTCCCTCGAAGTTCTTTGCGTAGAGATCGACGGCAAGTGGTTCGCCATCACCGATAATTGATCTACCCGAAACAAAAAGACTTTCCGCACAAGCGGAAAGTCTTTTTTTGTGCAAACGTGCCTTGGATGGAGGCTTGAAGTTTTTTTGCGGGAGACTTTTGAAAAAGTCCCCCGCACCCCTCAAAACTTATAAAAAAGAAATTTTATTACCAATAATTTTTGCAAAGAAAAATATCTATCATCCATGTTCGCACCCGTAGGGCGGGGGCTTGCTCCCGCCGTAATTTGCAAAACAAAGATCTTCCCGGTAGGGGCGAGGATTGCTTTTTTCAAAAAAGCGACCAAAAGTCTCCCGCAAAAAAATTCAAGCTTCCATCAAACCTTGGACGCTCCTTGCGGAGCTTTTTTTCAAAAAAGCGACCAAAAGTCCCCTGCAAAAACCTCCGCAAACAACTCCTCCCACAAAAAACAGCCGTATCACACAAAATAGGCTTTTGCCCAAAGGACAAAAGCCTACCGCAACGTTTTTCGAAGAAAAATATTTCACACCGCAAAGCGGTATTTCACCCGCCCTTGGGCGGATTTCACCGAGCCGCAGGTTCGATATCATTGAAAAAAGCCTCCCGAATGAAATGATATAATGTTGGTAGACACAAAAAAAGTGTCTACCAACATTTTTGTATAGGAGGAAAAAAGAGATGGGACGGCCCAAGGGAGGAAAGAACCGAAGTCATAGCAAGGCAGAGAAGTTGGCG
>SVQO01000016.1 GCA_015065325.1 Oscillospiraceae bacterium | reverse complement strand
CCTTTAGGGGCAAGCCGGTGAAAAATTCGCGGTTGGCGAATCTTTCGGCGAGCCTATAGGCTCTGCCGGCATCATGCCCTAAGGGGGCTTGTGCAAGCCACCGGCACGGCCGGTGGTTATGACTTGTTCCAAGTATTTCTCTGCCGTTAAAGAAAAGGTTAAGATTCTTTGAAGCTTTCCCCGTTTTGGAATGCTCTCCTTCTTTTTTGTGTCGTCGGTGAAGCCAAAGCGCTCCAAAACCTTTTTACTCGCTTCGTTATCCTCCATAAAGCGACCGGAGAGCTTTATCAGCCCAAGCTTTAAAAAGCCGTATTCCATCACTTTTTCCAGTGCCTCGGGTGCAAAGCCCTGCCGATGAAAGGCGGGCGCGATGACGTAACCTATCTCTGCACGCTTCTCACGCTCGTAGATCTCCGTAAAACCACAGGTTCCAATCATTTTTCCGCTTTTCTTTTCGATCAGTGCCCAGTCGAAAAAACTTGCCTGGTTGTATGCACTTTGTAAATAGCGGATATGCGCCCCGGTATATCCGCGGGAGGTATGCGGCTCCCACAAAAGATATTTGCTCGTCTCCGGATCCTTGGAATACTCGTACATATCATCTTCGTCCTTCGGTAAGATCTTTCGCAGGACCAAACGCTTTGTTTCAAGAGTTGGGATGTTGCGAAAACTTCGCCGAATCGGACCTGAACCGAAGCCGAACATCAAAGGATTTCCAAGGTGCCGAAGCAATTCGGTCTGTGAAAGTCCCGCTCGGTCCTCTGTACGGGGGACCAGGTCAGATGATGAGGAACGGGTGCCTTTCCGCCGCACTTGAAGGCGTTTCCTTTGATTGTATAACCCGAGGCAAAGGGAAGTGCTCCGTAAACCTGTTCTATGGCTTTGAGGGGAATGAACAGGATCACGTTCCAGGACTCCTCGCAGATCTCTCCCTTTACGGCGGGCATTACGTCGGTATTGAGAATTTCTCGACCGAATCGGTCCTTTCCGACTGCGTACAGATAGGCTCCCTTAGGATTCATCTCAAAATTTATGTAGGAGTCCGTATGCTCCGGATCAAAACACAAAAACATTTCCAGACAGCTGTCCAGTGATACGGAGGGGGCAAAGCCCTCCATGGTAGCCACCGGGTTGCTTTCTAAGGCGGTCAATTTAAACCAAAAACCTTTTCCTTCTTCAAAAACCCCTTGGAAAAAGGAGACGGGGGTATATTCGGATCCCCAGGGTACGTCGGTAATATATGCCTTTTCGGCAGTGTCCAGATCATTGCGATTTCCGCGAATCAGTTTGTAGTTCATAAGAGCCTCCCGTTTGTTCTTCTTTTATTATAAGCGTTTCTTATTCTTTTGCAAGTTTTTTTCACAAAAGTATAGAAATTCACTGTGAAAGCGTGTATAATAGAGTATCATTACAAGGAGAAGTGTTTATGCTCGGATACGTACGTTGCGCAACGGAAGAACTGCGCGTGAAGCATCATAGCTTATATCAAGCGATGTATTGCGGTCTTTGCAACTCGATCGGCAAAAACGCTTCCAAAGCACTGCTGCCTTTTTTGTCCTACGATTTTGTATTTTTGGCATTTATCAGGATTACTGCCACCAATGAAAAGGTGGAATTTGAGAAGCAGTTTTGCCTCTTTCATCCCTTTAAGAACCGGAAAAAGCGAGCCCGTGATAACAATGCTCTGCGTTATGCCTCGCAGACAGCTCTTTTTTTGACCTACGAGAAAATGCTGGATGATAAGCTGGATCGTGATTCATCCTTTTCCCGACGGCTTTTGGTCTCTTTTTTTGCGCCGTTTTTAAATCGTGCCTGCAAAAAGGTGATCAAGAGGGATCCTGCTCTCGCACCGCTTTATTCTTCCGTTTCGGAAGCAATGCAACGGGGGAGAGAACTTGAAAAAAAGGACGCGTCACTGGATGAAATGTGTTCCTGCTTTGCTTCCTGTCTTTCCGCTATTTTTTCCTTTGGTACCGAAGGGGAAGAGCAGAGGATCTTAGCCTCCATCGGAGAGCATCTGGGCAGATTTATCTATACCCTGGATGCGGTGGACGATCTGGAGCAGGATGAAAAGAAAGGGTGCTTCAATCCCATTCTTCGCCGATACGGATCTGCGGAAAAGGCAAAGGATGCCTTTCCGGAGCTGGATATGGTGCTTTCCTATTATATCAGTCAAATGAAACTTGCTTTTGATTTGCTGGAGGGGGATCCTGCCCCGACTGCAGTTTGCGAAAATATTATTTGCTTGGGCTTGTCCCGTGCAGCAGGAAATATTATGAAACCGAAAGTTGAGAAAAGTAAATGAAAGATCCTTATAAGGTATTGGGTGTATCTCGTGATGCTACGGATGATGAAATTAAAAAAGCGTACCGAGAGCTTGCAAAGAAGTATCATCCCGACAATTACGTAAACACGGAGTTTTCCGACATAGCCAACGATAAGATGCAGCAGATCAACGAGGCTTACGACGAGATCCTGCAGCAGCGCGCCGCAGGATCTAACGCCTCCTCCGGGTCCTACTCCGGAGCTTCTGCACAGTTTTACCGTATACGCGATCTGATCTCCTCGGGTCGTTACACCGAGGCGGAGGTGCTTTTGGATGCGGAGCAGGTCCGTCCCGCCGAATGGTATTATTTGAAAGGGCTTTGTGCTATGGCACGCCGTGCCTACAACGAGGCTTCCGACAATTTTGGCAGAGCTTACCGTATGGAGCCTACCAATTCGGAATATGCCGCCATGTATCAGAAATTCCGCGGTGCGCAGTACAATTACGGTAACTATGCTCCCGGCGGTCAAATGCGTGAATGCAGTACCTGTGATATGTGCAATACGCTGATTTGTATGGATTGCTGCTGCGAATGCTGTGGCGGTGACCTGATCTCCTGCTGCTGATATGAAGAAAAATCATACGAAAACCCTGAGCGTCTGTTCGTTGATGGCGGCACTGTGCGTCGCCATCCTTTCGATCGGAAACGTGATCAACGTAATGGACGTATCTCTTGCTTTTGCGGCAGGACTCGTCGTCCTTGTGATCTCTACGGAATACGGAGAGCGCTGGGCCTTTGGCGTCTATGCGGCGGCAGGGCTTCTTTCCCTTCTGTTTCCTGTGAGGGATGCCGCTATTGTGTTTTTGGCATTGGGCGGATGGTATCCCATCGTACAGAAAAAGATCAATATGCTTCGCCCGTGGCTTGCTACCCTTATCAAATTTTTGATATTTAATGCGGTGCTTGCGATCCTGCTTGTTTTGTCAGCTCTTATGACGGGAACGGCAGAGGCTGTGTGGCTTTACGCTTCTCTGGCGGTTCTCGGAAACCTTTGCTTTTACCTATATGATATTTTGCTAGATCGGATTATGATCTGGTATATCCTCAAGCTTCGCAAACGCTTGAAATTCTAGGAGGATAATGATGGAGAAGAAATTTTCCCTGATTGCAACGATCCCGATTTCGGAGAAGTGGGAAGCGGCAACCGCACGCATATCTCCCATCTATCAGCGTGAAAATGATCCCCGAAGCCCTTTTGCAAGAGACTATACCCGTATTATCCATTCCACCGGCTTTCGTCGCCTGAAGCACAAGACGCAGGTATTTTTTTCTCCCCAAAGTGACCATATCTGTACCAGGATCGAGCACGTGCTTCACGTGGAGTCCATTGCCACTGCCATATCTGCCTCTCTGGGATTGAATTCCGAATTGGTCCGTTCCATTGCCGTGGGACACGACCTGGGACATTCTCCCTTCGGTCATAAGGGCGAGCGGGTTTTGAACGATATTTCTCTCAAGGTAACCGGGGAAAAATTCTGGCACGAGAAAAACAGCCTGTTTTGCGTGGATTATTTGGAGCTTTTGGAGGATGACCAGCGCCACCGTCAGACCTTGAATTTGACCTACGCAGTGCGCGACGGTCTGATCTCCCATTGCGGCGAGGCAACGAAAAACCATCTGCATCCCAGAGCGGATGCCGTGGATCTTTACACCCTTACCACTCCCGGCGGGGAAGAGCCCTTTACCTACGAGGGCTGCGTGGTGAAAATGGCAGACCGCATTTCCTATATCGGCAGAGATATCGAGGATGCCCTTGCTCTCGGCGTTCTTACGGACGAAAATATGAGAGAGCTGACGGAGCTCGTGGGAGAATATGCCGGCGACCGCATCAACAATACCATTATCATCAATCACTTGATCAACGACCTTTGCCGCTCCTCCGATCCCGATGCGGGAATTTGCTTCTCGGATCTCACCAATGAGTTTATCTGTCTTTTGGGCGAGTTTAATTTAAAGCATATCTATCGGAACCCCCGTGTTTCCCGTGCGGAGAAATTTTTCGAAATTATGATCCGCGAGATCTTCAAATTGCTCTTTGATTGCTTCGACGGGGAGCATACCCTGCAAAGATTGGATGAGATGCAAAAGATCTATCCGAAGCTGTTTGCCGCATTTTATAATTGGCTCAGCACCTATTGGACTCTCGTTCGGGATGCAAAGCAGTTGAATCCTGCCATCTTCGACCTTTCTTACGAAGCGGATTATGCCCGTGCCGTAATCTCCTATATTGCGGGAATGAGCGACCGCTATGCCATTGAATGCTTCAATGAGATCATCAGTTTCTAGGATTGTTTTATGAGAATTTTGACTTTTTCACTGGGGGCGCTTCGCACCAACACTTATTTTTGCTTTGACGAAAGCGGTGCTTGCGTGGTGATCGACCCCGGTATGGACGGAGAGGGCATTGCCCAAAAGCTTGCGGCCAAAGGGCTTTCTCCCGACTATATCCTTCTGACCCACGGACACTTTGATCACTCGCAGGGAGTTCGTGCCTTGAAGGCGGCTACCGGTGCGAAGGTAGTGGTTCACCGTGAGGATGAGGTGATGCTTTCCGACGCAGGAAAGAATTCCGCGGGCTTTTATTACCGCGGCGATCTTTCTGCTTTTCCCACCTCCTCGGCGGATCTTGTGGTGGAGGAGGGAGATGTGATCCGTGCGGGTGATATGACCTTTACCGTGATGCACACGCCCGGTCATACGCCCGGCTCCGTCTGCTTTTTGTCGGAAAATACCCTTTTTTGCGGAGATACCGTATTTGCCTACGGTTACGGTCGCTACGACCTGTGGGGAGGCGATCGCGATGCTCTTTCCGCGTCTCTACGAAAAATTGCAGCTTTGGAGTCGGATCTCAAGCTTTGTCCCGGACATGGCAATTCCGCCTCCCTTTCCAGAATTCGCGAGCAGATTCTGGATTTTTCCAATGAATTGAGTTGAAGGATAGTTCTTAATGAAAAAAAGTCTGTTACTGTTTCTCTCGCTGATTCTTTTGCTTTCGGTGTCTTGCGGAAGGGAAGAACAGTCCAAAAAAAACGCCCCGTCGAAAAAAGAAGAATCGACGCAGACGGAAAATATGACTGACTCAGATGGGGAAAACTCCGATGTGAAAAGCCCTTCAGACGAAACGGATCCCTCCGATTCCGAGAAAACGCCAACTCCGCCCCATACCCATCAATGGAAGGTAGGATCGACGGTGGAGGCAAGCTGTACTGAAAACGGCTTGCGCACCTACGTTTGCGACTGCGGGGAGAAAAAAGAGGAGGTTCTTTTGAGCCCTCCTCACGAATACGTTTCACAAGGCTGCGGAAACCGAACCCGTTGCAAGGCTTGTGGCGCGATCGGAACTTTGAATGCCCATCGCTTCGAAAAAAACACCTGCACGCTTTGCAAGCTTACCGTGACCTCTCCCATATTCGTTCTCAACGTTCAGTTGGATTTTGACGAGCCTGTGGATTCCGTGATTCAGAAAATGGGCACTCCCACGGAAACCGTTGAGGAGGGCGAACTGAAAAGCTTGATCTATGCCTCGGATCCCGCTTCGCTTACCGTCGTGCAAGTTGACAGCGTCGGTCTTTGGGGTGTGTTCACCATGGATCCCTCCGCCTTCTTCTATCTGAACGGTCAGATCGTAAAGGCTGAGGGCTTTACCGGCACTCAGGACACCCAATCCGATACCTTGTATCGCGAGCTTGGCTCCTGTCGCGTTTACGGCTTTCGCGATACTCTGGGAACGGGGAAGTATTACGGTCTCTGGCTTCGCTATACGGAGTGTGAGTACCATTACCTGACCGATCCCCGTATTACGCCCAATTACGCACCTCAAGCCCGTCTGTCCTATTATTATGTCAATGCACTTCGTGCGCTGAATGGGATGGCGTCCTTGAGCTGGTCCGATCAAGCCGCCAAGGTTTCCTCGGATTATTCGAGAAAAATGGCAAGCGAGAACTTCTTTAATCACGATAATCTCTACGGCAGTCGTCTCAGCTCTGCGGGAATCTTGTGGAGAAGCTGCGGAGAGAATATTTCTCAAGGCTATGCCAATGCCTTTTTCGTCTGTGACGCGTACTATAACTGTACCGATCACCGCAACAATATTTTGAGCTCCTCCTTTACCCACGTGGGAATCGGCTATGCTTTGCAAAGCGATGGAAATTTTCATATTTCCGTGCTGGGTGCTCAGACCTTCTATTCATAAAGAAACGGCAGTAAAAACACTGTTTTTACTGCCGATTTTTTATTTATAAGCTGTTTTTCTCAATGATCTTTACGTCTTTGGGCTGGATGGAGGACTCCAAAAATACGATCTCCTTGATCTGTGCAATTTCACCGGGGGTAAGACCGTTTGCGGAAACTACGATGTTGGCACTTTCCTCATTGATGATGGCAACGCATTCCTCGAATCCCTTTGCCTTTACCAGGTTTTCAATGTCGATCTCCCAGCTGGTCTCGTTGGCGATGCGCTCCATTTGCGAATAGGCTTCGATCTTTGCCGTTTCGCTGGCTGCTTCATCCTCGGTGATGCTGACCAGAACCTCCAACGCTTCACCTCTTGCACGCTCGCGGTCGATAATGGCACTGGCAAAATAGCTCTGAGCATCCGTTTCCTCCTGCACTTGATTTTCGGGAGGAAGCTCCTCTTCGCCCGAAACGGGTGCGGCACCGTAACGGATGTTCAGATACCCTGCAATGGCGACGATCACAAGGCATCCGGCGATCAGTGCGTTTCTGCCGTTGATTGCCTTCCATGGAAAGGGCTTGATCTTCTCCTTGGCCTTTTCCATCCATTTCGGCATCTTCCAAAAGGTGGAGGGGTCCTCGTCCTCGGAAAGGGCAACGGTCAAGGCGGTTTCTGCCTGTTCGGTGGTTTCTTCCGGCTGGGACAGGCTGATTTTTTTCAGTTTTTTCATGGCAAACTCCTACTCTGTAACGTAAATTTTATTTTTTGTAAGGTTTAATGTGCCCGAGATAAGACCGATGATCTTTTCTCGGATCAGAATGTTTTCCGCTCCGCGGCAGACGACGCTCACCCCCTTTATTTTCGGTGATCCCACCTCGATCAGAATGGGTTCCTTGGAGCCGCTTCCAAGATCCTGCGTCAAATAGGAGCTGACGTAGGTGCTTCCCTGGAGCGTAGCACTTTCCTGCTGGGCAAAACGGTAACGGGAGCTACTGTCCAGGGTGATCATCACACGGACGTTTTCTACTCCCTCCATTTCCTCCAGCATAGCACTCAGCCGATCCTCCAGGTCCTTTGTGTATGCGCGCTCATCGAAATCGACACCGCTTTTTTCATCGTTCTTGTTGAAATCATATTCAGACATTCCCAGAAAAATGATACCTAAGATGAAAAGAATGGCAATGATCGGTATGTTTTTTTTGAAAAAATTTGTTTTGCTTTTTTCCACGTTCCTATTCTCCTTTATTTTGCATCAGCTTTCAGTCCGTAATTGCGTTGAATGAAGGCGGAGATCTTCTCCGCATCCTTTTCGTCGTCACAGATCACCTTAACCTGTGCAGGCAGATCGTTTTCGTCCGTGTAGATCTCCAAGGAATACTTGCAGTTTGGGAAGGCGGTATCTACGCTTTTTTTCATGGTTTGCCCGATCTGTTCCAAGACGATCCGATCTCCGTCAATGGTGCTTTCTTCTTCGAAGGAAAAAAGTCTTCCGCTTAAAAGCTCGATCCGTTTTGCTCCGAACCAAGGAGCGAAGATGACCAGTGACAGGCATAGGGACAACAAAAAGCGAAGCGGCGCGTGAAGCGGAGATTTTTCACCATGGGGAAAAAGGTTTTTCGCAAGCTTCCCGCATAGGGAAAGAAGTATTAAGGCCCAGACCCATTCCTTCATTTTATAAGCTCCCTCGGTTGGTAATAAACAGCGTAATATAAAAGATCAGATAACAGCCCTGAGAGATCAGAAGTGCCATCAAAAGGTCCAGAAGACCGGAAAGGGATTTTAGAAATCCTTGGATTTGCTTTTCTCCCACGATTTCCGCAAAGGATCCTGCCAGACCCAGAAAAAGTTTTTGCACCGCAATACAGAGAATGGGACGAAGCAGAACGAAAACGAGGATCAGAATGCATAGGATCCCGCATTCCGCCTTTACCGCGGTAAACGCCGCAGTAAGAGTTTTTGCGCTTTCTCCCACCAGAGAGCCCACGATGGGGATAAAGTTCCCAGCCGCAAAACGTACTGAACGCATTGCAACGGAATCTGCCGCTGTTGCCAGCGCGCTTTTTAAAGCAAGGGAAGCGGTGATCAAGGTGAAGAACAGAATGCAAAGCACCTTCACGCACTTCTTTAAAAAAGCCAGAAAGCTGCTCAGTCCTCCGTCTAAGATCCCGTCGACCATAGTAAAAGCAAACAGCGTGTTTAAAATACCCGACAGACACGGAGATACGAACGTGCTGACCGCACCCAGGGTAAGGTTTATGGAAGATGCCATAGTCGCCCCCGCAGTCGGAGCACCCGACAGGGTAAGAAGCACGGTGGTCACGGGCAGAGAGGCGATAAAAAAGGTGCTGACTGTTTTCAGAGACGTATTTGCAATGGAAATACAACTCTGCAAGGCAGAAAAGCAAGTGAGGGAAAGACAAAGGTGAAACAGAAACTGAAAAGCGTTTTCTCCCCCCGTTATCTTAAAGGAGTCCTTGAGCGAACGATACAGAGCGGCAAATAAAAGCAGAGCAAACAGCTTTGCAAAAAGGTGTATTCCGTCTTTGATGCCAAGGGAGAATAATGATAGGATCCCGTCCCATAGCTTTTGGGTGAAGGAGCCCGTATCCTTTTCCTCCAAAAGCTCGCGCAAAGCATCGGCATCCAGATCCTCCGGGACCTGCTTCCACAAATCCTCCGTTCCCGAAAATTTCTCCAAGCTCTCCTTTTCCGTAGCGAAGACGGAAGTGGTGGGGATTAGAAGCAGGCAAAAAAGCAGAAGTGCGATTTTGAATGACCATTTTTTCAAACGACGATCTCTCCGATCCATTTTAATAAGTATTCCAGAATGGGAAGTGACAAATACAAAATGGCGCCTTTCCCACAAAGCTCCAGCTTTTCCGCCACCTTTTCTTCACCCAGATCCCGACAAAAGGAAGCGGATACCGATACGACCAGAGCAATTCCAAATCCTTTAAACAAAAGAGCAAACAGCGCCGGATAATCGCTTTCCGAGCCAAAGGTGAACAGCTTTGTCCATAAGGGCGCGATCTTTATGATGAAATAAAGGAAAAACAGAATCCCCGTTGCCGCAAGGATCAAGGGCTTGAATTTCGGGAAGAGCTCCTCCGATATTTTTAGCAAAATCCCCGCAAGCAAGGCGAAGGCACAAAGGGGGAGCAGATTCATCAGATCCCGAAGGTATTTCGTACCGTGGTGATCAAATGGGAGATCTCGCCCACCAAAAGAAGAAGCACGACGATGATTCCTCCCAGTACCACGTAGCCTGCCTGTTCATCCCGACCGCCGGATTTCAGCACTTGACAAAGCACCGAGGTCAGAAGACCGACGCCGGCAATTTTCAATAGTAAGGTAACGTCCATATTTTTTCTCCTAAATCAATAAGATCAAAATGCCAAGTCCTGCAGTAAGTCCCGAAATTCGCAGGATCTTGATCTTGTTTTCACATTCTTTTTCGCCGTCATTTTCTCGCTTTTCCAAAACCTCTACGGCACGGGAAAGCTCTGCCAGCTGGGCATTCTTTTCTTGAAAGCCGAAGTGCTCTGCTAACTGACTCAGAAGCTGAAAGGTCTCGGCGTCGAACCCGAAATCTTCTCCGTGCCGCTTCCAGGTTCGCGCGAAGGCACCGCATGGATTCTCACGAATCTGCTTTTCCAACTCTGCGAAAAAAGGTGTTTTGCAAAAAAGGGAATGGTCGAAGCAAGAAACGATCTCTGCTTGATCCCTCAAAAAGTTTTCGATTTGAAAATGAAAGTGAGAAAGAAATTCCAAAAAAGCTTTTCTCAGCTTTTGCTTTCTTCGGAGCTCCTCGCCAAGTCGAAAAGAAAACAGGATGGGGATCAATGATAAAAATAAGATTCCTGCAAGCTTCATAGAAAACTCTCCCAGTGAAAGCTGAGACGAAAATCATCTCCGCATTCTTTTTTTAAGAAGACGCCGTGTCGGAATTTTCCCGAGCTGATCAAGCTTGCAAGGTAAGGGGTATGCCGCGCTTCCTCAAGGCAAGAAGCGTGAGCGGTGGCGATCACGTAGCATCCACCGCTGCAAGAAGCAAGGACTGCTTCCGCTTCCCGCGGTGTTCCGATCTCGTCACAGCAAATGACCTGGGGAGAAAAAAGCCTCGTGGCGATTGCAATCCCTTCGCCTTTTTCGCAGTCCGGCAAAACGTCCAACAGACCCGTTTTGATCTTCATCTGAGGAGGGAATAGCTCCCCTCGTTCATCTATTACGGCGACCCGAATCGGCGGAGTATTTTTTTCTCCCTGCGAAAGCAGTGCCGCCAAGGAACGCAAGACAGTCGTTTTTCCTTCCCCGGGCGGTGAAAAAATCAAAAACGAAAACAAACCTTCTCGCTGAATTTTTTCCGCGAGTGGTTTAGCCGCAAAGGGTGTGTGGCGGGGAATTCGCAAATTGATGCCGAGAATTCTTTTCGGCAGAAAGATACCTCTTTCTGTTATGGCGGTAGAAACGCCCATTCTCCAGCCGTAATCATCAACGGCAAAGCCATCCTTCAAACGGTCAAAATAGCGGTAAACGCTTCCTTTGCAAAACGCTCCCAAAACGTAAGAAAGCTCCTCGGAGCGGCAACGGACGGCTCGGGAAAGAGGGCAGGGGCGTCCTCCTTCGTCCAACGTAATATTCTCTCGGTGATCCGTCAGAGACAAGGGAGATCCGTCTCTCAGTCGGATCTCGCAAATGTTTTCCGGATGCGGATACCGTTCCAGTACCTTGCGCAGTCGCGGCGGAAAAACGGAAATATGATGTTTGATGGGATCCATTCTTTTCTCCTTCCTTTTACCGCTAACATTCTATGTACGAATAAAAGAAAAAAGACCGATCGGTTTCAGATCGGTCTTACTCGATTCTTACAGGGGTAAAGGCGCGGTAGTCGGAGGAAACCAGTGTGAAGCGGATCCCTTCCCATTCTTCGTATAGGGGCTTCGTTCCCCAGTTGTGCAGATGTCCGTAATAAACGCGGCGTACGCCGAATTCCTTTAAAACGTCCAGGATCGGGTTTTCCCGCTGAGCAGCGGTCACTACGGGATAATGGGAGAAGCAGATCAATTCGGGTCGTTCGCCGCTTTCCGCTTCTACTGAATCTGCAAGCGTGCTTGCTTTTTCCAGAGAAAGGCGGAAGCGCAGGCTTTCTCTGCGCAAAACCTTCTGATCCTGCTCGGTCATTTTATCTTCGCACATCCATCCGCGAGAGCCGCAAAGAATCTTTCCCTGACAAAAGACGGCGTCGTTATAAAGAAAGCGCAGAGTGGAAAGCTTGTTTTCCTCCAGAAACGCTTCCATTTTCGTCATGGAAGCCCACCAATAGTCGTGATTGCCTTTCATCAGGATCTTGTTGCCCGGAAGGTTGTGGATAAAGCGAAGGTCATCAAGAGAACCTTCCAAACTCATTGCCCAGGAAATGTCACCGGGGACCACTACCGTATCCTCGGGGCGAACCATATACTCCCAATATTCTTGCAATTTTTTTTCATAGCCAACCCAACTGCCTCCAAAAACGTCCATAGGCTTATCGTCGGACAGAGACAAATGCAGATCGGCAAGAGTAAATAAAGCCATTTTCGTTTCCTTTCGCATAATTGGTTGGGTTTCGGTGCAAATTATAGAAAAAAGAAGGGAAGTGATCGTTTGGAAGGCATTACCTTGGATTCCTCTGTACCCGCACACATCAAAGGGATTCGTTGCAACGTAAAAAACTGTGTTTATAACGATGCCAGCGAATATTGTACGGCAGAAAGGATCAGCGTAGGTCCCAGCTACGCCACCTCGGGGATCGATACCATTTGTGCCACGTTCCGTCCCAAAAAGAGATAGGGAAAAGAAAAAGCATCCGTAAGGGTGCTTTTTTTTAAAGCCCGAACGCGCAAGGTGTATGAATGACCTTGATCTTATTATCGTTCTCTGACGCCATATACAATTCAACGGTGTCGTATCGGGGATAAAGTCCGTTGCAGAGCAAGGGTTCTTCGTAGATGAAGATCCGCGAGGAACGGATGATGTGCTGCTGCTTTTCGCGGTTGATCCGATACAAAGAGCGTCCAAAGGCTTCGGCACTGTGAAAGGTTCTGGTTTTGACCTCTACGAAGACGATCTCGTCGTTTTCCTGCATGATCAGATCGATCTCCCCGTGCTTGGTTCTGTAATTGGCGCGGATGAAAACGAAGCCTTTGCTTTCCAGGAAAAGCTTGGCAAGATATTCTCCGCGATCGCCGAATTCCTTATGTGTCACACCAAGCCTCTTTTTTTCAGAAAGCTCTTGCGGTGAATGGGGGAGACTCCGTGTTTTTCGATTGCCTGAAAGTGGGCCTTGGTGGGGTAACCCTTGTGACCTGCAAAGCCGTATTCGGGATATTCCCGATCCATTTCCAGGCAGGCTCTGTCACGGAGCACCTTTGCTATGATGCTTGCTGCCGCAATGCTGGGGCTTTTGGCATCCCCTTTGATCACCGCAAGGGCAGGCTGATCAAAGCCGCGTGCAATGTTTCCGTCCACCAGCAAAAATTCCGGCTTGAGTGCCAGCGCTTCAACGGCGCGTTTCATGGCAAGCATGCTGGCGTTGAGAATATTGATCTCGTCGATCTCTTCAGGGGTGGCAATGCCATAGCTCCAGGCAACGGCGTTTTTTGTGATCTGATCAAACAAAGCCTCCCGTTTCTTTTCGGAAAGCTTTTTTGAATCGTTCAGCCCTTCGGGGATATATCCCTTCGGCAAAATGACTGCTCCCGCGTAAACGGGACCGGCAAGAGGTCCTCGGCCCGCTTCGTCAAGACCGCAAACGATCTCAACGTTGTCGGGGATCAGTGTAAGCTCAAATTCAAAATCCACTTGTTTACGGCTCCTCTAACGTAATACGTCCGATCTTTCCGCTTCGAAATTCTTCCAACAGCATAGCGGCACAGCGTTCCTCGTTGATCTCTCCGCCGCCGATCAGCAGGCCGCGCTTTCTTCCGATCGCGCAGAAAATATCGTACGGCTCGGCGTCCAGCTCCGTCGGGGTCAGCTTATACCGCGCCATCAGCTTTTCGGGGGCAATGGCGGCAAGGCGTCCGCACAAGCTGCAAGCGATCTCCTCGCTAAGCAAAATGGAATCTTTAATGGCGCCCGTCATAGCAAGATGCTCACCTGTAGCAGGATCCTCGAATTTCGGCCAAAGAACACCGGGCATATCCAAAAGCTCCAGCTCCGTTCCTGCCTTGACCCACTGCTTTTGCTTGGTTACACCGGGACGGTTTTCCGCCTGTGCCTTTTTGCTTCCGGCAAAGCGGTTGATCAGGGTGCTTTTTCCCACGTTGGGAATGCCGACGACCATGGCACGAATGGGCCTTGTCATCCCTCGTTCGCGGTCACGGCGGATCTTATCCTTTAAAAGTTTTTTTGCTTCGGAAAGGACCTCTTGAATCCCTTTTCCGGATTTGCTGTCAAGAGCGACGGCACCGCATCCCTCACGAGCAAACCGCTCCATCCAAAGAGATGTGGTCTTTGGATCTGCCAGATCCTCTTTGTTCAGAATGACTACCGTTTTTTTCTCACCCAAAAGGGCGCGAATCTCGGGGTTTCGGGAGCTGTGTGGAATTCTTGCATCCAGAAGCTCGAATACGATGTCAACGCTTCCCAGGTTTTCTTTGATGGCGCGTCTTGTTTGCGCCATATGACCGGGAAACCATTGAATGATATTGCCCTGCAATTTACTCCACCTTTCCGAATTTTTCAAAGGGTGTAATGCGAAGAAGCACCCGTCCCATAATATAACGCTCGTCGATCTGGCCTACGGAATTACTGCGGCTGTCCAGCGAATCGTTGCGATGATCACCCATTACGAAGATACAGTTATCATCCACGCGAAACTCGATCTGACTGTTCTTGTCGTAAGCCATATCCTCAGGGTTCATCATTTTGTTGCTGTCTCTGAGAATATAGTCCTCGTGGAGAAGCTTTCCATCCACCCAGATTTCCCAGGACTCAAAGTTGATCTTTACCGTTTGTCCTCCGGTTGCGATTACGCGTTTGATCAAAGGCTCCTTGCCGGATTTGTAATTGGGGGATTGAACCACCACGATATCACCGGTCTTGGGAGTGTAAAATAGATCGGAAATGATCAAGTATTCATTGCTGTTCAAGGTGGGGAGCATAGAGCCGCCGTTTACGGTCACTCCTCGGAACAAAAGAGTAAAAACAAAAATCACTACGGTCAATGAAAACAGAAATGACTTGACCCAGTCAAAGGTATTGGCAGCAGGAGATAGTTCCTCGTTCTTTTTTGCTTCATCCTCCGCGGCGGTAGCTTCGAAAGCAGCTTCCTCAACTGCTTCTGCGGGCACTGCGGGAGCAGCTTCCTCAACTACTTCTTCGGACACTGCGGGAGCAGCTTCCTCAACTGCTTCTTCGGGCACCGCGGGAGCGGCTTCCTCGACTACTTCTTCGGGCACCGCGGGAGCAATTTCCTCAACTATTTCTTCGGGCACTGCGGGAGCAGCTTCCTCAACTACTTCTTCGGGCACTGCGGGAGCAGCTTCCTCAACTGCTTCTGCGGGCACTGCGGGAGCAATTTCCTCGACTACTTCTTCGGGCACCGCGGGAGCAATTTCCTCAACTATTTCTTCGGGTACCGCGGGAGTAGCTTCTTCAACTACCTCAGCGGGTACTTCGGGAGCAGTCTCCTCGGGAAGTTCAGCGGATTTTGCTTCGGAAAAGGGAGCGAGGGTTCTGCGTGCGCGACGAACAGGGCGTCTTGCGGGGGCAGAGGGCACCTCGGAATCGTCTTTTGTGGGGTTGAAATCGTCGTTCATAAGACTATCCTTTCAATTTCAAAAAAAGAAGGGGGACTTGAAAGTCCCCCTCAGCAACTGATGAAATTCCGAATACGTTGCAAAAGCGACCTTTGCAATTCGGTGAAAAATTAGATAAGTTCCTTAACCTTAGCGGCCTTACCAACTCTGTCGCGCAGATAGTAGAGCTTTGCTCTGCGAACCTTACCGGTACGAACTACTTCAACCTTCTCAACTCTGGGAGAGTGAAGGGGGAAGGTCTTCTCAACGCCTACACCGTAAGAAATTCTTCT
The DNA here is from genome assembly GCA_015065325.1 of Oscillospiraceae bacterium. Lineage (GTDB taxonomy): Bacteria > Bacillota > Clostridia > Oscillospirales > SIG627 > RGIG5579. Next base: position 38,242 of record SVQO01000016.1, on the reverse strand, counting down.
AACGGTAAAGGTTTCGGAGATTCCGCCGTTCTTCTTCGCGATAACGGTGCCTTCGAAAAGCTGAATTCTTTCTCTGGTGCCCTCAACGATCTTGTTGTGAACGCGAACGGTGTCACCTACGTTGAACTGGGGAACTTCGGTCTTAAGCTGCTCGTTTGTAAAAGCCTTGATCATATCCATGATGTGGCCCTCCTTAAATAAAAAATTTTATTTAAGTATAAATGCAAGCGTTCGTGCTGAAGCCGGCAGAGGACCGCTTGGTTGCAAATGCAAATACATTCATACCATAACAGGTGGATTATAGCACAATCAAAATGAAATTGCAATAGGTTTTCAAAAAATTATTGATTTTTTTCTAAATAGTGGAACAGGCACCCTTCGCGTACGCCGCTGCGACATACGAGAACGCGATCTTTTTCGTAATATTTCATGATCTGCGTGAATACTGCCGCTGCGGGAGGGATCAGACGGAACCGGTCTCGGAGAACGTCCTCGATTTTTTGTTTTTCGGCGGAAGGACCGTTGTAAAAGTGATGGGAGACCAGTTCAAAATGCTCGTTTGTCAACGTACAGTTCTTTTTGTTTTCCAAAATGTTTTTATAACGAAGCACTGCTTTTGCGCTTCCGCCGGAGAGGAGAATGTTGTTTCCGGGAAGGGCGGGAGCCATTTCGGCAAGGTGCTTTTGAATGAAGGCTTCGCATGCATCTGTGTTGTGATGATCCCCGTCAAAGTATGCGTGATACAGGGTGAGACAACCAAAAGGGAGGGAAACGGAGCCTACCACCTTGTTTCCGTTGAAGGCGAGAAGCTCGGTGGAGCCACCTCCCAGATCCACTGAAATACCTGCTTTTGCGCTAACGCAGCCTCGGGCACCCAGAAAGGAATAGTACGCTTCCGTTTCTCCTGAGATCACCTCTACGCTGATTCCGCTGACCTCCTTCACCCGCTTTAAAACCTCGTCCATATTCAGAAGTCCGCGCAGGGAAGCGGTTGCAAAGGCGATAGGAGGATTTTTGGTCAGGCGCTTGCCGATCTCTACGAAGCTTTTGATCAACTCAGCAAGCTCGTTGACGGCCTCGTCGGGCAGGCGCAGATCGCGAATTTTCGATTTGATGTTCAGGGGCACTGCTTTGAAGAACACCGGGGCTTGCTTGAAAAGAAGCTCCTCATCCAATACGGCAATTTTTACCGTATTGGAACCGATGTCGATCACGGGGTATAGCATATTTTCGGTTCCTTTATCTGAATTTATCATATTTTACAATATTTATTGAGCAAAATCAAGGGATAGCGGTGAAATTCTTAAGCATTTGCATGGGTTCTGAAAAAACTTGCAGTTTCATACAGTAAAATACCGATTTTTGAAAGGGGTTTTTGTATGTTGATCGAATGCTTTGGTATAGGGCTTGCCCAGCTTGTTTTTCTTTGCTTGCGGGTTTTGAATTCCTCCTCCTTTCCCCCGGCATTGGAAAAGGACGAGGAGGAAGCGCTTTTCGGGAAAATGAAGGAAGGAGATGAGAATGCACGGCAAATGCTGATCGAGCACAATCTGCGCCTGGTGGCGCATATCATCAAAAAATACGATTCCGATCGGGAAGAACAGGAGGATCTGATCTCTGTGGGAACCATCGGTCTGATCAAGGCTATCGATTCCTTCCGCCCCACCTTGGGAAATCGCTTTGCGACCTACGCGGGAAAATGTATCCAGAATGAAATCCTGATGTATTTTCGTTCTCAAAAAAAGTATTCCGTGGAAACCAGCCTCGGGGAAGCGATCGAGGTGGATAAGGACGGAAATCCTCTGACGATTTTCGACGTGATGCGGGTGGAGGATAATATCGTTGAGGAAATTGCTTTGAAAGGGCAGACCGGGCTTGCATTGACGGCAGTCAGAACGATCCTGGATGACCGCGAACGCCTGGTGATTTCAAAGCGTTTTGGATTGGACGGAAAGAAATGTGCGACCCAGCGTGAAATTGCCGCGGAAATGGGAATATCGCGTTCCTACGTTTCCCGCATTGAGAAGGGGGCTTTGGAAAAACTGCGAAGCTTTATGGAAAAGCCGAGAAACTATATTTAAAGGGCATACGTCAGAATGCTTTCGCATACATTGTTATTGCTTAAAAGGGTACCACGGTGGCGGTACGGCAAAATATGAAGCCATCGAGAACGGAGAAAACCATGGCAGAAGAAATGTTTGAGTATCTTACGAAAAAAAAGCTTGCGGACCTGAATGCCGCAGAAGCAACGAGCAGGATAGAGGCGGAGATCGTTCTTCCCGAATATAAAGAGGAAGCGGAGCGAATTATCCGAGCACGGCCGAAAGCCGTGATCAGAAGCAAAAGCGTGTATCTGCGCGACAAGATGCTTATTTGCGAGGTAGAGGGAACGGTCGGATTTCACGTGCTTTATCAAACTGCTCCGAAAGAAGAAGGGGAGAAGGCTTCCTCCTTTTTGCATACCGAAGCCTTTACTCAGACCCTTCAGTTTCCGTTGGGGGCAGAGGAGATTGCGGAAGAGGACGTTGTGCTCTTTGCCGAGGCAGTACCCCGTTCCGCTTTGGTCAAGCTTATGGGACCGCGAAAGCTCAGCGCAAAATGCGAGGTTTCCGTTTCGGTGAACGTAAAATGCAATCAGAGCGTTTCTTTATTCCCCGAAATGCCTGCAGAGGATCTGATCACGCGGGGAGAGGAGGTAAAGTTGACGCGTTTGTGCAAGACCCATACGGAAGAAATGAGTTTTTCTCAGACCATCTCTCTACCGAAGGCATATCTTCCCATCGAGGAGATCTGTGAGATGGAAGCAGTGCTCTTTACGCAAAACGTCAGATCGGAGGACGGAGGCGTATCCTTCCTGGGACTATGCGACCTGCACTGCAGTTATATGGCGGCAGGGGAAAATCTGTTCGTCAGCTTTTATCAGCCTATTGAATTTGAAAGAAGGCTTGGGATCGCGGAGCTTTCCGGAGATTCCTTTTGCCGCGTATCCTTAACGCCCGTTTCACTGAAAGCCACCCCCGAGATCAATGAAGACGGCGATAATAAAAACATTTTGTTTGAACTGTCCTTCCTTTGCGAGGTTTGCGGATTTGAGACGGAATCCGTCATAATGACCACCGACGCGTTTTCGACCCGCAATCATATTCTCACGGAGAAAAAGAGGGAAACAACCCGAGAGCTTTTGGGCGTCTTTGATTTTACCGATACGGTAAAAGCACTTCTTCCGTCCAAGAATGCGGAGGTGGTTCGCGCGGAGGGGATCTGCGCGGGAGTAGAGTTTCGTAATTCCTATCTGGAAGAAGGAAAGATCTGCTTGGAAGGGAAGCTTTTGTTTTCTTATCTGGGGATCACGGAATCCGGCGAAATGAGGAACTACGAGGACTCTTATGAATTTCATTCTCATATTACGCCTGCTTTTTCCATTCCCGAGGGAGAAGAATGCAGCGTAGAGGTGTACGGCTGTGCACGGGGAATCGATGTGGAGCCCGAGGGAGAGCAATTCCGACTTCGCTTTGATCTTTGCGGAAGCGTATCCGTCTTCATTACCCACCGTCCGGAGCTGATCTGCAAGCTGGAGCGAGGCGAGGAGATCGTAAGAAAAAGAGGGGAGATCATTTTCATTTATCCCAGAGAGGGAGAGGATCTTTGGTCTTTGGCAAAGGAGTACCATATTCCTCCCGAAAGCGTCAAGGCACAGAATCACCTGACGGGAGAAACCTTGCCTACGTATTTAAAGCTGATTCGCTGAAAAGCAAAAAGAAAAAGCCGACGAGAAGTCGGCTTTTTTTACGAATTAAAACTGATTCCAGAAGGACCACCCTTCGTTCTCATCAGCGATACCCATTTCCAAATGCTTGGAAGTGGTGACCTTTTTAGTGGGAGCCTTAGTTACCTTTTCTTCGGTAGCAGCTTTTTCTTTGGTTTCGGTTTCGTCTTTCTTCTTATCACCGCAAGAGACAAGAACGAGCATCAACATTGCAAGAACCAATACGATAGGTAGAATTCTTTTCATAAGATTACCCCTTAAACATTTCAAAAATTACTCTGAATACAGTATAACGAATTTTACCTTTTTTGTCAAGACATATTTTACTGCAAAAATTTTGAAATAAAAAAAGAAGGGAAAGGCAAGCGCCTTTCCTTTCTTTTTATTCGCTGCAGCCGTCTTTCATTTCGGGGTAAAATTCTTTAACGGGAAATTCCATGGAGCGGAACAGAGCACAGGGGTCGGTGTAGGGGAGCTCACATTGGCTTTCTTCTGAGGGAATACAGCTGTCGCAGGCGGGAATTACAAGCTGAGCGGGACGTTCCATACGAACCAGAGCGAAAAGCCCCAGGGAAAGGAAACATACCTTGTTTCCTCCTGCGTTTTCGGTAAACCTGCCTTCGTAGCAGGCGCAAATATGATCGGGGAGCTGACCCGCGTCCAAAACGCAAGTGCCGAAGCTTTGGCAAGCACAACGTTCCATTACGTTCAAACGCAGGGGAACGGGCTCGGCAACCTCTACCACTGCACGGGGGAGATTGGTTCCTTGATGGATCATAGCCTTCCCCGTGGGACAAAAAGCGTCAGGCAATACGTCTGATTTGAAAATGGCAACGTTTCCTTCGCCGCCGTACAGTAAAACACTTTTATCCCAAGCACAAAGTCCCGCTACGTCCTGTCCCGTCCCAAGACCCGTGCAGCAATCCAGTACGCAGTGAAAATAGTATCGGATGTTGATTTGGAAATATCCCTTGTTGAAGGGCATTTCCTCGGTGTCGATTTTTGTCCAAAGCACCTTGATGCTTTTGACGCGGATGGCGTTTGCAGAATCCAGAATGCGCTGTCCTTCATCGGTAACGAGGATCCTCATTTCTTCCAGACACTCCTGATTGCGGCAGGAATCGTAAATGCGGTATGTATCGATACAGCAGGCACCGCTGTCACGACCGCAAGCACCTCTTGCTCCTTTAGATTGATCTATCATAAAAAAAGCCTCCTTTTGTTTTTTCACTCAGTTTATCTTATGCGAAAGGGCTTTGTTTGGTGCAGAAAAAAAGGCGGCAAAATGCCGCCTGAAATGCTTTTATTGGAAATAACTCATGGGATCCACGTATTCGGAGCCAACCATCACCTCAAAGTGCAGGTGAGGCTCCTCGGCACATTCGATGAGAATGCTCTCTCCGACACCGCCGATGACCTCTCCCTCCTTTACCTTTTTACCTGCCACGATCCCCTCGGGAAATGCAGAGGTCAGGTTAGAGTAGTAGCTTTTGGTATTGTTTCCGTGATCTACGACAATGGTGTGTCCCATCAAAGGATCCTCGTAAATTGCTTCTACCGTGCCGTCGGTAAAGGCTTTGACGGGGGTACCCACTGCCGTGACGATATCGACTCCGTTATGGACTCGGTAATCGTTCATAGTTGTGGAATATACCAGAATATCGTTTGAAAAGGGTTTGGTTACGTTACCTGCTACGGGCATGGTATAGGTGGGCGGAGTAGGCTGGGATTGTACGCTGACGTCCTCCTCCGGTTCTTTGTTGACGGTGGGAGCATCAACGGAGGGGAGAGTCGCTTCGGGTCTTGAAACGGTGGGCGTTGTTACCGAAGGCGTTTTTTCGTCTCCTCCTTCAATGATGACGGAAGGCGTTTTTTTGATTTCCTTTTTCGTTTCTTGCTGAGTGGGATTTTTGCTGGTTACGGGGTTTACAATGTTAATGACCGCGCTGTAAACACCGATGCAGATGACGGACAGGATGCAGATAGCCAGGGCTATGTATAAGCCCCCGCTAGCGGTATTCTTTTTTTTCAGTTGATTAGACATTGTGATTTCCTTTCGTGGTTTTGGTTTGTCTATATTGTTACCTCGAAAGGAGAAAATATTCAAAAAAAGAAAAAAGCCGCAATTTGCGGCTTTTTAACCGGGCTGCTCGTTGGCGTAGATAATATCGCCCGGATCTCTCAGATTCAGTTTTTCTCTTGCAATTCGCTTAATGGTTTCTTCCGAAACCTCTTCCTCCAGTTGGGTGTTCAGCTTTTCCACCTGTAGGGTATAGGATTGCATTTGCTGACGGACCTTTTCTTCTTTTTCCTTCAGATCGTTGATCTCAAGGTTTTTATCGATAATAGTGATCACCAAAAAAACAATCAGTACGGTGAAAATGATTTTTCCGAAAAAAATGAGTTTTGCGCCGTTCATGGTAGCTCCTGTCTATTGAAATCCTTTCTCCGCGTAGCGGGAAAGAAGTTTTTTCTTTCTTTTTAAAAGCTTTTTATCTCGATTCTTCCTAAGTATTATAACAGTACTTTTCCACTTGGCATATAGATAATTTGTTATATTTTTGAAAACGATGAGCGGCGGGAGGACGAAAAACCTGAAAAGCCATTTCAAAACCGCTCGTATGCAAAACAAGATCCCCGCTGAAAAACGAAGAAGGAGCTTTCCCACCGTTCCCAAGTACAAAAGAAATCCCAGCAAACACCCCGTCAGGGAAAACCACCGTAGGATCCCGTCGCTCAGAGCGTAATGAAAAAAGATCAAAACGGGTGAAAGAGGAAGCAAAAAAAGCAAGTCCTCCAAAAAAACGAGAAACCCGGGGTGGGGGAGAGCAAGTCTGAGGAATCGGAAGATCTCGTAGTAAAAGCCGATCAGGAACCCCAGAAGGATGGCGGAAAAGAAAAGGAAGCTGTCCTGATTTGCGGTGTAGTCCATCAGCCCAGAAGCTTTCCCCAAAAGGATCGGGGCTTAGCTTGATCGATAGCAGGGTAATAGAGAGAAATGAAAACGCCCTTCAGCTCCACCTCTCCCGTATCCAGATCCAACCGCTCCATATGAATATTCTCGCCCGTGATCTGTAATGGACCTTGGCAGGTGTCAAACTCTGCCGCCGTTTCCTGAAAGCTCTTGATCTCCAAAATTCCGGTCAGAGATAAACGGCTTTTGTTTTCCAAAAGAACCGAGCACTTCTTTTCTTCCATAAAGTTCACCTCATTTCGTGATTCATTTTATGAAAGAAAGCCGCGCTTTATTCCTCCTCCAGTACCTCGTAAAGAGTGGAAGCTTCGCTTTTTCCAACGTGCTCAGGCATTGCCTTGACACGGCACCGAAAAACGCGCTGACCGAACTGAACCTCGATGATATCACCGATCTTCAAATCGTAAGCCGGTTTGACGATTCGGGAATTGACCATTACGTGGCTTTCGCTGCAAGCGTCGTTTGCCACGGAACGGCGCTTAATGATACGGGATACCTTTAAAAATTTGTCTAATCGCATTGTTTCACAAAAAAGGGGCCGATTTCAGCCCCTCATCCTTTTTTATTGATGGCTCCCTTCAGCGTTTTGCCGGGGGAGAAGCTTGCGCTTTTGTATGCAGGAATTTGGATTTCCTCGTGAGTGCTCGGGTTATGACCGATCCTTGCGGGGCGGTCCTTGACCTCAAAGCTGCCGAAGCCGGAGATCTGTACCTTTTCGCCGCGGACCAGCGCTGAACGCATCAGCTCAAAGATCTCGTCCGTCACAAGACGGGCATCCTTTTTCTTGATACCGATTTTTTCTGCAAGGGCAAGGGAGAGTTCTGATTTAGTCATACCGATCACTCCTTAGCGTTTGTATTTTGCAAGCTGGTATGATTTGATTTTAGCATTGAATTCAAGGGATTTCAAGCCTTTTTTAAGCTCGGGAAAAAAATCGACGAAAAGGATAATTTTTCTATTCACAATTTGTGCAGTTTTTGAGGAGATGCTTCAGATAAGCGTTCAGCGCTTGCTCGGGGTCCAGCTCCTCTTTGATGCATTCTCTGACGATCTGAAACAGTGCTTCGCCTTTTTCCAGCAAAGGATCCGCGTAAGGGATCGCGGTAGGCTCGGCACCCTTTTCCACGAACTTTTCCGCTCGCTTCAGGGCAGGCAAGGCAGAGGAAACGCGAGCAAGAGTATCGGCAAGAGTCCTTTCTCCCTTTTCCTGCTTTTTGATCTCGTCCCAATTCTTTTGTATATCCTTCTCAGAAATTTCTTTCTCGGAGAAAATATGGGGGTGACGGCGGATCATCTTTCGGCAAATGCCGTCCGTTACGTCGCTCATCTCAAAGCGCTTTTCCTCGGAGGCGATGGAGGTATGGAAAACAATCTGAAGCAAAACGTCACCAAGCTCCTCGCAAAGAAGCTTGTCGTTTTTTGTGTCGATCCCCTCGCAAACCTCGTACGCTTCCTCTACGAAGTTGTTTCGGATGCTTTCGTGGGTCTGCTCCCGATCCCAGGGACAACCGTCGGGTGCACGTAAAAGAGCTACGAGCTCCATCAGATCGGAAAAATCAAAGTGTTTCTTTTCGGCAAATTCACGCTTCTCCATCACGGCCCTCCTTCAGAATTTGCAAAAGCTCGTAAACGCTTCTCACACCCACCAGCTTTACGCCCGCAGGCTTCTTTTTCAAGCGTTCTGCTTGCTTTTTGGGAAGCAGAATGGTTTCAAAGCCAAGCCTTGCCGCCTCTGCTACCCGCAGATCCGAATCACCGATGGTGCGGCATTCGCCGGAAAGTCCCACCTCGCCGATGGCAATTAGGCTTCCGGGTAAAGACAGATCCAGCGTGCTGGAAAGCAGTGCGGTGCAGATGCCGAGATCTGCGGCGGTTTCGTCCAGCTTCAGACCGCCCACCACGTTCAGATAAACGTCCTTATCGAAGAAACGAAGCCCCAGACGCTTTTCCAATACTGCCAGAAGCATGGATGTTCGGTTGTAATCCACACCGTTGGAAAGCCGTTTCGGGTTGGGAAAGGGGGATTTTGTCACCAGCGCCTGCACCTCGGTCATAATGGGGCGGGTACCTTCCATCAGACAAACGGGGCAGGAACCGGGAACCTGCTTGGGACTGTCCTCCAGGAGTCTGCGGCTGGGATCGGGAACCTCCTCCAGACCGCTGTCAGTCATTTCAAACAGTCCGATCTCGTTGGTGGAGCCGTAACGATTTTTAATGGCGCGCAGAATTCGGCAGCTTTGTGTCCGTTCACCCTCAAAATAGAGAACGACGTCTACCATGTGCTCCAGAAGCTTTGGCCCTGCAATAACGCCGTCTTTGTTGACGTGTCCGACCAGGATGGTGGAAAAGCCAACTCTTTTCGTTTGAGACAGGATCCGCGCAGTACAAGCCTTGACCTGGGTGGTGCTTCCGGGAGCGGAGGAAAGGGCGGCGTCCTGCATGGTCTGCACGGAGTCAATGATCAAAATATCAGGAGCGATCCGTTCGATCTCGGCCAGGATCCCGTCGATATCCGTTTCGCATTGCAAATAAATATTTTCACTCAGGGCGGAAAGACGTTTTGCGCGCATTTTGATCTGAAGCTGGGATTCCTCTCCGGAGACGTAGAGCACCTTCAGATTTTTCATCTCCTTGCAGATCTGCAGGAGAAGGGTGGATTTTCCGATGCCGGGTTCTCCGGAGATCAGCGCAATGGAGCCGCGGACGATACCGCCTCCCAATGCACGATCCAGCTCTCCGATCCCGGTTTGATAACGCTCACCGAAAAGTGCTTCCTCCTGTATTTCACAGAGCTTGACGGCACCTGTGAAATCCTCGGGATGAACGCTTTTTTGCACCTTTCCCTTAGCGGGGGAAGCGATTTGCACTTCCTCCTCCATGGTATTCCATTCACCGCATTCGCGGCATTGCCCCGACCATTTGCTTTGAGTGGCACCGCATGCGGAGCAGACGTAAATCGTTTTCGTTTTATCAGCCATATCGGACCTCTTTGTTATACTTTCTTTCATTATAGAAAAAAATGCGGGCGGTGTCAATTTTTCTTGCGTTTTTTTTGACAAAATGTTATAATGAGATCATCCAAAGGAGGCACTATGAATCGAAATTTTGTATATTTGTCCGAGACCTGCGATGCCCACGTGAATATGGCAACGGACGAGTGGTTTTTAAAATACGTAAAAGACGGGGATCTGATCCTGCATTTTTATCAAAATGAAAATGCCGTGATCATCGGAAAGGGTCAGAATCCTTGGGTGGAATGCGATCTTGAAAAGATGAAGGCAGACGGGGTACAGCTTGCTCGCAGACTCAGCGGCGGCGGAGCCGTTTATCACGATTTGGGAAATCTGAATTTTTCCTTTATTTGCGGCAAAGATCGCTTTGATAAAGAGGGTTTACTGCAGCTTGTGGTTAAAGCGCTGAAGGAGCTTGGGATCGATTGCACCTGCTCCGGCAGAAACGACCTTCTCTGCGACGGCAAAAAGTTTTCCGGAAACGCTACCGCCGACCATAAGGGAGCAAAGCTTTTTCACGGAACTCTTCTGGTTTCTGCAAATCTTGAAAAGCTGTCCGCTTATCTGACCGTAGATCCTAAGAAGATCCGCGCTAAGGGGATTGCTTCCGTACGCTCCCGCGTTTGTAATCTCAACGAATTCCGTACGGATCTGACCGTGAAAGAACTGCAAAAAAAGCTTGTGAAGGTCTTTGCCGAATGGGGTGGATATTACGGTGAATTTGCCTTTTCCGAGCGGGAACGGCTTGAGGTGGAGGAGCTGACTGCTCACCATTCCGACCCTGCATGGTTTTTGGGGCAAACTCCGAAATTTGATTTTGAATTTCGCGAAAGGTTCCCTTGGGGCTCGGTGCAGCTTTTTATTCTTGCGGAAAAAGGAAAAATCGTCTCGGTGCGGGTATTTTCCGACGCTATGGATCCGACTCTTTGCCCTGCCATCGAAAAAAGCCTGCTCGGTGTGTTCTGCGAAAACGCTTCCATTCAAAAAGCGCTTCGCGACTCAGGGATTTCCGAATTGGATCAGCTTTCGAAATGCACGTTTCTATAAGAAAAAGGCTGTAAAAACCTTGGTTTTTACAGCCTTTTTGCTTAAATGCTTTTGGGAATGCCCTTGTAGAGGTGAACGATGTTCAGATCCTCCTCCAGATTGAAGCCGTGTGCACCCACGATATCTTTGTCGTCATAGCGAGGATATCCGTTTTCTTCATCGATCAGATGAGAACCGTGATCCATGGCAAAGCCGAGAAGCGTGTCGTGGTGCTTCCAGTGTTTTCGGATCATATCGTAAATGACGCTGTACAGGCGGTCGTTGACCTTCAGCTCAGCCAACGCCTCAATACTCTCGGGACCGAAGTTATGCATCTGTGCATCGTAATTTCCGTTGTAAAGAAGAATGAAATCGTGCTCGTCACGCAGGATCAGTTCCATTCCAACGGAGATGGCTTCGTCCACGTCGCGGCAAATATGATATTCCATATTACGTCCACCGAAAATGATTCCCACGCTCGTATTTTCGTACGTAATGAGAGCGGGCTTTTTTCCTGCGCGGATCAAAGCGTCGAAGAAGGTGTCGATGGTCAGAACGGGCTTTACGTACCCCTGAATTCCGTGCACCTCGGGCTGTGCACCACTGTACATGGTGGCGTAGCAAACGGGAGTAAAGGGAGGAAGAACGGCGCAAAGAGGAACCTCGATGTCCGCTTTTTCACGTGTGCGCTCTGTTAAATTGGGATATTTTTCATAAACCCATTGGGGAATGGCGTCGGGGTTATACATAAAAACGCGGTCAGCCTTCCCGCCGTCAAAGATTTTGTCGATATAAGTCTTCAGATCGGGATTGGGAGCGGCGGCACAGTTGGGGGCGTCAACTCCCAGAGCATAGGTCAGACAAGCACAAATGCCGTCTAATGAATTGGGATTGAGATTCATAGGCTTTTCCTTTCTTTTTATCAATAACGAGCGTATTTTGCCAAATATTTGAAAATAAATCAAGGGAAATCAAAAAGCCGCGCTCAAAGCGGCTTTTTTGTCGTTTAGTCCAAAATGGCATTTACAAGATCGTTCAGCTTTGCGGTGGGAACCTGTTCCACGTGTCCTGCATCCACCAGCTTTGCCAAGGAGGGATCGATGGGGAGACGGGCAAAAGCGGGAATGTCGAATGCCTTTGCGGTTTCCTCTACGTGGCTCTCGCCGAAAACGGAGTGCTCCTTACCGCAGTCGGGGCAAGTAAAATAGGACATATTTTCCACGAGACCCAAAATCGGAATATTCATAAGGCGTGCCATTTTTACTGCTTTCTCCACGATCATGGTAACCAGCTCCTGGGGAGAGGTCACGATGATGATGCCGTCAACGGGCAGGGATTGGAATACAGTCAGAGGTACGTCGCCCGTTCCGGGAGGCATATCCACGTACATATAATCCACTTCGCCCCAGTTGACCTCGGTCCAGAACTGCTTGACCGTTCCGGCAATGACAGGACCGCGCCAAACGATGGGATCGCTTTCGTTTTCCAGTAAAAGGTTCAGACTCATCACTTTGATCCCGCCAAGACTTTCTGCGGGAATCAGACCGTCGTCATCGGCGGTGGCTCTCTCGTGAATGCCAAACGCCTTGGGGATGCTGGGTCCGGTCAGGTCTGCATCCAAGATGGCAGCCTTCTTGCCCGCCTTCGCGGTTGCACTGGCAAGCAGGGAAGTTACAAGACTCTTTCCGACACCGCCCTTACCGGATACGATGCCAATCACCTTTTTGATCTTACTGTTTTTGTTGGGGGCTTCGATCAAACTTTCTTTTCTTTCACTGCAGTTTTGAGAACAACTGCTGCAATCGTGAGTACATTCGCTCATAGTATTACCTCGCTTTCTCCCTATCATTATAGTTTCTTTTTGCGTTTTGTCAAGAATTCGTCTTTACTTTTTGCCTCTTTTATAGTATAATATTTTTATTATAGTTTATAAGGGGGGATTTTGAATGGAACGCGTGCGCCGCTTTTTTTGCAGACCGCTTGTTCTGCTCTTTTGCTCTGCGCTTTTAGCCGCCTTGCCTTTAACGGTTCCGTCCCTCTTTATGCTTTCTTGGTTTGCCTTTGTCCCCTTCTTTTTCGTTCTTCTTCGGAAAGCGGGGCAGGGGAATTGGTTGCGAGCCCTGGGACGCGGCGTTTACTTTGGTTTCTTTTATCACGTCTTCGTTTACTTTTGGTTTTTCTGGCTTTATCCGCTGGATTTTGCGGGGCTGGACGATACGGCATCTCTTGGGGTGGTTTTGCTTGCATGGCTGGGGATCAGTCTTCTGCACGGCGCTCTTTACGCCATTCCCACGCTTTTTTGCCATCTTGAGGAAAAGAGGTTTAAATTCCGTCCCTTTTTGCTTTTTACCGCGATCCTCGGCATCCTTTTGGCTGAGTGGATCCCCACCTTGTCCCAGCTTGCGTTTCCGTGGATCAGGATTTCTCTCGGTCTTTATAAAGTACCCTGTATGATCCAGCTTGCCTCGGTTTTCGGTATTTTCGGAGTGGATTTTTTGTTGCTTGCCTTTTCTGCTCTCTTGACCCTGGGCGTGACGAATACCGACGGAAAAAAGAAGCTTGCGCTTTGCTTGTCTGCACTCCTTCTTTTTTTTGCGAACCTCGGTTTCGGCCTGATTCGTGTGAATCTTACTTCCGAGGGAGATCCCGTCAGAATTTCCGCTATACAGGGGAACGTCTTGTCCGGCGAAAAGTGGAGCGGTACGACGGCGTTGGAGACCTATACCGATTTGACGCGGCAAGTGCCCGCCTCGGATCTTGTTTTGTGGCCTGAGAGTGCCGTCACCTCAAATCTTGCTACCGATTCTTGGCTTCTTGAGGAGTACCAAGCGCTTTCCGACGAGCTTGATACGCCTATTATGATGGGATGCTTCTGGAAGCTGAACGGAGCTACCTCCAACAGCGTGGTGCTTCTGGACTCCGATTCCGTTTCCGACGTGTATTCCAAGCGTCACCTTGTTCCTTTCGGAGAGAGAATGCCTTATCGCTCGGCGCTATCCAAACTGTTTCCCGCGCTGGAGGAGATCAATATGCTTTCGTCCGATCTGGCTCAGGGAACGGATACCGCTATTATTGAAACCGATCAAGGGCGCATTGGCAGTATTATTTGCTTCGAATCTCTTTTTCCGTCTCTGACCCGACAAACCGTAAAGGACGGAGCGGAGCTCGTGGTCCTCGTGACCAACGACTCCTGGTACGAGGATTCTCCTGCCGTTTGGCAGCATCTTGCCCACGCCGTGTTCCGTAGCGTGGAAAATTCTCGGTGTACCGCCCGTTGTGCCAATTCGGGCGTGTCCGCCTTCATTGATTCGAGAGGCAGACTGCAAAGCGTTCTCGGCCCCTTGAAAAAGGGCGTTTTGACCGATACGGTGCGTTTTTCAAACGAAACTACCTTATATACCTCGTGGGGAGACGTTTTGCTCCCTTGCCTCGTTACCCTGTGGTTTGTTTTTGCGGGGGTGACCGTATTCCGCGAAAGGAGGAAAAGCCGTGCCCGATAAAAACGATCTTGTAACCGTCGAGGGTGAGATTGAGGATATTGTTTTTCAAAGTGACGAAACCGGCTACACGGTTTGCTCCATTGAGTGGGAGAGGGAACCCGTGACGCTGGTGGGAACGATGCCGAGTCTTATGATCGGGGATGCCGTTCGTGCCATGGGAACCTGGGTCAACCACCCCACCTACGGTAAACAGTTCAAGGTAAGCTATTTTGAAAAGAGTATGCCCGCCGATGAGCAGTCTATGCTCCGTTATCTTTCCTCCCGTACCATTCGCGGCGTCGGCCCCAAGCTTGCTCAGCGCATCGTTGCACAGTTTGGAGACGCCACCTTCGACGTCATTGAGAACAATCCCGATCTGCTTTCCGACGTGCAGGGCATTTCTCCTCGCAAGGCAAGAGAGATCTCCGCTGCCTTTCGTGAGCAGTTCGGTGTCCGCAATATTATGATGTTTTTCAGCGGCTTCTTCGGTATGACCACCTCCGTGCGCATTTATAAGCGTTGGGGGAATGCCGCTGTGGATATTATCAAGAAAAATCCCTATCTTCTCTGTGATGAGATCTACGGCATCGGCTTTGAGAGAGCTGATTCCATGGCAAGAAGCCTTGGAATGGACGGAGATTCTCACGAGCGGATCCGTGCCGGTCTCCACTACGTTTTGAAGTATAACGCAGGTGCAAACGGACATACCTATCTCCCCCGTGAAAAGCTGATTGCCGCGGGAGCAAAGCTTTTGGAGGTGTCGGAAGAACAGGTCCGTTCCGTCCTTTCCGTTTTGTGCAAGGAGGCGGATCTGATCCTGCATACAGGCTCCGAGGACAAGGCGGTGTATTTGCCCGAGTATTTCCACGCGGAAACAGGCGTTGCCGCAAAGCTGACGGAGCTTTCCCGCATCAATTTGTTCGGTTCCGTTTCCGGAGTCGACGAGCTGATCGCACGTACCGAACGTGAGGAGGGAATCTCCTACGCTCCTGCTCAGATGCGAGCCATTCGCAGTGCCATCGAATCACCGGTCACTGTTTTGACGGGCGGTCCCGGTACGGGTAAAACCACCATTGTCAAGGCGATCGTAAATATTTTTCATCGGGTCGGAATGGAAATTGCCCTTGCCGCGCCTACCGGCAGAGCTGCCAAGCGTATGAGCCAATCCTGCGGATACGAGGCAAAGACCCTTCACCGCCTTTTGGAAATGGAGTATTCTCCCGATGAAAAGGTAAAGTTTTCCCGCAACGAGCGGAATATGCTGGACGTGGACGCCGTGATCATCGACGAGCTTTCTATGGTGGACGTGCTTTTGTTTTCCGCCTTTCTCAAGGCGGTACGTCCCGGCACCCGACTGGTTCTGATCGGAGACAGTGACCAGCTTCCCAGTGTGGGAGCAGGAGAGGTTCTTCGTGATACCATTTCCTCCGAAGCATTCAAGGTTTGCCGTCTTGACCGCATTTTCCGTCAGAGCGGAGAAAGTATGATCGTGGAAAACGCTCACCGTATCAATCGAGGTGAGGCTCCCTTGCCGTCAGGGCGAGACGGAGATTTCTTCATTCTGCAAAGGAACAGCATCGCCGCAGTCGCTTCTACCGTTGTATCCCTTTGCAAGGACCGCCTTCCCGCAACCTACGGGAGAGATATTTTGGAAGGAATTCAGGTTATCAGCTGTACTCGCAAAGGGGAGCTCGGTACTGCAAGACTTAACGCGGTACTGCAAGCCGCGCTGAATCCTCCCTCCGAGCGAAAACCTGAAAAGGCAGTGGGCGAGGTGATCTTCCGCGTCGGAGATAAGGTGATGCAGATCCGCAACAATTATGACGCCGAGTGGCAGGACGCCAACAACGAAGAGATTATGGGGATGGGCGTATTCAATGGGGATATCGGTAAGATCGTGGAGATCAGCCATACCCGTGAAAGCGTCACGGTGGATTTTGACTCCCGCTTGGTGGAGTATCCATTCGACGAGCTTTCCGAGATCGAGCACGCTTTCGCCGTAACGGTCCATAAAAGTCAGGGAAGCGAGTATCCCGTGGTAATTATGCCCGTTTATAATCCGCCCCCTTTGCTTGCCACCAGAAATCTAATCTATACTGCCGTGACCCGTGCCAGAAAAATGGTAATTCTGGTGGGGGACGACCGTTCCATCGCTACGATGGCACAGAACGATTATAAGGCACTTCGTTATACGGGGCTTGAAAAAATGTATCGCGTGTTTAAGGAGCGTGTGTAATGTCCAAACAGAAAAAACTGCTGATCCTTTTGGGACTGTTTGTCGTGCTGGGCGGGATCTATTGGGGACTGGGAAGCATTGTTATGAATATGACCATTCTCTATATCTACTACGCCCTTTGTATGATCCTTTCGGTGCTTTATATTCTGGTAGCGGGCGGAATCCGTCCCATCGTGGATGAGGACAGACGCCGTGAGGAAAAAAGCAGAAAGCAATATCTTGCCGACAAGGGAAAGCTTCATCCCATCAAGAGAAGGGATAAATACCGCCGCTTCCGCGTAAAAGGGGAGGGGGAAGAAAAAATTTCGGAGGAGCAGCGGGAAAAGGAACCCGCACCCAACCTTCTGAATATTCCCGAGGAAAAGCGCCCGATGCTTTGTACCTGGCTTTTGCTCTGTGTCCTCCCCTTTTATTTGATCCTTCTCATCGACTGGGTCTTTTTGAAATTTTTCTCCTGAATCTGAAAGGTATTCTATGGTTTGTTATTCACTTTTTTCCGGCTCCTCGGGTAACTGCATTTATTTGGAAAAGGACGGTACCCGTATTCTGATCGATGCGGGCGGCAGTATGCGTCGGATCGAGCTTGCGCTGGAGCAGGTCGGTTCTTCTCTTTCTTCCATCGATGCGATCTGGATCACCCACGAGCACGTAGACCATACCAAGGGGCTTCCCGTTATGGCAAAGCATTTAAACGTTCCCTTTTACTGTCAGCATAAGGTGGCAAAGGAAATGTACCTTACCTTGATGCAAAAGGGAAGCCGCGTGGAGGCATCCGCTCTTGCCCGCAACATCCGCACCGTCTGCCCCGGAGAGGAATACGAGGTGGGAAAGCTTCTCATCACACCTTTCCAAACGCCTCACGACAGCGTAGACAGCCAAGGCTTTATTATCGGAGATCGGGAGCTTGGCATCGCTACCGACTTAGGCAGTGTGACGCCTGAGGTAGCGCTGTACCTTACAGGTTGCAAAAACGTTATTTTAGAGTCCAATCACGATCTAGAAATGCTGTATAACGGTCCCTATCCACCCTATTTGAAGGAGCGGGTGGCATCGGGCAACGGTCATTTGAATAACGCGGAGTGCGCCGCCTTTGCGGGAAAGCTTCTGTCCGCGGGCTGTGAGAATTTTACGCTTTTCCACCTTTCCTCGGAGAATAATACCCCGCAGCTTGCTTTGTCGGAAACCGAATCCGTGCTCAGCGGAAAAATGGGTGCGGTTCAGGACTGTGATTTTCGCTTGCGCGTTGCCGCAAGACACGAGGTAACCGAAATCTTATGAATTTTGTCGTTTTACATATGGGCGAGGGAAAGGAGCGCTACTATAAGGAAGCCTTTGACGAGTACTGTAAAAGGATGAATTCCTTTGGCTCCTTGACCTCCGTCCCCTTAAAGCCCTGGAAAACTCCGGGCAGGGAGCTTTCTTGTGACGAAATCCGTCTTGCGCTTGAAAAGGAGGCGGAAGTTTTTGAGGAAAAGCTTGCGTCTCCAAAACTATCCAAAAGCTATAAGATCGCCCTTTGCATAGAAGGAAAAAGCCTGCCCTCCGAAGCCCTTGCAGAGCTGTTTGATAAGGTTGCAAGCAGCGGAAAGAACACGGTGGTATTTCTCATCGGTTCTTCCTGGGGGCTTCACGAGCGGATCAAGGGAATGTGTGATCTGCGGCTTTCCTTTTCTCCCATGACCTTTCCCCATTCTCTGTTTAAAGTGATGCTGGCCGAACAGATCTACCGCGCCGCGGGGATCTTGGCAGGTAACCAATATCATAAATAATTTTTTTGAGGTAAATATAATGAAAAATGCTTTTACTCCGGCAAAGATCCTTTTGCCAAAAAACAATCCCGAGACCTGGGCGGTGATCGCCTGCGACCAGTTTTCCTCCGAACGCGAGTATTGGGACAGAGTGAGCGAGACCGTAGGGGATCGTCCCTCCACCTTGCACATGGTGGTGCCTGAGGCGTATCTGGGCTCTCTCTCAATGGAAGAAGCGTCTCTGTCGCGCAATGAGAAAATGGCGCAGTATCTGAAGGAAGAAGTCTTTTGTACGTACGAAAACGCCCTGATCTACGTGGAGCGTGAGATCACCGGCGGAAAGATCCGTCGCGGTGTCATCGGAAAACTGGATCTGGAAGCCTACGACTATCTGCCCGACACCAATCCTCCTGCCCGCGCAAGTGAGAAAACTGTGGTGGACCGTCTTCCCCCAAGAATCAAGGTTCGCTCCGGTGCCTGCCTTGAAATGCCCCACATTTTGGTTTTGATCGACGATGAAAAGCGCGGTGCCATTGAGCCACTGACCGAGAAAAAAGAATGCTTTGAAAAGGTTTATGACTTTGATTTGATGGAAGACGGCGGTCATATCCGCGGCTGGAGAGTTTCCGATACCGAGGCTCTTCGTGTTACAGAGGCTATGGATGCTCTGGGGCAGAGAGAGGTGCAGTTCGTTATCGGCGACGGAAACCATTCTCTTGCCGCCGCCAAGGACTGCTGGAGAGAGATCAAAAAGACCCTCACCCCCGCAGAAGCGCAGACGCATCCCGCCCGCTTTGCTTTGGTGGAGATCTGCAACGTTTACGACGATGGAATTGAATTCGAGCCCATTCACCGTATCGTGTTCAACTGTGATCCCGAGGCAGTGCTTGCCGACCTTCATTCCTGTGCAGGAGATGAAAAGGGCAGAGAACTGGAAACCATTGCAAACGGCAAGCGCGGCTCGATCAAGATCGTCAATAACAGCCTCGGCGGTCTTATCGGCGCCGTTCAGAAGGTGCTGGATCGATGGGAGCAGGAGAAGGGCGTTACCGTGGATTATATCCACGACGAAAAAGCGCTGGAGGAGCTTTCCGAGCAAGAAAACAGCCTTGCCATCTTTCTTCCCGCAATGGATAAATCCGACCTGTTCTCCACCGTGGAAAAGGACGGTGTGTTCCCTAAAAAGAGCTTTTCCATCGGTCATGCCAGAGATAAGCGCTACTATCTGGAATGCCGCAAGATCAAATAACCGAAAACAAAGAAAAAATCGCGAGAATAACTCGCGATTTTTTTCTTTTACAGCTGCTTTAAAAGGTATTCCTTTACCTGCTCAAGACGGCTTTCCTTCCAAGCACCCTCCTTGATCTTTTCCGCCTCTGCATACATATAAGCAAAGTCCATGCGCTCGTCCTTGATGTATTCCGTTCTCTCGTCGGACAAAAGATAGGCTTTGAACTGCTCGTCGGAGAAGGAGCCGAATTCTTCGGGCTTTACAAACCTCTTGCGCTTCTTCTCAGCCTCGATAAAGGCTTGGGAAGCAAGTGGAAGAAGAAGCTTGTATTCTTCCTCATTTATCTCGGTAAAGATGGCGGGAAGCTCGCCTGCCTCCAGGCGGTTTTCCTCGCGGTTGTTGCGCGTTCCCATTGCCGTAAAGTCGATTCCTTCGTCGCTGAAAATGAGCTTGACCAAAATACCGGTCTCGGTATTCATCTGGGCTCTTTGATAGTCGGTGTCGAAAATGAAGTTGCCCAGCGAATAGAAGATGATCTTATCTCCGACTTTTTCATAATTCATCGGCACGTGGGGGTGGTGACCGATGATCACGTCCGCACCCATTTCCAAATACGACATATATCTTTTTCTGATGTATTCCTGGGGCATAGAGGTGAATTCCTCGCCGTCGTGAGAAATGACTACGCAATACTTGCAGGTTTTCTTGACCTGGCGAATTCTTTCCTCCAGCAGCTCCACGTGCTTCCAGTTAAGTACGCCGCCGTGGTCTTCCTCGGGGGCAACGCATCCGGGAAAATATCCCAGTGCGATGAGACCCACCGTGTTTTCGCCGAGGATCACGGGCGCGGATGCTTCCTCCAGATCCTTGCCGCCTCCTACGGTTACCGCACCGTAAAGCTCGGCGTGTCGGATGGTGCTCTGAATTCCTGCGTCGCCGATGTCCATGGCGTGGTTGTTGGCAAGACACCAAACGTCCGCGCCCATTGCTTTGAAGTGCTCGCAAGCCCCCGCATGCGTGAAGTGCAGGAACATGGTCTTGTCACTTTTGATCTCAGTTTTTTCGGGATCGATGACGGAACCTTCCACGTTTGCTACCACGTGATCACTGTCGTTACAGAATGCAAGGATCTTATCGTCCAGAAGATCCTTCTTCTGCCAAGAGTCTTTAAAATAGCGGCTGAAACCGATATCACCCGTAAAGGTAACGGAAAGAGTATCCTTCATTTCTTTTCTCCTTCTTTATTTTGTCAATATTCCTTTGTAGAGCGTGGGGCGCTCTCCCGTACCGAGCTGACATACCACCTCCACCGTGTGGGACCCGTCGCAGTATTTGGAGAGAGAGGTGGCAAATACCACCGAAGACAGGTCGGCGCTTCTGAGCGATCCTCGCTCGGCACGCTCCACCTTGGTGGCAACGATCTTTCCATCCTTGTCGCGAACGATGGCGTAAAGATCGGAAATGGCGTAGTTGGTGGTGACCGTAGTGGTTCTCAGCGTTTCGATGGAAATTGATTCACCCTCGTAGTCAAAGGTGCATACGGTGGCTTCACAGGGATCGGTTCCCAGAAATTCCGCAAAGGTGAAGGGCAAATAGCAACCTTTATAGAGACTTGCAAAGGAAACCTTTTTGTCTATGCTTGCCTTCATCTGGTAAACGTCGCCTTCCTTGCCCGTGTATTCCTTCCAAGCCTGTCCCTGGTCGGTGATCAGAATGTAACTCTGCTCTCCGTCGATCACGCCGTTGTTTCTGACTACAACGGGCTCGCCGGTACACATGATCACGTGTCCCGCAGTGGTGTAATACACCAGACCGTCAGCCATTTTCAGCTGGGCGTAGGATTCGTACATTTTCTGCTCACCGTTGACAGCACAAATATCCACCGTTCCTCCAACCTTGGAAAAGTCGGTGATGGTTTCGTCGTACGTATAAGGGCCGACGCGCAAGAATCCGTTTGCGTAGGTCATATTCTGCGTCCAGGTATGCTTTGCGGAATTGATTACTCTCGCCCAGCCCCAGTGAGAAGCGATGGAGCACTGGTTTCCAAAATGCTTAGGAAATTTGGTTGCTTCCGACATATTAACGACGCCGGTCTCCTCATCGTACCAATCCATCAGACGGTAAATACTGCAGCTTGCAAGACCGATGTAGGGAAGACCGCCGTAAACCACACCGAGTTGCATTTTGTCCTGGGTGCCCGATGCATTGCGAATATAATCCCAGCTGGTGCTCGGTGTCCACAGAGCAGACTTGGAATAGCGGAAAAAATCCGCACAAAGCTGGCGAAGTTGGTCCGTGGTCATTCCGCTTCCGGGAGCAATGGGAAAGGATTTGATTTTTTCCCAAGAAAGTTTATCTTTAATTTCGGGGTAGTTGTGTTTTTCAACTTTTTCAGTGGTTTCTTCTTTTGCTGTTTCTTGTTTTTCTACAAGCTCCTCCTTGGTGGCTTGCGCCGGAGTATCTTCAAGGTGAGCGGACGCGCAAGAGGAAAGCAGAGGCAGAAGCATAAGCGCACACAACAAAAGGGATAATGCTTTTTTCATCGTTTGATTCTCCTTTTATTTTTAGGATACCAAGGTACCTTTGTAAACGGTAGGGGTTTCACCTGTTCCGATGCGGCAGGTGACGGTAATGATTCGGTTTTCTGCGGCAAGCTTGTTCAGCTCTGCAGGGTAAAGTCCGGTCCCGAGGCATAGGCTTTTTTGATCGATCTTTTCAGGGTGTACCGTCTTTGTCAAAAGGACGGCTCCTTTTTCATCGGTTACGGTAAGGTACGCATCGGAGATAGCGTAATTTGAAACGATGACGGCTTCTTTCATTTGAGCAACGGTCATCGTGCTTTCCGTGTGGGTAAATACCGTTTCGGATTTTTCCACGGGATCTGCTCCCGTAAATTCTGCAAAGGTAAACGGCAAATAGTTCTCCTTAACGGTTTCCGCAAAGCTCTTTTTCGTATAAGGGACGGTTTGCGCGCGGAAGGAAGAACCGTCGCTTTGTTTTTGGTCCGACCAGACTGAAGCCTGGTGGATATAGGTGAAATAGCTTTCCTTACCGTTGATGGTGCCGTCTGCATTTTTTACCACCACGGGCTCGGATGCACACATAATCACGTGCCCCGCTCCGTCGGAACGAACCAATCCGTCGGCAATTTCCAGCTCCGCGTAGGCTCGGAACATCGTCTGCTCACCGTTTTCGTGGCAAATATCCACGGTGGTCGGATTTCCGAATTCTGAGATGCTCAGATCGTATTGGTAGGAGCCAACAGGAAGAAAGCCGTTTTTGGCAACCATGTGGCCGGTTCCGCCAAAGGAAGCGGAATTGACCACGCGTGCCCACGCCCAAAAAGCACCGAAGGAGCATTGATTGCCGAAGTCCAAGGGGTTGCTTCCCGCCAGTTTTACGTTTACCACGCCCGTTTCTTCGTTGTAGTACTCCATCAAGCGGTAGATATTACCTCTGCCACCCGTAACGTAGGGAAGTCCTCCGTAAACCTCGCCCTGCTTCAAAACGGTCTCGCGATCTTTGGATTCAACGGTGTAGGTATAATCCTCGGAGGGTGTCCACGCAAAGCTCTGACAGTAAGCGAAAAAATCCACGCAGAGCTGCCTGAGCTCGCGTTCCGTCATCTCCGAGGAGACAACGGGGAAGGAGTTGATCCGCTGCAGACTCAGCTTGTCGCAAACGGCGGGGTATTCAAAGACCTCTGTTTGTACGTCTTTTTCCGAGGATTTGCTTTGGCCGATGGCGTCTGCTGTCACTGTTTCTGCCAAGGAAAGCCCTTTGCTGCAGGAAAAAAGCGAAAGCAGGGAAGCAAAGACCAGTAAAAGACTCAAAATTCTCATTTCGTTAGTTTTC
The DNA here is from genome assembly GCA_015065325.1 of Oscillospiraceae bacterium. Classification (GTDB taxonomy): domain Bacteria; phylum Bacillota; class Clostridia; order Oscillospirales; family SIG627; genus RGIG5579. Next base: position 14,916 of record SVQO01000016.1, on the reverse strand, counting down.
CGCTGAATACGGTGACCCGTTCTCCCGTAGAGATCTGTACGTCCACGCGAATGGTGTATTGGTCGGTGGTGTAGGTGTTCATGGAAGCGGGAAAGATCGCTTTTTCCAGAGAGACGGTTTTTACACTTGCCCTTCTGGTACGTACTACCTTGTAATCCACCTCTTTTCCTTCCGCGTCAAGAATAACTACGTACGCGTCGGAAATGGCGTAGTTGGAGGTAACGCTTGCCGTCTTCAGCTGTTCAACGGAGATGGTATCACCCTCCGTAAAGCTGAAGGTGGTCTCACTCTTTTCCACGGGGTCGATCCCGATCAGCTCGGGAAGGGTAAAGGGGATCATGGATTGACTGAACATTTTTTCAAAGGTTTTCTTTGCATCCACGTTGCCCTGTCTCAAATAAGCGTCTCCGTTGCTTTGCTTATCGTCAAAGAAGGCGGAGTCCTGGTCGATATAGAGGATATAGCTTTTCTCTCCGTCGATCTTTCCGTCGGAATCGCGGACCACGTGCACCTCCGAGCACATGATCACGTGCCCCGCGGAATTATAGCGAACCAATCCGTCCGCAGGCTGCAAGGCTGCGTAGGACTCGAACATAACCTCCTTTCCGTTTGCCTGACAAATGTGGGTGGTATTCACTCCTCTGGCAAAATCTTCGATGGTGTCGTCGTAGGTGTAGGGGCCGACGCGCAAGAATCCGTTGGCGTAGGTCATATTTTGCGTCCAGGTGTAATTTGCCTTGTTGCAGAGTCTGCTCCACGCCCAGAAAGCACCGATGGAGCACTGGTTGCCGAACAGAATGGGATCGACACCCGCTTTCTTTACGTCCACGACACCGGTTTCTTCATCATAATAATCCAGGAGTCTGTACACGTTTCCGCTGCCAATGGAAACGTAAGGGAGACTCCCGTAGATCTTGCCGGGCAGTAAAACTACTTCCCGTCCGCTGGACTCAATGATATATTTGTATTTTTCTGCGGGGGTCCAGGTAAAGGTTTTCATAAAGCGGAAAAAATCAATGCAGTGCTGACGCTTTTCTTCAAGGGTCATATTATCGTTTGCAATGGGAAAAGCCTCCAGCTTTGCGCGGGTAAGCCGATCGTGTACCTCGGGATAGGTAATCTCCACGGGCTTCGTTTCTTCTTTTTCTTTGGGTTTCGTTTCTACTTTTTCAGGGCTTTTCGGTTCTTCCCGAAGTTTTGCGGTGCAGGCGCAGAGAGGAAGAAGGGTCGCCAGGCAAAGTAGCAGAGCAAGTGTTTTTTTCATTGTTTTATACCTTTATTTAGTTAATTCGCCGCTGTAAACCGTGAAAAGCTCACCGGTTCCGATACGGCACAGGATCTCGATTCGATGTCCACCCTTTTTCACAAAGGGGGAAATGCTTGCGGGGAAGATCGTATTATTAAGTTTCTTCTCGTAAACGTTCCAGGAGCAGTTCGTAATATAGCGGTAAGCCTCTTTTCCTTCGGGATCCAGAATGCGAACCGTAATATCGGAGATCTCGTAGTTGGAAACGATCTTTCCTGCCGCAAGGTCCTCCAATGCGGGAGTATCCTTTACTTCCAGCGTAGCGTAGCCCTTTTCCACGGGATCCTGTCCGATCAGCTCTTTGATGGTGAAGGGGAGGTAAGAGCTTTTGAAAAGCTGCTGGAAGGTGTACTTTTTGTCAACGTTTCCTTGCTGGGGGAGCGTAACTCCGTTGAAGTCTCTTTTTGTCCAGGAGGAGATCTGCTCCATTCCTAAAACGTAACTGTTCTTTCCGTCGATGGTTCCGTCGGGAAGATATTCCACGTGGGCTGCTTTTGAGATCATCATCACGTGTCCCGCACCGTTAAAATTGATCACGCCGTCTGCCAATTTCAGCAGTGCGTAGGATTGATACATTACCTGCTCACCGTTAAAGTCGCAAACCTCGCGGGTGGACTTGTGTTCTTTTTTCTCGTTGGGGTATTGGTAATTGCCGAGCTTGAGAGCACCGTTTGCCTCCGTAACGGTTTGAGTCAGCCCGCAGCGGTAGGTGTTACTGACGCGGGACCAACCCCAGTGTGAGGCGGAGGTGCAGTGATTTCCGATGATCTGCGTGACGTATTCTCCGTTTTGAGAGGTGGTAAGAACTCCGGTTTCGGAATCGTAATTGTTCATGATCTTATAGAGATTTCCCTGACCGCCGTCATAGGGGGAGCCTACGTAAACGGTTCCCTTTCTCATGTTTACCGTTCGGTCATAGGCCTCGATCCTGTATTGGAAGCTTTCCGAGGGGGTCCACTGATAGGAAAGCTGTAAGCGAAAATAATCCGCACAGATCTGCCTCAGTTGATCTTCCGTCATATCCGACGTAGCAACGGGGATTGCGTTGATCTTTTCCCAGGTCAGGGGGTCTGGGACCGTGACAGGCTTTTCTTCATTTGACGGGTCTGCTGTTGCCGTAGGCTTTTGCTCCGTTTTTACGGGAGTGCTCTCAAGCTCCCCCGATGAGCAGGCACAAAGGGGCAGGATAGCAACTAGGCAGAGAACAAGGGCAATGATCTTCTTCATCTTATTTGTCCAGCGTAGCGCTGCATACCTCCAAACATTCTCCGCTTCCTACCCAAACTTTGACGGTAATTGTATTTCCTTTGTTTGCGTAGGCGGAAAGGGAGGCGGGGAAGACTGCCTTGGACAGATCGTATTCAAAGGAAGCGACCATTTCCTTGCCAAGATCGGCGTAACCGGTGTACTTATACACCTCCTTGCCGTCGGCGTCGGTCACGGTGACGATCACGTGGGAAACGGTGTAATTGGTGATAACGCTGGCATCTCTCAGCTGATTTGCCGTGACGCTTTCGCCAAGCTCGATGTTCAGGCTTGCTTCTGCCTTTTCCACGGGATCCGTGCCGAGAAATTCTTTCAGGGTAAAGGGAATGTAGCCGTCGTTAAACAGGGAGGTAAAGGTCACCTTTCTGTGAACGCCGCCCTGAACGTTGTACTTGGTTCCGTCGCTTTGCTCCATCTCGCGCCACTTGGATCCCTGATCCATATAGGTTGTGTAGCTTTCGTCGCCGTTAATGGTTCCGTCGGCGTTATAAACGATCACGGGTGTGGAGGAGCACATAATGACGTGGCCTGCGGTGGAGTAATGGACCATTCCGTCTGCAGGCTTCATCATTCCGTAGGACTGGAACATGACCTGCTCGCCGTTGGCAGAGCAAACTGCGCCGGTTTGATCGTCCTTGCTGAATTTTACCTTGGAAGTATCATATTTGTAAGGACCGACGGGAATACAACCGTTCACAAGGGTCATACTGTTGGTGTAAAAATACTCTAAGCTGTTGCTGACTCTGGACCATGCCCAGAAGGTTCCGTAGGAGCACTGGTTTCCGATCTGCTTGGGAGATGCGGTCTTGGAAAGGTACATAACGCCGGTTTCGGCATCGTAGAAATCCATCCAGCGATAAACGTTACCGAGACCGTTGGTAACGTAGGGCATACCGCCGTAGATCTGCTTGGAGGGAAGGGTAACGGATTTGTCGCTGGTAGTGATCACGTACTGATAGGCTCTGTCGGGCGTCCAGGCAAAGGTCTGAGCCAGCTCGAAATACTGCAGAACCACGTTCCGAAGCTGCTCCTCGGTCATATCGTCGGTTGCAACGGGGATCGCTTTGATCCTGTCCCAGGTCAGTTTATCCGTTACTTCGGGATATTGGGTCTTTTTCGATGGGGTCGGTTGCGGGTTCGTCTCCTTCACTGCTTCTTTCGTTTCTGCCGTGACGGCAGGTGCGGTAGAGGATTCCATGTTACCGGAGCAGGCAACCAAAGAAAGAATGGTGCAAAGGCACAGGATCAAGGTGAAAATTCGTTTCATAACGATCTCCTTTTCTTACGATAATACGAAATAAATTATAACACAACCATCCACAGCTTGGATATGGGAAATTTAGCAGAAAATTTTTTGTCTTATCGGTGCAAAATTACAAAATCAATTTAAAACGAAAATACTCAAAGGGTGGGCTTTCCTTTGAAAACGGTAAATTCACGACCGTTTCCCACCACCATGGAAATCGTGACTTTTTCATATTTTTCGACAAAGCGGCGGTGCGGCGTGTCTTCACTTAAAAAGTCAAGGGACTGCTCAAATCTTGCAAAAGCGTTTTTGCCGCGCAGAGGATAAAATACCAGACGGTCAAGCTTACCTCCGTCTTTGTCATGAGCGGTGAAGATCAAGTGACTGATGGGATAATTGGAGATTGCCGTGCACTGCCCGAGAGGGGTGCTTTCCTCTTCGTTCCATCCCTTCAGAGAGGCGCTTGCAATATCCACGCGTTTTCTTTTTCTCCCCTTGATCTGCGCAAGTTCGGGGATGGTGAAGGGAAGATAGCCGGCAGTGAACAGCTTCTCAAAGCTGATCTTCGTATCTACGCCGCCCTGGACCAGGTATTCGCTTCCGTCGGATTGAAGCATCGTGTGGTATTTTGCCGCTTGATCCAGAAAGGTGGTGTAGCTTTCCTCTCCGTCGATACTGCCGTCCTCGTTGTAGTAAACGACGGGCTTTGCGGAGATCATACGTACGTGACCGCCCGTGGTAAAGTTTACGATGCCGTCTGCCTCTTGCAATACCGCATAGGAACGGAACATCGCTTGGCGCCCGTTTTCCTCGCAGATCCTCGTGGTGGTGTAATCTGCAAAATCCGTAATAGACGGATCGTAGCTGTATTCGCCGATGGGAATACAGCCGTTTCGGTCCATCATATCGTTGGTCAACTTATAGGTCAAGGAGTTGGAGACACGGCTCCACGCCCAAAAGGAACCGAAGGAGCATTGGTTGCAAAAGAGCTTGTAAAATTCTCGAGGCAGTTCCTTGGGAACGGTCATAACACCCGTTTTTTCATCGTAGATCTCCATCCAGCGGTACAGGTTTCCGAGCCCGCCGATGGCATAGGGGATTCCTCCGTAAACGGTTCCCGCACAGAGCTTTGTGGTTCTCTTTTTGCTTCTTTGGAACTCAAGGTCCTCGGCGGGGGTCCAGGCAAAGCTCAGCTGTAAACGGAAGGTGTCTGTGCAAAGCCGTCTGAGCTTCGGGATCGACCAGCTACGCTGTGCGATGGGGAGTGCGCGGATTCGGTCTGAGGTAAGCTTGTCGCAGAGATTGTTCTGATTTTCCATTGCAATTCATCCTCGTCATTCTGCACTTTCGGATCGTCCGAATATTTGAAAATGCGTTTAAAGCATTATAGCATAGTCAAGAAATAGAAAGCAACTTTTTTGACGATTTTTGTGGAAGTGAGCAACTTTTTCTATGTTTTTTGGCAAAAAAGCAACTTTATTTGCGTTTTTTTATTCAGTTTCCTCCGATGTTGTCCAGATAGATCTCGGGCACGTCTCCCACCAAAACCCGTTCTCCCAGAGGCAGAGAGATGCTTGTTTGAGCTTCGACGCTTTCCTTGGGCAAAATCAGATGCAGCTTTGCGGAGAGATCGACGCGGATCAGGTGTCTTGTTTGATTGATCCCGCAGTCCTCCAAAACCGTGTAGATCTTCCCCTCTGTGGTGCCGATGGGAAAGATCTGTACCCGAACGGGGAATCCGATGCCGGAGAAAAGCTCCCAACCGCCCAGACTCCCCAGAGGAACGGAAAGGGTAATGCGCTTTTGCTTTTTCAGCGCGTCGTCAACGTACCGAACCAGTTGAGCGGATGCCTTTGCCAGCATCGCCGTATCCACCTCCAGGTAGATGACCTCTCCCGAAGGATCGCGAATGGTTTTTACCATATTCGAATAGGTCAAAAGTCCGTCTTTTGCCATTTGCTCCACGGCGGCGTTGACGGTTTCGGAAAGATATTTTTCCCCCTGAGTTTTCGCCAGCTCGGAGAATCGGTCCGAAAGCAAATGCTCCGCGTAGCAGGAGAGTAACAAAAATGCAAATAAAATCGATAGGATGGGTATAATAAGCCGACGGAGCGAAAAATGTTTTCTGCTTCCGGAAAAGGAAACGACGGGGGTATGGCGCTTGATCGAAATTTGGCTTGTGTCGGTGGCTTTGACCGTGCTCGGGAGCCTGCTGTTCGGCTCACGGATCTGGAGGATTTTTTTCTCATTGTCACTGTTCATGCTTGGTTTCTCCTTTTCATCGGTTTGGGGCAGTTGGCAGCAGATTCTTTTGTTCGAGGGACTCGTTTTTCTGATTTTGCTATTGCGTCTGATCCTTCTTTTTGCACGAAGGAGAAGGGAACGCAAACGACGGCGAACAGAAAATTTACAATAATACTTGAAAGTTTCTCAATTTTTAGATATAATGTAATTTAAGTGTATTCAAAACCAACTGGAAATTGTTCCGGAAAGGAAAAAATAAATGAATCTTATTGAAAAAATCTTCGGTACCCATTCCGATGCCGCTATTCGTCGGATCCGCTCTACCGTGGATGCCATCGAAGCCCTTGCTCCCAAGTATAAGGCTCTGAGTGACGGCGAGCTTCGCGAAACCACCGACGTTTTGAAAGCAAGACTTGCAGAAGGAGAAACCCTGGACGATATTTTGCCCGATGCCTTTGCCGTAGTTCGCGAAGCGGGCGAACGCGTTTTGGGTACCCGTCACTATCGCGTTCAGCTGATCGGCGGTATCGTCCTGCATCAGGGAAGAATTGCGGAAATGAAAACGGGCGAGGGTAAAACGCTGATGGCGACTCTTCCCGCCTATCTGAATGCCCTTGCTGGAAAGGGCGTACATATCGTTACGGTAAACGATTACCTTGCAAAGCGTGACTCTGAGTGGATGGGCAAGCTTTATAACTTTCTCGGTCTTTCCGTAGGACTGATCATCCACGGCCTCAGCGCCGATGAAAAAAGACGTGCGTACGCATCGGATATTACCTACGGCACCAACAATGAGTTTGGCTTCGACTACCTCCGCGATAATATGGCTCTCTATAAGAAGGAAATGCTCCAGAGAGGACACGCCTTTGCCATCGTGGACGAGGTGGACAGCATCCTCATCGACGAAGCCAGAACCCCTCTGATCATCTCCGGTGAAGGAGACGATTCCTCCGATCTTTACAATCGTGCCGATGCCTTTGTCAGAGCACTGAAGCCCTACAAGATCAAAGAAGCGGATACCAAGGAGCTTTACGAGGACCTGGAGGCGGATTATATCATCGACGAAAAGGCGAAAAGTGCAACGCTGACTCCCCGCGGCGTGGGGAAGGCGGAGCGCGCCTTTGGCATTGAAAATCTATCCGATCCCGAAAACGCCACCCTTTACCATCACCTGAATCAGGCGATCAAGGCATATGGAACCATGCACCGTGACGAGGACTACGTGATCAAAGACGGGCAGGTCATTATCGTAGACTCCTTTACGGGACGTATGATGTTCGGCAGACGTTATTCCGACGGTCTCCATCAGGCAATTGAGGCAAAGGAAGGCGTCAATATTCAGAAGGAATCCAAGACCCTTGCAACCATTACCTTCCAGAATTATTTCCGTCTGTATACCAAGCTTTCGGGTATGACCGGTACCGCCTTGACCGAGGAACCCGAATTCCGCGAGATCTACAATCTGGACGTGGTGGAGATCCCCACCAACCGTCCTCTTGCCCGCGTGGATCATCCCGACGTGGTGTATAAGAATATCGCGGGAAAGTACCGTGCTATCGTTGCAAAGATCCGCGAATGTCACGAAAAAGGACAGCCCGTGCTGGTTGGTACGGTCTCCATTGACAAATCCGAGTTTTTGTCCAAGCTTCTGAAACGAGAGAAGATCCCGCATAACGTGCTCAACGCCAAACAGCATATGCGCGAAGCGGAGATCGTGGCCCAGGCGGGTGCTTTCGGCGCAGTTACCATTTCTACCAATATGGCAGGCCGAGGCACGGATATTAAGCTGGGCGGTAATACGGAGTACCTTGCCAAGGCACAGATGCGTAAGGAAGAATTTTCCGATGAGCTCATCGCTGCCGCAGACGCCTTCTTTGATACGGACGACGAGGAGATCCTTGCCGCCAGATCGAGATTTTCTCAGCTTCTGAAGGAGTACGACGCAAAGATCGCCCCCGAAGCGGAAAAGGTCAGAGCGGCAGGCGGACTTTATATCATCGGCACCGAGCGCCACGAATCCCGAAGAATCGATAACCAGCTCCGCGGTCGAAGCGGCCGTCAGGGCGACCCCGGCGCCTCCACCTTCTACCTGTCTTTGGAGGACGATCTGTTCCGTCTGTTCGGCAGTGAGCGCATTATGGGCGTGGTGGAAAAGCTGGGGTTGGATGAAGACCAGGCCATCGATGCCAGAATTCTTTCCTCCTCCATTGAAAATGCTCAGAAGCGTCTGGAGGGCGATAACTTTGCCCGCAGAAAGAACGTTTTGATGTACGACGACGTAATGAATCAGCAGAGAAAGCTGATCTACAAGCAGCGCCAGGAGGTACTGGACGGCAAGGATCTGAAAGAGGATATCCGTGCCATGATCGCAGGTCTTGTAGAAAGCTCTGTGATGGAGCTTATTCCTGCCGAGAGGGAAGAGGCTTACCCCTACGAGGAACTGAAAAAGAAATTCATGGGCACGCTCCTGACGCCTGAGGATCTGGTCTTTGGCGAGGATGAAGAGGGAACGGATCCCGAGGGGCTCGTAGAGCTTCTTTCCGAGCGTGCGGATGCTTGCTACCGCCGGAAGGAAGAAGCCTTCGGTGAGGAGCTGTTCCGCGAGGTGGAGAGAACCGTGCTTTTGCGCAACGTTGACCGTCTTTGGATGGATCATCTGGATGCTATGAACGAGCTGAGAGGAAGCATCGGTCTGAATGCCTACGCTCAGCGCGACCCCGTAATGCAGTACAAGATCCAGGGCTCGGTTATGTTTGACGAAATGGGCGAGTCGATCCGTAACGAAACTGCAATGACCATCCTGCGCGTAATGCCCCGCCGCAAAGAGGAGGAGATCAAGAGAAAGGCGGTCGCCAAGGTTACCGCTACCTCCGCAGGCGGTGACGGCACCGTGAAGAAAGCTCCCGTGGTGAAGAAGAAGGAAGTCGGTCCCAACGATCCCTGTCCCTGCGGCAGCGGTAAAAAATATAAGAAGTGCTGTGGCTTGAAGGAGAGTAACTGATGGGCTTCGGAGCGATTTTTTTGGGAATTATGTTCCTGTACGATTTTCCGATCGTAGTGGGAAAGCCTCCGCATATGATCATTGATATTTTTCCCGATCTTGCAGGCTGGATCCTCTTGTATTTCGGCGTTACCGCTCTTTCCAAAAAAACGGAGGGATTGGAGCGTCTCCGCTTTGTGCCGCTTGCAATGATGGCGTTTTCCGCCCTGTCCCTTTTGAAGGATACCCTGTGGTTTGAAGGCTTTCACAAGGTTTCCGAGGTTCTTCTTTCCGAAAATGCCGCAAAGGTGCACTACAACGTTTCTCAAACCTTTGCAGGGGTTTCCTTCGACGTTTGTATGCGCCTGTTTGAAATGGCGTTTTTGATGCTCCTGTTCCGCCGTTCCGCGGTGTTCTGCCGTAAGAAAGGGGAGGACAAGCTTGCAATGTCCCACCTGTCCGTTCCCGGGATCGCTCTTGTGGAGGGCGTCCTCTTTTCGGTATCCAAGATTGCCCTGGCATTTTCCTTGCCGAAGGGGCTGGCAAATGCGTTCGGCGTTTTGTCCCAACTGGATAATCTGTTTGCCGTATTTTTGATCTGGTATGCGGCGATCGCCATGGTGCGCGCCCTGATCCGAATTTCTGACTGAGAAAGGATAGTTATGAAAACCGGTCTGATTTTCGTAGGCTTTTTGTTTTTGATCAATCCGGACTTTATCACCCTTGATATCATCCCGGATTTTATCGGGTATATTCTGATTGCTTGCGGCCTTTCCCGCCTTTCTCTTTTGGAGGAGCGGATCGCCGCCGCTAAAAAATGGTTGCTTTTTCTGGCGTTGACAAGCGTGGTGAAGCTTTTTTCCTCCGCCCTCGTGTTTACGTCCACACTCCAAAGCGACCGTCTGATGTTCTGCTTCTTCTTCCTGGTAGCGGAAGGGGGCTTGTCGTGGCTGTTTTGTGACAATTTCTTCAAAGGGCTGCATTACCTTGCCATCCGTAGGGACGGTACTCTGATGCTGAAGTCCTTCGATCTCGTGCGCGGCTACGTAACCGGCTTTTTCCTTGCAAAAGCCGTGATCAATTTTCTCCCCCAGCTTCCCACCATCTTCTTTTCGGAGATCGACGCAGGAGCGGATTACGTGCAGGATTACAGTGCAATGCGCACCAACTTCTTTACTACCCAAAGGATCCTGCTGGTGATCGGAGGAGTTCTTCTCGTTTTCTTCGGGATCTATACGGCAAGAATTATCAAGGCGTATTTAAAGCGTTGTCGGGAGGATAAGACCTTTTACGAAAACCTGATTTCCTCCTACGTGGAAAACGTGGAAAAAAATGCTCCTCTGCAGACCCGTCTTGCCATCAAGGGTGCCTTCTTTTGGTTTTTCCTCGCCTTTGTCTGTATGGGGGATCTGTATCTGGATTTTATCAATATTTTCCCAAAGCCCCTGTTTGCTTTCTTTGTATTTCTCGGTCTGCGCCGTCTCGACGCCGCTTACTCGGAAGCCAAGGTGCCCGCATTCCATAAGCTTTTGTCCCTCGTTTCCTTTGCCGTCCTGTGCGTTACCTACGGTATCCGCCTGGCAAGATTGATCGCGACGGGTGACAATGCGTTTCCGTACCTCTTTCCTTACGAGGTGTTGGCTTGGTGCTCCACGGTCTTGAATTTGATCTTTTCGATCCTGCCCCTTTGGTTCGTTTTTGCGGCGATCTCCCGTTGCACCCGTCTGTATACCGCACAGGATTATCGGAAAAAGGGACTTGTGGTTTTTGCGTTTGCCTTCGTCGTGTCGGCGTTGAGCTCCTGTCAGTATTTGTTCGTGGGCAGAAGCGACCTGGTGGTCTTTTTGCAGTGGGGACTGTATGCGGTCCTCTTGTATCTTCACAAAAGCAGTATGGACGATATTTTTGCGGAAGCCGACTATAAGCTGACCTGAGCGGGAAGTGAAAGACTCTTGACAAGTACCGCCCGTTTGTGTAAAATATGCGTATTCTTGGCATTTTGATTGACAATTCTTCTCATACGAGAAATAAATAAGGAGTATATTATGATTGAAAAAGTAAAAGACCTTTTGGCAAAGCAGCTTCGTCTGGATATTGCAACCATCGACGATGATGCCAATATTCTGGACGATCTGGGCGCAGACAGCCTGGAAGTAGTGGAAATGCTTATGACGCTGGAAAGCGAATTCGGAATCATCGTTCCCGACGAGGACGTGATGGAGCTGAAGACCGTTCGCGCCGTAGCCGAGTACATCGAGAGCCATACCTGATCGAAACAAATCCCCGTTTGTGCAAAGAAAAGAACTCATCCTCGGATGGGTTCTTTTTTCTTGTTCCAAAACCAAATTGTGTGATTTTTCCAAAAGCTTAACACGGTTTTTGTGCAGGCAAACGAAATTGATATTTCGGGATCCTTTCAGCCAAAATTTCCTTGACAAATAATGGAAAACCTTGCGATAATGGTATTGGGAGAAGTCTCCCCCAAAAGCCCCAATCAGAAATTTAAAAGAAAAGGAGAAACGTTATGAAAAAGAAAATTTTTCGCATGACTGCCGTGTTTTTGTGCCTGGTGATTCTTTTGCAGACGCTTCCCCTTGCTGTTTTCGCTGTTGAAACAGGGGCAGAAGCACCCGCAGCAGCGGAATCCTCCGAGCAAAGTCTTGCACCGACCGCATCGATCCCTTCGGAGGGCACCTCCGAGCCCACCGTATTGGGCGAGGTGGAAGAAATGCGAGAGCCCAATCAAAAGACCTTCCGTATGTCCGACGGAACCTACCGCCGTGCGATCTACCCCTACGACGTCCACTACGAAGGGGACAGCGGTGCGCTTTTGGATATTGACAATAGCCTGACGAGCGGTACCGACGGCGGCGAGGACGTGCTTGCAAACGGTGCCAATTCCTCTACCGTCCGCTTTTTCAAGAAAAGCAGCGGAGAAAAATTCTACTCCCTGGAAAACGGAAAGAATAAAGTCACCGTTTCCATCGCGGGCGCGGCAAAGGCAGACGCCGTCTTTGAAAATACCCCCGACGGAAGCGGCAACCCCATGGCGTTGACCGATCTTTCCGGCAGCGTGCGCTATGAGGAAATTTTCCCCGATGTGGACGTGGAATATATCCTGGTTTCCAAACGGGTAAAGGAAAACGTCATCATCAAGGAAAGGGGAGCCCTTTCCTCCTTGACCTATACCTATTCCTTTAACGGCGGCGTAACGGCAGTGCAGGAAAATGACCGCAAGATCGCAGTGTACGAAAAGGGAAGCCAAACCCTTCTTTTCACCGTCACCGCCCCCGCCCTTTGGGATAGCCAAGGGGGTTACAGCGATGCACTTACGCTCACCCTTGCGGAAGCAAAGAACAGTAAAATCACCCTTCGCCTGGACTTTACCGTAGGGGAGGAAATGACCTATCCCGTAACCGTCGACCCCGTTTTGCAGTTCCAGGCAGAACGAAACGATATTCAGGATACCCATATCATCGCCTCCAACCCCACCGCCAATTACAACGCCAATAACCATATCCGTATCCGTAACGACGGCTACGCCCTTTTGCAGTTTCCCACCCCGTCTCTCCGACCGGGAGATAAGATCATAGGTGCGCAGATCGCCCTGTTCCCCTACGGATATTTTGACTCAAATCCCGGCTATTCCAATACCAATTCGTATAACCCCACCCTAAAGCTTACCGCACACCGAATTACCCGCGCCTGGAACGAGAAGACCGTTACCTATCAAAGCGCCGATCCCGCAAACGGCTTCTACGATCCTATCGCCGAGGACTACTTTCCGGTAGTTTCAAACGACTCCTTCTACTCCTGGGATATCACCCGCCTTGCCAATGAGTGGACCGAGGGAACGAAGACCAATCACGGCATCCTTCTCAAATATGCCGCACCGCCCTCCGACGGCAGTACCTTCGATACCTTCTTCTGCTCCACCAACGGAGCATACCTCCAGCAGGCAGTTTGGCCCCAGATCGTCTATTCGTATATCAATACCGTGGGCGTGGAGGACTATTTCTCCTATCATACCCAGAGCCTCGGCTTTTCGGGGGAGGGGTACGTCAACGACCTGACGGGAAATCTGACCGTAGCCCGTGAGCTTGTCACCACGGGCGGAACCCTTGCGCCCGTCTCCCTGTCCCTGATCTACAATACCGCCAACGCCCTTTCTGCCGATTCCGCCCCCTACGGCACGGGCTGGAAGCTGAACCTGGCGCAGAAGATCGTCAAGCTCACCCCTCCCGGAAGCAGTGCGGAATATCTGCAATATACCGATGCGGACGGCACGCACCATTATTTCAAAACCGATTCCGCAGGCGTTTGGGTGGACGAGATCGACCCCGACCGCAAGCTCTATCTCAATTCCTCCAACAACGATATGGAAATGAAGGACAGCGGCGATACCACCCTGTACTTTACCAACCGCGCAGGATTCGACGAGTGGTACCTGTACAAGATCGTTGATATCTACGGAAATTACGTCAACGTCAATTTGGACTCCTCCAATCTCAATCGGGTGAATTCCGCCGTCTCCTCCGACGGAAACGGCGTCTATATGGACTATTCCGACTACGGATTTTTGACCGCGGTGCGCTATATGAATATGGGCGCGGTAAAGACCGTCTCCGTACAGTATAACAGCCGTATGACCACCCATAACAACGGCGTGACGGATATCGTTTTCCCCGACGGAAGCTCGGCAAGGTATAATTACCACGAGGGAACGTACCGCCTTTCCTCCGCACTGAATCTGGATAATTCCTCGATCCAATACGGCTACCACAATACCTCGGGCAGAGTGGCGTCCGTGAGGGAGGTCTCCTCCGCGGGCACGGTGGGCAATCAATTCACCTTCGCCTACGAGCCCACCGCCACCACCGTCACCGACGTAAATCTCGGCAGAACCTATCTCTATACCTTCGCCGCAAACGGAACCCTCAAAAGCGCGGTGGATACCACCGCCTCCGACGGCAACGGCTACGGGCAGTACTACGAGTGGGGCGGCGGCAATACGTCGCTGACCGGTATGGGCAACCTTACCTTCGCCTCCAAGACCCAGAAGAATACCGTCAACCTCCTGCCCAACCATAGCTTTGAGCAAAGCGGCTCTGTTGCGGGTGTCTCCTACGGAACCGATAGCGGCTCCTACGACTTTACAAGCGAGATGGCAAGAGTAGGCAGTCGCTCCTATAAGCTCACCGCCCCCGTCTCGGGAAATTACGATGCGATCTACGGCTATTACGTGCTCAGCCTTCCCGCAGCGGAGGAATATACCCTTTCTGCGTATATCAATACCAAGGATTTGGAATCTTCAAGCACCGGCGGAGCAAGGGTAGTTGCCATCGTAGGCTCCGAGTATTATTACAGCGAGGTTATCAAAGAAGCCAAAGACGAGTGGCAGCGCCTTTCCGTTACCTTCCCCGTGACCGTAGGGCAAAACGTCAGCCTTTGCGTGTCCCTGTCGGGTACCAAGGGCAGTATCTTCTTTGACAATATGCAGCTGGAGGTAGGGGGGCTCTCCGACTATAACCTGCTGGAAAACGCAGGCTTTGAGACCGATTCCGCCTGGTCCTCTTACAGTCCCGCCCCCTACACCACCGCCCACAAGGCATCGGGCGCAAGAGCGGCTCAGATCACAAGTACGCCCGATACCGCCTACGATTTCCTGCAGACCCTTTCCGTTCCCAACGGCAAAGCGGGGGATTCCTACGTAGCCTCTGCCTTTGCCAAGGCAACCTCCGTCCCCGCCGAGGGGTGGAGATTTACCCTCCTCGTGCGCTTTACCAAAAGCGGCGCCACCGTCAACGAGCAGAATATCCTCTTTAATTCCCATACCACCGCTTGGCAAAAGGTAGCGGGCGCGGCAAAGGCTAC